>NZ_OX419519.1:5485000-6092181 GCF_948472415.1 Kitasatospora fiedleri | reverse complement strand
ACGTGGTGGACGTCCTGGCGAAGGGGGCCGACCCGACCGGACGGACGGCCAGCGACGCGGCGTTCCGGGCGGCGGCGGCCGAGCTGCTGGCCACCGAGCAGGTCAACCCGGTGGGCGGCCCGACGCCGACCAAGGTGCTGCTCGTCCCGCCGGGCAACTACCTGCTGAACCAGCCGGACTCGCTGCTGCCGAACGTCAGCGGCGAGGTCGCCAAGAAGGTCGTGGACGGCATCGCGATCGTCGGCTACGGCAAGCGGCTGTCCCGGATCACGTACGCGCCGGCCGCGCGGGACACCGTGCTGTGGACCAACGACCAGCGGTACCGCAACATCCGGATCAGCGGGCTGACCTTCGAGAGCCTGGACCCGACCGCGACGTTCAACCTCGCCCGGTCCTCGGCCGCGTACGGCGTGCAGGACACCTGGTACACCGACGTCGAGTGGCGCGGCAGCTGGAAGGTCGGCATCGGCCTGGACGGCCCCGCCACCGCCAACCTGAACAGCGAGATGGGCTGGGACCACTGCCAGATCGGCGGGTCCTACGCCGACGCCTTCCTGGTGATCGGCATGACCCCGGCCGTCTCGCAGCAGGACCAGTTCCTGAACTACTGGTTCCGGGACTGCAAGGCCGAGTTCAAGTCCGGCGTGTTCGTGCGCAACGAGCGCGGCGGGTCGATGAACTTCATCGGCGGCTCGTACATCATCACCGACGCCGCCTCCACCGGCACGGTCTTCCAGCTCGGCGCGCAGGCCGCCACCCGGGCCGACTCGGCCATGCGGCTGCTGGTCCAGGGCATCCGGTTCGAACTGCGCGGCGCCGGACACAAGTTGATCGACTCCGCCTGGTACAAGGGCACCATCACCTTCGTCTCCTGCGACGACACCGCCAACTCCTTCCAGAGCTGGGCCCCGTCCGCCGTCACCCACGTGTACCGCTTCGACACCGTCAACCCCTCGCGCGGGCCGATGGTCCGCTACCAGGACTGCGCCCTGATGGGCGCGCACCAGGTGGTCGCGCCGACCGCGACCACCGCGGGCAAGCTGCTCTACGACGGCTGCCGCTTCATCAACGCGACGGCCGGCACCGGCGACACCGGCTTCCTGCGCTGGACCGGCACCGCGCCCTGGTACGAGTTCCGGGACTGCCTGCTGAAGAGCGGCCGGCAGTCGGACGTCAAGGCCCCGTAGCCCCGTCGGCAGCCGGGCCACGATCAGGCCCGCAGTGGACCGCCGTCCGGCGGCGGGAACGATGGCGGTGGCGGTCCCGATGGCTCGGAACCGGCCGTTGTCCGACGAGTTGGCGGACAGTCGGTGAACAGCATTGACATGTGCAGACAGCCGCCTGCCATGATGCATCGCCCGCCGTCGGCCGGTCCCCTCCCCGGCCGCCGGGTCCTCCCTGTTCCCCGGACGGCTCCGCCGCGAGCGTCCGCCCGAAGAAGGACGACCACAATGATCAGGAAGCCGGTGATCGCCTCCCTCCTCGCGGGGGCGCTCGCTCTCGTCGGCTCGGTACTGGCCGTGGACACCGGGTTCTCCGGCACCACGACCGCCTCCGCCGCCGCGGCCGTACCCCGCCCGGACCACGTCGTGATCGTGCTGTTCGAGAACAAGGACTACTCGACGATCATCGGCAGCGCCAACGCGCCGTACGTCAACTCCCTGGCCGCGCAGGGCGCGAGCTTCACCCAGTCCTACGGGGTCACCCACCCCAGCCAGCCGAACTACCTCGCCCTGTTCTCCGGCTCCCAGCAGGGCGTCACCGACGACTCCTGCCCGAAGAACTTCACCGGGACGGCCAACCTAGGCAGCCAGCTGCTCTCCGCCGGGTACACGTTCAAGGGCTACTCCGAGGCGCTCCCCTCGACCGGCTACACCGGCTGCTCCAGCGGCACCTACCAGCGCAAGCACGCGCCGTGGGTCGACTTCGACAACGTGCCCGGCGCCAACAGCGTCCCGTTCAGCACCTTCCCGACCGACTACGGCAAGCTGCCCACCGTCTCCTTCGTGACCCCCGACATGTGCAACGACATGCACGACTGCGCCGTCGGCACCGGGGACACCTGGCTGAAGAACAACCTCGACGGCTACGCGCAGTGGGCCAAGACCCACAACAGCCTGCTGATCGCCACCTTCGACGAGGACAACTTCAGCTCGGTCAACCAGATCGCCACCGTCATGGTCGGCGAGAAGGTCCGGCCCGGCGCCTACGCCGAACAGATCAACCACTACAGCGTGCTGCGGACGCTGGAGGACGCCTACGGCCTCGCCCCGCTGGGCTCCGCCGCCGGCGCGACCCCGATCACCGACGTGTGGACCACCTCGCCGCCGCCCACCGCCACACCCTCCCCCACCGGCCCGGCCTCGCCCAGCCCCTCGCCCACCCCGGTCCCGGGCCTGGTCAACGGCGGCTTCGAGTACGGCACGTTCACCGGCTGGACCCGCACCGGCACCACCGCGATCGCCGCCGCCCCGCACTCCGGCGCCTACGCCGCCGCGGTGGGCTCCACCTCGCCCACCGACGGCGACTCCGTCCTCACCCAGACCTTCACCGCGCCGCCCGGCGTCACCAAGCTCACCCTCTGGTGGAAGGGCGACTGCAAGGACACCGTGGCGTACGCCTGGGCGACCGTCGTCGTCAAGCACAACACCAGCGGCAGCACCAGCACCCCGCTGCCCAAGACCTGCACCGCCAACGGCTCCTGGCAGCAGGTCACCGACAAGCTCACCCCCGGCCACTCGTACACCGTGCAGCTGGTCAGCCACGACGACAACCACCCCGGCGACCCCAACATCACCTGGTTCGACGACCTCACGCTCAGCTGATGTACCTCACCGACACCCGCCCCGGGGCCTCCCTCAAGGGGGCCCCGGCCCGCCGCGTGCTGACCGGGAACGTCCTGGCGCTCGGCCTGGTCAGCCTGGTCACCGACGTCTCCTCCGAGATGGTCACCGCCGTCCTGCCCGCCTACCTGGTCCTCGGCCTGCACCTCGGCGTCGCCCAGTACGGCGCCTTCGACGGCCTCTACACCGGCGCCACCGCGCTCACCCGCCTCGCCGGCGGCTACCTCGCCGACCGGCTCCGCCGGCGCAAGCTCGTCGCCGCCGTCGGCTACGGCCTGTCCGCGCTCGCCAAGGTCGGGCTGCTGCTGACCCCCGCCGCGCCCGCGGCGGTCGGCGCCGTGCTGGCCGCCGACCGCACCGGCAAGGGCCTGCGCACCGCCCCGCGCGACGCGCTCATCACCCTCTCCGCGCCCCGCGAGCAGCTCGGCCGGGCCTTCGGCGCGCACCGCGCCCTCGACAGCCTCGGCGCGTTCGCCGGGCCGATCGTGGCCCTCGGCGTGCTCGCGCTGGCCGGCGGGGCGGGCCGCTCCTGGGACGCCGTCTTCGTCACCAGCCTGTGCTTCGCCCTGCTCGGCGTGCTGCTGCTCGCCCTGTTCGTCCGCGACCGCGAGCAGCCGCTGCCGCCCGGCGCCGTCTCCCCGCGCGCCGCCCTCGCCCTGCTGAAGGCCGGACCGCTGCGGGCCGTCTGCGCGGGCGCCGCGCTGCTCGGCCTGGCCACCGTCGGCGACGGCTTCGTCTACCTGCTCCTCCAGCACCGCGACGACCTGCCGCTGACCACCTTCCCGCTGCTGGCCGTCGGCACCGCCTGCGCCTACCTGGTGCTCGCCCCGCCGCTGGGCCGGCTCGCCGACCGGATCGGCCGCCGCCCGGTCGCCCTCGGCGGCTACGGCGCGCTGCTCGCCGTCTACCTCCTGCTGGCCACCGGGCGCGGCCCGCTCTGGGCCGTCCTGCTGCTGTACGGCGCCTTCTACGCCGCCACCGACGGCGTCCTGATGGCGCTGGCCGGTCCGCTCACCGCCCCCGAGCTGCGCACCACCGGCCTGGCCCTCGTCCAGACCTGCCAGGCCCTGGCCTACCTGGTCTCCTCCCTGCTGTTCGGCCTGGCCTGGCAACACCTGGGCAGCACCACCGCCTGTCTGGCCGCCGCCGCGGCCGCCGTCGCGGCCATGGCCGCCGCCGCTCCCCTGCTCAAAGGAACCACCCGATGAAGTGGCGCGTCCTGACCGCCCTCGCCGCCACCGTGCTGCTCGCCGCCGTCGCCGTCGGCTACACCGTGCTGCGCGCCCACCCGGCCCCGGCCGGGGACCGCCGCGCGGTGACCCTCGACGGACCCGGCCTGCTGCTGCGCGACACCACCAGCGGCACCCTCGCCCTCCAGCACCCCGACGGCACCCGCTCCGGCACCGACCTGCACTGCGCCCGGGTGTACGCCGCGTCGGGCACCGGCGTGTGCCTGCGGGAGAGTCCCGGCTCCTACCAACTCACCGTCCTGGACCGGAACCTGGACCAGCTGCGCAGCATCCCGCTGAACGGCACCCCCAGCCGGGCCCGGGTCTCGCCTTCGGGCCGGATGGTCGCCTGGACGGTCTTCGTCGCGGGCGACTCCTACAACGGCGGGCGCTTCTCCACCCGCTCCGGCATCCTCGACACCCGCACCGGCACCCTGGTCGGCACCCTGGAGAGCTTCACCGAGGAGGGCCGCCCGCTGCCCGCCGACGCCAACGTCTGGGGCGTCACCTTCACCACCGACGACAACACCTTCTACGCCACCCTGTCCGCCGGCGGCCACCGCTCGCTGGTCCGCGGCGACTTCGCCCGGCGCGACCTCCAGGTCCTCAAGGACAACGTCGAGTGCCCGTCCCTGTCCCCGGACGGCACCCGGATCGCCTACAAGAAGATGCTCCCCGACCAGACCTGGCGGCTGACCGTCCTGCTCCTCGCCGACGGCACCGAGACCCCCCTCGCCGAGACCCGCAGTGTCGACGACCAGGCGGCCTGGCTCGACGGCACCACCGTGGCCTACGGCCTCCCGCACGACCACGGCACCGGCGCCGACACCTGGACCGTCCCCGCCGACGGCAGCGGCACACCCCGGCTGCTCGCCCGGGACGCCGAGTCCCCCGCGCAACTGCGCTGACCGCCGCGCGCCCCGGCGACCGGGCCGGGGGCGGACCGGGGGCGGACCGGAGGCGGACCGGAAGCGTCGGAGGCATGCGGCGTGCGGCGCGGTCAGTAGGGGCAGGGGTGGCCGTCGGCGCGGTGGCCCGTCCAAACCACGACGTCGCACACCCGCAGCGCGCTCACCGCCGTCGGCAGGTCGGCGGCGGCGTGCAGTTCCGCCAGCCGGTGCGCCAGCGCGCCGCCGTCCGCGCGCAGGGCGGCGTGCAGCGGCGACCAGAACCGGTCGGGCCGGTCCAGCGCGCAGCGCACCACCCGGTCGTAGACCGGCAGCAGCCGGGGGCGCTTGCGGGCCAGCAGCTTCCCGGCGAGGACCCAGCCGACGCCGGGCTCGCGGTACAGCCGCCGCCAGGCCCGGGCGGCGGGCGCGTCGTCGGCGACGTGCCCGGGGTCGGCGTCGGCCAGGTCGAGACCGACCGGCACGGCGCGCAGCAGGGCGTGCAGGTCCTCCCCCAGCGGGCCTTCCAGCAGGTCCAGGGCGACGCGGGCGGGCACGATCACCGACAGGGTCTGCACGGCGATCAGGTCGTCCGCGGTGAACCGGTCGGCGCTGCCCGGGCGCTCCCCGCCACCGGCCAGCCGCTCGAACCGGCCGCCGGTGTACGGCGCGGCACCGGGCGGCAGCCCGATCCCGTAGTAGCGGCGCAGGTCGGCGACGGCACCGTCCCGGGCGAGCAGGGCGTGCAACCGCGCGGCCAGCGGCGGGCACTGCGGCCCGGTCCGGTTGGTCCGGGCGGTCCGGTTGGTCCGGGCGGTCAAGGGTGCGCGGTCTCCGTCCTCGTCTGACGTTCGGTCAATTCCCCTTGCCGGTAATCCTGTCCGGCGGAGGCGCGCCAGGCGGCGGTGACGGCGAGGGCAGTGTCGTTGGCCTCGGGGGTGCCGATGGTGAGGCGGACGCCCTCGCCGGGGAAGGCTTTGACGGTGACTCCGGCGGCGGTGCAGGCCGCCGCGAACGCGGTGGTGCGGTCGTCCAGCCGGAGCCAGACGAAGTTGGCGTGCGAGTCGGCCGGCGGCCAGCCCTGGGCCCGCAGCCGGGCCTGGACCCGGGCGCGTTCGGCGACCAGGGCGTCGACCCGCCGGCGCAGGTGGGGGCCGGCGGCGAGGGATTCGACGGCGGCGTCCTGGGCGATCCGGCTGACGCCGAACGGGAGGGCCACGGCCCGGGCCGCGGCGGCGACGGCCTCGTGGGCGACGGCGTAGCCGACCCGGAGCCCGGCCAGGCCGTACGCCTTGGAGAAGGTGCGGAGCACGGCCAGGTTCGGGCGGGTGCGGTGGAGGTCGACGCCGTCGGGGGTGCCGTCGGGGGCGAACTCGCGGTAGGCCTCGTCCAGCACGACCAGGGTGTCGGCGGGGACGGCGTCGAGGAACGTCACCAGGTCGGCGGGCGGGACGGCGGTGCCGGTCGGGTTGTTCGGGTTGCAGAGCAGGACGACCCTGGTGCGCGGGGTGACGGCGGCGGCCATCGCGGCGAGGTCGTGGACCTCGCCCGCGGCCAGCGGGACGGCGACCGGGGTGGCCCCGGCGAGTGCGGTCGCCTCCGGGTACGCCTCGAACGAGCGCCAGGCGTACAGGACTTCGTCCCCGGGCCCGGCGGCGGAGCGGACCAGTTGGAACAGCACGCCGACCGAGCCGGGGCCGATCACCAGGTGCGCGGGCGGGACGCGCAGGTGCGCGGCGAGGGCGGCGGTCAGCCGGGCGGCGGTCGGGTCCGGGTACTGGTTGAGGGTCCGCAGGGCGGCGGTGGCCCGTTCCAGGACGCCGGGCAGCGGCGGGTAGGGGTTCTCGTTCGCGTGCAGCCGGTGCTCGGCTAGCGCGGGCGGGACGGCGCCGGGCGCGGGCGGGGCGGCGGGGGTGTCGGTCATGTCGGCTCCGTGGCGGCTCAGCCGCCGGTGAGGCCGGTCGCCAGGGTGGCGGCGGCGAGGACGAGGAAGACGCCGGCGACGATGTACCGCTCCGCGCGGAGGAAGCCGCGGCTCTGCCGGGCGCGTTGGCGCAGGAGTGAACTGAGCAGCGCCCAGCCGGCGTTGGTGCAGACGCCGACCAGGACGAAGACCAGTCCGAAGACCAGGGTCTGGGACCAGACCGCCCCGTGTCCGCTGTGGATGAAGGACGGGAGGAAGGCGAGGAAGAACAGGGTGCTCTTCGGGTTGAGCGCGTTGACGACCAGGCCGTCGGAGAAGATCCGCGGCGAGCGGGCGGGCGCCTCCGCGGGCCGCTCCTCGGACGGGTCCGGGTCGGGGGTGCGCAGGCGCTTGACGCCGAGCCAGACCAGGTAGCCGGCGCCCGCGTACTTGACCACGTCGAAGGCCGTCTGGGAGGAGGCCACCAGGGCGGACAGGCCGACCACGGCGGCGACCACCTGGACGAGGTCCCCGCAGGCCAGGCCCAGGGTGGACAGCAGGCCGGCCCGGCGCCCCTGGTCGAGCGTGCGACCGGTGACGTACAGCACCGACGGCCCGGGGATCAGCAGGAGCACCAGGGAGGCCGTGAAGAACCACCAGAGGCTGGACAGGTCAGGCATGCGGTCCGGTTCCTTTCGTCCGCGTTCTCGTCAGGCGGAACGGATGGGCGTCGTCCGGCGGGCCCGGTCCTGCGTCAAGGTCCAGCGGTGCGCCGGCGCGCAGGGCTCGAAAGCCGCGACGGTCGCACAATATCCTTTGTCCAGTGGGAGGTTGCTCAGTTTCCACCGACCGACGGTGATCGTCGTCGGGTCCTGTGCGCCGGTGCTGAGCCGGCGCGGGACGGGCACGTCGGCGGCCTTGGCGTACGCCTCCCGCCAGGTCCAGCGGGTGAAGAAGGCGTGCCGTCCGGCGGCCGGCGGCAGCGCGGCGATCAGCCGGGCGTCGGCCGGGTCGAGGAAGCGGGCGGCCATCGCCCGGTGGTCGAGGTCGGTGCGGACCAGTTCCAGGTCGACGCCGACGGTGCCGGTGCGGGTGACGGCGATCAGCGCGAGGCCACCGGAGTGCGAGAGGTTGAAGTCGAGCCCCGCCGGGCCGGGCGCCGCGCCGGTGTCCGTGCCGGGGGCCGGGGCGGCGTCCGTACCGGGGGCCGGGGCGAGGCGGGGGCGGCCGCGGGCGGTGCGGTGCAGCCGGAGGTCGGCGGGGGCCTGTCCGGTGTAGCGGGCCAGGACGGTGCGCAGCGCGCCGTGCGCGGTGACGTGGCGGGCGCGTTCGAGCGGCAGCCGGCAGCCGGCGGCCCGGGCCCGCTCCCCGGCGTCGAGCAGGTCCGCGTACCGGCGCACGGCGGGCGCGGGCAGGTCGAGGCGGACCCGCCAGACGTGCACCTCGCCGGGGGCGAGGACGGGCGCGGCGGGGCCCGGCGGCCAGTGCCCGGGCGGCCGGTGGTCGGGCGGCCAGTGCCCCGGCGGCCGGTGGTCGGGCGGCCGGTGGTCGGGTCGGGGCGCGGTCACGGGGTGAGCGCTCCGGCGCCGCGGTCGGCCGGGCGGCGCAGCAGCCGGGAGAGTTCGGCCAGGACCTCCGCCTGGGCGGTGTGCAGGAAGAAGTGCCCGCCGTCGAACATCCGCAGGGTGAAGGCGCCGGTGCTCTGCCGGGCCCAGGCGGCCAGGCCCGCGGCGTCGACGTCCGGGTCGGCGCGGCCGCCGAAGGCGGTGATCGGGACGGGCAGCGGCTCCTGCGGGCGGTGGGTGTAGGAGTCGTTGAGCTGGAAGTCGGCCCGCAGCCCGGGCAGGACCAGGCGCATCACCCGGGCGTCGGCGAGCAGGGCGTCGGGGGTGCCGCCGAGTTCGCGCAGCCGGGCCAGGAACTGCTCCTCCGGGAGGTGGTGGATCAGCGGCCGGTTGTGGGCGAGCTGCGGGGCGCGGCGGCCGGAGACCACCAGGTGCTCGGGGGCGGGCGCGCCGAGGGCGCGCAGCCGGCGGGTGAGGGCGAACGCGATCAGCGCGCCCATGCTGTGCCCGAACAGGGCGAACGGGGGCCGGCAGTGCTCGGCCAGCGCCTCGGTGAGGTCGGGCAGCAGGTCCTCGACGTCGGTGTAGGCCGACTGGAAGATCCGCGACTCGCGGCCGGGCAGCCGGACGGCGCACACCTCGACGTCGTCCGGCAGGCCGCGCGGCCACTCGGCGAACGCCGAGCTGCCGCCCCCGGCGTAGGCGAAGCAGACCAGCCGGAGCCGGGCACCGGGGTGGGGCGCGGTCCTGACCACCCACGGCCCGCCGGACGCGCTCACCGCGGGCCCTCCCCGGACGCGTCCTCCCCGGACGGCGGTTCCCCGGACGGCGGCTCGGCGGACGGCGGCTGGAGGGACGGCGCCTGCACGGTCAGGTACTGCGGGTCGCCGGGGACGTCGGTCAGGTCGGCCTCGAACAGCGCCAGTCCGTCGTCGCCGGTGAGCTGCCGGAACCCGGTGAACTTGTAGGTGATCAGCATCATCCGGTTGCGCCCGTTGGGCAGGTACTCGGCCAGCAGCCGGACGCCCGCCGCCCGGGCGCGGCGGCGCAGCAGGTTGATGATCACGCCGCCGACGCCCCGGGACATCACCCGGCAGGACATCAGCAGCAGCTTGACCGTCCAGGCGCCCGGGTCCTCGGCCAGCAGCACCAGGCCGATGGTGCCGTACGGGCCGTGCCGGTCCTCCAGCCGGGCGACCAGCAGTTCGTGGGTGTCGGAGCGGCGGAAGGCGTCGAGCTCCTCGTACGAGTAGGTGTAGCCGGTGGTGTTGAGCTGGTGGGTGCGGACGGTCAGCTCCTCGGCGCGGCGCAGGTCCTCCTCCTGGGCGGGCAGGACGGTGAGCGTCATGCCGAGGGTGGCGAGGAAGGACTCCTGCGGGCCGGTGAACTCCTGCTCGACCCGGGTGCGTTCCTGGTCCGCGAGGTACATCTCGCGGCGGCGGGCGGAGTCCTCGGTGACGAACCGGGGCGAGAACTCCGGCCGGTCGGCGAGGCCCGCGGCGTCCACCGCGTCGACGCACAGCAGTTCGGGGATTTCGAAGGCGACCTCGCCGCGCTCGAAGGCGTCGTCGTCGACGAAGGCGAAGGCATCCAGGCCGAGGTTGAGCGAGGCGGCGATGGAGCGGATCGACGAGGACTTCGCGTTCCAGTTGATCTGCGGGTAGAGGAAGTAGTCGAGCAGGCCGTGCCGGCGCAGCGCGGCGGTGGCGGCGTCGTGGTCGTTGCGGCTGGCGACGGAGTGCAGGATGCCGCGGCGGTCGAGCTCGACGATGACCTCGCGCAGTCCGGGGCGCAGCGGCGCCTCGCCGTCCTCCAGCAGGATGCCGTCCCAGAGGGTGTGGTCGAGGTCCCAGACCACGCACTTGACGGTCTTGGCGGGCCGCTCGCCGGCGGTGCCTTCCTGCGGGTCGGCGGTGCCCTGGGTGGTCATGCCGTCACCCTTTCGGTGGGAGTGGGGCCGGAGGTGGGAGTGGGGCCGGAGGTGGCGGTGGGGGCGGTGCGCGGGCGGGAGTGGTAGGCGGACTCGGCGATGGTGGTCTGCTGGAGTTCGGTGCTGCCCTCGATGATCTCCATCACCTTGGCGTCCCGCAGGTAGCGCTGCACCGGGTAGGCGTCGCCGCAACCGTGCGCGCCGTGCACCTGGACGGCGTCGGAGGCGGACCGGAACGCGGTGCGGGAGGCGTGGTACTTGGCGAGCCAGGTGGCGTGCAGGCTGTCGGTGGAGCGGTCCTGGCGCAGCCAGCCGGCCTGCTGGCAGAGCAGCCGGGCGGCGGCGGCGCCGGTGGCCATGTCGGCGAGCATCCGCTGCACCAGCTGGTGGTCGCGGAGCCGGACGCCGAAGGTCTCGCGCCGGTCGGCGTAGTCCAGGGAGGCGTCCAGGCACGCCTGGGTGAGGCCGACGCAGCCCCAGGCGACGCTGTAGCGGCCGAGTTCGAGGGCGCTGGCGGCGACGGCGCTCAGCCCGAAGCCGGGGCGGCCGAGCAGCGCGCCGTCCGGCACCGGGCAGTCCGTCAGGCTGAGTTCGGCGAGCATCGAGGCCCTGGTGCCGAGCACGCCGGTGACCGGCCGGACGGTCAGCCCGGGGGCGTCGCGGGGCACCAGGAAGGCCGCCTCCCGACCGTCCAGGCGGGCGAACAGCAGGTACACGTCGGCGCGGGCGCCGAAGGTGGTCCAGCGCTTCTCGCCGGTCAGCAGGTAGCCGTCGGCGGTGCGCCGGGCGGCCGTCCGCAGGCCCTTGACGTCGCTGCCGGCGCCCGGCTCGGTGAGCGCGAACGCGCCGATCGCCTCGCCGGTGGCGAACTTCGGCAGCCAGTGGGCGCGTTGGGCCCGGCTCCCCCAGCGGGCGACCGCGTACGAGGCCATGCCGTGCACGGTGACCAGGCTGCGCACGGACGAGCAGCCGCGGCCGAGTTCCTCGTTGAGCAGCCCGAAGGTGATCGGGTCGAGTCCGGTGCCGCCGTAGTCGGCCGGGACGGCGGCGCCCAGCAGGCCGCGGGCCGCGAAGTCCTTCAGGAACTCCTCGGGGAGCCGCTCGGCGCGGTCCCAGTCGTCCGCGCGGGGGGCCACGGCCTCCCGGACGAAGGACTCGTACTCCTCCCGCGCCGCGGCCTGGCCCGGGGTCAGTTGCACTCGGATGGCCATCTGTCCCTCTCCTGCCTCCTCTCCGGTCCGGCGGGTCAGGCGCGCGGCGCGGCGGCGCCCACGGCGGCCCGCTTGCGGGTGACGAGCGCGTCGAGGGCGTCCACCGTGCGGAAGTTGGCCAGTTCCAGGTCCTCGTCCTCCACGGTGATGCCGAACTCGCCCTCGACGAACAGCACCAGCTGCATGATGAAGAGCGAGTTCACGAACCCGGAGGCGAAGATGTCCTCGTCGTCGGCGAGCCGGTGCTCGCCGAAGAACTGGGCGAGGAAGGCGAGGATCTGCGGCTTGTGGTCGGCCGTCGTCATGGTGTGCGGTTCCTTCTTCTCGGTCGGGCTTCTCGGTTCGGGCTGCTCGGTTCGGGCTTCCCGGTCGGGCCGGTGGCGGCTCGGGAACGGGGCGGGGGCGGGGGCGGGGGCGCGGGCAGGGGCCCGGGTGCGGGGCGGCGGGGGCTCAGCGCAGCGCGGTGGCGTAGCTGTAGAAGCCCTGGCCGCTCTTGCGGCCGAGCAGTCCGGCGTCGACCATCCGCACCAGCAGCGGGCACGGCCGGTACTTGCTGTCGCTGAACGCGGCGTACAGGCCCTCGACGGACTGCAGGATGGTGTCCAGGCCGATCAGGTCGGCGGTCTCCAGCGGGCCCATGGTGTGGCCGAAGCAGGTCTTGAAGATCCGGTCGACCTCCTGGGCGGCGGCCACCCCCTCGTGGACCAGGTAGACGGCCTCGTTCACGGTGAGCATCAGGACCCGGTTGCTGACGAAGCCCGGCGAGTCCTCCACCAGGATTCCCTCCTTGCCGAGTTGGGCGAGCAGGGTGCGGGCGGCGTCCAGCGTCGCGGCGGAGGTGTGGTGGCCGCGGATCACTTCCACCGTGGGCTTGAGCGGCACCGGGTTCATGAAGTGCATGCCGAGGACGTTGGCCGGGCGGGAGGTGGCCGCGCCGATCCGGGTGATCGGGATGACCGAGGTGTTGGCGGCGAACACGGTGCGCTCCGGGCAGATCGCGTCCAGCCGCTGGTAGACGCCCTTCTTCAGGCCCCAGTCCTCGGTGATGTTCTCGATCACGAAGTCGACGTCGTCGAAGCCCTCGTAGTCGGTGCTGGAGGTGATCCGCTCCAGGACGGTCCGCTGGTCCTCCCGCGGGCCCCGGTCGCCCAGCAACCCGGCGAAGCGCAGACCCTGACGGACCGTCCGCTCGGCGGCGGCGAGGATCTCCGGCGTCCGGTCGACCAGCAGGACCCGGTGGCCGGTCCGGGCGAGCGCCTGCGCCAGGCCGGTGCCCATGACGCCGGCGCCGACCACGCCGACCGTGTGGATGTCAGACATGTGCTGTGCTCCGCTTCTGTGTGCCGTCGGTCGTCGGGGGTGGGCCGGGGTGCCGGTCGTCGGGGTACCGGTGGCCGGGGTGCCGAGGCGGCGGCGGAGGGCGGCGGCCTGCTCCGCCACCGTGAGCGCCTCGAACAGGGTGTTCAGCGGCAGGTCGACGCCGAACCGGCGGCGGACCCGGGCCGCCAGTTGCAGGCCGAGCAGCGAGTGGCCGCCGAGCTCGAAGAACTCGTCGTGCACGCCGACCCGCTCCAGGCCGAGCAGGTCCGCCCACAGCTCGGCGAGCCCGGCCTCGGTGTCGTCCCGTGGCTCGGCGTACGCGGTGAGCAGGCCGGGGCGCGGGTGGAGCGCGCCGTCCGGCCGCCCGGTGTCCGGGGCGTCCTGCGGCCCGGGGGCGCCGATCCGGTGGGCGCGGATGTCGGCGAACACCGCGTCCAGGTCCTTGGCGACCACCGCGACCTGCGGGCCGAGACCGGCGGTGAGCAGCCGCAGCAGCGCCTCGACGCCCTCGGCGGGCCGGATGCCCTGGTCCAGGTGGTCGCGGAGCGGTCCGGCGTCGCCGAGGCGGGCGGCCGGGGCGGCGGCGGGCGGGAAGCGGTAGGCGGCGGTCTCCCGGGAGGTGCCGTCGCGCAGCGCGCCGAGCCGGGTCTCCAGGTCGGCGACCCGCTTGAGGACGAAGTCCTCGACCCGGACGGTCTCCAGGCCGGTCTCGTCGAGCAGCGTGAAGTCGGCGGTGAAGGTCTCCTTGCCGCGGCGGTCCGCCTCGTGGAAGCGGTGGTGGCTGTAGATCCGGCGCGGCAGCGGGGCGAGCAGGGTGAGGCGGCCGTAGCGGAGCGGGATGCGGAACTCCTCGGCGAGGTTCATCCCGTGGAAGCCCGCGCCCAGGTCGAGCAGCGAGGGGTGCAGCGCGATCCGGTCCAGGTCGGCGGCGAACTGCGCGGGCAGTTCGAGTTCGGCGAGCGCCTCCTTCTCGCCCAGGTGCACCCGGCGCAGGCAGTGCGAGCGCGGGCCGAAGCCCATCGGCCCGGTGTGGGTGAGGGCGCCGAGGTCGCGCATGCCGGCCCGGGCGACCAGCTCGGCCGGGTCGTACCGGCGGGGCGGGGCGGTGTCGTCGCCGACCGGGCCGACGGCGCCGGTCACGTGCACCTGCCAGCCGTCGCCGTCGCCGCCGTCCGACCCCGCACCGCCCGCGCCGCCCGCGCCGTCCGGTCCGGCCGCGCCGCCCGCCGGCCCGCCGCCGGGCGCGCCCTCGCGGCTGACCACGGCGAACCGCGCCGGGGCGTGCCGCTTGTCGAGCACCACCCGCAGTTCGCGCTGCCGGTCCTCGCCGACCACCACCGGGGAGAGGAAGGTGACGTCCTCCAGCACCGCCCGGGGGTCGCCGCTCTGGTGCTCGTGGGCGGCCCGGACGAGTTCGAGGTGGCCGGTGCCGGGGACGACGGCGTTGCCGGCCATCCGGTGCTCGTCGATCAGCCAGGACCCGGCCACGCTGAGCGCCACCGCGTACACCGCGACGGCGTCGTCGTCGCGCAGGCAGGCGTCGAGCAGCGGGTGGTCGACGGGGCCGGTGCGGGCGGCCGGGGCGGCGGCGTCCGGGTGGCCGCCCGCGCCGAGGGTGCGGAAGGCCATGCCGACCTCCTGCCAGCCGTCCCAGTTGACCGAGACGGTGCGCGGGCCGCTGGTGGCGTCGCTGTGCTGCGCCAGGGCGTCCAGGAAGGCGTTGGCGGCGACGTAGTCGACCTGTCCGACGCCGCCGGTCAGCGCCAGGCTGGAGGAGCAGTGCACGGTGAAGTCGGGCGCCAGCCGGCGGGCCAGCGCGTCGACCGCCAGGCCGCCGCGGACCTTGGGGTCGAGCACCCGGTCGGCGGCTTCGGCGGTCTTGAGCTGGGCGAGGCCGGCGGCGGGCACCCCGGCGGCGTGCACGATGCCGTGGACGGCGCCGAACCGCTCCACCGCCCGGTCGGCGACCCGCTGGAGGGCGGCGGCGTCGGCCACGTCGGCGGCGGCGGTCATCACCTGCGCGCCGAGTCCTTCGAGTTCCAGCACGGCCCGGACCCGCTCGGCCGCCGCGCCGTCCGCCCGGCCGTCGGCGAGCAGCGCCGCCCACTCCTCGCGGGGCGGCAGCGGGGTGCGGCCGACCAGGACCAGCCGGGCCGCGACGGCGGTGGCGAGGTGCCGGGCGAGGGTGAGTCCGATGCCGCCGAAGCCGCCGGTGATCAGGTAGACGCCGTGCCGGCGCAGCGGGGTGCGGCCGTCCGCGGCGGCCTCCACCCGGACCGGCCGGTGGGTGCGCTCCCAGCGGCGGCGCCCGCGCAGCGCGGTGAGCGGGCGGGTGGTCGGGTCGAGCAGTTCCGCGTGCAGCAGGTCGGTGTCGGCGGCGCTCCAGCGGCGGCCGGGCGGCAGCGAGACGTCGACGGCGCGGCAGGTGGTGCCGGGCTGTTCCAGCGGCAGGACGAGGGCGGGCCCGGTGACGGTGGCCTTCTCCGGGGCGAGGGGTTCGGTGCCGAGGACGGCGTGGGCGTCGCTGGAGACGACGGTGAGGTGCGGCGGGGTGCCGGGGGCGGCGGCGGTGAGGGCCTGGTCGAGCCGGAGCAGGCTGTGGAAGCCGCGTTGCAGGGTCTCGTCGACGGGGCGGCGCGGGCCGACGGTCCACAGGTGGACCGTCCGGTCGGGCGGGCCGCCGTCGGCGGTGAGCCGGTCGACCAGGCGGCGGTGGTCGGCGGCGCTGGCGGGGTCGATCCGGTAGGCGCCGTCGCCGAGTTCGCCCCAGCCGCGGCCGGCCCGGACGGTGCTGACCCGGTGGCCGTCGCGGCGCAGGCGGGCGGCGAGCGCGTCGCCGACGCCCACCTCGTCGGTGAACAGCAGCCAGGAGGACGGCGCGCCGGGCGCGGCCTGCGGGCGGGCGGGCAGCGACTCCCAGACGGGGGCGTGGAACCAGTCCGCCAGGTCGGCCCGGCGGGCGAGCCCGGGCCGGGGGGCGGTCCGGCGGGGGGCCGGGTCGATCCAGTGCCGGCTCTCCTCGAACGGGTAGGGCGGGAGGGAGACCCGGGCGGCGCCGTCGCCGCCGCCGACGGCGGACCAGTCGAGGTCGACGCCGGCCGCCCACAGGGCGCCGGCGGTGTTCAGCAGGAACCGCTCCTCGCCCTGCCGGTCGAACCGGCCGGGCATCGAGGCGAGGGCGACGCCGGGGGCGGCGCCGGCCGGGCGCAGCTGGAGGGCCAGGCTGGTCAGCGACTGGCCGGGGCCGGTCTCCAGCAGCACCCGGCCGGGCCGCTCCCACAGCCGGCGGACGCCGTCCGCGAACCGGACCGGGCGGCGCAGGTGCCGCACCCAGTAGCCGGGGTCGGTGACCAGGTCGGCGTCGGCCCAGTCGCCGGTGACGTTGGAGACGTACGGGACGGTCGGCGGGTGCAGGGCGACCCCGGCGGCGAGCTCGGCGAACTCCTCGGTGATCGGGTCCATCAGGTGCGAGTGGAAGGCGTGCGTGGTCTGTAGCCGCCGGGCGGCGACGCCGTCGGCGGCCAGTCGGGCCTCCAGGGCGGCGACCGCCTCGTCGGTGCCGGCGACCACGCACAGCTCGGGCCCGTTGACGGCGGCCGGCGACAGGTCGTCGCCGAGCAGGCCGAGGACGGTGCGTTCGGGCAGCGGCACGGCCAGCATGGCGCCGGCGGGCAGGCCGTCGATCAGCCGGGCCCGGTGGGCGACCAGCTTGAGGGCGTCGTCCAGCGACAGCACCCCGGCCAGGTGCGCGGCGGTGTACTCGCCGATGCTGTAGCCGATCAGCGCGGCCGGGCGGACGCCCCAGGACTCCCAGAGCCGGGCCAGCGCGTACTCGACGGCGAAGGTGGCGGGCTGCGCGTAGCGGGTGCGGTCGAGTTCGGTGCGGTCGGCGGCGGCGGGGCCGCGCAGCATCCGGCGCAGGTCGGGCCCGGCGGCGGCGGTGTCGGCGGTGTCGGCGGGGTGGAGCAGTTCGCGCAGGTCGAGGCCGAGGTGGGGGCGGAAGCCTTCGGCGCAGCGGTCGAGGGCGGCCCGGTAGACCGGTTCGGCCTCGTACAGTTCGCGTCCCATGCCGGGGCGCTGCTCGCCGAGGCCGGGCAGCACCAGGGCGACCTCGCGGGGGGTGCCGTCGTGGTGGCCGGTGCGGACGGTGCCGGGGGTGCGCTCGCGCAGCGCGCGGGCGGCCCGGGCGGTGTCCTCGGCGACCAGGAAGCGGCGGTGGCCGAAGTGGCGGCGGCCGGTCTGCAGGGTGCGGGCGGTGCCGGCCAGGTCGGGCGGGGCGGCGCCGTCGAGGCGGTCGGCGAGGCGGTCGGTGGCGGCCTCCAGCGCGGTGGCGGTGCGGGCGGTGAGCGGCAGCAGGACGCGGCGGCGGCCGGGGGCGCGGCGGGCGGCGGGCGCGGGGGCCTCCTCCAGGACGACGTGGGCGTTGGTGCCGCCCATGCCGAAGGAGCTGACGCCGGCCCGGCGCGGTCCGCGGTCGGCGGGCCAGTCGGTGAGGCGGGTGGTGACCCGGAACGGCACGGCGGCGAAGTCGACGGCCGGGTTGGGGACGTCGAAGTGCAGGCTGGGCGGGATCTGCCGGTGCTGGAGCGCCAGTACGGTCTTGATCAGCCCGGCGACGCCGGAGGCGGCGTGGGTGTGGCCGATGTTGCCCTTGACGGCGCCGATCGCGCAGCTGCCCGGCGGGAGGGCCCCGAAGGCCCGGCCGAGCGCCTCGATCTCGATCGGGTCGCCGAGCGGGGTGCCGCTGCCGTGGGTCTCGACGTAGCCGATGGTGGCGGGGTCGACCTCGGCGGCCTCCAGGGCGGCGCGGATCACCCGGGCCTGGCCGGCCACGCCGGGGGCGGTGAAGCCGATCCGCTCGGCGCCGTCGTTGCCGACCGCGGAGCCCTTGATGACGGCCCGGACCGGGTCGCCGTCGGCCAGCGCGTCCTCCAGCCGTTTGAGCACGACCACGCCGACGCCGTTGGCGGCGACGGTGCCCTGGGCGGCGGCGTCGAACGGGCGGCAGTGGCCGTCGGCGGAGAAGATCCCGCCGGGCTGGAACAGGTAGCCCTGGTGCTGGTGGGCGCGGACGGTGGCGCCGCCGGCCAGCGCGGTGTCGCAGGCGCCGCTGAGCAGGGCCTGGCAGGCCAGGTGGACGGCGACCAGGGAGGTGGAGCAGGCGGACTGGACGGTGAGGGCGGGGCCGGACAGGTCGAGCTTGTAGGCGATCCGGGTCGCCAGGAAGTCGCGCTCGTTGGCGAGGTTGCGGGCGAAGACCTCGCCGGGGTCGTCGGGGTCGATCAGGCCGTCGACGTGGTCGACGTAGCTGTTGTAGTAGGTGCCGGCGTAGACGCCGACCTGGCCGGGCACGGCGCGCGGGTCGTGGCCGGAGTCCTCCAGGGCCTCCCAGGCGCACCGGAGCAGGACCCGGTGCTGGGGGTCCGTCAGGTCGGCCTCCTTCGGGCTCATCCCGAAGAAGTCCGCGTCGAAGCGGTCGGCACCGGCCAGCACGCCCTGGGCGGCGACGTAGTCGGGGTCGGTGCGCAGCGCCTCGGGGACGCCCCGGGCGGCGAGTTCCCCGGGGGTGAAGAAGGTGATCGACTCGGTGCCGGTGCGCAGGTTCTCCCAGTACTGCTCGGGGCCGTCCGCGCCGGGGAAGCGGCAGGCGAGCCCGATGACGGCGATCTCCAGGCCGGTGGTGTCGTCGGCGTGCTCCATCAGCTGTTCTCCTTCGGTGCGCCGGTGCGCCGCCGGTCGAGCTGCCGGCGCAGCCGGTCGCGGCCGCGGTCGAGGCGTTCCCGGGCCGCGGGGTCGGGGTCCGCGGGCGCTGCGGACCCGGCGGGCTCGGCGGGCGGGTCGGCGAGGTGCCGGGCGAGGGTGTCGACGGTGGGGCACATGGTCAGCGCCAGCAGCGGGACGTCCCGGCCGAGCCGCTCGCCCAGCGCGGCGGCGACCCGCTTGAGCAGCAGCGAGTTGCCGCCGAGGTCGAAGAAGTTGTCGTCGGCGCCGAAGTCCTCGGTGCCGAGCACCTCGGCCCAGACGGCGGCGACCTGCCGGGCGAGCGGGTCACCGGGGGCGGCCCGGTGGGCGGGGGCGGCGGCCCCGGCGGCGGCGAGGAGTTCGGCGAGCCGCAGCCGCTGGACCTTGCCGGTGGGGCTGCGCGGGACGTCCTCGACCAGGTGGACCCGGCTGGGGACCTTGAAGTCGGCGAGCCGTTCCCGGGCGTACGCGCGGATGTCCCGCTCGACCACGACGGCGCCGGGCCGCGGGACGACGGCCACCGCGACGTCCTCGCCGAGGGTCGGGTGCGGGACGCCGAAGGCGACGGCCAGCTTGACCGCCGGGTGGCCGGCCAGCACCTCGTCGATCTCGACCGGGGCGACCTTGGAGCCGCCCCGGTTGATGATCTCCTTGCTGCGGCCGACGACGTACAGGTAGCCGTCCGCGTCGAGCCGCCCCTCGTCGCCGGTGCGCAGCCAACCCCCGGTGAAGGCAAGGGCGTTGGCCTCGGGGTTGGCCTCGTAGCCGGCGGTGACGTTGGCGCCGCGGATGGCGATCTCGCCGGACTCGCCGACCGGCACCGGGCGGCCGGCCTTGTCGAGGACGGCCACCGCCTCGCCGACCGGCAGGCCGACCGAGCGGGGCTTGCGCGTCCCGGGCGGCAGCGGGTTGGTGGTGACCAGGGAGCCGGCCTCGGTCATGCCGTACGCCTCGATCACCGGGGCGCGGAAGGCTTCCTCCAGGGCGGTGAGGACGGCGCCGGGCAGCGGCGCGGAGGCCGAGCGGACGAACCGGAGCCGGGTCGCGGCGAGGACCTCGCGGTGCCGGTCGGCGACGGACAGCAGGGCCTGGTGCATGGCGGGCACGGCGGTGTACCAGGTCGGGCGGAACTCCCCCAGCCAGCGGTAGAAGCCGGTGTCGCTGAAGCCGGGGGTGCAGACGATGCCGGCGCCGCGCACCAGGGTGGCGAGCAGGGTGCTGGTCAGGCCGTGGGCGTGGAACAGCGGCATCGGGTTGAGGCAGAGGTCGTGCTCGTCGAGGGCGAAGGCGGCGCCGGTGTTGCGGGCGGCGACGTGCAGGTTGGCGTGGGTGAGCGGGACGAGCTTGGGGCGGTCGGTGGTCCCGGAGGTGTGCAGGATCAGCGCGGTGTCGTCCGGGCCGCCGGGGCCGCCGTCCGCGGCCGGGACGGGGGTGGCCGGGCCGGCGCTGCGCAGCTCGAACTCACCGGCGGGGCTGCCGGGCCGGGAGGTGAGTTCGATGATCCGCAGGCCGCGCTCGCGGGCCACCTCGACGGCGGGCGAGTCGTCGCCCGCCTCGACCAGCAGGGCGTCGGCCCGCATGTCCGCGAGGTAGAACGCGAACTCCTGCCGCCGGTACGCCGGGTTGAGCGGGGCGCTCTGGGCGTACGCGGCGGTGCCGAGGAACGCGACGGCCAGGTCGGGGCCGTTGGGCAGCACCAGGGCGACCCGGTGCGGGCGGCCCAGGCCGAGGCCGTTCAGGGTCCGCCCGACCTCCTCGACCCGGCGGGCGAGCGCCCGGTAGCTGAGCGGGGCCCGGTCGGGGGCGAGGAGGGCGACGGCCTCCGGCCGGTCGGCGGCCCGGTCGGCGATCAGTCGGCGGAGGCCGGTGGGCGGGGCGTCCTCGGTCACGGTCTTCCTTCTCCCATGTCGGCTTCGATCGGTCGGGGTGCGGCGGCCCGCCGGGGTTCAGCGCGCCGGCAGGTCGGCGACGGCCCAGGCGGTGGGCGGGCGGCCGGTGGCGGTGCGGGTGCCGGCCCGGATGCGGGCGGGGCGGCGGTGGCCGGCGGGGCCGGCGCCGGCGATCTCGACGGCCAGCCGGCCGGGCGGGCCGGCGGGGTGCAGCCGGTAGCGCTTGGGCGGGGTGCGGAAGCCCAGGCCGGAGGCTTTCGCCAGGGCCTCCTTGACGCACCACAGGTGCAGCGGTTCGACCGGCCCGCAGGCCCGGTGCAGGGCGTCGAGTTCGGCGGGGGTGCCGAACCGGTGCAGGTTGCGGGCGGCGGTGTCCCACGCGGTCTCGGCGTCGACGCCCAGGCCCGCGGGGGGCGGGTCGGCGCGGCGCAGCGCCACCACCACCTGGTCCGCGGTGTGGGCGATCGAGAACTGGAGCGGCGGCCGGAGCGCGGCGCCGTCCCAGCAGATCCGGCGGACGGCGGCGGGCCCGGCGAGGCCGATCCGCCGGTGGGTGTCGGGCAGGTCGGGGACCAGGCCGAGCCGGACCAGGCCGGCGGCCAGGGCGTGCCGGGCGGCGTACCGCTGGTCCTGCCGGGCGGCGCCGGTGAAGCCGCCGTGCGGGTCGTCCGGTCCGGCGGGGGCGCCGGGCGGGTGGGCGGCCCGCGCCGCGCCGGGCCGGACCTCGTCCCAGAGCAGCCGCACGGCGCTCACCTCGGTGCGGGCGCGGGGTCGCGCACCACGTCGGCCAGGGTGCGGACGCCCGGCCCGGCGGCGGCCGCGTACCGGATCGCGCGCAGCACGCCGGGCAGGAAGGCGCGGCGGTCCGCCATCCGGTGCAGGACCTCGATGTGCTCGCCGGTGCCGGCCGCGACCAGGCGGTGCTCGCTGAGGGCGTCGCCGAGGCGGAAGGAGGTGACGTCCGGGGCGGGGGCGCCGGGGCCGCGGGCGGTGTGCCAGGCGGCGGCGAGGTGGCGGGCGGTGCCGCTGGGGCGGTCGCGCTTGCCGGCGAAGTGCAGGTCGCTGACGCCCGCGTCCCAGCTGTCGTCGGCGTGGGCGGCGAGGTCGGCGACGAAGCGGGTGACGGCGAGCAGGGCGAGGCTGTAGTTGGCGGCGACCACGACGGGGCGGCGGCGGCCGACCTCGGCCAGCAGGCGGCGGTGCCGGTCGCCGAGGCCGCTGGTGCCGATGACCAGGGCGCAGGGGACGGTGCGGGCCTGGTCGAGCAGGTCGGCGGTGGCCTCCTCGGCGGTGAAGTCGACGACGACCGGGTCCGGGTCGGGCAGGTCGGCGAGGCGGTGCACCACGGGCGCGGCCGGGTCGGGGTCGCGGTCGGGGCCGCGGTCCGGGTCGCGGTCCGGCCGGTGGTCCGGGGCGCGGAGGGTGAGGCGGGCGGAGAGGGCGAGGCCGGGGGCGGCCAGGACGCCCTGCCGGACGACGCCCGCCATCCGGCCGGTCAGTCCGCAGACGGCGACGGGAACGGGGACGGCGGCGGTGGCGGCAGCGGCGGTGGGGACGGCGGGTGCGGTCATGCGGCGACCGCCTCCGGGACCAGGCCCATCCGCCGGGCCAGTTCGTTCTCGACCACCCGCCGGCCGCCGAAGTGGGCCTGGAGGCCGGTGTCGTCGGGGTCGGCGGGCGCGTCCGCCAGGCCGAGTTCGGTGGCCATGTCCTCGGTGGTGCGGGCGGTGCGCCGCAGCAGGTCGACGCAGCTCAGCAGGGTGGCGAGGGCGGCGGTGCCGCCGGGCGCCTCGTCCTTGAAGGCGGCGCCGAACCGGGCGGCGGCCGCGGCCAGCGAGAGTTCGATCTCCAGCTTGCTGAGCTCGTGGGCCAGGTACTGGGAGGTGGAGAGCGCCTCGACGCCCTCACCGGTCCGGGCCAGGGTCCGGCGCAGGTCGGCGACGTCCCGGGCGGGCCGGGCGAGGGCGCGGCGGGCGAACGCCCAGGCGTGGGCGTCGAGGGCGGCGGTCAGGACGCCGTCGAGGGCCCAGTCGACGGGTCGGGAGAGGGCGGCGGGGGCGGCGCCGTCGAGGACGGCCCAGCCGTGGTCGGCGGCCCGTCCGGCGCCGTGCGGGCGGACGCCGGGGGCGTCGTGCGGGACGAGCGCGAGCCGGGTCGCGCCGTCCAGCCGGACGGTGACCAGGGCCGTCTCGGCGTCGCGGGCGGCGTAGCGGTAGCGGCCGTGCAGGGTGGTCCGGTCGCCGTCGCGGTCGGCCCGGACGGCGGGGACGGTGAGGCTGAACAGGGCGTTCGGGGTGTAGAGGCCGAGCGCGGCGGTGACCCGTCCGGTCCGGACGCCGTCGAGCAGCGGGGCGTCGGCCTCGAAGGTGTCGAGCAGCGGCAGGACGCCGTGCACCTGCTCGGTGAGCGCGGCGGCGAGGGCGAACGGGTGCCGCTCCCAGACCTGGTCGAGGGCCCGTTCCAGCTCCCGCTCGGGGCTCCGGACGTCGGCGGTACCGGGGTCGTCGGCGTCGGCGTCGGCCGGCCGGTCGAGGCCGTGGCGGGTGAGCAGCCGGTCGAGGGCGGCCCGCGCGGCCCGGGGGTCGGTGGCGGTCACGCGCGGCCTCCGCGGGCGAGCCGGGCGGTGACGAAGCGGGCGATCGAGTCGACGGAGGACAGGTGCTCGGGGTCGGCCTCGGGGTCGATGACGGCGTCGTAGCGCTGTTCCAGCACCTCCATCAGGTTGATGTAGCCGATGGAGTTGACGCCGGCCCGGTCGAGTTCGCCGTCGGCGGCGCGCAGGTCGGCGACGGTGACGACGCGCCCGGTGGCGGTCTCGACGAGCAGTTCGATCTCGGCGCGCAGGTCGGTGTCGGTGCGGGCCGCCTCGTGGGCTGTGCTCATGCGGGGTTCTCCAGTCCGTGCGGGGTGGGGTCGGCGGCCCGGGCGTCCCGGACCAGGCGGCGCAGTTCGGTCGTCCGGGCCTTGCCGACGGTGGAGCGCGGGATGGCGGGCAGGAAGGTGACGCGGCCGGGGACCTTGAAGGGGGCGAGCCGGGCGCGGCAGGCGTCGACGACCTCGGCCCGGCCGAGCCGGCCGGTGCCGGCGAGTGCGGCGTGCAGCACGGTCTCGCCGTTGTCGTCGGTGTCGGCGAAGACGGCGGCGTCGGTGACGCCGTCGAGGTCGAGCAGGGCGCGTTCGACCTCGGCGGGGTCGATCTTGCGGCCGGCCAGGTTGATCGGGCCGCCGAGCCGGCCGGTGACGAACAGCCGGCCGTCCTCGATCCGGCCGAGGTCGCCGGTGCGGTAGTAGCCGTCGGGGTCGAGCCGTTCGGCCAGGGCGCCGGGGGCGTTGAGGTAGCCGGCGGCCATCGAGTCGGTCCGGACCCGGACCTCGCGCTCGCCGGTGGGCAGGTCGACGGTCCGGACCGAGACGCCGGGCAGGGCGGTGCCGAGCCCCTCGGTGCGCTCGGGGTCGCGTTCGTAGGTGCAGGGGCCGGTCTCGGCGATGCCGTAGTAGTCGGCGATCCGGACGCCGTACCGGGCCTCGAAGGTCCGCCGGACCTCGGGGTCGAGGACGGCGGCGGCGGAGACCGCCCGGGTGACGGTGGCGAACGCGGCGGCGTCCGGCCGGGGGGCGGCGGCGAGCAGCCGGTAGGCGAGCGGGAAGGCGACCAGCCGGGTGGCGGCGGCCCGGGCGACGGCCCGGGCGATGCCGCCGGAGGTGGGCAGGCCCTGGTAGAGGTGGAGTTCGGCGCCGACGGTGAAGACCGGCAGCAGCGAGGTGTTGAACGCCAGCCCGTTGGTGAAGCCGGCCAGGCAGAGCACCCGGTCGTCGGGGCCGAGTCCGGTGCCGGCCGCCCAGGTCCGGGCGGCGGCGGTGACGGCGTCGGCGGTGAACTCCAGGCACTTGGGCGCGCCGGTGGTGCCCGAGGTGAACCGGCAGGTGGCGGTATCCGGCCCGGGCGCGGGCGCGTCGCCGCGGCCGCCGGGCAGGACGGTCAGCGCCAGCGCGCTGCCGGGCACCGCCCGCGGCGCGCCGCCGAGCGGGAACGGCCGGTCGGCGTCGTGCAGGAAGGCCGGGACGCCGCAGCTGCGGCGGATGCCGTCGAGTTCGGCGGCGCCGAAGGTGGCGTCGATCAGGAACGGCAGCCGGCCGGCCACCAGCAGGGCGTAGTAGGAGACCAGGTAGTCGGCGCTGTTGGCGGCGTGCACGCCGACGTCGGCGGTGTCGGGGCCGAGCAGCGCGTCCAGGGTGCGGGCGCGGGCGCGGACGAGTGCGCCGAACCGGGCGTAGTCGAGCGCGTCGCCGCCGGCCACGACGGCGCGCCGTCGGCCGTGTTCGGCGCAGGCGGCGAGGAACGCGGCGCCGAGCCGCCGCGGGTCAGCCACGGCGGGCCCCGTCCCGGCCGGCGGGCGCGAGGTCGAGTTCGGCGCGGCAGGCCATGCTGTGGTTGGCGATGGTCAGCATGGTGGTCTGGCTGCCGCCGGACATCCGGAAGCCGCGGAGCTGGGCGTGGGCCCGCAGCGAGGGGCTGTCCCACATGTAGCCGGCGCCGCCCTCCAGGTCGGTGGCGAGGGTGGCGAGTTCGTTGGCCCGCTCGACGCAGAACCACTTGAGTTCGGCGATCTCGGGGACGGTGCTGCCGCCGGCGGTGACCCGCAGGTAGGCGTCGGCGATGCCCGCCTCCATCAGCTCCTGGTGGGCCCGGGCGCGGGCCAGCGCGTGCGCGTTGACCGGCCAGGCGCCGAGCGGCCGGCCGCCGAGGGTGCGGCGGCGCACGTGCTCGGTGACGTGGTCGAGCAGGGTGCGGTGGGTGAAGTAGGCGTCGGCGGCGATCAGCAGCCGCATCCGGGACATCACCCGGTTCCAGCGCATCAGCTGGCTGATCCCGCTGCGCGAGACGACCTGCCCGGCGGGCACCCGGACGCCGTCGAACTCGACCTGGGCGGAGTCGACGCTGCGGGTGCCGAACTTGTCGTACACCTCGGTGACCCGCACGCCGGGGGTGGTCTTCTCGACGGCGATGATGGCGGGCGCGCCGTCGAGGACGGCGCTGACGAAGCACAGGTCGGCGGTGGCGCCGTTGATGACGAACTTCTTCCGGCCGTCGAGGACGATCCGGGAGCCGTCGGTGGTCGCCGTGGTGGGCTGTTCGGCGGACGGGTCGGTGTCGCACTGGCAGGCGACCAGGTCCCCGGCCAGCAGCGCGGGCAGGTAGCGCTCGCGCAGGGCCGGGTCGCGGGCGGCGGCCAGCCAGTCCCCGGCGATCTCGTTCTGCACGTGCATGGCGAGGGCGATGCCGCCGTCGCGGGCGCCGGCCATGGCCTCGCCGAGGACCAGGGCGCCGAGCAGGCCAAGGCCCTGGCCGCCGAGGTCGCGGGGCAGCGAGACGCCCATGAAGCCGTTCGCGGCGAGGTCCTGCCAGGTCTCGCGGCGCAGGCGGCCGTCGGGCCCGGTGCGCCACTTGTCGAGCCACTGCGGGGTGAAGTGGTCCGCCGCCCGGGCCCGCAACTCACGGTGACCGTCCGTCAGGTGCGCGGACAGGATGCTGTTGCTCAACATGGAAACCACACGCTGCTCTCTGTGATCGGGTCTCGGCGTGATCGGGTCTCGGCGCCGGCGTCCGGCTCGGCCGCGGGTCCGGTCCGTGCCGGGCTCAGCCGGGCTGCTGCCGGGGGTCGCGGGCGTGGCTGTAGGCGATCGGGGCCCGGTCCCACTTGACGGCGTTCTCGTCGGCGACGCCGACCGCGACGACGTAGATGACCTCCTCCTGGTCGTCCAGCAGGGCGAGTTCGGCGATCCGGCCGGCGTCGAAGCCGCCCAGGCAGGTGATCCCGACGTGCTGCGCGGCGGCGCCGAGGCAGAGCCGCTGGGCGGCGCTGGCGGCGTGGAAGTGCAGTTCGGCCAGGCCCTGCTGGCCGCGTTCGCCGAGCAGTTGGCGGACCGGGGCGTGCAGGGCGACCAGGGCGGCGCAGCCGGCCGCCACGCCCTGGTTCATGCAGGCCGCGACCACCGCCTCCTCCGAGCCGCCGTCACCGCCGACCGGCAGCAGCCGGTGCCCGTCCGGGTCGTACTCGTAGGCGCCGGCCGGCAGTCCGTCGACGTTGCGGACCAGCAGCCGCAGCCCGGCCAGCGGCCCGTCGGCGCAGTCGACGGCGATGCCGCCGCGGACGGCGGCCAGCGCCCGGCCGAGCGCGTCGGCGTCGAGCGGTTTCGCCAGGAAGCCCTTGGCGGACTGCCGGTCGAGCACGACCGCGCCGAAGTCGGCGAGCGGGTCGGCGTCCCGGCCGGTCAGCGCCAGCGGCGCGGTACCGGCGGCGGCCGGGCGGATCGCCGGGGTGGTGCCGAACCGCCGGGCCAGGTCGCGGGGTTGGTGGTAGGTGCTGACCGGGCTGACCAGGTCCCAGGCTTCGCGTTCGGGCCCGTCGGGCTGCTCCAGGCCGCGGCCGCCGTCGTGCCACCAGATCGGCACCGCGAACGGGTTGGTCCGCGGGGCGCGGCCGGGCCCGACGGCCGCGGGCCCGGTCGGCGCGGGCCCGGCGGGGGCGGTCAGGGTGACCAGCGCCTGGGGTTCCCGGCAGAGGTTCTCCAGGCCGAAGAGCCGGGACAGGGCGCGGCGGTCGAAGCGCAGCCGGACGGCGGGGGCGAAACCGGCGTCGGCGGCGGCCAGCGCGATGTTGGTGGCGGCGTGGGCGCTGTCGAGGTGGGTGTAGAGGTAGCCGCGCCGCCCGTACTTGCGCATGGCGTGCCAGGGCCGGGCGACCACCGCGACCACGGCGGCGGGCAGTTCGGCGGGGTGCGCGCCGTCGGCGGCGAGCGGATCGGCGACGAGCGGGTCGGCGGTGAGCGGATCGGCGGCGAGCGGGTCGGTGGGCCGGGCGGAGCCGGCCAGCAGGTCGGCCAGGTCGCGGCGGCCGACGGCGGCCAGTCGGCGCAGGCTGCAACCGGCCGCGTCGTAGTGGTAGAGCGCGTACGCGGGGCCGTCCTGGAACGCCACCAGCACCTCGAAGGGGTAGAGCGCCCCGGCGGACGGCGTGGTGCGGGCCCGCATCAGGGTCTTGCCCTTGGTGATCACCGCGCCCGAGCGTTCGCCGTACCCCAGGCCGAGGGCCGCGGCGATCCGCGTCCACTGGACGCTCAGGCCCGGGTCGGGCCGGCCGGCGGCCGGGGAGACGGCCTCCAGGTTCGATCGCAGGCGCGTCTCGTTCCAGAACCCGGCCAGCAGCGGATTGGTCAACTCTTCGACGCCCATAGGTCCTCTCGCGTTCTCGGATCGGTGGTGATGCACCTCGGGGAACGGGGTCGGCCCCGGATCGGATCGGCGTTCCGGGTCGGCGCGGGTCGACCGGGTCACGGCTCGGCGCGTCGGAGAACGGCCGTGGTGGAACCCCGCCCGTCGGTGTGTGTCCACGATCCGTCTCTCATGGTGAGACGGTACCGACCACTCAGCGGCCACTCGCAAACCAACCAGCCGACCGCCGAGGCTGTCCAGCGAACGCCGATGGCTCAGTCCGGCCATGGCCCCGACCGGCCGTCGGAGCACGAAGCAGCCGCACCCCGCGCTGTGACGCAGGCCACATCGCACCGCTGTCCGATGGCTGAGATGTGGGTTGTTCGGCTCGCGGACCGTGGCGCAGCATGGTTGCTGTTCGTGCACGCGGTGCAACCGACCGTGCGCGCCCCCTCGGGGACCGCGCACCGGTCGCAGTCGATACGGGGGTGTCGAGAAGACCTGGGGGCGCGCTCATGCAGCTTCAGCCCGACCGGCGCGAGCCGTCGTTACCCGAGGCCCAGATGGGCCGCATCCTCCACTCGGCCCGCCAGGCCATCGGCGAACTGGCTTGCAAGGTCGACGAGTTGGACCGCAGACTGGCCGAGATCCGGACCGGCGCGCTCCCCGCCCACCTGGACCGGCTGAGCGGTCACGGAGTGGAGGTGTTCCGGGGCGAGTCCGAGGTCCGGCAGCTGCTGGAGGACACCGTCGCGACGGCCACCGGCCGAATCCTCAGCATGCACCCCGGGACGCCGCTGCCGGCGTCGCTGCTGCTGGCCGCCCGCCGCCGGGACGAGGAGGTGCTGGGGCGCGGGGTGGCCGTCCGGACCATCCACAGCGAGTCGCTGCTCCGGGTGCCGCGCGGCCGGGCCCACCTGAAGGCGCTGCGCCGGGCGGGCGCGCAGATCCGCACCTCGGCGACCCTCCCCTACCGGCTGACCGTGCTCGACACCGGCCTCGCCCTGGTCCCGGCACCGACCGGCGGGGCCGGCGGGGCCGGCGGGGACTGTGCGGAGCCCGCGGTCGCAGTGGTGCGCAACCCCGACCTGGTCAGCCTGTTCGCGCAGACCTTCGAGTTCTGCTGGCAGGACGCCCGGCCGGCCGAACTCGCCCCGCCCACCCGCACCGGCCCCACCGCGCGCCAGTACCAGGTGCTGCGCCTGATGCAGCTCGGCTACAAGGACGAGGCGATCGCCCGGGAGATCGGCGTCTCCTCCCGCACCATGCGCCGCATCGTCCGGGAGCTGCTGGAGCAGCTCGACGCCACCAGCCGGTTCAGCGCGGGCATGGCCGCCCAGGCCCGCGGCTGGCTGGTCCCGCCGCGCCCGCACGACGGCTGCCGCTGACCCGGCGGGGGCCGGGACTACCCCCATCGAGTGCCGCGTCCGACCGACACCTCCCTGACGGCCCAGCAACGAGCGCGGCCGGGACGGGGCCGTGGTGCTCTTATCTCGGGCTTACACCTGCGGTCATCTGACGGGTTCTCAGGTCTGCCCCCGACCGCCGCCACCGGAGCCGGCGGTTCGGAACGCGCGGTCCCCTTTCCCACGGGGCCGCGCGGTGCGATCCGGGTCCCCCTCACGAAAGCGCAGATCATGCAGCGTCCGCCGTCCTCGAAGCTGTCCTCCCTCGCCCGCCGTTCCGAGAAGCCCATGGCGGGCCTCGGGGTGCTGGCCCTCGCCGCCGCCGGCGCCCTCGTCGGCCTCGCCCCCGGCGTGGGCCACGCCTCCAGCCACCGGGAGGCGCCGCTCATCTCGGGCGACCCGCGGGCCGACAACACGGACGTGTACGCGTTCGTCAGCCCGGACAAGCCCGACACCGTCACCCTGGTGGCGAACTGGATTCCGTTCGAGGAGCCGAACGGCGGCCCGAACTTCTATCCGTTCGCCGACGACGCGCACTACACCATCAAGATCGACAGCGACGGCGACGGCAAGCCCGACACCACCTACACCTGGGCGTTCGCCAGCCACTACCGCGACGACGCCAACCAGTTCCTGTACAACACCGGCGTGGTGAAGTCGCTGGACGACCCGAACCTGAACTACCGCCAGACCTACACCCTCACGGTCACCGGCCCGGACGGGAAGTGCAAGGTCCTGCTCAAGGACGCCCCCGTCGCGCCGTCGAACGTCGGCAAGGCGTCGATGCCGGACTACGGCTCGCTGCGCAAGCAGGCCGTCGTGGACCTCCCCGACGGCGGGCAGACCTTCGCCGGCCAGGCCGACGACCCGTTCTTCCTCGACCTGCGGGTCTTCGACCTGCTCTACGGCGGGAACCTCAAGGAGTCCGGCCACGACACCCTGACCGGCTACAACGTCAACACCATCGCCATCCAGGTGCCGAAGACGAGCCTGGCGCTGAAGGGCGACGCCGAGCGCAACCCGGTGATCGGGGTGTGGTCCACCACCGACCGCAAGGGCGCGGTCGTCGCGGACAAGGGCGGCGAGGGCAAGGCCGGCGCGGACAAGGGCGGCGAGGGCAAGGGCGGCGGGAACAAGGGCGGCGAGGGCAAGGCCGAGGGCGACTGGCGGCAGGTGTCCCGGCTGGGCAACCCGCTCGTCAACGAGGTCGTCGTGCCGATCAAGTACAAGGACGCCTTCAACGCGCTGACCCCGGACCAGGACCACACCGTCACCCCCGTGGTCGACAAGGTCAAGGACCCGATCGTGCCCAAGCTCGTCCAGAGCATCTACGGCATCCCCGCCCCGGCGGCGCCGCGCAACGACCTGGTGGAGATCTTCCTGACCGGCATCTGCAAGGCGTGCGGGCCGGTCCAGGCCGACCTGAACTCGCAGCTGCTCAACAAGGACGTCAAGAAGGACGCCTTCGTGCCCTCCGAGGAGCTGCGCCTGAACATGGGCGTCGCCCCGGCCGCCGCCCCCAACCGGCTCGGCGTGCTCGCCGGTGACCTGGCGGGCTTCCCCAACGGTCGCCGCCTGGCCGACGACGTCGTCGACATCACCCTGCAGGCCGCCGAGGGCGCCGCGCAGACCGGGACCCTGGTGCCCGCGCTGGCCGCCGGTGACGGCGTGAACGCCAACGACCACGCCTTCGGCCACCACTTCCCCTACGTGGCGCTGCCGAACACCGCCGCCGTGAACCAGGCCGTCTCCGACAACCCGGGCGGCTCCGTCGAGGCCGGCTTCGGCGGGCTGTCCGTCAGCGGCTTCCCGGTCGCCGGCGCAGCCGCGATGGCCGGTGGCGTGCTGGTGTCGGCGGCGGGCGTGCTGGCGCTGCGCCGCCGCTCCGCCCGCTCGTGACACCGCCCGAACGGGCCGGCCGGCCGCTCCCCGCGAGCGGCCGGCCGGCCGTCGTGCGGGCCCGGGCCGCCCTCACCCGGGCCGGCGCCGCCGCAGCAGCCGTCCGCGCCGCCCTGACCCGCGCACGGGAGAGCCGTCCGCCGGTCGGCCCGGGTGCGGAGCAGGGCGGGACGGCCACCGACCGGACCGGTGCGGCCGCGACGCGGGACAGCGAGGCCGCGACACGGGACAGCGCTGCCGGCCGCGACGCCCCGACCCGCGCGGAGGAAGTCCGCCCGCCCGCCGGCCCGGGTGAGGAACGCGGCGAGACGGTCGTCGATCGGGCCCGTGCCGCCGCGACGCGAGCCGGGGCCGCCGTCCGCAGCGCCCTGACCCGTACGCAGGAGGCTCGCCCGCCCGCCGACCCGGATCGGGAGCGCGGCGAGACGGTCGTCGGCCGGGTCGGTGCGGGCGTGGCGCGAGCCGGGGCCGCCGGCCGCGACGCCCTGACCCGCACGCAGGAGATCCGCCCGCTCGCCGACCCGGGCGGGCAACGCGGTGAGACGGTCACCGGCCGGGCCCGGGCCGCCGTCCGGGCGTTCGGGCCGTGGCGGGTGGTGGGGGTGGGTGCGGTGGCGGCGGGGCTGGCGTTGGCCGGGCTCGGGGTGGCGGCCGTCGTCGACCGTCCGGCGGTGCCCGCCGTCGCGCAGGGCGTCGACGTCGGCGAGTTGCCCGCCACCGTGCACGGCGCGGCACCCGTCGCCGCGCCGACCGCGTCGGAGGCCGGCCGCGCGCCGGTCGCTCCGCCCGTCCGGCTGCGCATTCCCCGGATCGGTGTCGACACCGGGCTCAGTGACCTCCAGGTGCAGGAGGACGGGCACCTCGCCGCGCCCGCGGACCCGGACGTCGCGGGCTGGTGGAGCCAGGGCCCCGCCCCGGGCGGCCCCGGGACCGCGGTGATCGTCGGCCACGTCGACTCCCTGACCGGCCCGGCGGTGTTCGCGGGCCTGTCCGTGCTGCGTCCGGGCGACGGCATCGACGTCCTGGCGGCGGACGGGACGAGCACCGCCTTCACCGTCCAGGCCCTGCGCAGCTACGACAAGCAGGGGTTCCCCGCCGAGCAGGTCTTCGGCGACACCCCCGGACCGAGCCTGCGCCTGATCACCTGCGACGGCGTCTACGACCACGGACAGCACGCCTACCCCGCCAACCTGGTGGTCTTCGCCGTCCCGGCGCAGGCCGCCGCCTCCGCCGCCCCGACCGGCGGAACGCCCCCGCCCACCCAGCACCCCGGAGTACCGCAGTGAACCGACGCCGCCGTCTGCTGCCCGCCGCCGTCGCCACCGCCCTCGGCGTGGGCCTGTTCCTGGCCGGCGGCCTCGGCCTCGCCCCGCAGCGCGGCGGTGCCCCGGCCCCGGAGCGGCCCCCCGGCCAGGACACCGCCGACACCGGTCTGGCCGGGGACATCCGCGGGTTGCAGGAGCACCTGCGGAGCACGCCCGACGACGCCCTCGCGATGGCCTCCCTGGGCCTGGCGTACGTCCAGCAGGCCAAGATCACCGCCGACCCGTCGTACTACCCGAAGGCGGAGGACGTCCTCACCCGCTCGCTGCGGACCGACCCCGACGGCAACTTCACCGCGATGGCCGGCATGGCCGCCCTCACCGGCGCCCGCCACGACTTCACCGCGGCCCTCGACTGGTCGCAGCGGGCGATCGCGATCAACCCCGACAACTCCACCCTCTACGGGACGCTCGCCGACGCCTGCACCCAACTCGGCCGCTACCCCGAGTCGTTCGACGCCGCGCAGCGCATGGTCGACCTCAAGCCAGGCACCCCCTCCCTCGCCCGCGCCTCCTACACCTGGGAGCTGCGCGGCGACACCGCCGCGGCCACCGCGCTCATGAAACGCGCCCTCGACGACGCCAACACCGCCGCCGACCGGGCCTTCGCGCTCTACCACCTCAGCCTGCTGGCGCTCGGCGGCGGCGACCCGGCCACCGCCCTCGCCCAGGCCGAGACGGGCCTGCGCGCCGCCCCCGGCACCGCCTCGCTGCTGGAGGCCAGGGGCCGGGCCGAGGCCGCGCTCGGCCGCAGCGACGAGGCCGTCGCCGACCTCCGGCGGGCGACCGCCCAGGTGCCGCAGCCCGAGTACGTCCTCGAACTCGGCGAGCTGCTCCAGTCGTTGGGCCGCACCGCGGAGGCCGAGGAGCAGTACCGGGTGCTGCGCGCCGAGTGGAAGCTGTTCACCGACAACGGCGTGGCACTCGACGCCGACGCCGCCCTGTTCGAGGCCGACCACGGCGACCCGGCCACCGCCGTCGCGATCGCCGAACAGGGCCTGCGCACCCGCCCGTTCCTGGACACCCACGACGCCTACGCCTGGGCCCTGCACGCCGCCGGCCGCGACACGGAGGCCCTGCGGGAGTCCGACCAGGCGCTCGCGCTCGGCACCCGCAACGCACTCTTCCACTACCACCGCGCGGTGATCCTGCGCGCGCTCGGCCGGAACGACGAGGCCCGCACCGAGTTCGGGACGGCGCTGGCGACCGACCCCGCCTTCCACCCCCTGCACGCCCCCGCCGCCCGCGCCGCCCTGGCCGAACTCGCGCCCGGGAGCTGAGCCCCGGGCCCGCCGGGGCCGTCACTTCGGCGGCGGCGCCGCCACGTGTCCCGCGTCGCCGCCCAGACCGGTGTACAGCTCCGTCCACCGGCGGTCGACGGCCGTCGGCGGCTTGCCGTCACAGTACGTCTTGGTCCCGTTGGCGGTGTAGAACCGCATCATCTCCAGCACGGCCGTCGGATCGGACTTCTCACCGCCGGTGTACCTGGTGCCCGGTTCCCGGCTCTGGTGCGGGAGGCAGCTCGGCGACGGCGTGCCGGGCTGGGCGTCGAAGCTCCCGTCCTGCTCCCCGCCGCCGCAGCCGGTGAGCAGCGCGGCGGCTGCGGCGGCGACGGCGAGGAGCAGGAACGGGCGGGTGGGGCGGGTCGGGCGGGTACGGCTGCGGTCCACGGGGGTCTTCCTCCGACGGGTACGGGTGGTTCAGAGGGTCGAGGGCAGGCTGCGGACGACCAGTCCCAGCCCGACGGTCAGGATCAGCAGCGCGGTGAGCAGCCCGCTGTACGGGGCGAGCCGGTGGATGCGCCCGGCGACCGACCCGCTCCGCACCGCAGCCAGCCGGTCGCCGACCCGGACCAGCAGCAGGCCGACGGCGGTGAGGGTCGCGGCCATGCCCACGCCGTACGCGACCACCAGGGCCGCGCCGAACAGCGTCCGGCCGAGGGCGATCGCGCCGAGCAGCACCACCAGCGCGGACGGGCTGGGGACCAGGCCGCCGGCGATGCCGAGACCGATCAGGCTGCGCCGGCTCGTGGCGGCGGCGTGGTCGTGCCGGTGGTGGCCGCCGAACAGGCCGTGGCGGTGGCCGTGGTGACCGTGGTGACCGTGCGTCAGGTGTCCGCCGTGGTCATGACCGTGGTCGTGGTCGTGGTCATGGCTGTGGTCATGGTCGTGATCGTGCGGGTGGTCGTGATCGTGATCGTGGCTGTGCGGGTGCTCGTGGTCGTGCTCGGCGACCGCCGTGTGCGCGTGGCCGTGGTCGTGCTCGGCGACCGCCGTGTGCGCGTGGCCGTGGTGGGTCTCGGCGTGCGGGTGGTGGCCGTCCGGTTCGGGGTGCGGGTCGTGGTCGTGCGGGGTGCCTGCGGCGTGGGCGGCGGCGTGGGCGAGTTCCCTGGACTCCCTGGCCTCGGCGTCGTCGGCGCCCGGTTGGGGGTGCGGGAGGCGGCCGTGCGTGCGGGCCTGGCGGGAGCGGCGGACGGCGTCGCGCAGCAGGCCGGCTCCCACCAGGACGACCAGCGCGCCGCTGAGCACGCCCAGCCAGCCCAGCAGCACGTCGCCGGCCAGCGAGGAGAACGTGGTCAGGCCCAGGCCGATGACGATGACCCCGGCGGTGTGGGTCACCGTGACGGTCGCGCCGACGGTGACGGCGTCGCGGGTGCGCCCGCGCCGGCCGGCCAGGTAGGCCGCCATCACCGTCTTGCCGTGCCCGGGCAGCAGGGCGTGACCGGCGCCGAGCACGAGGGAGAGCAGGACCGCGAGCAGGCCCAGCGGGACGGTCAGCCGCTCGGCGGCGCCGATCCCGGCGAGGCGGGTGTTCAGGCCGGCCAGCCAGGCGGTCGGCCCGGAGCCGTCCGCCCGGACGGCCGCCGCCCCGGCGGGTGCGGCGGCGCCACCGGGCCGGGCCAGGAACCGGGCGTGGGTGACGCCGCTGGGGCTGTCCAGCAGGTCCCTCGGGTAGTCCCGCAGTTCCTTGGAGACCGACTCGGCCGGGACGTCGGAGCCGTTCAGCGTCACGCCGTCGCCGCGCGCGGTGATCTCGTTCCAGCCCACCCGGCCCGGGTCGTTCCCGGCGGTCACCAGGATCTCGCTCCCGGCGGCGGGCAGCCGCAGGTCGGCGTGGAGCACGCATTCGAGCCGGCTGGTGCGCAGGCCGGCCGAGCCGTCCTCGTAGCGGAACCGCGCCGAGTCGGTCCGCCAGGTCAGCGGCGTCGCGTCCGGACCGGCCGTCACCCGGAGGTGCTGGACCGTCAGGCCGCACTGCGCGTCCGCCCAGGCCGCGCGTTCGGCGTCGTCGGCGGTGCCGTCGCCGTCGCGGTCGATCTTCGGCTGCTCCTGGAGGGTGGGGATCTCGGCGGCGTCGGTGACGGCGAGGGCCTCGACGGTGTCGGGCCGGACGGTCAGGCCGAGGTAGTGGTTGAGGGAGAAGTTGCCCAGCGGGTGGGCGTCGGCGGCGGGTGCGCCGACCGCCAGCAGGCACAGGGTGGCCGCCGCGGCGGCACCTGTTCTGGCAAGGAATCGCGCTGCCTCCACGCGGGCCTCCAGGGAGACGGCCGGGCGGTCCACGGCCGACGGGCCCGGCCCGGCGGGGAAGAGGGGATCGGGGCGAGACACCCCGGCACCACCTTGGTGCCCGTTCGCCCCGCCGGGGACCGGCACCGCCGCGACCTGCCGGGGGGTCACCCGCACGGGGCAACCGCGGGAGCGCGCCCGGTGCCGGGCCCGCCCTCCCGTCGGGGGCGGCGGGCGCCGCGGGTCACGGCCGGGGCTACTTGACGGTGAGGGTGCCGGTCATGAACTGGTGGATGGTGCAGAGGTAGGGGTAGGGGCCGGGGTGTCCGGGGCGGTGAAGGTCGCGGTGGCGCCGGGGGCGATGCTGCCGGTGTCGAAGGCCTTCTGACCGGCCGAGGTCAGGGTGTGGGTGGTGGAGTCCTGGTTGGTGACGGTGACCGTGGCGCCGGGGGCGACGGTGAGGGTGTCGGGGCTGAACTTGAAGTCCTTGATCGACACGGTGGTCGCCGCGGTGCTGCTGGAACTGCTGCTGCTGGAGGTGCCGGTGCTGCCGGAGGGCGCGCCCGGGCTGTTCGAGGCCGCGGCGCTCGGGCCGGTGGACGTCGACGACGGGGCGGGGGCGCTGCTGGAGCACCCGGCGGCGGCCAGGACGGCGGTGAGGGCGACGGCGAGGACGAGGGCGGCCGACGGCCGTCCGGTGGTGCGGGTCACGGAAGGGCCTTCCCTTGACGCGGGCGGAGTTCCCAGCGTGCCGGGCCCGGTGGGGGTACCGGGTCCGGCGCGCGGGGGACTCGTTCAGACGGTGAGGAGGGTGGGGTTGGCGGCCTTGTCGACGGGGAGGAAGTCGTCGGGGACGGGGTACTGGCCCAGGACGTAGTGGAGGATGGCGGCGTGCATGGCCTCGACGGGGGCGATGGTGGCGGCGGTGGCGATGCCGCCGGGGCTGGTGACGTTGTAGGTCGCGAACAGGTAGGTCTGCGCGGCCTGGTTCTCGAGTTGGAGGGCGAGTTGGGCGACGTCGCCGACGGTGGCGGCCTTGCCGAGGGCGTCCAGGGTGGCGGGCTGGTTGGAGAGCGGGACGTCGGTGATCGCGGGCTTGCCCGCGCCGGTCAGCACGGCGTTCCAGGCCTTGGCGTGGTCGGCGTGCTGGCCCATCGCGGTGGTGATGAAGGTGGCCACGGCGGGCGGGACGGTGCCGAGCTTGCCGGCCTTGGCGGCGTCCAGGGCGGCCTGGTAGGCGCCCACGGCCTGGTTCTCCAGCGCGGTGGCCAGCGCCACCACCTTCAGGTCCCCGGTGTACTGGCCCGACGCCGAGCCGGACGCGGCGCCGGAGGCGGGCGCGGAGGAGGCGTTCGGGGCGGGTGAGGTGGCGGACTTGCCGCTGGAGCAGGCGGCCAGGGTCAGCGCGGCGGCGGCCCCGCCCACGCCCAGCAGGAAACGCCGACGGCCGGGGCCGGGCTCCTGGAGGGCGGGCCGGGTGCGCAGCTCGGCGGCCAGGTCGAGGGCGCCGGCCCGCATCGCGGGCAGGGTCTCGCGGTGGGCCTGCTCCATGTCCCACGTCAGGCGCGCCAACTGCTGTTCGCTGATCGGCAGTTCCCAGTCGGTGCTCACTTGACGGCCCCCTCGGTGATCGGCGAAGCGTTCTCGGTCTTGTAGAAGGTGTCGGGGAAGCCGACGCTGCCGCGGCGGCGGGCAGCTTGGCCGGGTCGACGGGGATGGCGATCAGGTCGGCGGCGTTGCCCGCCAGCAGGGCCTGCACGGCCAGCAGCACCGCGCGGTGCTGCGCCTCGACCGGGGCCACGGAGGCGAAGAGCTTGCGCAGTTCGGGCGAGGAGACCTGGGAGACGTTCTTGGTGTAGGTCTGCGCGGCCACGTCCTCCAGGGTGATGGCCAGCTTCACCACGTCCGCGGGGCCCTTGATGGTGGGCAGCGTCTGGTCGACGACCGTCTTGTACTTCGGGTCGGGCTGGTTCTGGGCCTTGCCGCCGGCCTGGGTGGCGGCGGAGTTGAAGGCCTGGGCGTGGGCCTGGTGCTGGGCGGTGGTCTTGGTGATGAACGCGGCCACCGTCTTGTTGCCGTCCTTGATGAACGGCAGGGCGGCGGCGCTCTGGTAGACGCTCACCGCGAGGTTCTCGATCGACGCCGCGGTCTGCAGCGCCATCACGTCGTCCGCGCTCGCCGAGGCCGAGGCGGCCAGCGCCCGCGAGGTGCCCCACAACGCGGCGGCGCCCGCCGCGCCGGCCAGCACCCCGCCGCGCTGCCACCAGCGCCGACGCGGTTCGGTCACCTGCTCGAACCCGGTCAGCGCGGCGCGGGTGATCCGCTGCGCGTCGCTGTTCAAGTCCTCCGACTGCTCGGTGAGTTCCGCGAGCAGCCGGGAGTCGATGTGCTCTGTGGCCATCATGCCTCGTCTCGGTCCGGGGCCCGGCCAACTCCGCACCCCACTCGCGAGTCCTTCGGCACCGGACCGGGCGCGGCTTGGCCCCGATCGACTGTTCACCCCCACGAGTGAACGCGGGGGCCGGGCCGGCGGAGTCCTCCCCCGTCACGGCGCCCCCCGCGCACGCGCCGGGGCCCCGCGTCCGAAGACGCGGGGCCCCGGCGGGACGGGTCAGGCGGTCAGACGGTGCCGCCGTAGTAGCCGCCGACCTGGTGGCGGTAGGCCGGGTCGTCGGCGTGCGCCTCCCGGTCGTACTCCGGCGAGTTCTTCACCTCGTCCTTGGAGCGGTTCACCCAGACCGCCTTCTCCTGGTCGTCGACCCGGATGACGGTGCCCGCCGGGAGCAGCACCTCGCGGCCGAAGATCCACGGGCCGGTGTCCACCACGAGGTAGCCCGCGCCGACGTCCACGGTGTGCTTGTCGACCTTGCCGATGTGGCCGTCCGTCGCCTCGACCCGGTACCCCGTCAGGTCGGAACCCGTGGTGTAGCCCTCGGCGCCCGTGTAGTCCCACATGCCCTCGGTCATCGCTGCCTCCTCGTACGCTTCGTTGCGCTTACGGGGAGCCGCCTGCCCCGGTCTCCGGCGAACATGCCGCCGGGCCGGGAACACCGTTGCAGCCGCCTCGTCAGTTCCCCTACCCTCGTGGGTAACGCGACGAGGGAGACGAGTAGCCGCAGGACCGTGCGAGCAGAGAGAACCGCCGGCAGCTGGGAAGGCGGTCTCGCACTGTGCGGTGAAGACACTCCTGAGCGCGGGGAGGAAATGCCCCGCCGGCCAGCCCCCGTCACCGGGCCCGAATGAGGCCGCGGCTCAGGTCGCGGCGAAAGTGCGGTGGCACCGCGAGTCGCCCTTCTCGCCCGCACTTCCAAGGGGTCAGCCGAAGTCCATGGAGGACTGCGATGATCCACCACACCCCCCGCGTCCCGGTGGCCGACCTGCACGAGCACGTGGGACGGACCGTCTCCGTCTCCGGCTGGGTCAACACCCTGCGGTTGCAACGCGCGATGCAGTTCGTCCTGGTCCGCGACCACACCGGCACGGCCCAGGTGACCCACCGGCGCGGCGGCCCAGGGGACGGGACGGAGCGGGCGATCGAGGACCTCACCGTCGAGTCCGCCGTCCGGGTCACCGGCCGCGTCGTGGCCAACCCCGTCGTCAAGCTGGGCGGGGTGGAGATCGTCCCGGACGCCGTCGAGCTCCTCAACCGGGCCGAACCGCTGCTGCCGATCGACGAGCGCTCGGGGCCGGAGCACCGGCTCGACTGGCGCTTCCTGGACGTGCGCCGCCGGCCCGCCGCCCAACTGCTGTTCGCGGTGCAGACCACGGTCGAGCAGGCGATGCGCGAGTTCGCGCACGGCGAGGGCTGCACCGAGATGCACACGCCGAAACTGATGGGCACCGCCTCCGAGTCCGGGGCCGAGGTCTTCAAGCTGGGGTACTTCGACCGCAGCGCCTACCTCGCCCAGTCGCCGCAGTTCTACAAGCAGATGGCGATCGCGGCCGGCATCGACCGGGTCTTCGAGGTCGGCCCGGTGTTCCGGGCGGAGCCGTCGTTCACCTCCCGGCACGCCACCGAGTTCACCGGGGTCGACGTCGAACTGGCCTGGATCGACGGCGTCGAGGACGTGATGGCGTTCGAGGAGCGGATGCTCGCCCACGCCGTGGCCGCGGTGGCGCGGGTCCACGGGCCGGCGATCCGCGAGCACTTCGGGCGGGAGGTGGTCGTCCCGGAGCTGCCGTTCCCCCGGATCACGATGGCCGAGGCCCAGCGGCTGCTGCGGGCCGGGGGCTGGGACCCGGAGGGGCTCAAGGAGGACCTGGACCCCGAGGGCGAGCGGGCGCTCGCCGCGCACGTCAGGGAGCGGAGCGGCCACGAGTTCGTGTTCGTCACCCACTACCCGGCCGGAATCCGCCCGTTCTACCACATGCGCTCCCCCGAGCAGCCGGAGGTGACGCTCAGCTTCGACCTGCTGTGGAAGGGGCTGGAGATCACCACCGGGGCGCAGCGCGAGCACCGGTACGACGTGCTGCTGAAGCAGGCCGCCGAGAAGGGCGTGGGGACCGAGCCGATCCAGGACTACCTGAACTGCTTCCGCTACGGCTGCCCGCCGCACGGGGGGCTGGGCCTGGGGTTGGGCCGGGTGCTGATGGTGATGCTCGGACTGGAGTCGATCCGCGACGCCGTGTTCCTCTTCCGCGGCCCCAACCGGCTCACTCCGTGACACCGGCCGCGGGGTGCGGCCGACCGGACGGGTCGGTCGGCCGCGCCCCGCGGCGGCGCGGGGTCAGCCCGCGGCGGCGGACGGGGTGACGGCGGCCGACACCAGCAGGTCCTCCAGGTCGCCGAGGAACTCGGTCGCGGAGCGGGGGGCGAGGAAGCGCTCGTCGGCGCACAGTTGCAGGACGGCGCGTTCGCCGATGTGCTCCAGGAAGAGGAAGAACGTCGCCCCCATCGGCACCTGGTCCATGTCGGGCACGGAGAGCACGGTCTCGGCGCGCAGCGGGCGCGGGTCCGGCGCGTCCGCGGCCCGGGGCTCGGTGCCGGGGCGCCTGGCGGGTTCGACGCTGATGTCGTTGAAGAAGCAGTAGCCGCCCGCGGCCACCCCGCGTTCGGCGGCGGTCTCGCGGACGAGCCGCTCGACCGTCCGCGGGTCGTACTCGCAGTTCTGGTACGCGGTCAGGGCCGCGAGCGAGGTCCGGCGCAGGTGGTCGTCGAAGGGGTCGGCGACGGACGGGACCCGGAGCAGGGCGTTCTGGTTGAAGGCGCCCACGAAGCGCCGGTTCCGGGCGTTGAACCTGGTCGCCACGATCAGCCGGACGGTGGCCTGGTCCTGTCCGGTGTACCGGGCCAGCAGTCGGGTGACCCCGCTCAGCACCGCCACCGGGCCGGTGACCCCGGCCCGGCCGGTCAGCAGCCGGACCGCCGCGGCGAGCGCGGGGGACTCGATCCGGCCCCAGCGCAGGTGCGGGGCGGAGGGCGGGGGGAGTTCGGCGAGCATGGGGGCGGGGGTCTCGCGGATCTGTTCGGCCCAGTGCGCCAGGGCCCGCTCCTCGCGCCGCCGCCCCAGGTCGGACCGCTCGTAGTCGAGGCGGTCCAGCGGCTGCGGCCCCCGGGCGGGGAGTTCCGCGCCGGCCAGCAGCGTCTCCAGGTCCTCCCGGACGATGCGGAAGCTCCAGGCGTCCACGGACATGTGGCTGATGGCGAGGACCAGCACGGCGGGCGTGTCCCGCTCGGTGACCAGGACGGCCCGGAGCGGCAGGTCGCGGGCCAGGTCGAAGGGGAGGCCGCGCAGTTCGCGGTGGAGCTTCTCGGCGGTCTCGGCCGCGGCGCCCTCGGAGGCGTCGTGGACGTCGACCGTGATCCGGCCGCCGCCGACCACGGTCTGCCGGGGCTCGCCGCCCGACTCCTCGAACACCGTCCGGAGCGCGTCGTGGCGCGCCACGAGGGCGGTCAGGGCCGCGGTGAGCCGCTCCGGTGTCGTCCCGGCGGGCAGCGGCAGCACGGTGGAGAGGGTCAGTGTGGTGTCGCCCGGGGGGAGCCAGTGGAGCACCTCCCAGATGGCCAGTTGCCCCCAGGTGAGTGCGCCGGCGCGGTCCGGCGCGGTCGGCAGGTCGACGTGGAGCTGTCGGTCGTCGTTCACGCGGGTTCTCCCCTTTTCCGCTAGTTCGACCCGCGCCGCGGCAGGACACGGCCAGGAATCGACTATTGACGTACAGAAGCCAGGTTTTTACTGCAAGAAAATTTCACTGCAATGAAAATTGCCGACGAGTCGGCCATGATGCGGGCACCGCCCCGGGGGAATCGCGGGCGACGGCACCCGGCGAGCGGGGGGCCGACATTTCCGGTTCACCTACTCTTCCGCTCCGGCGCCTTCCGTTTCCCCGGGAAGGGCGTCCGTCCGGTCGAGGCCGTAACGGTGAATCAGGTAGCCGGCCTGGAGCCGGTTCCTGGCCCCGACGTCGCGCAGGATCTCCGACACGTGGCGCTGGCAGGTCCGCAGCGACATGCCCAGCCGCCGCGCCACCACCTTGTCCTCGACCCCGTCGACCAGCAGCCTGATGATCGTCGCCTTGGTGTTGTCGGTGGTCTGCCGCACGGACGCCGGGTGGTTGTCCGCGTCGAACTCGGTCGCCTGGCTCCAGGCCCGCTCGAAGGACTCGTACATGAAGTGCACGATGCTGGGCTCGCGGACCAGCACCGCCCCGGCCGGCGTCTCGTTCAGCTCGATCAGGGCGACCTCCTGGTCGAACAGGAGCATCCGCATGAAGCCGTCCCCAGCGTCCGCACCTCCGCGCCGTACGCGGTGACGTGGGCGACGTAGGCGGCGGTCGGCGGGCTGTAGCGGGCCGTGTGCTGGTAGAGGGTGCGCATCCGCACCCCCCGGTTCAGCAGGCTCTCGGTGCGCTGCAGGGACTCGCGCAGCACCTCCTCGGTGCGGCCGCCGCCCGGCTGGGCGGTCAGCACCTCGCGGGTGCAGCCGGCCGACAGCTCGGTGATCAGCCGTCGCACGTCCGGCAGTTCGCGCACCACGGTGACCGTCTCGTCCCGGGCGCTGCGGGTGGTGGAGCGGTGGTACTCGACGGACAGCCGGGCGTAGACCGCCCGGGCCGCGTCCACCGTGCGCTGCTTCTGCTCCAGCTCCCGGACCAGCGGCGAGAGCAGCTGGACCCGGGCGCTGTCGGGGGCGACCGGGGCGATGAAGCCCTCGGACAGCAGTTGCGCGCTCACCAGCTTCAGCGCCCGGAGCTGTTCGACCGCGAGGTCGAACTCCGCCGGGCCGATCCCGATCTCGTCGCCGGCCCGGTCGCAGCGCAGCGGAGCGGGGAGGTCGAGGGCATGGAGGTAGACCCGGAGCGCACCCTCGCTCAGGGCGATCGTGTCCAAGTCGTCCTGAAACTCCGAATCTGCCACTTTGGTCATCCCCTCGGATACGCGCAATGCAGTATGCCGAGCGCCCCCGTCCATTCGGCTCGTACCCGGCATGTAGCAAGGTAGCCCACGGGCCGCCGATTCGGCCGCTCCTCGGATGACTGGAGATCACGATGAACTCTTTCGCACGCCGCCTGGGACAGATCATCGGCGCCGCTCTCACGGCAGGTGCCGTGCTGAGCGCCGTGATCACGCTCCAGGGCCCGCACGCTCCGCGCGCCACCGCCGTTGACGCGTCCGTCCGGATTTCCGGGGACGACCTGGGCTGGGGATGAGTCGAATGAATACCGTTCAGCCCGCCGACCGGACCGGGTCCCCCTCCGCGAAGGAATCCACCGTGACAATTCCCCCGGCCGCGCCCAGCCGGATAGGCGTCTTCTGCGGCTCCCGTCCGGGCAGCCGGCCGGAGTACCTCCGGACCGCCCGCGACCTGGGTGCGGCGATCGCCCGCCGGGGCGGGAGCCTGGTCTACGGGGCCGGTGGCGTGGGCCTGATGGGCGCCGTCTCGCGGGCCGCCCACGAGGCCGGTGCCGAGGTGTTCGGCGTGATCCCGGACGCCCTGCACGAGCGCGAGCGCCTCGACGACGCCCGGGGCGAGGTCCTGGTCGTCGAGGGAATGCACACCCGGAAAGCGCTGATGTACGAAATGGCCGACGCCTTCGTCGTCCTCCCCGGCGGCTACGGAACGATGGACGAACTCATGGAGGTTTCCACCTGGAACCAATTGGGATTCCACTGGCGGCCGGTCGCCCTGGCCAATGTCGCGGGATTCTTCGACCCATTGATCGCCCTCCTCGACCGGATGGTCGAGGAGGGATTCCTCGGCGCAGAGGAACGGGGATTCATCCGCGCCGGGAAAACCGCCGAGGAATGCCTCGACGCGCTGATGCCCGCTCCGGCGGAATTCCTCTCCCGGTAGGGTCGGGCGGCCCGCCGGCCCGGTGCCGTCCGTGCTTTCCGGTCCGTTCACCGGGACGACAGCGCGTAGAGCGAGAGAATGGTCTCCAGCGTTCCCACCGAATCGGCCGGGGAGGAGAGCATCGGGCCCCCGCCGGCGACGCTGCGGCAGAAGTCGGCGATCTGCCGGCGGTGCGAGGTGCCGTAGTAGGACGTCCCGGGCGGCTCCTCCGCCAGGCCCCGGCTGCTCTCCCGCTCCGCGAGGCGGACCAGCTCCGCCGATCCGTCCCAGCGCCGCAGCCGCCCCGGGTGGTCGAGGTCGAAGACCACCGAGCCCAGCTCGCCGACGATCTCGATCCGGGTGCGCCACTCCACGCTGCTCGCCACCGTCACGTTGAGCGTGACCGGCACGCCCGAGGCGGACAGCAGGCCGCTGAGGGTGTCCTCGGTCTCGATGACGCCGCCCAGCACCCCGGCGGTGCGGACGGCGGCCGTCGTGGTGAGGTCGCCGCAGATCCAGCGCACCGCGTCCAGGCAGTGGTAGCCCTGGTTGATCAGGGCCGAGCCGCCCTCGCCCCGCCGGGTGCCGCGCCAGTAGCTCCCGGTGTAGTAGTCGGGCTCCCGCCGGGCCTGCAGGGTCGCGGAGGCGAAGACCAGCCGGCCGAGCAGCCCCCGGCCCACCCACTGCCGCACCGCCCGCACCACCGGGTCGTAGCGGTGCTGGGCGACCGTGGAGAGCACCAGGCCCCGCTCGGCGGCCAGCGCGACCAGCTGCCGGGCCTGCGCCGGGTCCAGGCAGAGCGGCTTCTCCACCAGGACGTGCTTGCCCGCCACCAGCGCCCGCTCCACCAGGGGCCCGTGCTGCACGTGGTCCACCGCGATCGAGACGCTGGTGATCCCGGGGTCCGCGAACACCTCCTCGACGTCCTGCGCGGCGGTCGCGATCCCGTGCTCGCGGGCGAACTCCTTGACGTGGGGCTCCCGGTCGCAGGCCGTGGCGAGGACCCACCCGGGGACCCGGCCGAAGCCGTCCACGTGGTTGGCCGCGACCCGGCCGCACCCGATGAGCGCGTGTCTGTAGTCGGTCATCAGCGTTCTCCGCTCTCCGCTCCTGTGGTCCCGCCCCGGCCCGCGGGCCGGGGTCGGATGGGTCGGGGCCCCGTGGGCCGGACGTGCGTGGGCCGGGCGCTCACAGGTACCCGTAGCTGAGCCAGCCGCCGTCCACCACCAGGGTCTGCCCGGTGATGTAGTCGGCCTGCGCGGAGGCCAGGAAGAGGACGGGCCCGGTGACGTCCTCCGGCCGGCCGCGCCGCCGCATCGGGATCCGGCCGAGGATCTCGTCCTCGCTCAACTCCCCCGCCGCCACGGCCGGGTGCCTGGTCTCGATCCGGATCATGCCGGGGGCCACCGCGTTGACGTTCACCCCGCGCGCCGCCCACTCGACCCCGAGCACCCGGGTGAGCTGGAGGACCGCGCCCTTGCTCGCGGCGTAGGCGGCCCGCCCCGGGAAGGCCGTGAAGGACAGCAGCGAGGCGAAGTTGACGATCCGGCCCCGGCCGCGTTCCAGCATGCCGCGGCCGACCTCCTGGCAGACCAGCAGGGTGCCCAGCGCGTTGGTGGCCAGCAGCTCCCGCGAGTCCGCCTCCGCGGTGGACTCCGAGGGGCCCATCGAGAACAGACCCGCGCAGTTGACCAGCACGTCGATCGGCCCGAGCCGCTCCAGCACGGTGCCCACCCCGGTCCGGACCTGCTCGGCCCGCGACACGTCGAAGGGCACGCACAGCGCCGGGACGCCGGTCAGCGCGCCGATCTCCGCGGCGACCCGCTCCAGTTGGGCCGGGGTCCGGCTGGCCAGGGCCAGCCGGGCGCCCTCCCGGGCGAACTCCAGGGCGCAGGCGCGCCCGATGCCCCGGCCCGCCCCGGTCAGCAGCACGGTCTGCCCGGCGAAGCGCCCGGGCCCCGCCGCGGCGGCGGTCACCGGCGCCGGAAGACGCCGAGCCAGTGCCACTGGTCCGGGCGCTTCTCGGTCGGTAGGTTCCGGAAGCGGCGCAGCTCCTCGATCGAGAAGTGCTCCAGCGCCGGGCGGACCACGTCGTCGGAGGTCAACCGGATCGGCCCGGAGCCCGGGGACATCCGGTCGGAGAAGCCGACCAGCACGAAGAGGCCGCCCGGGCGTAGCAGGCGGGCGGCCTCCCGGAGGTAGTCGCCCCGGGCCTCGGGGCGCACGTTGTGGTAGACGAAGGAGTCGTGCACCACGTCGGCGCAGCCGTCCGGCAGCGGGGTGCGCAGGATGTCGCCCTCCACGAAGGCGGGGTCGCAGTCGTAGAAGCCGGCCAGTTCCCGGGCCTTGGCCAGGGCGGTGGCCGACCGGTCCACGCCGGTGACGCGCATGCCGTGGCGGGCCAGGAAGACGGCGTGGACGCCGGGTCCGCAGGCGAGGTCGACCACCTCGGAGCCGCGCGGGATCACCCCGTCGATGACGAGCTGCTGGAGCGCCGGGCTGACCGAGGTGGTGACCCAGGAGATCTCGGCCAGTTCCCGGTTGTCGTAGAGCGCGGCGAATCCCTGTTCCCAGCGGTCGGTGAAGGCTTGCATGTTCGTCTCCATGGGTCGTGACGGGGGTGACGGGGTGATGGCGGGTAGCGGGTGAGGGCGGGTGGCGGGTGGTGGCGGGGTGGTGGCGGCTCAGATCAGTGCGTGGAGTTCGACGTAGTCGGGGTTGGCGCGGCCCGCTCCGCTGCGGAGCCGGAGCCGCTGGACCTCGCCCTCCCGTCCGATCTCCTCGAACCCGGCCAGGCGGTAGACCATGTACATCGGCCGGTTGACGTCGTTGGCGAGGAAGTCCGCGGTGAGGTCGAGGCCGCGGGCGTCGGCCTCCCGGGCCAGCAGTGCCAGGACGGCGCCGCCCACGTTGCGGCCCATGACGCGGCAGGACATCAGGAAGAGCCGGATCCGCCACTGCGTCTCGTCGGTGCCGAGCAGGACCACGCCGACCGTCCCGTAGCCGCCGAACCGGTCCTCCAGGGTGATCACCAGCAGGGTCTGGTCCGGCCGGGGGATCAGCGCGGCCAGCTCCGCGGCGTCGAAGACCAGGCCGGTGGTGTTCAACTGGTGGGTGCGCTCGGTGAGTTCGGCGGCGCGCAGCAGGTCGTCCGGGGTGGCCTCGGCCACCGTGAGCCGCAGGCCGAGCGTCCGCAGGAACTCGGCGCGCGGCCCCTGGAACGACTCCTCGTAGTCGCGCCGGACCTCCGCCTCCCGGTAGAGGCGGCGCCGGCCGGCCGCCTCCGCGGTCACCGGCGGGTCGAAGCCCGGCAGGTCGGCCAGCTCCGCGGCGGCGGTGCTGTCCAGGCAGCGCACCTGCGGGTGGACGTCGGCGACCTCGGCGCGTTCGAAGGCGGAGTCGTCGATGAACACCAGGCTGTCCAGGCCGAGGTTGAGCTGCTCGGCGACGGCCGCGACCAGGGCGGACTTCGGCTCCCAGGAGATCTGCGGGCAGAGGAAGTACTCCGCCACCCCGAGCTGTTCGAGCCGGTCCCGGGCCCGGGCGGGTTCGTTCTTGCTGGCCACGGAGTGCAGGACGCCCCGCCGGTCGAGGGAGCGCAGGGTCTCCAGCACTCCCGGCCGCAGGCCGCCCGCGGTGCCCTCGGCCAGCACCCCCTCCCACAGGGTCTCGTCGAGGTCCCAGACGACGCACTTGACCGTGGCGGCCGGTGCCGTGGCGGCCGGTTCACCCGACATGGTGTCCCTCCGGACCGGTCGACGGCAGGGCCCGGGCCGCGTGGTCGCGGAAGCGGGCCAGGGCCTGATCGGCGATCAGGTCCTGGAGCAGTTGGGTGTTGCCCTCGATGACCTCGAACACCCGGGCGTCCTGGACGAAGCGGTCGACCCGGCTCCCCTCCGCCAGGCCGGCCGCGCCGTGCAGTTGGGCGGCCGCGGCCGCGGCGGCGGTGGCGGCCCGGCTGGCGCCGAGCTTCGCCGTGAGGACGTGGCCCAGCGCCCACTCGTCGCCCTCGTCGAGGGCCGTCGCGGCGCGCCGGCAGAGCAGTTGCGCCGAGTCGACCGCGACCGCGGCGTCCGCCAGCAGTCCGCGCACCAGTTGGAGGCGGTGCAGCGGGCCGTCGAACTGGTGCCGCTCGATGGAGCGGTGCAGGGCCGCCGACAGCGCGGCCCCGGCCAGCCCCCACGCGCCGAAGGCCACGCAGAGCCGGCCCAGGGTCAGCGCATCGGCGGCGATGTGGGACAGCGCGGCGCCGGGCCGCCCCAGCAGCCGGTCGGCGGGGACGCGGCACTCCCGGAGGACGAGTTCGGCGAGCTTGGCGTCCCGCAGGCCGCTGGTCCGCGGTGCCGGTTGCAGGTGGACCCCCGGGTCGTCGCGGCGCACCAGGACCGCCAGGTCCCGGGTGCCGGTGCGGGCGAACACCAGGAAGACCCCGGCCTCCTGGCCGAAGGTGACCCAGCGCTTGCGCCCGTCGAGCACCCAGCCGCCCGGCACCTCGCGGGCGGTGGTGGCGATGCGGCGGACGTCGCTGCCGGCCGCCTCCTCGCTCAGCGCGAACGCCCCCAGCAGGCTGCCGTCGGCCAGCCGCGGCAGGTACTCGTCCCGCTGCCGGGCGCTGCCCCAGCGGACCAGCGCCCGGCAGACCATGCCGTGCACGGTCAGCAGGCTCTGCCGGGACGGCGACCGCTCGGCGACGGTGCGGTTGACCTCGCCGTAGCCGGCGTAACCGAGTTCCAGGCCGCCGTACGCCCGGGGCACCAGCGCGCCCAGGGCGCGCGCGGCGGTGGGGCGGTCGGTGAACTCCGCCGCCAGCTCCGGGGCCAGTTCGGTGATCATGCCCGCTGCTTCCGGGCCACGAAGGCGGTGATGGCGGCGAGGGAGTCGAAGTTGTCGACCTCCAGGTCGTGGTCGAGCACCCGGACCCCGAAGCGGCGCTCCAGGTGGCCGATCAGCTCGACCGCCGCCAGCGAGTCCAACAGGCCGCCGGTCAGCAGGTGTTCGGCTTCGAGGGAGGCGGGGTCGTCGACGTAGCGGGAGAGGAAGCGCGCGACCTCGGACCGGATCTGGGCCGGTGCCGCCGGGTCCGCGGGCGCCGTCGGCGCCACGGGATTGGTCATGGGGTCTCCCCGTCCGAGTAGTAGTGGAAGCCCTGTCCGCTCTTGCGGCCGATCCGGCCTTCGGCGGCCATCCGGAGCAGGGCGGGAGAGGGGTGAAGCGCTCCGGGCCGTAGTGCCCGCGCAGCACGTCGAGGGTGTGGACGATGGTGTCGATGCCGATCAGGTCGGCGGTGCGCAGCGGTCCGGTGCGGTGCCCGAGGCAGCCGCGGAACAGCCGGTCCACCTGCTGCGGGGTGGCCACTCCGTCGTCGACCAGGGCCGCCGCCTCGCTGATGAACATCATCAGGCAGCGGTTGATGACGAACCCGGCCCGGTCCTCGACCACCACGGTCTCCTTGCCGAGCCGGCCGAGGAGTTCCTCCAGGCCGTGCAGCGCCCAGGCCGCGGTGTACGGCGTGCGCACCACCTCGACCATGGTGGAGGCGCCGACCGGGTTCATGAAGTGCGCCCCGACCATCCGCTCGGGGTGGCCGGTGGCCAGCGCGAGGCCGGAGACCGGCACCGCGGAGGTGTTCACCGCCACCACCGCCCGCGGTGCCAGAACCTCGTCGAGGGCGCGGTGGACGCGCTCCTTCACCTCCGGGTCCTCGATCACGTTCTCGATCACCAGGCCGCAGTCCGCCAGCGCGGCCAGCTCCCCGGTGACGGTCAGCCGCCCGGGCCGTTCGGCGCCGGCGCGGCTCCCGGAGAGCCGGGCCAGCCGGGCCGCGGCGCTCGCCCGGCGCTCGGCGGTGGCCCGCTGCCGGGGGTCGGAGTCGTGCAGGACGGTGTCGATGCCGGCGGCGGTCAGGCTCTGGGCCAGGCTGACGCCCATGACCCCGGCGCCGACCACGCCCACGGCGGGGTGGTTCATCTGCTGCCTCCAGTGGCGTGCCAGGTGGTGATGTGGGCGGCCATCCGGCCGAGTCTCGACTCCTGGAAGACCGCGACCGCCGGTACGTGGAACCCGAGCCGCTCCTCGATGCCGAAGACCAGCTGGACGCTCATCAGCGAGTCGCCGCCGAGTTCGAAGAAGTCGTCCTCGGCCGTCAGGTCCTCCACTCCGAGGACCTCCTCCCACAGTTCGGCCAGCACCGCGGCCACGGCGTCCGGGTCACCGTCCCCGTCCTCGGCCCCGGCTCCAGCGGGCTCGGGGACGAGTGCGGGCTCGGGAACGGGTGCGGGCTCGGGAACGGGTGCCGGTGCGGGCGCGGGTGCCGGTGCGGCGGGGCCGGGCGAGAGCAGGCCGGCCGGGCCGCCCTCGGCGATGAACAGGGGCCGTTCGTCCAGCGCGGTGGGCGGCAGGGCGGCCGGCGGCGGGAACGGTCCGCCGCCGAGCCGTTCCCAGTCGAGGTCGCAGCCGCGCTGCCACAGCTGCCCGAGGGCGTGCAGCAGCACCTCGGCGTCGGACTCGTTCTGGTACTCCCGGCGCACGGTCGCCACCACCGCGGCGTGGTCGTCGCCGACGGCCCGGGCCTGGGCGGCCAGGGTCCGCAGCTGTCCGGGCCCGACCTCCAGCAGGACGTCGCACTCCTTCGCCGCGGTGGCCAGGGCCTGGCCGAACAGGACCGGCGAGGTGAGCTGCCGGTACCAGTACTCCGGGTCCCGGAGTTCGGCGCGGACCCAGGTGCCGGTGGTGTTGGAGGCCAGCGCGACCGTCGGGGCCGACAGGGTCAGGCTGCCGAGCAGGGCGCGCAGCTCCTCCCCGGCGGGCGCCAGCAGCGGGGTGTGGAACGCGTGGCGCACCGGGAGCAGCCGGCCCTGGAGGCCGCGCCGGTTGAGCCGGTCCACCACCTCCAGGACCGCCGCCCGCTCACCGGCCAGCACGCTGCTGCGAGGCGAGTTGACCGCCGCCAGCCAGACCCCGGGGCCGGTCAGCTCCTCGGCCTCGGCCCGGGAGAGGCTCACCGCGAGCATCGTCCCCTCGGGCAGCGCGGCCACGGCGCGGGCCCGCTCGACGACCACCCGCAGGGCGTCCTCCTCGGTGAAGACCCCGGCCACCGTGGCGGCGGTGAGCTCCCCGAGGCTGTGCCCGGTGACGGCGGCCGGCCGCACCCCGAGCGCCTGGAGGCTGCGGGCCAGCGCGAGTTGCAGCGAGAACAGCACGGCGTGCGAGGCGACCGGGTCGAAGACCTCGTCGGTGGAGGTGCCGCGCCCGTCGTCGACCAGGCGGCGGAGGTTGAAGACCGCGCCGGTGCGGGCGCCCGGCCCGGCCTGGGCGTCCGGGGCGAGCAGGCGGCGCAGGTCCTGGCCGAGCCGGTCGCCGCAGTCGCCGAGGTAGCGGTCCAGCCGGGCGGTGAACCCGGGCAGGGCGCGGTGCAGGCCGGCCCCCATGCCGGGGTAGTGGTCGCCGACGCCGGGGAAGACGAGGCCGACGGCCGGGGCCGTGGTCGGGGCGGGCCGCGCGGCGGCGGGCGGGGCGGGGGAACGCAGTCCGGCCGCGAGCGCGGACGGGTCCGACCCCACCGCGAACCGGCGGTGGCGGCGGTGGCGGCGGCCGCGCTGGGAGGCGGCGGCCGCCTCGGCGGGCGTGGCGGCGCCGGTGTCGATCGCGGCCGCCCAGTCGGCGGAGGTCCGCTCCAGCGCCCCTTCGGTGTGCGCGGAGACCAGGACCACGGCGGCGGCGGCCGTCGGCGGGGCGGCGGCCGGGCGGGCCGGCGGCTCCTCGACGATCACGTGGGCGTTGGTCCCGCCGAGCCCGAAGGCGCTGACGGCGGCCCGGCGCACGCCGGGGTGGGGCCAGGTCTCCACCGCCCTGGGCAGCGACAGCCCGGAGGTCTCCCGGGTCACGTACTCGGCGGGCAGGCCCACGTTGATGGTCGGCGGCACCAGGCCGTGCCGGACGCTCAGCACCGCCCGGACGAACCCCGCCAGCGCGGAGGCCTCCCGCAGGTGGCCGATGCCGGACTTGACCGAACCCACCCGGGTCGGCCGGACCGCGCCGTAGACCCGGGCCAGGGCGGACCACTCGGCGGCGTCCCCGAGCGGGGTGCCGGAGCCGTGCGCCTCCACCGAGCCGACGGTGTCCGGGTCGGTCTCGGAGAACAGCAGGGCGTCGCGGACCAGCAGTTCCTGGGCCCGGGCGCTGACGGAGGCGTAGCCGCTCTTGGCGCCGTCGTTGTTGACGGCGGAGCCGCGGACCACCGCGCTGATCCGGTCGCCGTCCGCGACCGCGTCCTCCAGCCGCTTCAGGACGACCGCGACCACGCCGTCGCCGGCCACCGCGCCGCCCGCCCGGGCCGAGAACGGCCGGCAGACGCCGTCGGCGGAACCGATGCCGCCCTCCAGGTAGAGGTAGCCGTGGCTGTCGGGGACGCGCAGGGCGGCGGCGCCCGCCACGGCGACGTCGCACTCCTGCGCGGCCAGGCTCTGGCAGGCCTGGTGCAGGGCGACCAGCCCGGTCGAGCAGGCCGACTGCACGGTGACGGCGGGGCCGGTCAGGCCCAGCCGGTAGGCCACCTTGGTGGTGCTGTGGTCCTTCTCGTTGCCGATCTCCAGGGCCAGTTCGTTGACCGTCTCGCCGCGGGAGGCGAGCACCGCCCGCACCAGCTCCTCGTGCCGGTTGCGGCCCACGCCCGCGAACACCCCCACCCGGCCGGGGCCGGTGCCGGGGACGACGCAGGCGTCCTCCAGGGCGCGGTGCACCGTGGTCAGCAGGAGCCGGTGCTGCGGATCGGTGGAGAGCGCCTCCTTGGGGGACATCCCGAAGAACGCCGGGTCGAAGTCGTACGGTGCGGCGATCCGTCCGGACGCGCCCAACCACCGTGCGTCGTCCAGGAGTTCGTCGGCGACCGTGCCGCGGAGCAGGTCGGACGGCGTACGGGTGATGCAGTCCTGGCCGGCGAGCAGGTTCTGCCAGAACGCGTCGAGGTCCGCCGCGCCGGGCAGCCGGCCCGACATGCCGATCACGGCGATGTGCGTCACTGTCGCTCACCCCCTTCGGCCGCGGCGGCCCGCTGGGCCTCGCGCAGGGCCCGCCGCCGGGAGCGCTCGCCCGCGGCGGCCGACGGCCCGGCCGGGGTCGGGGCGGCGGCGGGCGGTCCGGACGGTCCGGACAGGACGGGGACGGCCGGGACGGGGACGGGGACGGCCGGGACGGGCACGGTGGCGAGCGGTTCGGCCGGAGCGGTCGGCCGGAGCAGCCGCTCCTGGGCCAGGACGGTCGGCGCGCCGAGCAGGTCCGCCAGGTCGAGCCGGATCCGGAACTCGTCCTGGACCGCGGCCCGCAGCAGCATCAGGCGCAGCGAGTCGCCGCCCACCGCCGTGAAGGCGTCGTCGACACCGATCTCGTGCAGTTGCAGGATGGTGCGCCAGATCCCGAGCAGGCGCTCCTGCGCCGGGGTGCGGGGCCGGGTCGGCGCGGGCAGGTCCGGCGGCCGGACCCGGGCGGGCAGCCGGAGCGAGGCGCGGTCGAGCTTGCCGCTGTAGAGCTGCGGCAGCCGGGGGACCCAGGCGACGTGCCGCGGCAGCATCCAGGCCGGCAGCCGGTCGGCCAGGAACGCCCGCAGCTCGTGCTCCGCGGGGGCGTGCTCCTCCCCCACCGCGAAGGCGACCAGGAACGCGCCCTGCTCGCGGTCGGGGTACCCGACCACGGCGGCGTCCCGGACGCCCGGGTGCTCGCGGAGCCAGAACTCGACCTCGGTCGGCTCGACCCGCTGGCCGCGCACCTTGACCTGGAGGTCCCGGCGCCCGCGGTACTCCAGGGAGCCGTCGGCGCGGTGCCGGGCGAGGTCGCCGGTGCGGAAGAGCAGCGGGGTGCGCGGGTCGCCGAAGGGGTTGGCGACGAAGCGCTCCGCGGTGCGCTCCGGGTCGCGGTGGTAGCCGGTCGCCACGCCGGGGCCGCCGACCCAGACCTCGCCGACCAGCCCCGGGGGCACCCGGCGCCCCCGGTCGTCGCAGAGGTAGACCCGCATGTCGAGGGGGTGGCCGATGACGGAGGCGTCCTCGGGCCGCTCGTCCAGGCCGTCCTTGCGGTGCGCCACGTAGTCGGCCTCGGTCAGGGTGAAGGTGTTGTGCACCTGGTAGCCCATGGCCCGGACCCGGTCCTCCAGGTCGCGGTGCAGCGCCTCGCCGCCGACGAACACGTGCCGCAGCGCGGGGCACCGGGCGAAGCCGGGGTTGGCGGCCAGCACCCGGAGCATCGAGGGGACGCAGCTCAGCACGGAGACGCGTTCGCGCCGCAGCAGGTCGACCAGGTACTGGTCGTCGCGCTCGCCGCCGGGCTCGGCGATCACGGCGGTGCCCCCGGTCGCCAGCGGCCACAGGAACTCCCGTGAGCTGATCGGGAGTTTGAGCAGGTGGCGGTCGTCCGGGCCGACCGCGTACATGGACTGTTCGAGGAAGATCCGGGTGGTGTGCAGGCGGTGCGGCCGCAGCACGCCCTTGGGGGTGCCGGTGGAGCCCGAGGTGAACAGGATGTAGGCCGGGCTCTCCGGGCCGACGACCACGTCCGGGGCGTGGTCCGGCCCGGGCTCCGCCGGGTCGGGCAGCACGTCGAAGGGCAGCTCGGGCAGTCCGGTGCCGAGCTCGGGGGCGCCCGGTCCGGTCAGGACCAGCCGCGGCCGGCTCACCTCGACGAACTGCCGCAGCCGCGCGACGGGGTAGGCCGGGTCGAGGTGGACGAAGACGCAGCCCGCCTTCAGCACGGCGAGCAGCGAGGTGAACAGGCCGATCGAGCGGTCGCCGCCGACCGCGACGACGTCGCCGGGCCGGGCCCCCGCCCCGATCAGCCGGTGCGCGGCCCGGTTGGAGGCCAGGTCGAGTGCGCGGTAGCTGAGCCGCTGTTCACCCATGGCCAGGGCGCAGGCGTCCGGGGTGCGCCACGCCTGGAGCTGGAACAGCTGGTGCAGGGTGATCGGCGGGTACTCCGGCAGGCGCTCCGGGGTCCCGCCGTTCCGGACGAGTTCGTCCGCGGTGAGCACCTCGACCGCGGCCAGCGGCGGCCGGTCCGGCCGGACCAGCTCGGCCGCGAGCCGGTCCAGGTGGCCCGCCATCGCCGCGACCGTCTCCTCGGTGAACACCGCCGGGTCCCAGCGGGCCTCCAGGCCCCGGTCGGTGGCGGTCCAGACCAGGTCCGCCCCGGTGTCGTTCCCGTCGGCGGCGTCCGCGTCGGCGTCTGCATCGGCGGCGTCGTCTGCATCGGCGGCGTCGGCCGTGATCCGGATCCGCACCGCGGCCGGTCCGACCGTCGGCGCGGGGGCGCCGGCGGCGGCATCGGCGGCGGTGGCGGCGGCGGTGGCGGTCACCAGCGTGTCCCAGTCGGCTCCGGCTCCGGCGTCGGCCAGGTACCGCTGCGCCGCGGCCGGGGACCCGCAGCCCGGCCCGGCGGCGAGCTGGAGCGGCAGGCCGTAGCGCTCCGTCAGGAGGGCGAGGGCGGCGGTCAGTTGCCGCTCCGCGGGGAGGTGCGGCGCGGCGCGGCGGAGCGCGCTCCAGCCGGCCGACCGCCAGGTGTGCCGCCGGCGGGTCGCGGGCCCCGGGGCGGCCGGGCGTTGTGGCCTGGTGAACATGGTTTCCTCTCCGATCAGCTGCGCAGAACGGCGGCGGCGGCCGCCAGCCCGGTGGATGCTCCGTAGGTGACGCCGATGATCTTGGAGGAGCAGTCGCCGGTGAAGTAGAGGCCCGGGGCGCTGCTCTCCAGGTCGGTGGAGAGCTCGATGGCGGGGAACAGGCGCTCCACCACCGGGGCCGCGACCACCGTCTCCGGCCCGATCAGCCCGGGCGCGACGGCTTCCAGGCTGTCGACCATCGCGGCGATGTCGGCGACCCGCCGCGGGCCCAGGACCTCGGCCAGGTCCGTCCACCGCGCCTGCACCAGGCTGGTGCCGGGCCGGTCCGCGCAGCGGCCCCGGCCGAGCAGTTCGACCAGCGGCTGCACCACCGGGAGGCCGTCTCCGGCGGCCGTGGCGCGGCGGCTGAAGTCCAGCGCGTACCGGGTGCCGTCGCCGCCCGGCGGTACCCGCACCGTGGTGACGATGCCGAAGTTGGTGCGCCCGGTGGGCGTGGTCAGGCAGTGCTGCCCGTCCAGCACCACGGTGTCCTGGAAGGCGTACTGCATGATCCGGCCGCCCTCGCAGACGCAGAAGGTCCGGACCGGGTCGCCGTCCTGGTTGAGGAAGGTGAACTTGGGGTTCTGGCAGGAGGCGGTCAGCGGGGCGGCCAGCTGCCGCGTGGTCTCCAGCCGGACGCCGACGTCCACCGTCGGGCTGGGCCGGTGGGCCACCGCGTTGCGGTCGAGCACCTCGCGGACCCAGCCGAGGCCGAGCTTGCCCACCGCCACGATGACGTTCCTGGCCCGGAACACGGTGCCGGCGGCGCCGACCAGCCAGGTGCCGTCCTCGGCCCGGACGACCGACTCCGCGCGGGTGCGCAGGTGCAGGCGCAGTCCGGCCGCGACCGCGTCGGCCACCAGGCCGTCGATCATGCCGAGCGCCTCGTCCACGGTGACCGCCTGCGACAGCGCCTCGTCCGCGAGCGCGAACCCGCTCGGCGGCACGTGGCAGGAGGCGGCCGACGGCCCGGGCCGGGGCGGCTGGAGGCCGAAGCGGTGCATCAGCCGGTAGACGTCCCGGACCGCGTCCGCCGCCCGGTCGAAGCTCCCCAGCGTCCGTTCCAGGCCGCTGTAGGTCCGGACGCCGCCGCGGCCGTCCTGCTCGATCTTGGACTTGGACAGGCCGCTGACGTACCCGAGGTTGGTGTCGAAGTGGAAGGCGGCGCCGCCCAGTCCGGTCAGGCAGTCGCAGCGGTTGCACTGCAGCCGGAACTTCTCCGCGGACCGGACCGTGCGGCCGCCCATCCGCGCCGACACCTTCGGGCACAGGCTCTGGCGCATGTCGCCGCCCGCCTCCAGCAGCGCGACCCGCGCGCCGCCGGTGGCCAGCCGCCAGGCGGCGAACAGGCCGGCCGGGCCGGCCCCGACGACCACCGCGTCCAACAGCTCCGGCTCAGCCACGGCCGACCCCCGACCAGCGCGGGGTCTCGGCCTCGAACCGCTCGGTGAACGGCCGGAAGAACAGGTGGCCGGTGGGCCGGCCCTGGTCCTCGATGCGACGGATCATCCAGTGGCAGAGCACCGGGGTCAGCGCCACCACGGACTCGACGTCCTGGCCGGTGAGCCGCGCGTAGTGGCGGAACGCCCGGTCGGCGGCGGTGCGGAAGGCGTTCTCGCCGTGGAAGACCCGCTCGTACAACCAGTCGAAGCCGCGGTCCGGGTAGTCGGGGAAGGCGATCAGCGCCGCGGTGACGACCAGGTTGAGGACGTCGAGGGCGGGCAGGCCGACCGGTCGGTAGTCCTCCCAGTCGATGAGCGACATCCGGCCGTTGCGGTCGACGCGCAGGTTCCACGGCCCGAGGTCGCCGTGGGTGGGGGCGAGCCGGGCCCGCTCCAGCCGCTCCAGCGTGACGGCCGGGAGGCGGACCCCGGCCGGCAGGTAGGCCGCGGCCACCTCCCCGGGGACGGCTCCGACCGGGCGGGGCCCCTGCCGGTGCAGCCGGGCCGCCAGCTCGACGCCGGCGCACAGCACGGCGGGCCACTCCTCGGGCCGGGCGGCGGCCATGAAGGCCGGGAAGTCGGTGGCCGGCACGTGGCTCATCACGAAGCCCCGGTCGAGCCTGCCGACCGGACGCGGGCGCGGCAGGTCGAGCCCGCCGAGCCCGGACAGCAGCTCCCACTCCCGGTCGACCATGTCGTCCTGCGGGTCCAGCGGGACCTTGGCCACGTAGCGGGGCTCCCCGCGGACCGCGGTCTCGACGAACAGCCGCTGGCGCTGCTTGCGCTCGCTGCGCGGGACCCAGGTCCGGAAGGTGATCCCGGCCGGCTCCGCGCCGTCGAGGCGGCGGTGCAGCGCGAGCATCGCCTCCTCGGTGCGGGACAGGCACTCCCGGTACGCGTCGGTGTTCACCGGGCGCCCCCGACCAGCTCGTCGGCCGGGGCCGGCAGGACCTCGCCGAGCAGCGCCGAGAAGGACGGTCCCTGGAGCAGCGCGCGCAGTTCGGCTACGCCGTCCGCCCGGTCCTCCGGGCCGAGGTCGACGAAGCTCTCGATCCGCTCGTTCATGCCGCGGCGGAACAGCGCGTACCCGCCGTCGTCCGCCAGCAGCCGGCCGACGTGGCCGACGATCGCGGCGGTGCCCTCGAAGTCGTCGGCCGGCACCTCGTACCCGGGGATCAGGTCGGAGAACCGGCTGCCGTGCCGTTCGAACAGGGTGCCGGCCAGCCCCTCCAGGTTGCTGATGTGGCCGTAGTGCTGCTCCGGGAGGGCCATCGGGAAGTGGCCCAGCAGCAGCGCCTCGTGAATGGCCGTCAGTCCCGGGGTGAGCAGGTAGTGCCGGGCGGAGGCCACCGCGGGGATGAAGGCCCGGTGGGACAGGCAGCGGAACTCCGCCGTCCGGCCCCCGACCGCGACCCGCGCGGCCCGGTCGCCGCCGTAGCTGCCCCCGCAGACCGCGACCCGGTCGAACCGCGGCCAGTCGGCCAGCAGGTCCGGGATCCAGCGCGAGACCAGGTGCAGGTACGCGTTGTGGTGGTCGTAGTCGAGCAGGAAGTTCTTGAAGCCGCCGATGTTGACCATCAGGTCGACGGCGTCCTCGGTCGCCCGGGGGACGTCGGCCAGGGCCGGCTCGTCCACGATCGGCCCGGTCAGGTGGGCCCCGACGGCGCCGAGCGCGCGGAGTTCGGCGATCCGCTCGGCCACGCCCGGGAAGTTCTGCGCCGCGGAGACGTCCGCGAGCAGGTGCGCCGCGAAGACCTGCTCGTGCGGGGACAGCTCCGCCAGCACCTCGGCCGGCGGGGCGGAGCCGGTCCGCCGGGAGAGCTCGCACAGCTCGGCGATCCGCCAGGCCGGGGTGTCGAGCTTCCAGAAGGCGAGCAGGCTGTCGACGAGCAGCACCGGGCGGCCGGCGGCGACGGCGCGGAACACCAGGTCGGCGTCCATCACCGAGACCACCCAGTCGGCCCGCCGGATCTCCCGGTCCAGCGCCCCGGCGTCGGCGGCGATGTCGACGAACTCGTCGAAGGCGTCGGCGTTGCGGTGGGCGAAGTCCGCGGCGACGGTGACTCCGGTGAAGACGCGGTGGTGCCCGTCCAGGGCACGGGAGACGGCGGTGAGTTTGGATATCGGGCCAAAGCCGCAGCTCTGGGCGCCGAGCAGGATGCGCATCAGATCACTCCGGGGTCGGGGGCGGTTCGACGAGGGCGCGGGCGATCGAGGCCGCGTCGATGCCGTAGAAGTGGAACAGTCCGGCCTGGTCGAGCACCGGAGCGGGCCGTTCGTCCACGGCCAGGAAGCGGAAGGTGCCGTGCCAGCGCCCGGCGAGGGCGAGGGCGGTCTGGGTCGCCAGGCCGCCGAGGACGTGGTGCTCCTCGACCGTGACCACGGTGGACGCCCCGGAGACCGCCGCCAGCAGGGCCTCCCGGGGGAACGGGAACACCGCGGTCAGGCCGAGCACCCGGACCCGCCGCCCGTGCGGTCGGACCGCGTCGGCGGCGCGCAGCGCCTCCGCGACGGTGCGGCCGGCGGCCACCACCACCGCGTCACCGGGGGCGTCCGGGTCGCCGGGGTCGCTCGTGCTGTCGGGGCCGTCGAAGTCGAAGACGCCGGGCCGGTCGAAGGAGAAGGGGGTGTCGGCGGCGTGGACCACCGGGTCCTCGCGCGCGCCGAGCCGGACGTAGCGGGGGCCGCCGCCGAGCACGGCGTCCCGTACCGCCCAGTCGGCCGCGTGGACGTCCGCCGGGCAGTACACCCGGGTGTGCGGCATGGCCGACAGCGCGCCCAGGTCCTCCGGGACGTGGTGGGTCGCGCCCAGCGTCCCGTAGCCGAGGCCGCCGCCGACGCCGAGGACGGTGACGTCCAGGCCGGGGCGGCAGATGTCGATGCGGAGCTGCTCGGCCGCCCGGCGGACCAGGAAGGGCGCCATCCCGCAGACCACCACCCGCTGGCCGGCCCGGGCCAGCCCGGCGGCGACGCCCATCAGGTTGCCCTCGGCGATGCCCACGTCGATGAAGCGGTCGGGGTGCCGGGCGGCGAACGCGGTGGCGAGCGCGCGGCCGTCGGCGGCCAGCACGACCAGGTCGGGCAGCCGGTCGCCGAGGTCGGCCAGCGCCCGGGCGACCGCGGGCCGCATGCCGGCGGCCGGCCCCGTCCCGGGGTTCCGCTCAGTCATCGGCCACCGCCCGTCCCCGGTCCAGGGCGGCCAGGGCGGCCGCCAGCCGGGCGGGGTCCAGCGTGCCGGTGTGCCAGTCCGCGCTGTGCTCCATGAACGGCACCCCCTTCCCCTTCACCGTGTGGGCGAGCAGCACCGTGGGCTGCCCGTCGGGCGCGGCGGTCTCCGTCAGGGCGGCCCGCAGCGCCGCGTGGTCGTGGCCGTCGACGGTCACCGTGCGCCAGCCGAAGGCCCGCCACTTCCGGTCGAGCGGGCCCAGGTCCAGGACCTCCGCGGTCGTCCCCTCCTGCTGCATCCCGTTGACGTCGACCAGGGCGACCAGGCGGTCCAGCCGGCGGTGGGCGGCGAACATCGCCGCCTCCCAGACCGATCCCTCGTTCAACTCGCCGTCGCCGAGCACCACGTGGGTGCGGTGGCCGCGCCCCTGGAGCCTGGCCGCCTCGGCCAGGCCCGCGCCGATCGACAGGCCGTGGCCCAGCGCCCCGGTGGCCGCGTCGACCCCCGGCACGCCGTCCACCGGGTGGCCGGCCCAGGGGCCCGGCCGCTCGGTGTCCAGCAGCCCGTGCTCGGCCAGCACCGCGTAGAGGGCCCACACCGCGTGCCCCTTGCTGAGCACCAGCCGCGGCCGGCCCGGGTCGGACGGGTCGCCCGCCGGCGCGCCGGTCTCCCGCAGGACCGCGATCAGCAGGTCGACCACGGAGAGCGATGAACCCAGGTGGACCTGCTGGTTCCCGGCGAAGCGCAGGATGCGCCGCCGCGCGCCGAGCGCCAGCTCGGCGGGCGCCCGCACCGGCCCCGCCGCTGCCCGCGTGGACGTCATCGGCCGGACGTCAGACCGTGCCGCGGCGGTACACCGACACGTGGTTGCCCGACCTGGCGTTGAACGGCTCGCCGAGCCACCCGCCGGTGCGCTCGACCAGGGTCAGCCCCGCCAGACGCGCCATCAGGTCCATCTCGGAGGGCCAGACGTAGCGCAGGAACGCCGGGAACAGCTCGACCTTGCCCTGCTTGAGGTGGATGTGCTGCTCCAGGATCTGCTGGGTCGAGGGGTCGTGCTTGTCCGCCTCGATGAGCACGTGGTCCAGGCCCATGTCGTGGACCTGGGTCCACGAGTTGCGCCGGAAGCGGGTGGGGTCGGGCATGAACGCCTCGACCACGAAATGCCCGCCCGGCTCCAGGGCCGCCGCCGCGCTGGAGAAACAGGAAATCTGCTCCTCCTGGGTCTGCAGGGCGTAGATCGTGTTCAGCACGAGAAAGGCCAGGGAATAGCTCTGCTCCACCTCGAAGGAGGAGATGTCCGCCTTCGTGACCGGAATTCCGGCACCCCCCTCCTTTTCCCGCAGCTTCTCGGTCATCTCCTCCGACGAGTCGATTCCGTGCACTTCGATGCCGCGCTCGACGAGCGGCACCGCGATGCGACCGGTGCCGATGGCGAGTTCCAGGACGGGGCCGTCGCCGGCGAGCTTCGCCAGGAAGTCGACGGCCTGCTCAGGGCCGGGCCAGGGCAGGCCGTCGTAGATCTCCGCCCAGCGACTGCCGTACGTCTGCGCATTCCATGCACTCATCTGACGTCCTCTCGTGACACCGGAAAGAAGCGATAGCGAGACCATGGCACGGTGCCGTTCCCGACACCATCGGGCCATCGGTGAAAGTTGCTGACAGTCCGCAAATGACCACCCCGGCAAAACGGGCAAAAGCTTTCACGGCCGACATCGGAGAAGCCGATCCCGTTGCGTTCCGGCGGCCCGCTCCGCCACGATGGGGCACCGGAAATCCCCGGCCGGGAAACGGCACGGACCGCATGCGGGAAAACCGATCAGGAGGGATCCATGTCCGAACCAGCACCCGCGGCCACCGGTCGGGATCCGCTGTCCGCGCCGCGGATTCGGGACCTCCGCGACCTCGCCCTGCGCGAACTGGCCGCCTGCCCGGCGACCGGCCCGGCCCTGGCGGAGTGGGAGGGCCGCCACCTCGGACGGCGCGGCTCGCTCGCCCGGCACCGGGCGCTGATCGGCCAGGCGCCCCCGGCGCACCGGCCCGCGCTCGGCCGCCTGCTCGGCACGGCCGCCGCCGAACTGGCCCGGGCCCTGCGGGAACGGCGGGAGCGGCCGGCCGACCTCGCCGCAACGACCGACCCCGCCGCGCCGACCGCTTCCGCCGCGCCAGCCGCTTCCGCCGCGCCGACCGGGACGCTCGACCCGTGCCTGGCCCGGCCGGCCGCGCCGCCGCCGGAGCCGCACCCGGTCAGCCGGCTGGCGGACGAAGTCGCCCACTACTTCGGCCGGTTGGGGTTCACCCGGCGCGCGTCCCGGCAGATCGAGGACGTCGCCCACAGCTTCGACCTGCTGGGCGTCCCCGCCGACCACCCCACCCGCAGCCCGCAGCACACCTACTTCACCGAGGACGGCGCGGTGCTGCGCTCCCACACCACCGCGTCCGCGCTGCGGCTGCTGCGCGAGCTGCCGCCGGGCCGGAGCGCCCGGTTCGTGGTCGACGGTCCGTGCCACCGCCGCACCGTCCCCGGGCCGCGGTTCGTGACCCAGTTCCACCAGTCCGAGGCGGTGGCCGTGGGCCCGCGCATCCGGCTGAGCGACCTCAAGGGCCTGGCCCTGGGGCTCTGCGCGGAGGTGCTCGGCCCGGACGTGCCCGCGCGGCTGCGGTTCCGCACCCTGCCGTACGTCTCCCCGGGGCTCGCCATCGACGTCGCCTGCACCCCGTGCGGGTCGGCGGGCTGCGGCCTCTGCCTGGGCAGCGGGCACCTGGAGGTGATCTCGGGCGGGATGCTGTCCGCCGCGGCGATGCGGTCGGTCGGAGCGTCCCCGCAGGTCCGGGCCCTGTCGCTGGCGGTGTCCCTCGAACGCGTGCTGGCGATCCGCCACGGCCTCGACGACATCCAGCACTTCCTCGACAACGACCTGTCCGTTCTCACCCAGACCTACTGAGGGAGCGTCAGATGCGGGTCCCGGTCTCCTGGTTGAACGAGTTCCTGCACCGCGAGCTGTCCGTGCGCGAGATCGACGAGCTGCTGGGCGAGGCGGGGGTCGCCGTCACCGGCGCCGACTCCGCCGGCCTGCTCAGCCCGCTGGTGGTGGCCGGCCGCGTCGAACCCGGTCCGGCCGGGCGGCCGGGCACCGTCCGGGTCGCGGTGCCCACCGGGGAACTGGTGCGGCTGCCGGACGGGGTCGGGGAGGCGCCGCCCCCGGGCAGCGTGGTCGCGGTGGCGCTGCCCGGGGCCAGGCTGTTCGCCACCGCCGACCGGTCCGGCCCGGAACCGATACGCGGCAGGCTGCTCCGGGTGGGCCCCGCCGGACACCCCGGACAGCCGGTCGGCCGGATCTGCACCAGCGCCGAACTCGGCCTCGGCCCGCACCCGCACGTCCACCTGCTGGCACCCGGCTCGCGACCCGGGACCCCGGTCCGGGCACTGCTGCCGGAGGCGCGCGTCGAGGAGGTGCTCACCCTCCGGGTCCCGGACACGCTGGCGCACTGCGGCGGACTGTGGGGCCTGGCCGGGGAGATCAACCTCCGGCTGGACGGCCCCGGGACGGCCACCACGGCCACCGCCGGCGCCGCCGACCCCGGGGGCACCCGTCCCCCCGGACCGCCCGACGCGCCGGTCCTGGAGGTCCGCGCGCCGGAGGTCTGCGCCGCGGCCCTGCTGCTGCCCCACCCTCCGGCCGCCGGGCCCGCGCCGGACTGGGAGCGGGCCGCGCTGGCCGGCCTGACGGCCGACGACGGGCTCGACCGGGTGCTGCTGATCGCCGCGTTCGAGTACGGGGTGCGGCTCTCCGCCCACCGGCTGCCGGCCGGGGGACGGGTCCGCGTCCGGCTGGACGACCCCGCCGGGGCCCGCGCGCCGGGCGACGCGCCCGACCGGGCGGACCACGCCCACCTGCCGCTGACCGTCACCCCGCGCCCGACGCCGCCCTCGCCGTCCGTGCCGCCGCCGTCCGTACCGCCGCTGCCGCCGGGCGCGGAACGTCTGCTGGTGCTGGCGACCGCCGAGGCGGGGAACGCGCCGGACGGCGAGCGCTGTCGGCGTGCCGTCGCCCGGGTCGGCGCGCTGCTGGACCCCGGGACGCCGTCGGGGGGCCGGGCCGTCTCGGTGGCCTTCGGTCCGACGGCCGGGCGGCGGACGCTCACCCTCGACCCCGCCGCGCTGCGGTCGCTGTCGGAGGGTCCGGCGGAGGGCCCGGCGTACGGTCGGCTGCTCGCCCTGATCGGTGCGGACTGCGACTGGACCGACGGCGGGCTGCGCGTCCGGGTGCCGCCCTCCCGGCCCGATCTGCGCGATCCGGAGGACCTGGTGGCCGAGCTGGTCCGCCTGCACGGGCTGGGCCGGATACCGGCGACGCTGCCCGACGGCGAGGTCCGCCCCGAACCCGACCACCGCCACCGCGCCCTGACGGCGCTCCGCCGCACCCTGGCCGGGTGCCGGTTCCACGAACTGCTGACCCCGGTCGTCGGCACCGGCCCGGCGCCCGCGGACGGCCCGGCCCGGGAGGACCCCTGGTGCGCACCGGTGCTCGGGCTGGCCGGGTCCGGGCCGGGCCGGACCCGCTTCGTGCGCCGCAGCCTGGTGCCCGGCCTGGCCGCCGCCGCCCGCGCCCAGTCCCCCGCCACGGCCCCGCACGCGCTGTACGAACTGGGCATGGTGCTGGACCCGCTCGGACCGGACGGCGCGCGGGAGCGGACCTCGCTGGCACTGCTGCACACCCCCGCCGACCCGCCGGGGGCACCGGGGACGGGACCGCTCCGGGAGGCCGGCTACTGGCAGGTCCTGGACGCCGTCAAGGCGCTGCTGCGCCCGCTCGCCGCGGGCCCGCTGCGCACCGAGCTCCTCGACGACCCCGCGTTCCGGCCCGGCACCGCGGCGCTGCTGCTGGTCGCCGGGCAGCCGGTCGGCCGTCTCGGCGTGCTCCCGGCGGGCGCTCCCGCCGAGCGCTCCGCGGTGGCCGAACTCGACGTGGACCGGCTGCTGTCGCTGCCGCGGGTGCCCCGGACGGTCACCACGCCCGCGCGCTTCCCCGAAGTCCAGCGCGACGTCTGCCTGTTGCTGCCGCCCGGGCCGGCCGCCGGACCGGTGCTGGCCGCGCTGGCGGACTCGGGGCCGCTGGTGCGCCGGGTCGACGTGCTCGACGTCTACGACGTCCCGGGCGAGCACCGGGCGGTCACCGTCCGGCTGGTCCTCGGGTCGCGCTGGCACACCCTGGAGCGCCGGGAGGCCGGCGCGGCCGTGGAGCTCGCGGTCGCCGCGGCCGTCGTGGCGGGCGCCCGGGGGACCAGGTCGTAGCCGCCGGTCGGCCGCTGCGCGGCCCCCACCACTGGACCGCCCCGGAGGGGGCCCCTGATTCCGGAGCCCGACCGCCGGGCTGGAACGAGAAGAGGAACATGGACAACCACGATGCCTGGGGGGCGCGTTCACGGCGCGGCCTCGCCCTCCTCGTGACAGCGGTGCGCTCGCAGCCGCTCCCGTTCGCCGGGGCACTGGCCGGCAGCGCGCTCTACGCGGGAACCACCGTGGCGACCGCGTGGCTGCTGGGTCAGGTGACGAACCACGTGCTGGCCGCTCGGGCCGCCGGTTCGGCGGTGCCCGGTCTCGCCGCGGACACCGCCTGGCTGCTCGGCGCGGCCCTGCTCCAGGTCGTCGGCTTCGTGTGCCGCGAGAGCCTGTCGGCGGTGATACGCCACCGGTTGCAGGCCGACCTGCGCCGTCGCCTGGTGCGCCGCTACGCCGTGCTGCCGCCGACCGGGCAGCGGCAGCGGGCGACCGGCGACCTGCTGTCCGTGATCGACGCGGACGTGGAGGTCACCTGGCAGGCGGTCCGCCTGCTGCCGTCGGCGTGCAGCGCCCTGCTGATGCTGGCGGCGGGCATCACGGCGATGTTCCTGACCGCCCCGGCCTTCGGCTGGATCGGCGTGGTGCTGCTGCTGGTCGTGCTGACCTTCTGCGTGGCGTTCGAGTACCGGGCCGGGCCGCTGGTCGCCCGGCTCCAGGCGGTGCGCGGCCGACTGGCCGCCGTCGCGCACGAGAGCTTCGAGGCGGCGCTGCTGGTCAAGGCCACCGGCCGGGCGGAGTCGGAGACCGCGCGCTTCGCCGAGTCGGCCGAGCGGCTGCGGCAGGCGAGCCTGGCCGCGGGCCGGGTCCGCTCCGTCTTCGACCCCGTCATGGAGGCGCTGCCCGGTGCGGCCATGCTGGCGGCCCTGCTGGTGGGCGCCCTGGAGGTGCGCTCCGGGAGGATCGAGCCGGGGGCGGTGGTCCAGGTCGCCTTCCTGATCGCCCTGTTGGGGCTGCCGATGGTCTCGGTCGGCTGGATCATCAGCGAGTTCCCGCTGAACGCCACCGCCTTCGCCAGGGTCGAGGCGGTGCTGGCCGACGCCGGACCGCCGTCGGCGGCGGGCCCCGGGTCGGACGCCACCGGCCCGGACGCGGACACGGCCGCCGCCGGTCCGGACCCGGCATCGGACCCGGACCCGGCCGCCGCCGGTTCCGGCGCGGCCGCCGTCGCGCTGGAGCGGGTCTCGCTGGTCCACCCGGACGCGCCCGAACCCGCCGTGCGCGAGGTGTCGTTCGAGGTGGCCGCCCACCGGCAGGTCGTCCTGGTCGGGCGCTCGGGTTCGGGGAAGTCCTCGCTGTGCGCCCTGCTGGCGGGGCTGGCCGTCCCGTCCTCGGGCAGGGTGCGGCTGGACGGGACGGACCTGCGGCTGCTCGACCCGGCGCGGGCCACCGAGCGGATCGCCCTGCTGCCCCAGCAGCCGTTCCTGTTCCAGGACTCGATCCGGGCCAACATCCGCCTGGGGGCCGACGCGGACGACCGGGAGGTCCGGCGGGCGCTGCGGCTGGCGCAGGCCGAGGGGTTCGTCGACGCCCTGCCCGACGGGCTGGACACGCCCGTCGGCGAACGCGGGCACACCCTGTCCGGCGGCCAGCGCCAGCGCCTCGCCCTGGCCCGGGCGCTGCTCCGCCGGCCGGGGCTGCTGGTCCTGGACGACGCCACCTCCGCGGTCGACCCGCTGGTGGAGGCGGCGATCCTGGACGGGCTCGGCGCCCTGCGCCCCGAACTGACCGTGGTGATGGCCTCGTCCAGCCTGGCCGCGGTCGAACGCGCCGACGAGGTGGTCTACCTGGAGCGGGGCGCGGTGCGCGCCCGCGGACCGCACGGGGAGCTGCTGGCCGCCTTCCCGGCGTACCGGCAGCTGGTCACCGCCTACCGCCGCGACCGGGAGCGGCGCGCCGACGGCGCCGGTCTCCACGGCGCCCCCACCGACAAGGAGTTCGCCGGATGAGCAGCAGCACCATCACCGAGGCCCCGGGCGGGGCCTGGGCCGTCATGCGGCGCGGGATCGCGCTGTCCGACGAGTTCCTGCGGGGCATCACCGCGACCGTCCTGCTGGGGCTGGTCGCGGTGGCCGGCCGGGTGGCCCTGCCGGTCGCCCTCCAGCGGGCCCTGGACGGGGCGACCCGGGACGGGGCCGGAACGGGGGCGGTGGTCTGGCCGGTGGTCGGCGCGGGCGTCGCGGTCGTGACGACGGCGGCGGCCGGCTACTGGGTGAGCGTCCGGCTCTACCGGGCCAGCGAGGCCGGTCTGGCCGCCACCCGGACGTCCGCCTTCCGGCACATCCACGACCTGCCGCTGGTGGTCCAGGAGGCCGAACCGCGCGGCGCCCTGGTGGCGCGGGTGACCTCGGACGTCGACACGGTCAGCAGCTTCCTGCAGTACAAGGGCCTGATGCTGGCGCTGAGCGCCCTGCAGATGCTGACCACCACCCTGGTGATGGCCTACTACGACCTGCGGCTGACCCTGCTGGTCTGGGCCTTCCAACTACCGCTGATCGTGTTCCTGAACCGCAGTCAGAACTCGCTGTCGCGGCTCTTCGGCACCCTGCAGGACCGCCTCGCGGGGCTCCTCGGGGTCACCGGCGAGACCCTGAACGGCGGGGAGACGATCCGGGTCTACGGGGCGCGGGACTACGCGGTGGCCCGGGCCGACCGGGCGGTGGCGGACGTCCACGCCGCCCAGACCCGCTGCCAGTGGGGGACCACGGCGGCCCAGACCGTCGCCGAGCTGGTCCCCAGTCTGATCACCGTCGCGCTGGTGCTGGTCGGCGCGCGGCTCACCGGCGACGGGTTGACCGTCGGCGACCTGACGGCGTTCCTGTTCCTGGCCGTGCTGTTCGTCACCCCGACCCGGATGGGCGTCACCGCGTTCACGGAGGCGCAGCGCGCGCTGTCGGGCTGGCGCCGCCTGCTCGGCGTCCTCGCCGCGCAGGCGCAGGACCCGGTCGACGACGCGGCCCGGACGGTACTCGGCGCCGAGCCGGCCGCGATCTCCTTCGCGGGGGTGCGGTTCGCCTACCCGGGGGGCCACGAGGTGCTGCACGGCGTGTCGGTGGTGATGGAGCCGGGGCAGCGGGTGGCGGTCGTCGGGGAGACCGGTTCGGGCAAGACCACCTTCGCCAAGCTCGCCTGCGGCCTGCTCCGCCCGAGCGGCGGGCAGGTGCTGATCGGCGGCGTGCCGGTGGACCGGATCGACCAGGGCTCGCTGCGGCGCCGGGTGGTCATCGTGCCCCAGGAGGGCTTCCTGTTCGACACCACCATCGCCGAGAACATCCGGTTCGGGGTGCCGGACGCCGACGACGGGCGGATCCGGCGGGCGTTCCGGGAGCTGGGCCTGGACGAGTGGCTGGAGTCGCTGCCGCTGGGCCTGCGCACCCCGGTCGGGGTGCAGGGCGGCTCGCTGTCCGCCGGGGAGCGCCAACTGGTCGCCCTGGCCCGGGCGCACGCGGCCGACCCGGCCGTGCTCCTGCTGGACGAGGCCACCTCGGCGGTGGACCCGGCCACCGAGGACCGGATCCAGCGGGCGCTGGAGAAGCTGACCACCGGGCGGACCGCCGTGGTGGTGGCGCACCGGCTGGTGAGCGCGCAGAGCGCGGACACCGTCCTGGTCTTCGACCGGGGCCGGATCGTCGAGGCGGGCCCGCACGCCGAACTGCTCGCCCGCGACGGGACGTACGCCGCGCTGCACGACGCCTGGATCACCCGGCCCCAGTACGGCTGAGCCGCGGCACCGCCGACCGCCCCCCACCGTCCCGCACGCCAGGAGGACCAGCAGCATGGATTTCCGGATCTTCGTCGAACCCCAGCAGGGGATGGACTTCGCCCAGCAGGCCGCCACCGCCCAGGTCGCCGAGAGCCTCGGCTACGACGGCTTCTTCCGCTCCGACCACTACCTGGCGGTGGGTCCGGGGCCCGGCCTGCCCGGGCCCACCGACTCCTGGGTCACGCTGGCCGGCTTGGCCCTGCGGACCAGCACGATCCGGCTGGGCACGCTGCTGTCCGCCGCGACCCTGCGGCTGCCGGGGCCGCTGTCGATCCAGGTGGCCCAGGTCGACGAGATGTCCGGCGGTCGGGTGGAGCTCGGGCTGGGCGCCGGCTGGTACGAGGAGGAGCACGCCGCCTACGGCATCCCCTTCCCGGCCCGGCGCTTCGGCCCGCTGGAGGAGCAGTTGCAGATCCTGCGGGGGCTGTGGGCGACCCCGGCGGGGAAGACCTTCGACTTCGCGGGCGAGCACTACCGCCTCACCGGCTGCCCCGCGCTGCCCAAGCCGGTGCAGCGCCCGCACCCGCCGATCATCGTGGGCGGCCGGGGGCCGCGGCGCACCCCGGAGCTCGCGGCCCGGTACGCCGACGAGTACAACGTCGGGTTCGTCCGCCCGGAGGTGGCCCGGGCCCAGTTCGACCGGGTCCGCGACGCCTGTCGGGCCCTGGGCCGCGACAGCGGCACCCCCGTCCTCTCGGTCGCCCTGGTGGCGTGCTGCGGCAGCACCCCGGCCGCGGTGACCGCCCGGGCCCACCGGATGGAACGCGGCGAGGCGGAGCTGCGCGCCACCGGGCTGACCGGGTCCCCCGCGGAACTGGTGGACAAGATCGGCCGCTACCGGGAGGCGGGGGTGGAGCGCGTCTACCTCCAGCTGCTGGAGCCGGAGGACTACGACCACATGGAGCTGATCGCCCACCAGGTCATTCCGCAGACGAGGTGACCATCGCCCGCCGGTCGGGGCCGGCCGCCCCGCCCGCCGCGGGGACCAGCCCCCGGGTGCACGCCTCCACCCCGGCCTGGAAGCGGCTGCTGACGCCGAGCGAACTCATCAGGTCCGAGAGGTACCGCCGGCAGGTGCGCACCGACAGGCCGAGCCGGCGGGCCACCACGTCGTCCTTGGCGCCGCTGGCCAGCAGGCGCAGGATCGACAGCTTGACCTGGTCGATGACCTGCGGCGGCTGCGCCTCGTCGGCGAGGAACGGCACGCCGCGGTCCCAGCAGTTGGTGAAGATCCCGGCCAGGACGGAGATCACCACCGGGTGGCGGACCAGCACCGCGGCCTGCGGCCCGTCCTCGGGGTCCGGGCCGGGCGAACCGACCCCGTCGGCCGCCAGCAGCAGGGCGCAGCGGTGGTCGAACAGGACCAGCTGGGCCGGGAGTTCGTCGATGGTGCGGAACTGCGCCCCGTGCGCGCCGAGCGTCTCGGCCAGGCCCTCGGTGGGCAGGTGCAGCCGGGCGCCGTGCTGGTGGACGGCGCGGATCGCGACGCCGCGGCGCAGCGCGTCCCGGCACTGGTCGGTGCGCCGCTCCCACTGGCGGTCGAAGCTCCCGCTGTCCGCCTGGAGCAGCAGGAGCTGCTGGGAGGTGCGGCCGATCTCCAGGTCGAGCAGGGCGTCGAGGGCCTCGTCCCCGACGATCTCGAAGGTCTGCTGCGAGCGCGCGCCGGTGACCGACTCGTGCACCGGGACGAGCAGTTGCAGCTGGGTGCGCAGCCGCTCCGCCAGGGCCGCGCGGCGGCGGGCCTCGGCCTCCATCGGCACCACCAGCGCGGCCATCGCGGCGTGCGGCTCGACGGCCAGCCAGTCCCGGTCCGAGTGCGCCTCCACCACCCGGAGGCTGCTCAGCAGCCGGTACACCTCGTCCACCCGCTCCAGCGGGACGTCCGCGCTGGCGCTCAGCCACTCGTCGTCCCGGCGGCCCTCCTCCAGCAGTCGGCGGTAGGCGGCCACCGCGAGCTCGTCCAGGTCGGGTATCGGGTTCTCGGACGTGTCCATGTGCTCCTCCAGCCGGCCACACGTAGCGACGCACCGTCAGTCGGCCTCCCGGAGGGGGCCCCCGCGACTGTGGCACCGGCGGCCGCGGGGCGACAAGGGAGTTGTCTCCTGTGGCGGTCGGCCGCACCTGCGGCGGGGGAGTTCCGGCCTGGCCGGTACTCCCCCGCCGCAGCCGTAGCCGGGCCGGACGGGGCTGCCTAGATTCGATCCGCAGGCAGCCGACCCGAAGGGGATACCCATGAACGCGCACGCTCCAGACGGCGGAGGGCCCGGCCGCATCGACGCCCTCTCGATCGGTGAACTCGCGGCCTTCGACCTCTCGCTGTACCACGCCACCCTGCTGGCCGGCCGGGCGCTGGCGGCCTTCGCCCCGCGCACCGGTGACATCGCGCCGCGGGCGGCCCTGGTCCGCGCGATCCACAGCCTGGTCTCCCAGGCCGGCCTGCTGCACACCCGGGCGCTGGAGCTGCGGGTCCGACCGGACCGGCTGGGGCGGCCCTCCGCGGAGGCGGTCGAGGAGGTGACCGCCGTCCTGGCGGCGGACGACCCGGAGCAGGCGCTCGCCTGGGGGTACGCCCTGCTCCGGGAACTCGCCGTGCTGTACCGCACCTCCCGCGACCAGTGCGCGGAGGAGACCACCTACCACGACCGGCGGCTGTACGACCTGTGCCTCGGCCTGGCCCTGGAGCCCCAGCAGCCGGCGGCCGAACTCGGGCTGCCCGACGTCGAGTTGGGCGCGATCCTGCGCGGGGCGCACCGTCCGGGGCCGTCGGTCACCCCCACCGGCACCGTCCCGCTGTCCCCCGCGCCCTGCCCGCACCGCAGCTACCCCGCCTGGGCCGGCCGGGTCCCGGCGATCGGCGGCGCCACCCCCGACCCCGATCCGAGCCTGCTGGACGACGACACGCTGGTCTACCTGATGCGCAAGAGCATCCAGATCGAGTTCATCGCCACCGACGTCCCGCTGCGCAGCATGGCGGACTTCGCGGACCTGCCGCTCGGCTTCTACCTCGACATGACCCGGCACGGCCACGACGAGATGCGGCACACCCACCTGCTGATCGAGGAGATCGCCCGGCTGGGCGTGGACTACCGCCAGTTCCCCTACCGCGACCCGGACCTCTACGCGGCGATGGCCGGACAGCCGCTGGACCACCGGATGATCGTGCTCAGCCGCACCGGTGAGGACGCCGCCATCGAGGTCTTCGGCAACGCGGTCCCCCGGATGCGGGCCGCCGGGTACGAGTCCGTCGGCCTCATGTTCGACCACGTGCTGGCCGACGAGGTCCGGCACGTCACCTACGCCAACCGTTGGCTCGACCACCTCTACGGCGGCGACGAGTTGGCGGTGGAGGAGGCGACCGCGCGGGTGCTGCGGCGGCACAACGAACTCGTCGACGAGATCGGGCTCGGCGACTACGCCAAGCGCGAGACGGATCACATGGCGTTCCGCGGCCGGGGCAAGCCCGACCTCGAACTGCGGGCGCTGGCCGGGTTCAGCGAGCGGGACCTGCGGCGGCTGGCCGGCGACACCGTCTGACCCCCGGCCCCCGGGCCCGCACCGGAGTCGGCCGGGCTCCGCTGCGGGCCCGGCCCGCGGGCGGGGTGGCGGCTCTCCGCAAGGCGCGAACCCGAGGGCCACCGCCGCCTGTGCCCGGGCCGCGGCTCGGGCACGCTGGCGGCATGCCTTCCTCCGCGTACGCACGTGGCCTGCTCGCCCCGGCCGGACCGGCCGCGACCGCCCCGCTCCGCCCCGCCCGCGCCGGGGACGCCCCCGACCCGCGCCCGCCCGCCCCCGACCGGCCCGGCCGGGGGTGCGGCCACCGGCCCGCGAGCACCGCTTCGGCTGGCTCGCCCCCATGGTGGTGTGGCCGACGGCCCGGTGGCTGCTCCCGGCGCCGGCCCGCCGCCCCCAGGGCGGCGGCACCCGCCGCCGGGACGACGAGGCGCTGTTCGCCGCGGTCTCCTTCATCCTCACCAGCCACGCCCCGTGGCGGGCCGTCCCGCCGGGCTTCGGGGTCTCCTGGCAGCACACGCACCGCAGTTTCCGCCACTGGCGCGACCACGGGACGTGGGACCGGCTGGCGCTCGTCGCGCACTCCCGGCAGGCGCCGGACCAGGTCAGGTACTGGGCCGACCGGCTGGCCGCGTCCGCGGCGGGCCGGGGGTACGGCCGCGAGCCGGAGGACCCGGGCTGAGCCGGGCCGCCCGGTCCTCCGGCTCGCGGCCGGGCCGGGCTAGCCGGCGGCCAGCAGCGACCGGATGCGGTCCGCGCCCAGTGCCAGCAGCAGGGTGGGGAGCCGGGGGCCGGTGTCGCGGCCGACCAGGAGTTCGTAGAGCAGGGCGAACAGCTCGCGCTGGGCCGTCTTCAGCTCCGGTGACGCCGGGGCGTCCAGCGGGAGTCCGGCCCGCAGCTTCGGGACGCCGTACACCAGCGAGGTCAGGCCGGCGAGGGACCAGTTCGCGTCCAGGCCCTCCACCAGCAGCTTGAGCGCCGTCCGCTCGTCCTCGGTCAGCCGGGCCAGCCGCTCCGTGTCGGGTTCGGTGCGCACCTGGGTGCGGTCCTGCGCCGGGACGTAGGTGCGCACCCACTCCTGGGCGCGGTCGAGTCGCGGCCGGGCCCGGTCCAGGCTCGCCAGCGGCTCGTCGGGGGTGAGGTCGCGCAGGATTCGCAGGGTCTGCTCCGGGTCGCCGGCCGCCACGTCGGCGACCGACGCCAGGGTGCGGAACGGCAGCGGCCGGGGGGTGGTGGGCAGCGGGCCGGCGGCCGGGCCGGCCGAGCGGGCCAGCATCGCCGCGTCGGCCTCGGTGGCGGTGCCGGAGTCGACCTTCCGCCCGAGCGCGTCCCACTCGTCGTAGACCCGCTGGATCTCCTGGTCCAGCGCGATCCGGAAGGACTGCCGCGGCTGCCGCCGGCCGTACAGCCAGCGCAGCACCGGGGGTTCGAGCACCTTCAGGATGTCGGCCGGGGTGGGCACCCCGCCCTTCGAACTGCTCATCTTGGCCATGCCGCTGATGCCGACGAAGCTGTAGCCGAGGTACTTCGGCGGCAGCCCGTCGAAGACCTCGCGCACCAGCTGCGAGCCGACGGTGAAGGAGGACCCGGGCGAGGAGTGGTCCACCCCGCCGGCCTCGAAGGTGACCCCCTCGTACGCCCAGCGCATCGGCCAGTCCACCTTCCAGACCAGCTTCCCGCCGTCGGCCCCGGACAGCGCGAACCCGTCCTGGTGCCCGCACGCGCACCGGTAGCGAATCCGGGTGCTGGCCTCGTCGAAGTCGACGACCGCGGTGGAGTCCCGCCCGCAGTCCGCGCAGTACGGGCGGTACGGGTGGTAGCCGCCCGCGCCGCCGGCGGCCGCCGCCTCGTCCTCGTCCTCGTCCTCGTCCGCTTCGGGACCGTCCGCCGGGGCGGCGGCGGCCTGCTTGGTGCGGTACCGCCCGAGGACCTCGTCGATCCGGTCGCGCTGCCGCATCGCGTGCACGATCCGGTCGCGGTAGGCGCCGGAGCCGTACATCCGGGTCTGGCTGATCTCGTCCACCTCGACGCCCAGCCGGGCCAGCGCCTCGCGCAGCGGCGCCTTGAAGTGCTCGGCCCAGTCGGCGTGTTCGCCGCACGGGTCGGGCACCGCCGTCAGCGGCCGGCCGATGTGCTCGGCGAACCCGGCCGGCACCCCGGCCGGGACCTTGCGCAGCCGGTCGTAGTCGTCCCAGGAGAGCAGGTGGCGGCAGTCCAGGCCGCGGCGGCGGAGTTCGTCGGCCACGAAGTGCGGCACCATGATCTCGCGCAGGTTGCCCAGGTGGACCGGGCCCGACGGGCTGATGCCGGAGGCGCACACCAGCGGGGTGCCCCCGCGGCGTTCGCTCTCCTCGATCACCTGGTCCGCTGCGGCCACCACCCAATCGCTCTGCTTCACGGCCACGGCACGTTCCTCCAGTTGACGCTGATTCAAATACCGACAGCCTAGGGCCGGTTCGGCAAGATCCACATCCAGCCGCCGCCCGGGCGCCCGCGCCGGGGCGGCACCGCCGCCATTCAGTGAATACGATAACGATTGTCATTCTGGTGTGGTCCGTGGTTCAGTGGTGCCGCCCCCACGCCGACCCCGGAGCGCCCCCCGTGGATTCCGTCCCCCCGCTCGTGACCGCCCTGCGCGGCCTCGCCGAACGCCCGGCGCTGATCGGCGACGACGGCCGGCCGGTCAGCGGCGCCGCGCTGCTGACCGGCGCGGTGCCCGCCGACGCGCTGTCGCAGGCCGTGGCCGCCCGGGTCCGGGCCGCCCGGGCGGCGACCCGCGAGTCGGACCCGCACGAGCGCCGGCTGCGGTACTGGGCCAGCGTCCTCGGGCCGCTGCCGATCCGGCACACCGTGCTGCTGCCGCCGACCGGCCTGGGCGTCGAACTGGCCCTGGCCACCCTGCTGGCCGGCGGCACGGTCGTCCACGGCGACCCGGACCGGCCACCGGCCGACCTGCTCGCCGACCTGGCCCGCTCGCGCTCCACCCACCTCAGCCTTCCCTCCGAACTGCTCTGGCGAATAAGCGAGTTGGGCGACCAGCACGCCCAGGAACTGGACGACCTGCGCCGGGTGCTGCACGTCGGCCCCGAACCGCGCCAACAGGACGTGTACGCCGCCGTCGAGGCGCTGGGCGCGGTCGTGGCGCACGTCCGCACGCCCCGCAGCGACGCCGAGAGCGCGGACACCGCCCTGCGGAAGGTCGCCGCCGCCGCCACCGACGCGGCCTGGAAGCGGCTCATCGGCGTCACCGCCGAGCAGGCCCGGGTGTTCACCGCCCGCCTGGACGCCGCCGTGCTCTCCTCGATGCTGCTCGCCCTGCGCCGCGACGGCGTCCTCGAGGAACCCGGCCGCGGCCACCCGCTCCCCGAGATCCTGGGCGCGGCCCGGGTCGCCCCCGCCCATCACCGGCTGGTCGGACGCTGGCTGGCCGAGCTGACCCGGCACGGGCTGACGACCCGCCGGGGCGAGCTGTTCGCCGCGACGCGGCCGGTCCACCCGTCGGACGCCGCCCGCGCCTGGCAGTCGGCCGCCGACGCCTGGACCGGCCGGCTCGGCTCGGCCACCGTCATCGACCACCTGCGCACCGCCGCCGAACGGCTGCCCGCCCTGCTCACCGGCGAACAGCAGGCCGCCGCGCTGCTGCTGCCCAAGGGCAGCACCCGGGTCGTCGAGGCCCTCGCGACCAGGACCGCGGCGGGCCGCTACCGCGCCGCCGTCCTCGCCGCGGCCCTGCGGCGGATCGCCGCCGACCACCCCGGGCCCGGACCGCTGCGGGTGCTGGAACTCGCCGCCGGCACCGGCGCCGCCACCGGCGAGATCACCCGGGCCCTCGCGGACCGGACCGCCCCCGCCGCCGACTACCTCTGCACCGACCCGTCCGACCTGCTGCTGGCCGCCGTCCGCGCCCGGGTCGGCCGCCACCCGCACCTGCGGTACGCCCGCTTCGACCTGCACGACCCCGGGTCCGGGCCGGGGGCCGTCACCGGCCCGTTCGACGTGGTGGTCGCCGACGGCGCGCTCGCCTGCGCCCCCGACCCGGACCTCGCCGCCCGGCGGCTGACCGCACTGCTCGCCCCCGGTGGATGGCTGCTGCTCAACGAACCGGTGCGCACCCGCCTGGAGTTCCTGGTCCGCGACGCGTTCCTGCCCCACCCACATCCGCACGACCCCGGACCGACCCCGACGCGCCCCGCCCGGCGCCCCGCGCTGGCACGCGGCCCTGGCCCGGGCGGGGGTGCGCACCGTCCTGGCCGTCACCGGGGACGACCACCCCGTCACCCTGCTCGGCGACCAGCTCCTCGCCGCCCGGACCGGGTGCCGGATCGAGTGACCGCCCCGCCCGGGAGCACTCCCCCGGAACGGCAGGGGGGCCGCAGCGCTGGGCTGCGGCCCCCCTGCTCCGCTCTCACGGCGTCAGCAGGCCGCGCTCGTACGCCTTCGCCAGCCGGCGCGGGACGAGGTGCTCGCGCCCGTCGACGGTGACCGGGACCAGCTGGGGCGGGCTCGCCTTCCACCGGGCGCGGCGGTGGCGGGTGTTGCTGCGGGAGGTCCTGCGCTTGGGGACGGCCATCGTGGGCTCCTATCGGACGGGGGTGGCGTGAGGCAGTAGCGCCATCTCGCGGGCGTTCTTGATGGCGCGGGCCATCGCGTGCTGCTGCTGGACGGTGAGCCGGGTGACCCGCCGGCTGCGAATTTTGCCGCGGTCGGAGACGAACTTCCGCAGCAGGGTGGTGTCCTTGTAGTCGATGTACTCGATGCCCGCCTCGATCAGCGGGTTGGGGCGGGGCTCGGCCGGCCGTCCGGGGCCGGGGCGCTGGGCCATGTCGGGTCCTTGCGTTCGTTCGGGTGGTCAGGCGACGGGTTCGAGCAGGTCCGCGAAGGCGTCGGGGAGGGTCTTCCAGCCCGGTTCGCCCGCGAGCAGTTCGGCGTCGGTGAGCAGGCAGGAGTCGAGGAGTTCGGTGATCCCGTCGGCGTCCAGTCCTTCGGCGGTGAAGGCGAGTTGCTGGACGCGGTCGCCGTGCTGCGGGTGCCAGTCGAGGGCGGCGGCGGCCCGGCGTTCGGGCGGGTAGTGCTCCCAGTGCTCGTCGGGGAGGGTCGCCAGCCACGGCCCGCACTCCTCGACCGCGAGGTTGGCTCCGGCCGCGTCCCAGGCCAGCATGAGTTCGGGGCGGTTGGCCAGCCAGAACCGGCCGCGGCTGCGCTGCGCGGCGGGGACGAGCAGTTCCAGCGCGTCGTGCAGCCGTCCGGGGTGCAGCGGGCGGCGGCGCTCCCACACCAGGGTGGCCACGCCCGACTCGTCGGCCTGCTGCGGCAGCAGGGCCAGGGCCGGGTTGACCCGGTCGCGGGCGGCCGGGACGTCGAAGCCGCCGAGCGCCGCCCGCAGGAGTTCGCCGGTGCCGAGCGCCACCCGCCGTGCGGTGGGGTGCAGTTGGCGCAGCATCGCGAGGCCGGTGTCGCCGCCGCGGGCGAGGGCGAGGGTGGTGGCGTACTCGATCTGGTGGGCGAGTGCCTCGGCCCGGGTGCGGGCGTCGTCCGCGGAGGTGTGCTCGGCGTGTTCGGCGAGGTCGTCGGAGACCGAGAGTTCGCCGATCAGCCGGTCGGGGTCGACCGCCGTGACCACTCCGGCGAGTTCGATCAGCTCTCCCATCGGGCGGCCGTCCACCTCGCCCTCGGCGATCACCTCGGCGACCGGGTGCGGGTCGCTGCCGCCCCACAGTTCGACGATGGCCAGGCCGTGTTCGCCGGACTCAGCGAGGCCTGCCAGCTCGGGCAGCAGGTCCTCGCGCACCGCGCAGCAGGGGCAGTCGTTGACCAGCGGAAGTTCGCGGGTGTCGAACACGCCTTCGTCGTCGCGCAGTTGGCGGTGCACCACGCCGCGGTCGGCGTCGCGCAGGTCGTGGTGGAGGACGACGGCGCCGATGCTCGCGTCGAGCAACTCCTTGACGGCGCGGCGGCGTTCGGCGCGGTGCAGGCCGGCGACGATGACGACGGGGAGTCGGAGGTGGGCGGGCACGGCGCTCACCAGCTCGACGTGCGCACGCCCGGCAGCTGTCCGGCGTGCGCCATGGTGCGCAGGTTGATCCGGGACAGGCCGAAGGCGCGCTGGTAGCCGCGCGGGCGGCCGTCCACGGCGTCCCGGTTGCGCAGGCGGGTGGCGCTGGCGTCCCTGGGCTGGCGGTCCAACTCCCGCCGGGCGTCGGCGCGTTGCTCCGGCGTGCTGCCGGGGTGGGTGAGGGTGCGCTTCAGTTCGGCCCGGCGCTCGGCGTGGCGGGCGACCAGGGCGCGGCGGTGCTCGTTCTTGGCGATCTTGCTGCGCTTGGCCATCAGACCTTCTCCCCGCGGGCGCGAATTCGGGCGACGGCCGCCTCGATCCCGATGGCGTCGACGGTCTTGAGGCCCTTGGCGCTGAGCGTGAGGCGCACGTGGCGGCCCTCGCTGGGCAGCCAGTAGCGCTTGCGCTGGATGTTCGGGTCGAAGCGGCGCGGGGTGCGGCGGTGCGAGTGGGAGATCGCGTTGCCGAATCCCGGCCTGCGGCCGGTCAGTTGGCAGTGGGCGGACATCGGGGCTCCGTTCCGGTCGGATGGACGGGAGCACTCTACGTGAAAATGGATTTCATTTTGCTAGAGTCGCACCCATCCCCCGACACCGAACCCCGGACACCCGGCCGACCCCGAGGACCCCCATGGCACGCAACGAACTGCGCCCGATCGTCAAGCTCCGCTCCACCGCCGGAACCGGCTACACCTACGTCACCCGCAAGAACCGCCGCAACGACCCGGACCGGCTGGTCCTGCGCAAGTACGACCCGGTCGTCAAGCGGCACGTCGACTTCCGCGAGGAGCGCTGACCTCCGCCGACTCCCGCGCCACGCACGCCCGGCACCCCGGCCGAGGACCGTCAAGTCCTCGGCCGTGATGACGGGTTCCCTTGACACGGGCTGCCGTCACCCGCACAGTTTGCGCAAAGGTGCGTGATTGAGCGTCCAATCACGCACCTTTGCTCAGCAGGTGGGCGACGGCCGCCCCCCGTTCCTCCGGCCTCCCCACCGTGCCCGTCGTCGTCGACAGCCCGACCGCGAGGAGTCAGCCCCCCATGTCACCCTCCCCCCACATCAGCCGCCGCGCCGTCCTGTCCGGCGCGGCCGGCGCGGCCGGTGTCGCCGCCACCGGCGCGCTGCCCAAGGTCCTGCGCGACCTGCTGGCCACCCCCGTCCCGGCCGGTACCGGCACGATCGCCGACGTCAAGCACGTGGTGGTCTTCATGCAGGAGAACCGGGCCTTCGACCACTACTTCGGCGCCCTGCGCGGCGTGCGCGGCTTCGGCGACCGCAACGCGGTCACCCTGCCCGGCGGCAAGCCGGTCTGGTACCAGCCGTCCACCACCCACCCGGACGGGTACATCCTGCCGTTCCGGATGAACACCGCCGCCACCAGCGCCGTCTGCGCCTCCGCCCCCGCCATGAACTGGCCCACCGACCTGGGCATGTACAACGGCGGCCGGTACGACGGCTGGAACACCGCCCGCACCCCCGGCCTGGGCATGGGCCACTTCGCCCGCGGCGACCTGGACTTCTACTACCAGCTGGCCGACAACTTCACCGTCTGCGACCAGTACTTCTCCTCCACCCTGACCCAGACCAACCCCAACCGGCTGCACGTGTTCACCGGCACCAACGGCGGCTCGGTCGGCCAGGCCAACGTGATGGACAACACCGAACCGGCGGCCGGCTTCACCTGGACCACCTACGCCGAACGCCTCCAGGCCGCCGGGGTCAGCTGGCGGGTCTACCAGCAGAGCGACAACTTCGACGACAACGCGCTGGCCTGGTTCGTCGCCTTCAAGAACGCCAAGGCCGGCCAGCCGCTGTACGACCGCGGCATGGCCACCGTCCCCGACCTGGTCAAGGCGTTCGGCGACGACCTCGCCGCCGGCACCCTCCCCCAGGTCAGCTGGATCGTCGCCCCCACCGCGCTGTCCGAGCACGCCAACTACCGCCCCGCGGCGGGCGAGGACCTCACCGCCCGGCTGCTGGCCAAGCTGGCCGCCCACCCGGAGGTGTGGGCGAACACCGTCTTCCTGCTCAACTACGACGAGAACGGCGGCTTCTTCGACCACGTCCCGCCGCCCGCCCCACCCGCCTCCGACACCGACGGCCTGTCCACCGTCGCTACCACCGGCGAGATCTCCGGCGGCCAGCCGGTCGGCCTCGGCTTCCGCGTCCCGATGACGGTCATCTCCCCCTGGACCCGCGGCGGTTACGTCTGCTCCCAGGTCTTCGACCACACCTCGGTGCTGCGCTTCTGCGAAAAGGTCTTCGGCGTCGCCGAACCCAACATCAGCCCCTGGCGCAAGGCCGTCACCGGCGACCTCACCTCCGCCTTCGACTTCACCTCCCCCACCACCGCCTGGCCCGCCCTGCCCGACACCAGCCGCTACGTCGCCGACGCCGCCACCCAGTGCTCCACCCTGCCCGCCCCCGCCGTCCCCGCCGTGCAGTCGGTGCAACTCCAGGAGGCCGGCCACCGCAAGGCCCGCCCGATCCCATACGCCTTCGAGGCCAAGGGGCGCGTCACCCCCGGCGCCTTCTACCTCGACCTGGCCAACACCGGCGCCGCCGGCCAGTGCGTCTACCTGTACGCCAACGCCCACCGCACCGACGGCCCCTGGCGGCACACCGTCGAGGCCGGCAAGACGCTCACCGACTACTTCGTCGCCGGCACCCCCACCGGCGCCTACGACCTCTCGCTCCACGGACCCAACGGCTTCCACCGCCGCTTCCGCGGCAACCGCGTCACCGCCACCACCAGCGGCAACGCCAACCCCGAGGTCACCGCCGCCGTCGACGGCCCCGGCGGGACGCTCACCCTCACCATGAAGAACAGCGGCACCGCCGCCTGCACCGTCACCGTCACACCCAACGCCCACCGCACCGACGGGCCGTGGACCTTCCCGCTCGCCGCCGGCGCCACCGCCACCAAGACGCTCGACCTCACCGCCGCCGGCCGCTGGTACGACCTCACCGCCACCGCCGACACCGCCGACGCCTTCCTGCGCCGCTTCGCCGGCCACGCCGAGAACGGCCAGGAGTCGATCAGCGACCCGGCCGTCGTCGGCGCCCTGCCCGCCACCGTCTCCTACGCCGACAGCCAGGAGACCTCAGCCGAGAACGGCGCCGCCGCCAACGTCCTGGACGACGTCCTCTCCACCAAGTGGCACACCAGGTGGAGCGGGACCGCCGCCCCACTGCCGCACGAGATCCGCTTCGACCTCGGCGCCGCCAGGTCCGTCAGCGGCCTGTCCTACCTCCCCCGGCAGGACGGCGGCGTCAACGGCCGCGTCGGCCGGTACGAGGTGTCCACCAGCACCGACGGCACCACCTGGAGCGCCCCCGCCGCCACCGGCACCTGGGCCGACGACGCCCTGCCCAAGCGCGTCGACTTCACCCCCCGCACCGCCCGCCACGTCCGGCTGCGCGCCCTCAGCGAGGCCGGCAACCGCGGCCCGTGGACCTCCGCCGCCGAGATCCGCGTCCTGGGCACCGACAACTGACGTCCCCGCGACGGGACTCCCGGCGGGACGCGCCGGAGCGCTGCCGGTGGTTCGCCCGCACGGTGCGGGGAACCGCCGGCAGCGCCCTGCGGTGGATGGCCTGCCGACCCTCGGCGGCCGCCATCCGTGTCCGGCCCGGGCTTCGGGAGGTTGGCCGTCGCATCATCGGAACGATGCTCCCGGCCCGAGCCGGAGTCAACTGGCGATACGGACAACGGAGTTGCCGGATACCGCGGGCACCGCGGCGAGCCGGTCAGCGGGCCGCGTCCAGCACCGCGAGCAGACGGGCGACCTCGGCCGCAGTGGCCTCGCGGGCCGGGCCGAGGTACCTGCGGGTGTCGACCAGCGCGGCGACCAGCGCGGCGATCAGCGCGGCGATCAGCCCGAAGTCCAGCGCGGCGTCGCGGGTGAGCACCGCGTGCGCGCTGCCGACGGCGACCGCCGGGCCGGTGACGGCCGGGTCGGTGTCGGCCGGGTCGGTACCGGGCCCGCGCAGCGCCCGGGCGACGTCGACGTCCTTGCCGCCGGCCCGCGCGGCCACCTCCGGCACCCGGGTGCCGGCGCCGGGCGCGAACCGTTCGACCCGGTGGGTCGCGTCCGGCGCGGGGTTCGGCGCGGCGTTCGGCGTCACGGTGAGGATCGCGCCGCACCTCCCGGCGGCCGGAGCCGGTCGGCGGTTGTCCGTCCGGCCGGGCGGCGCAGCAGGTCCTGTGCGAGCAGGCCCGCCCCCAGGCTGCCCGCCCGGTGGCCGAGCCGGGCCCGCACCAGCTCGGGGCGGGACTGGAAGGTGAGCCGCTCCGCCACCGCCGTCCGCAGCGGGTCCAGCAGGGCGGCACCGGCCCGGGCCAGTCCGCCGCCGATCACCACCCGTTCCGGGTCGACCAGGGTGAGGGCCGTGACCAGGCCGTCGGCCAGCGCGGACACCGCCTCCCGCCACACCCGTCCGGCGGTCTCGTCCCCCGCGCCGGCCCGCTGGAGCACCTGTTCGGCGGGGACGTGCTCGTCCGCCGGCAGGCCGGCCAGCTGCCGGTAGCGGCGGGCCACGGCCGAGGCGGAGGCGACCGCCTCCAGGCAGCCGCGCCCGCCGCACCCGCAGGGCGGCCCGTCCGGGCGGACCACCAGGTGGCCCACCTCGCCCGCACCGCCGTGCGCCCCGGTCAGCGCCCGCCCGTTCACCACCACGGCACCGGCGATGCCGGTGCCGACCGGCACGAAGAGGAAGGACCGCAGTCCGCGTCCGGCGCCGAGCCGGGCCTCGGCCAGACCGCCGGCCCGCACGTCGTGCCCGAGGGCCACCGGCAGGCCCAGTTCCTCCTCGGCCCACTGCCGCACCGGCAGGTCGCGCCAGCCCAGGTTGGCGGCGTACCGGCAGACCCCGGCGTCCTCGTCGACGATGCCCGGCACGGCGATCCCCACTGCGGCCGGTCGGAACCGGCGGACCAGGCGGCCCGCCAGGCCGAGCACGTTCTCCAGTGCCGCGTCCGGGCCGCGGTCGGCCCGGGTGTCCGCGCTCTCGGCGTGCAGCACCGACCTGTCGGCGGCCAGCACGGTCGCCTTGATGTGCGTGCCGCCGACGTCCAGCGCGACGACCTGGGCCGGGCCGGCGGCCGGGTGGCGGACCCTCACGGGGTGTCCAGCACGATGGAGCGGGTCAGGTTGCGCGGGTGGTCCGGGTCGTGGCCCCTGGCCTCGGCGAGCGCGACGGCCAGCCGCTGGGCGCGCACCAGTTCGGCCAGCGGGTCGCGCCGGCCAGAGGCGACCCGGGCGCCGGTGGCGGCGATCCGGTCCGGCAGGCCGGCCGGGGGATCGCCGAGGAACCAGACCAGGCTGTCCGGGCCGCTGACGCTGATCGGTCCGTGGCGGTACTCCATCGCCGGGTAGGACTCGGTCCAGGCCCCGGCGGCCTCGCGCAGCTTGAGCGCCGCCTCGTTGGCCAGCCCGACCGTCCAACCGGCGCCGAGGAAGGTGAACTGCCCGGCGGCCAGGGCGTCTTCGGGCAGCTCGGCGGCGATGGCGGCGGCCGCCTGCTCGGGCAGGTCGGCCGGCGTCAGGCCGAGGCCGGTGCGCAGCAGCACCAGCGCGGTGGTGGCGAACCGGGTCTGGACCACCGAGCGCTCGTCGGCGAACGAGAGGTCGACCAGCGCGTCGGCGGCGGTGGCGACCGGGGTGGCGGGATCGCCGGTGACGGCGGTGGTGGGGAGGCCCGCGGCGCGGGCCCGGGCCAGCGCGGCCAGCACCTCGGTGGTGGTGCCGGAGCGGGTGATCGCCAGCACCCGGTCGTAGCGGCGGTCGGCCGGGTACTCGGAGGCGGCGAACGCGTCGGTCTCGCCCGCGCCCGCGGTCTCGCGCAGCACGGCGTACGCCTGGGCGACGTAGAGCGAGGTGCCGCAGCCGACGACGGCCACCCGCTCGCCCGGGGCCGGCAGCGCGGTGGTCTCGACGGCCATCGCCCGGCGCCAGCACTCCGGCTGGCTGGCGATCTCGGCGGCGACGGCGGTCGCGGCAACGGCGGTCACGGCAGCGACATCAGTCATGGGACGGCCCTTCCAGGGCGGACCGCACAGGCGGCCAATGATTGAAGGTGATTGATTTATAGCCCTATCGAGCACAAATGAGCAATGCTGGCCAGCGGACGGACTGTCCGGCACGCCCTGGACGTTCACGCCCGGGTCGACGCCGCCAAGATTCCGCTTCGGTCGCGACCCCTTGACATCGCCCGCCACCGCCAGCACAGTTTGCGCAAAGGTGCGTGCTGGAGCGCCGAAGCAAGCACTTTCACTCACGACGAAGGCCGGCCGCCCGCCCCCGGTGCTCCCGGCGTCCCCACCCCACCGTGCCCGTCGTCCCAGTCGTCCCCGTCGTCGAGAACAACCGCCCGCACACCCCCTCGGGCCCGCCGACCCACCGGAACGGCCCGTCCCCCACAGGAGGTTCCCCCATGCAGTGGAGCAGGAGAACGGCCGCGGCCGCGACGACGGCAGCCGTCGTCGCCGCACTCGCCGTCAGCGGCGCGCCCGCCGCCCAGGCCGACCCGGTCGCCGCCAACACCAGCACCGCCATCGGCGTCAAGCCGCTGATGGGCTTCAACAACTGGGCTCGCTTCACCTGCGCCGCCCAGGCCCGGCTGGACGGCACCCGGACCGGCTACTCCTTCCAGCAGTTCATGCAGGACCAGGCCAAGGCGATGAAGGACACCGGCCTGGTCGCCGCCGGCTACACCAACCTGACCGTCGACGACTGCTGGATGCAGCGGACCTCCGCCGGCTACCTGCACGGCGCCGCGACCTGGGGCGGCAGCAGCCAGCCCGGGTTCGACTGGGAGCTGACCGACTACGCGTCCTACGTCCACGGCCAGGGCATGCAGGCCGGCCTCTACACCACCTCCGGGGTGAACACCTGTCAGGGCGTGCCCGGCGGCATCATGGGCCACGAGCAGGCCGACGCCAACTCCCTGGCGTACTGGGGCGTCGACTCCATCAAGCTCGACAACTGCGGGACGAACTCCACCAACCGGCAGACCGAGTTCACCGCGTTCGCCCAGGCCCTCGGCACCGCCACCGCGAACAAGGACCGCAAGATCCTCTTCAACGAGTCGGCGCCGGCCGGCTACGGGCCGACCTCCGCGGCCAAGTACGAGACGATGGACTGGGTCCGGGGGCTCGGCCAGATGTGGCGGGTCAGCCCCGACATCAACGTCTGGCACAGCGCGACCGCCTCCGCGTGGGACTCCCCGCACGCCGCGGACTGGTACGAGGGCGGCGTGCTGCAGAACTTCATCGACACCGTCGGCCTGGCCCGCTACAACAGCCCGGGCAACGCCAACGACGCCGACATGCTGCTGATCGGCGACAACAACCAGCTCACCCTCGCCGAGCAGCGCAGCCAGTTCGCGCTCTGGTCCGCGATGGGCTCCCCCCTGATGATCAGCACCGATGTCCGCAAGATGGCCGCCGACCCGACCACCTACGCGCTGCAGCTGGGCATCCTGAAGAACGCCGACCTGATCGCCGTCGACCAGGACGCGCTGGGCGCCGGCGGCTACCTCGCCTCCCGCGACAACGCCGCCACCACCGCCGGGATCGACGTCGTCGTCAAGCCGCTGGCCGACGGCGGCCGGGCCGTGGTCGTCCTCAACAAGAACGCCACCGCCACCAGCTACACCCTCGACCTCGGCCGGATCGGCTTCCCCGGCTCCTCCTGCGCCCACCCCGTCCGCGACCTGTGGACGCACACCGACTCCAGCGCCACCGGCTCCCTCACCACCACCATCGGCAGCCACGACAACGCCGCCTACCGGATCTCCCCGGGAACCTGCGGCGCCGCCGTCCCGACCGGCCAGATCACCGGCGTGCAGAGCGCCTTCCAGGCCAGCCCGCTCTGCCTGGACGCGTACAACGGCGCCACCACCGGCGCGAAGGTCGCCCTCTACGCCTGCCACGGCACCTCGAACCAGCAGTGGACCCGGCGGGCCGACGGTCTGATCGCCTCCTACCAGAACACCGGGCTGTGCGTCTCCGGCGCCTCCTCCGGCCTCACCCTGGCCGCCTGCAACGGGTCCGACCCCCAGCAGGTGTGGACCTACAACCGGTCCGGCCAGCTGCGCCAGGCGACCGGCGTCTGCGTCGACGTCGCCGGCACCGGCCTCGGCACCAACACCAGTGCCACCGTCGCCACCTACACCTGCGGCAGCCACCAGCCCAACCAGACCTGGAGCGCCCCCTTCGCCACCCCGCCCTCGTCCTGAGCGGCTGACCGGCTGACCGGCCCCGCGCTGACCTGCCCCGCGCTGACCTGCCCCGACCCCGGGGCGGCCGGCCCGGGGCCGGTCAGCTCGGGGCCCGGACGGCGGCGGCGGTGGCGGTGGCGGCGGTGCGGCGGCGCAGGCCCGCCAGCAGGCCGTGCCGCGGGGCGAAGGTCCAGCAGAGCAGGAAGACCGCCGTCGCCACCAGGACGATCAGCCCGCCCGCGGCGAGGTTCCCGGCGTACGACAGGTACAGGCCGGTGAGCGAGGAGCCCGCGCCGATCGCCGGGGCGAGGACCATCATCACGCCGATCCGGTCCGTCAGCAGCCGCGCGCACGACGCCGGGGTGATCAGCAGCGCGAGCACCAGGACGTTGCCGACCGCCTGGAGCGAGATCACCACCGTCACGGTGACCAGCGCGTAGAGCACCGCGTCCAGCAGCAGGACCGGCAGGCCCGCCGCCCGGGCGGTCTCCCGGTCCAGGCTGACCGCGACCAGCTCCTTGTGCAGCAGCAGCGCCACCGCGACCAGGACCGTCCCCGCCACCGCCACGGTCAGCACGTCCCCGTCGCTGATGCCGAGGATCTGCCCGAACAGGAAGGACTCCAGCGAACCGCTGTAGCCGGGCGCGGTGCTGAGGACCACGATGCCCAGGCCGAACGCGGCGGCGAAGAACACGCCGATCACGCTGTCCTCCTTGAGCCGCCGGTTCTGCGAGAAGACGGCGACCGCCAGCGCGGTGGCCAGGCCCGCGACCGCGCCGCCCAGCACCAGGCTGGTGTGCAGGACGAAGGCGATCGCGACGCCGGGGAAGACGGCGTGCGAGACGGCGTCGCCGATGAAGGCCATGCCGCGCAGCACCACGTGGCTGCCGACCACGCCGGCGACCACCCCGGACATCGCCGCGACCAGCAGCGCCCGCTGCATGAAGACGTGCTGCCACGGGTCGGTGAGGAAGGCGAGGACGGCGTTCACCGCTCCACCCCCAGGGAGTGCAGCAGCTGGTCGGTGCGGGTCACGCCGAACGTCCGCAGCCAGACCTCCGGGTCGCGCAGCCCGCCAGGGGCGGCGTCGGCGACGACGGTCCGGTTCAGCAGGCAGAGCCGGGTGCAGGCGTCGGCCGCCGCGGGCAGGTCGTGCGTGGTCATCAGCAGGGCGGTTCCTTCCGCGCGGAGACGGGCGAAGAGCACGGTCAGCAGGTCCTGGGTCGGCACGTCGAGGCCGGTGAACGGCTCGTCCAGCAGCAGCAGTCCGGGCCGCAGGGCCAGCGCGCGGGCGACCAGGACGCGCTGGCGCTGGCCGCCGGAGAGCTCCCCGATCGGGCGGTGCCGCAGGTCGGTCAGGTCCACCCGCTCCAGCGCCTCGTCCACGGCGGCCCGGTCCGCCGCCCCGGGGCGGCGCAGCCAGCCGATCCGGTGGACCCGGCCGCTCATCACGGCCTTCTCCACCGAGAGCGGGAAGTCCCAGGCGAACTCGTGCCGTTGCGGCACGTAGCCGACGCTGCCGCGCCGCCGCTCGGCCGGCGCGCCGTCCAGGGTGACGGTCCCGGCCCGGACCGGGATCAGGGCGAGGACGGCGCGCAGCACGGTGGTCTTGCCCGCGCCGTTGGGCCCGATCAGGCCGACCAGCTCCCCGGCCCGGACGGTCAGGTCCACGTCGTGCAGGACCTCCCGACCGCCGAGCATGACTCCCAACCCGCTTATTTCCAAGGCGATCTGACGGTTAGTCACTTCGGGTTCCCTTCACGCGGCGGCGCACCGGCACCACCATCGCCCCGGCGGCCAGGACGATCACCGCACCGCCGCCCACTGCCCACGGAATCCACGGCTTCCGGGCCGCTCCAGGCGCCGCCGTCTCCGTCGGTGCCGTCGGTGCCGCCGGGGTGTCCGGCGCGGCCGGGAGGGCCGAGCGCGGGTCCTGCGGGCCCACCGAGAAGTGGAGGACGGTGCGGGCGTCGTGGGTCTGCCCGTCCAGGGTCCTGGCGGTCATCCGGATGCCGAGCAGGTAGCTGCCCGGGGCGGTGAACGCCCAGTTCCCGTGGACGTGGCTGTTGGTCTCGATGCCGGTCTCCTGCGGCAGCGGCCGGGCGCTGTCGAAGACCTGCTCGGGCGTGCCGAAGCTCCCGTTCAGGAAGAGCGTGAAGCGCCCCGGGCCGCGCACCGACTCCAACTGCCAGGTGACCTCGCGGTCGACAGTGTGGATGACGCTCGGGTCCTGGCTGTTCCAGCCCGGCCACAGGACGCCGTGCTGCTGCACCTGGGGCAGCAGCCAGACCTGCGTGCCGGAGGTGCCGAGGAAGGCGAACGCCGGGTCCGCCGGCACCGTGACGGCGGCGGCGTCCACGGCCTGGAGCACCACCCGGTCGGGGTCGCGCCACACGGGGGCGGGGCCGCTGTCGTCCCGGATGCCGATGGTCCAGCGCCCCTGCTCGAAGCGCGGCCCGAGGTCGACGTGGCCGTCGGCAATGACGGTCGGCGCGTCGGTACCGGCGGTGCCTCCGGTGCCGTCCGTGCCGTCGGGGCCGTCGGCCGCTGCGGCGAGGGGGACGGACGGGCCCGCGGCGAGCAGCACGGCGGCCAGGGCGGCGGCCGCGAAGGCGCGTACGGTGCGGCGGGCGGCGGTCACGGGGCGCCTCCGCCCAGGCAGGAGAGCAGTTCGTCGGCGTTGTGGCGCATCATGTCGGTGTAGTGGCGGACGTGCGCGTCGAAGGCGTCGCCGTACAGGGTGCAGACCCGGACGCCCTGGTCCTCGGCGACCTGGGTGAGGACGGCCGCGCGCCGGGCGAGGTTGGGCTCCGTGAAGACGGCCGGGACCTTCAGGTTGCGGATGGTGGTGGTCAGCCGCTGCACGTCGTCCGCGCTGGGTTCCTGCGCCGGGTTGGGGACGACGAACCCGGCCACGCTCAGCCCGTACGCCCGGGCGAGGTAGCCGAAGGCGTCGTGGGTGGTGATCAACTGGCGGCGGTCGGCGGGTATCCGGGCCACCTGGGCGGACAGGTGGGCGTCCAGCGCGTCCAGCTCCTCGCCGTACCGGCGGGCGTTCTCCGCGTAGGCGTCCGCCCCGCCGGGATCGCGCCGGGCCAGGGTGTCCCGGATCAGCTGGACGTACGCCTTGGCGTTCTCGGCGTCCTGCCACAGGTGGGGGTCGATCTCGCCGTGGACGTGCTTGCCGAGGACCGCCTGCGGCAGCTGGTGGACGGGCGTGCCGGGCGGCCCGAGGAAGGCGAAGGCCGGATTGTCGGGCACCTTGTCGAGCGCCTTGTTCGGGACGTCGATCACCACTTGGTCGGGCGGCAGCTCCTCCTGCTGCCCGTCCCCGGCCCGCAGGTCGGTGTAGGCGGAGAGCGCGCCGGTGTCGAGGTTGACGGTCAGGTCGGTGTGGCCCTCGTCGATGACGGTGTCCTGCGGGCGGGCGACGCCGTGCGGGTCGACGCCGACGGCGAAGGTGAAGGTGCCGGTGCCGAGTTCCTGCGCCGGGCCCTGCGGGTTCTTCAACCGGGCGCCCAGCGTGAGGTGGTAGACGCCGGGCGCGGTGAACGCCCAGTTCAGGTGGGTGTGGGCGGCGGGCGGCAGCGAGGTGGTGTCCTTGTCGTCCAGGCCGTCGCCGGAGTCGAAGTACACCTGCGGCCGGCCGAGCGACTCGGTCAGGTAGGCGACCAGCCGGCCGGGGCCCTGCACGTCGGTGGCGGAGAGCAGCACGTCGGAGGATCGGGTCGCCCCGCGCGCCGCGCCCTCGCCGCGCACCCGCAGGCCGAGCCACGGGACGTCCAGCCCGATGTTCTCCACCAGCGGGATGACGTGCGCGCCGTACGCCTCGGCCGCCTCGGCGAGCGAGACGTTCGGCGAGCCCGCGGGGGCGTTGGCGTCGATGGTCTTGATCAGGGCGTGCTCCTCCAGGAGGAGGTGATTGGTGAAGGTCACGTCGGCTTCGGCGACCTTCGCCGCGTCCCTGGGGGTGGGCTCGTAGGAGTGCGGGTCGCCGCCGGGCGGGACGATCGAGTCCACCCGGACCCGGTCGCTGCCGACCTGGCGCACCAGGTCCGCCAGGATCTCCGTGGTGGTCACCACCCGGAGCCCGCCGCCGGACCCGCCGGGGGTGTCCTCCGGCCCGCAGGCGGTCAGGGCGCCGAGCAGCAGGGCGCCGGCCCCGAGCAGGGCGGTGGGGCGTTTCATCGCTGGTCGCTCCGGGAGTTCGAGGAGTGCCGGTGGTCGTCGGTGGCGGTCGGGACGGGGCCCGGCTTGGCACGTCGACGGCCGACGGCGGTGATCAGGCCGCCGCCGAACAGGAGCAGCGCGCCGGAGACGGTGAGCGGGACGGTGGCGGCCGGGCCGGTCTGGGCGAGCGCGCCGGGGGTGCCGGTGCCGCCACCCGCCGTGCTGCTGCGGGTCGTCCCGCCCGTGGTGGTACCGGTCCCGGCGGACGCGGTGCTGCCGCCCGTGTCGGGGGTCGAGGTCTGGCCGTCCCCGACGGTGAAGGTGTACGTGCGGGTGTCCGTGACCGCCTCCCCGGTGGCGAGGTGCCCGCCGAGGGCGAAGGTGAGTCGGTAGGTGCCGGCCGCGCCGAACCCCCAGTTGGCGTGCGCGTGGACGCCGAGGTCGACCGGGTGGCGGTCGGGCAGGCCGTCGCGGCTGTCGTACAGGACGGTGGCCCCGCCGAGACCGGCGGTCTGCCAGATCGCGACCGTTCCGGGGCCTTCCACCCCGGTCAGCGCCAGCTCCAGGGGGCCGGACAGCGGGCCGGAGGCCAGCGCCTCGGTGTTCCAACCCGCCCACACCACACCGGGTTTCTGCACCTGCGGGACCAGCCAGAAGGTGCTGCCCGGCGCACCGAGGAAGGAGTAGGCCGAGCCCGCCGGGACCTGCTGCCGGGCGGCGTCGTTGACGTGCACCGTCACCGCGGAGGGCTCCCGCCAGACCACGGCGTCCGGGCTGCGGCTGTCCTTGAACAGCAGCCGCAGCCGCCCGTCCACCCACTGGCCCGCCAGCGCGTCCACGTGGCCGTCGCCGATGGTGACCGGCGCGGTGGCGATCTCCGCCCCGGGCAGCGACGCGGGTCGCAGGGCGCGGGCGGCCGACGGCGGGGCGGGCGCGCCGGTGGGTCCGCCGGCGGCGGGTCCGGCGGCGGTGGGCCCGGCGGCGGCGGGCGCAGGTGCGGGTACGGGCGCGGCTGGGGCGGACGGTTCGGCGGTGGGCGGTTCGGCGGTGGGCGGCTCGGCGGTGGGCGGCTCGGCGACGGTGGCGTGCACGTGGACCGTGCGGGTCGCCGCTCCCCCGCCGGACAGGGCCGCCTCGGCGGTGAGGTCGAAGTCGTACACGCCGGGGCTGGTGAACGCCCAGACCAGGCCGCCCCGGGCGGCGGGTGCCAGGGCCGCGGTGTCGGGCCGGGCGTCGGCGCTGTCGAGGAGCAGGAGCGGCCCGGGACCGAGCTCGGGCTCGGGCTCGACCTGGGTACCGATCGAATCTGCTTCCCCTGGAGCCGAGTTGAGGCCGTCCGGGTCTTCGGTTCCCGCCGGTCCGGTGGTGTAGGCGATCACCGCGCCGGGGCCCCGCACCCGGCCGAGGGAGAGCGAGAGGCCGGGCGGCGCGAGGTCGGCGGCGATCACGGCGGCGGTGTCCCAGTGCGGGCCGTCCTGGCCGCCGTCCGCGCCGAGCCGCCACAGCGGCGTGCCGGGCGGGCCGAGGAAGGCGGGGGCGCCGTCCGGGACGGTGGACCGGTCGGCCGGTCCGAGGGTGAGCAGTCGGGTGTCGGCGTCCGGGCCGCCGGTGGCGGGTGCGGGGGTGCCGACCGCGAGGTCGAGGTCGGGCCCGGTCAGGGCGAGGACGAGGTCGGCGCCGCCGCTCGGGGTGGCGGCGCCGACCGGCGCGTCCGGGAGGGCGGCGTGCGCGCTGCCGGCGGCCCAGAGGACGGCGAGGGCCGATCCGGCCGCCGCCGCCCGGGCGGCCCGTGAACTCTTCATGCTGGTCGCGACTCCTGGGTCGGTGGGCTGCGGCCGTCCGGGCCCGGACCGGGCCCGCCGGGTCAGGCGTTCAGGACGTGGAAGGTGTACTGCTGCGGGGCGGAGGTGACGGTCTGTCCGGTCGCGGCGAGGACGCCGCTGACCTTGAAGGTGACCAGGTACGTCCCGGCCGCGTCGAAGCCCCAGTTGGCGTGGGTGTGCGCCCCGGCGGCGACGGTGACGCTGTCGGGCAGGCCGTCGTCGCTGTCGGCGAGCTTGGTGGGCGTGCTGCCCGCGGCGGTGTAGACGCTGAATCCGGCGGGGCCGCTGACGGCGGTGAGCTGGAACGTCACCTGGTTGCCCTGGAAGACCCCGGCGGGGACGTCGGTGGCGTTCCAGCCGGCCCAGAGCAGGCCCGTGGTCTGGCTCTGCGGGAGTATCCAGGCGGTGCCGCCGGTGCCGAGGAAGGACCAGGCGGGTGTGCCGGGCACGTTGGTGTGCTTGGCGGCGAGCGGGACGTCCAGCACGACGTCCGACGGGGCGCGGTCGACCGCGGTGCCGGTGGTCGAGTCGAGCAGGTCGAGGGTGAGCGTCCCGCCGCTGTAGTCGATGTCCAGCACGTCGACGTGACCGCTGGAGAGGGTGACGGTGGTGGCGTGGGCGGAGGTGGAGACGCCCGTGACCAGTGCCGCGGCGAGCAGCAGGGAGCCGAGTGCCTTGGTGGGTGCGCGCATGGCGGCCGTCCTCAGTTCTTGATCTGGAAGGTGTAGGTGACGGTGCGCGAGCTGACGGTCTTTCCGGTGGTGGCGAGCCTGGCGTCCGTCTTGACCCTCAGCGTGTAGGTGCCGGGCTTGGAGAAGGCCCAGTTGGCGTGGGTGTGGTCGCCCGCGTGCAGGGTGACGGTGTCGGGCAGGCCGTCGCCGCTGTCGACGAGCACGGTCTCGGGCGCGCCGAACACGTCGTCGGTGTAGACGGCGACCTTGCCGGGGCCCTGGACGGACAGGAATCGCACGTTGACGGCGTCGTTGCTGAAATCGCCGGTGGACAGCTCCTCCGCGCCGAACCCGGCCCAGAGCAGACCCGGGTTCTGCACCTCGGGCAGGAGCCACACGGGCGTGCCGGCGGCGCCGAGGAAGGCGTACGCGGAGCCGGCCGGCACGGTCGTCCCGGCGGCGGGCAGGGCCTTCAGGATGACCTCTTCGGGGGTGTACTCGACCTCTTCGGTGCCGCTCTCGTCGTGGACGCCGATCTCCAGGTGGCCGTTCTCGTAGCCGAGGCCGACCACGTCCACGTGGCCGTGGTCGAGCACGGTCACGCAGGTGGCGGAGGCGGGGTCGGCGGCGGCCAGGGTGGCGATCAGGGCGCCGGCGGCGACGAGCAGGCGGGCGGGGCGAGGGGCGGGACGGTGGCCCGGACGGCGGGCGGGGCGGCGCACGGGATGGCGCACGGAACCTCCTTCGGTGGAGCCCTCGTTGGGCTCGACGGCCGAAACGGTAACCATTTTCATTTTCATCTGCAAGGGACGGCGGGCGAGTTGAAGACCACGCCGGGACCTTGTTGGAAATGATGTTCATATCGGATAAGGTCTACCTCCTCCCGCCCCGCCCGGCCCCGCCCCCTGCGGCGCCGCACCGAAAGGAGGGCCCGCGTGAAGGGCCCCAAGTCCCTTGCCGTCCACCTGACTTCCGTCACCGCCCTGGCCGTCGCGGCCCTCCTCACCGGCGCCCCCGCCGCCCCCGCCGCCCCCGCCGCCGACACCCCGGCACCGCCGTCCAGCACCGCCCGGCCGGCCCTCGCCGACACCGAGGAGCCCGTCCGCACCGAACGGACCGTCATCGACTCCGGCCACGTGGACGCCGTGTCACCCCGGATCGCCGACGGCGCGTTCCGGAGCCTGCTGCTCGACGACCGCGACGCCCGCGCCCCCGTCTGGCGCACCCCCGAGTCCGTGATCCTGCACCTCACCGAAGCCGGCGCGCTCCATCTCACCGCCGACACCACGGGGTACGAGTTCCTGGGCGCGCCCGGCGACACCGTCTACTGCGTCCCGCAGACCCAGGACCCCGCCGTCATCTGGACCGGCTGGAGCACCCAGTCCTTCGCCCCCGGCGACGTGAACGGCGACCTGACGCTCACCCTGGACGCGGTGGACGGGCCCGGAAAAGTCGTGCTCTGGGAGTGGTCCCCGTTCGGCGAACCCGAGACGGTCCTCGACAGCCGGGCCGGCCTCCCCGCCCACTACCCCGTCCCCAGCAACACCCACCAGCACGCGAACTGGGCCTTCACCGCGCCCGGCGTCTACCGACTCACCTTCACCTGGAGCGCCGACCTGAACGGCCGCGGCCCGGTCAGCGACAGCTCCGTCTACACCTTCGCCGTCGGCGACCTCGACACCTCCACCGTCCCGCTGCCCGGTGACCTGCCGAGCCCCTCGCCCTCGCCCTCGGTGTCGGCGTCACCGTCCTCCTCGCCGTCACCGTCGCCGTCGCCGTCGCCCTCCGCAGGCGTGAGCGCGAGCCCCAGCCCCAGCCCCAGCCCCACGGCAAGCGCGAGCGCGAGCGCGAGTACGACTCCGGACCCGAGCCCGGCCTCGCCCCGGCCCTCCGTCTCCGCCGCCACCCGGGCCCCGGCCCCGGTGAGCATCCCCGGACCGGCCACCGCCACCACCGCCACCGCCGGACAGCTGGCCTCCACCGGTTTCCCGCTGACCCCCGTCCTCGGCACGGCCGGACTCCTGCTCGCCGCAGGAGCAGCACTTCTGACGGTTCGCCACCGCACCCGCCGCCCGGACTGACCCGGCCCGTACCTCCTCACCCGTGCGTCCGCGCCTCCGCGCCTCCGCGCTCCGGCCCGTCCGGTCCCGGCGTTCCGCCGGACGGGCCGAACAGCGGGCGGCCCTCAGCGGCGGGCGCGGCGGCCGGTGCCCCGGCGGTTGACGAGGAAGAGGGCGGCGCCGATCAGCAGGGCCGCGACGGCGCCCAGGGTCAGGGGCAGCGTGGAACCGCCGCCGCCGGTCTGGGCGAGGCCCCGGCCGTCGGTGGCGGTGGCGGCGGGGGCGGGGCTGGCGGAGTCGGCGGGGTCGGCGGCCTGGTGGTCGGGGTTCTCGGCCGAGAGCGGCCCCGGTGCGGCGCCGGAGGGCGCGGGCTCGGCGGTGGCGGCGGGCTCGGCGGCCGTCGCGGCGGGCTTGGCGGCGGCCGGGGCGGTGGTCTTCGGGGCGGCGTCGGCGCCGAGCCGGATTCGGATGTCGGCCCCGGTGTCGCTGGTGCCGACGACGCTGACGGACAGGTGGGCGGCGTCGTCGGTGAGAGCCGGGCCGTTGACGTCGAGGGAGTTGTTGGCGGCCTTCTTCTGCTGGGCGGTGTTGCTGATCAGGACGGCGTCCTTGTAGTTGCCCTTGGTGACGCGGTAGACGGCGACGCCCTGGGGCACGTCCACGTCCGGGGTGCCGGGGTCGGGGGTGCGGTACTCGACGACGACGCGGTCGCCGCCGGTGCCGAGCGGGAGGTCGATCGCGCGGGTGCCGCCGGTCCCGGGGGCGTGCAGCGGGGTGAGGTGGACGCTGGTGCCGGCCGTCGGGGTGGTGGTCTGCTGGGCGGTGAGCCACTGGAGCGAGAGGAGTTCGGGGGCGCTGAGGCCCTTCTTCTCGCCGCCGCCGCCCATCGGGGTGCGGTGGCTGTACTCGTCGGCGGTGCAGCCGGTGGTGAAGGTGCCGGCCGGGCAGACCTGGCGTTCCTGGTGCTGGAAGCCGAGGTTGTGGCCGATCTCGTGGATGATGGCGGCGCCGTCGTCGACGGCCCCCTCGTGGAACCAGCTGTTGGGGCCGGAGACCGAGCCCAGCCCCCACCAGTTGGAGCAGAAGTCGGAGTGGAAGACGACGGAGATGTGGTCGAACGGCACGCCGGCGATGGCCTTGCGGGCGAGTTCGTTCATCTTCCCGTTGTCGCAGGCGGCGGAGTCGTCCATGTCGATGGTGAACGGGCCGAAGACCCCGTCGCCCTTCGCGGGGACCACGCTCATCCGGCCGCCGGAGTTCCTGGCGTAGTAGGAGGCGAGCGAGGTGCTGCCGGTGCCGAAGAAGTTCCGCACGGCGTCGGCCCGGGTCTTGGCGGCGTCGGTGAGCGCCTTGTTGCGGAAGTTCACCAGCACCACGGCGTGGTGGTCGACGCTCGACGGCTCCGGCGCGGCCACGGCCGGCGCGGCGAGCAGGAGGGGGCCGGCCAGGAGGGCGCTCGCGGTGAAGGCGGCGAGCAGCGGGGCGGTCGCGGACGCGGCGGTCGCGGGACGGGCCGACTGGGGGCGCTGAACCATCGGGGTGGATCTCCTTGCACGATCGGCGGGGCGGCGGATCTCGGCGCCGGACGGCGGCCGGACCGGTCGGGAGACGGGAGCGGTCCGATCCGCTCCCACCCACCCGCGTCCTAGGAGATCCACGGGACGCCCTCGCATCACAGGAATCCGCCACCGACTTGAACAGTCCGGCCGCGCGGTGCCCGCTGTCCGCCGTCGGAGGTCAGAACTCCTCGTGGGAGTCGGGGTCGCCGCCCAGCCGCTCGTGCGGCCGGTCGGCGATCCGGGCCATCTCCTCGGCGGTCAGCTCGAAGCCGAAGAGGTCCAGGTTCGCGCGCTGGCGTCCGGGGTCCGCGGACTTGGGGATCGGGGTGGCGTCGAGCTGGGTGTGCCAGCGCAGCACGGCCTGCGCGGGGGTCACGCCGTGCGCCCGGGCCACCGCGCCGACGGCGGGGTCGTCGAGCAGCGTCGAGCCGCGGCCGAGCGGGCTCCAGCTCTCGGTGCGGATGCCCAACTTCGCGTGGAAGGCCCGCAGTTCGTCCTGCGGCAGCAGCGGGTGCAGTTCGACCTGGTTGACCGACGGCAGGACGCCGGTCTCCCGGTGCAGGCGCTCCAGGTGCTCGGCGGTGAAGTTGGAGACGCCGATCGAGCGGACCAGGCCGTCGTCCCGGAGCTTGATCATCGCCCGCCAGGAGTCCACGTACCTGTCCACCCGGGGCAGCGGCCAGTGGATGAGGTAGAGGTCCACGTACTCCAGGCCGAGCCGGCGCCGGGACTCCTCGAACGACGCCAGCGTCTCCCGGTAGCCGTGGTGACGCCCGGGCAGCTTGGTCGTCACCACCACGTCCGGCCGGGGCACGCCGGAGCGGGCCAGGCCGCGCCCCACACCGGTCTCGTTGCCGTAGTTCACGGCGGTGTCGATCAGCCGGTAGCCGGTCTCCAGCGCGCCGGCGACGGCCCGCTCGGCCGCCTCGTCGTCCAGCGGGTAGGTGCCCAGACCCACCCCGGGAAGCTTCGTACCGTCGTTCAGCGCGTGCACGGGGGCACTGGTCACGAGTCCACTCCTTGTCGTCGGTCGTCCCTCGCCGCCGGCCCGCGGGACGGGGCGGACGGTCGCGGTGTCCCCCTTCGCGTACCCGCGGCGGCGACCCGTCGAAGCCCGGCTTCACCCGCCTGCGCGGCGGAGACGGAACGGGTCCGGCCGCCCCTCGGGAATGCGGTACGATTCCGTTCCGGAACTGATGCGTACCGATTGAGGAGGCGGGCAGGTGGGCCTTCCCGTGGACCCCGGCACCGACGGCGCCGCGGCGCAGCGAGCGGACCACCGCGGCGGGCGTCCCAGGGACCCGTCCCGGGACGACGAGCTGTGCCGGGCCGCGCTGGAACTGCTGGCCGAGATCGGCTACGAACGCCTGTCGATCGACGCGGTGGCGGCCCGCGCGCACGCCGGCAAGGGCGCGGTGTACCGGCGCTGGTCCGGCAAGGCGGAGCTGGTCGTCGACGCCATCGAGCGCCTCAAGGGCCCGCTGGCGGAACCGGACACCGGCTCGCTGCTCGGGGACCTGGAGGAGATCGCCCGCGCGTTCGCCGAGACCGGCAGCGTCTTCGAGACCCGGGTGATGGTCGGGCTGATCTCCGCCGTGCTGCAGGACGAGGTCCTGCGCGAGGTGTTCCGGCGGCACTTCGAGAAGTCCCGCCGCCAGGTGTTCGAAACCGTCTTCCGGCGGGCGGTCGAGCGGGGGGAGGTCCCCCCGGAGCGCGACCTCGAACTCCTGGCCGGCCTGCTCCCGGCCCTGATCCTCCAGCGGGTGCTCCTGTACGGCACGCCACCGGACCACGCCTTCGCCCGGCGGGTGATCCACGAGGTGATCCTGCCCCTGGCCACCGCCCCGGCCCCCTCCCCCGCCTCCTCCCCGACCCGATGCGACAGGTGATCTCCTGATGTCCTCCCCGACGGCCGCCGCGACGGCCCCCCTCGATCCACGGCGCTGGAAGGCGCTGGTGTTCATCTGCCTGGCCCAGCTGATGGTGGTGCTCGACGGCACCATCGTGAACATCGCCCTGCCCTCGGCGCAGCGCGCCCTGCACTTCTCCGACGGGAACCGCCAGTGGGTCGTCACCGCGTACGCGCTGGCGTTCGGCGGGCTGCTGCTCCTGGGCGGCCGGATCGCGGACAAGTGGGGCCGCCGGCGGGCCTTCCTGACCGGGCTGGTCGGCTTCGCCCTGGCGTCCGCGCTGGGCGGGGCCGCGGTCAACACCGGCATGCTGCTGGGCGCCCGCGCGCTGCAGGGCGTGTTCGGCGCGCTGCTGGCGCCCGCCGCGCTGTCCCTGCTCACGGTGATGTTCACCGAGGGCAAGGAGCGGGCCAAGGCGTTCGGCATCTACGGCGCCATCTCGGGCGGCGGCGCGGCCGTGGGCCTGCTGCTGGGCGGCGTGCTGACCGAGTACGCGAACTGGCGCTGGACGCTGCTGGTCAACGTCCTCATCGCCGCGATAGCGATCACCGGCACCCTGATGGAGGTCCGCGAGCCGGCCGGCAGCCACAACCAGGCCCGGCTGGACCTGCCGGGCGCGCTGCTCGCCTCCGGCGGCCTGGCCTCGCTGGTGTGGGCGTTCAGCCGCGCCGAGAGCGACGGCTGGGGGTCGGCGACGACGGTCACCCTGTTCGTCGCGGCGGCCGTCCTGCTGACCCTGCTGGTCGTCGTCCAGCAGCGGGTGAAGGCGCCGCTGCTGCCGCTGCGGGTGGTGCTCGACCGCAACCGGGGCGGTGCCTACCTCTCGCTGGGCATGGCCGTGGTGGGCATGTTCGGGCTGTTCCTGTTCCTGACGTACTACCTCCAGGTGGTGCTGGACTACAGCCCGGTGATCTCCGGCGTCGCCTTCCTGCCGATGGTGGCCGGCATGATGACCGGCTCCACCCAGATCGGCGCCCGCCTGATGACCAGGGTCGCCCCCCGCTTCCTGATGGGCCCCGGCTTCCTGCTCGCCTCCGGCGCGCTGGTGATCCTCGCCCAGATCAAGGTCGACAGCTCGTACGCGGCCGTGCTGCTGCCGGGGCTGTTCCTGATGGGCCTGGGCATGGGCACCGCGTTCATGCCCGCCATGAGCCTGGCCACCCGCGGCGTCAAGCCGCAGGACGCGGGCGTGGCCTCCGCCATGGTCAACACCTCGCAGCAGATCGGCGGCGCGATCGGCACCGCCCTGCTGTCCACCCTCGCCACCAGCGCCACCGCGGACTACGCCGCCGACCACGCCCGCGAGGCGACGACGCCCACCGCCGGGCACCTGCTCCAGCTCCAGGCCATGGTCCACGGCTTCTCCACCGCCATCTGGTGGGCGGCCGGCATCCTCGCCCTGGCCTCGGTCACCGCGTTCACCCTGATCAACACCGGTCACCAGGGCAAGGACGGCCGGCAGGGCAGCTCCGACGAGGAACCGGTGCTGACCGTCGTCCACTGAGGCCCCTCCCCGGACCCGTTCCGGCAGCCGACGCCCGCCGTCCGCCGCCGGAACGGGTCCGTCGTTCCGCCGTGATCGCTAAGCTGCCGGAACGGCAGTGCGACGATCGCGGAGGAACGGTTTGCCAGGCGAGTGGATCAGGGTGCCGGTCGGCGCGGATTCCGCACGGTGGACCACCCGTAGCGGTTGCCGCCAGGTCCTGCTGGTGGCGCACAACGTCACCTCGGCGACCCGGCTGCTCGACGTCGTCGGCCTGTTCCGCGACGACCTGCGCGTCCAACTGACGGCCACCTGCCCGGGCACCTCGCCCTTCCGCTCCGGCCTCCCGGAACTCCTCGCCGGACTGGGCGTCCCGGTCCTGCCCTGGGACCAGGCCCTCGCCCTCGCCCCGGACTTGGCGATATCCGCCAGCTTCGGCGGTCAACTCCATTGCTTCAAGCGGAAGTTGACCGTCCTCTCGCACGGCGTCGGATACAATAAGAAGCTGGCGGAGCCGGGAGCCGGGAGCCGGGAGCCGGGAGCCGGGAGCCGGGAGCCGGGAGCCGGGAGCCGGGAGCCGGGAGCCGGGAGCCGGGAGCCGGGAGCCGGGAGCCGGGAGCCGGGAGCCGGGAGCCGGGAGCCGGGGTGTTCCTGTGTTCGGGCTGTCGCCGGAGTGGCTGCTCACCGACGACGGGGTGCCGATCGCCGATGCGCTGGTGCTGTCGCACCCCGACCAGGTCGACCGGCTCGCTGCGGCGTGCCCGGAGGCCGCGCACACGGCGGTGCTGGGCGGTGACCCGTGCTTCGACCGGATGCTCGCGGCCCTCCCCCGCCGCGACGCGTTCCGCCGGGCGTTCGGGGTGCGGTCCGGCCAGCGCCTGCTGGTCCTGAACTCGACCTGGAACCCTACCTCGCTGTTCGGGGACGGCGGCCCGGACGACGTCCTGCCGCTGCTGCTGTCCCGGCTGCCGGAACTGCCGCTGGACGAGTACCGGGTCGCGGTCGTGCTGCACCCCAACGTGTGGCACGGCCACGGCCCCGGCCAGGTCCGGCTCTGGCTGGACGGGGCGCGCCGGGCGGGGGTGACGCTGGTGGACCCGGTCGCGGACTGGCGGCAGGCGCTGATCGCGGCGGACGCCGTGGTGGGCGACTTCGGTTCGGTGAGCTACTACGCGGCGGCCCTCGGCACGCCGGTCGTCCTGGCGGCCACCGGGCCGTCCGTGATCGACGACGGGTCACAGGTCGCCGCGTTCGTCCGCGCGGCGCCGAAGCTCGATCCGCACGCCGCGCTCGGCCCGCAGGTGGAGGAGCTGATCGGCCGGGGTGACGTACCCGCCGGTCCGGCCGCATCGACCACGTCCGACCCGGGTGGATCGGCCGGTCTGCTGCGGTCGCTGTTCTACCGCTTCCTCGGTCTGCCCGAGCCGGCCGCGCCCGCGCTGCTGGACCCGCTGCCGCTGCCCGCCCACCAGCCGCCCGTGGTGACGGCCCCGGTGCGGGTGCTGACCCGCGCCGGGGCGGACGGTGCGATCGAGGTACGGCGTTTCGCGGCGGTCCGCTACGAGCCGGCGGGGTCGGGCGAGGCCCACCTGGCGGTGCACGAGGACACCCTCGACCCGGGCGTGCTGGCCCTGGCCGACGTGATCGTCCGGCACGGCGGCGCCGACGACCCCCGGCTCGGCCCGCCGCTCGCCTGGGCCGAGCAGGTGCTGCGCCGCCACCCCTCGTGCACGCTGGCCGTGCAGGTGACCGGCCCGGGCACCTGCACCGTCCGCCACCGATCGGGCGCGGCACTGGAGTTGGCGGGCCCCTTCGACGGGATCGCCCCGGCCGCGGCGGCCTCCGCGCTGCTGACCGCCGGGCCGGTGCCGGGGGTGCTGACCGTCCGTTCCGGCGGTGCGACTCACCGGGTGACGGTCACTCCGGCTCGTTGACGCACAGCTCGCGCAGCACCCCGACCGGCATCAGGTGGAAGGTCGCACCGCCGCGCTCCAGCAGCACGGCGGCCTCGTCGAGCAGCGGCAGCGCGTCCGGTCCGCGCCGCTGCTCGATCAGGGTCTGCGCCAGGTCGGTCAGCGCCCGGGCGAGGTTGTACGCCTCGCCGGTGCCGCGGAAGAACGCCACCGCCGCCGCGATCGCCGCCCCGGCCGGCTCGAACCGGCCCAGTCCGCGCAGCGCCCGGCCCCGGTGCCGGTCCAGTAGGGCGCGGGCCCGGGGCAGGTCCGCCTGTCCGCTGTCGCCGTCGCCGATCCCCGCGAGCAGTCCGGCGGCCCGGTCGAAGCACTCCAGTGCCTCGGCGTACCGCCACTGGCGCAGCCGCAGCAGTCCGAGCGTCTCCACGGCGGTGGCCTGCCCTCGCAGGTGGCCGTCCTTCTCCTCGGCGTCGGTGGCCAGCACGAGTTGCTGCTCGGCCTCGCCGTACTCCTGCAACTCGGTGAGGGCCAGGGCGAGTTGGACATGCATCCGGGCCGCCGTCCGGGCCTCGGTGCCCGGCAGGCCGGCGGCCCGGGCCCCGGCCCGCAGCGCGGGCAGCAGTTCGTCGTGCCGCCCCGCCTTCAGTTGGAGCGCCCACAGCGCCTCGACCAGTTGGCACACCGTCCCGGGCTCGGCGAACTCCTCGGCGGCGGCCACCGCCTCGACCAGGTTGGGGAGTTCGGCGCCGAGCACGGCCAGCGCCGCGGCCTCGTCCGGGTAGCCGCCGGGGCCGATCTCGGCGTACAGCGGTCCGAGGTGCCAGCGCTGCGGCAGGGCGGCGTGGTCGGCGCCGACGGCCAGGCGCAGGTAGTGCTCGACGGCGCGGTGCACGGCGGTGGCGCACGCCGCGAGCCCGTCCTCCCGCACGGCGGCGGCCTCGGCGTGGCGGCGCACCGCCGGGCGGTAGCGGTGCCGGCCGTCGAGCGCGGTCTCCAGCAGCCCGGCGGCGGCGAGTTCGTCGAGCGCCTCGGCCGCGTCCGCCTCGCTCAGGCCGGTGGTGGCCGCGGCGGCCCGCAGGTCGATCGCGGGCCAGTGCCGCAGTGCGCAACGCCGGTACGCCAGCGCGGCGTTCGGGGTGAGGCGGGCGTACCGGTCGGCGGTCGCGGCCTCCACCGGGTCGGTGAAGGTCTGCCCGGCGAGCGCCCGCTGCGCGATGTCGCCCAGCCCGGAGGAGGCGGCGGCGCGCAGCGCGAACGGCGAGCCGGCGCAGCGCTCCAGGACGCCGGGCAGGGCGGCCTTGGCGGCGGTGACGGCGTGCTTGCCCGCGAGGTCGGTGAGCAGGCGGCGGGCGTCCTTCTCGGCGAGCGGGCCGACGGCGACGTTGAGCGCGTCCAGCCCGGCCAGCGGGCGGCGGGCGGTGACCACGGTGAGCACGCCGGGGGCGGCGGTGAGCAGCGGCCGCACCTGGGCGGCGGAGTGGGCATGGTCGAGGACGACCAGCAGGCGGCGGCCGGCCAGCAGTTCGGCGAACCGCTCGGCCCGCCGTTCGAGGCCGGCCGGCAGCTGCTCGGCGGGAACGCCGAGCCGCCGCAGGAAGCGCCGCAGCACCGTCGCCGGGTCCACCACGCCGCCCGGCCCGGCGGCGCGCAGGTCGGCGTACAGCTGCCCGTCGGGGAAGCGGTGCGCCTCGCGGCCGCCCCAGTGGATCGCCACCGCGCTGGTGCCGATGCCGTCCGGGCCGTGCAGCAGCACCTGCCGGGGGCGGCCGTCGGCCTTGCGCCCGGCCTCCTTGTCGAGGGCGGCGAGCGGCCCCCTGCGGTCGGTGAAGTACCGGGTGGAGGCGGGCAGCAGCCGCGGCACCGCCCCGGTCGGGCCCTGGGCACCGTCGGCCAGGCCGCTCATCCAGGCGGCCAGCGCCCTGGCCCGCTCCGGGTCGTGGCGCGCCCCCTCCACCAGCCGCCGGGCCAGTTCCTCGCACTCCTCCGCGCCGACCGGGGCCGCGACCTGCCGCCCGGTCACCCGCTGCGCGAGGTTCCCGACCGCCTCCCAGGCCCACTTCCCGGCCTCCCCCGCCATCGCCGAGCCGACCGCGCCCAGCACCCCCGTGACCGCCGTGACCGACAGCGGATCGATCATGCCCCGCACCCCCAGAACCGTGCACGGCCGGCACCGCCGCCCGCGTACACCGCTTGACGCCCCCACCGTAGCCTGCCAGCCACCCTCCGTCAGCACGCTGCGGACGGCCGGTGGCGGCTCGTCCTCGACCCCGCCGAGGCCGAGCCCTCCTACGGTGACCCCACACCTGGCGCACCCCGCCGGACGAACTCGCTGACCTGGCGCGTCGGTTCGCGCTGGTCGCCGAGCAGGCCCTGCCCACCTGGCAACCGGAGGAGCACCGCGGCATCAGCCGGGCCGCCGACCTCCGCCGGGTGCACGCCGTGCTGATGCACCTTCCCGAGGTGACGGCCGAGACGAAGGCCGCCGTCCAGCGCGTCGTCCGCGGCGCCCGGCGCAACCCGACCCGCCCCACCGCCTACAGCCACCAGGACCGCGACGACCACCAGCAGTTCACGAAACTGCTCACCGACATCACCCGGATCGTCACCGACCCGGTGCCCCGGCCGTCCGCCACCCGCCGCGCCGCCCTCGGCGACCCCGTCGAAGTGACGTCCCGCCGACTCTCCGCCGTCGAACCCGGCGTCCTGACCGCGTACCCGGACCAGCACACCGGCAACGACCGACCGGTCGCGAAGGCCCTGCTGTCCCGCGCCCAGCGGGGCGGCCGCCGAAGCGAGCCCCCCCTTCCCCGACCTCCTCGCTCGACACTCCGACCCGAAGCGGGCCCTGCACACCCTCACCCGCGAACTGCGTCGCAGGCTCGGCGGCGGCCCCGCCGACCGCGAGTCCTGGGTCCGGCACGTCCTCGCGCTGCCCCACCACGACCGCGAGACCGTCCTCGCCCTCCCCGCCCGGACCGCACTCACCGTCAACGGCCCCCGCCACCGCAGCAGCACCCACCCCGCCGTCCTCGCCCCGGTGACCGCCGCACCCGGCGACGGCACCCGGGCCTGGCAACGCTTCGCGGACAGCCCGATCAGCCACGCCGGCCCCACCGCCTGGCTCCGCCTCGGCGAGGTCCTCGACGCCGCCGCGCACGGAACCCCATGGCCGCAACCGCCCACGTCCCGCTGACCCGCCGACCCGCTGACCCGCCGACCCGCCGACCCGCTGCACGATCACCGAGCTCGTTCGAGCGGCACGGAAGTGACGGGGTCTCAGGCGGGGAGTCCGACGGGGCGTTCGTGGTTGCGGCGTTGTGGGATGACGACGGCGGTGACGAGGAGGGCGCCTTGGGCGACGTTCTGCCAGCAGGCTCTGATGCCTCGGACGGTGAGGCCGTTCTCCAGGCCGCCTGCACCGGCACCGGCAGCCGGCACTGGCGGTTCACCCCCACCGGCAGCGGATACACCGTCACCAACCAGCAGAGCGGCCTGCTCCTCACCGCCACCGCCACCGCCACCGCCACCGCCACCGGCGACAGCGCCCCGGTCACCCAGCAGCCCGCCACCGGCACGGCCGCGCAGAACTGGCAGCTCACCCGAGCCCGTCCACCGGCTGACCGGGTCCTGCGGTCGGACAGGTCAGCCGGTGGGCAGCGGGTTCGCGGGTTCCCGGGGCTCGCCGTGGAAGACCTGGGCGGCGTGCCACGCGCGGTGCCGGTCCGCGACCGGGGGGACGCCCGGCTGCGGGCCGATGACCGGGCGGCCGGTCAGGGCGAGCACCTGCTGCCGGCTGGCCTCGCCGCGCCCGACGAAGTGCCGGGAGACCAGGACGCGGTGCCCCTCCCCCAGCCCCAGCACGCCCTTGTCGAAGAGCTTGTGGTGCAGCGAGCACAGGCACAGGCCGTTGTCGACCTCGTCCGGCCCGTCGAAGGACCACCACCGCACGTGCGCCGCCTCCAGCCCGACTGCGCTCGCGCCCAGCATCCCGTCGTAGCCGCAGAACGCGCACTGGAACTCGTAGGCGGTCAGCACGAGTTCGCGCATCCGCCGGTCCCGCTGCCGCCGCGCCGCCCGCTCCCGCCCGCCCGGAACACCGCCCGTCACCCCCTCGGTGTCGGCCAGGTCCAGGTCGAGCCCGACCGCCTCGCACAGTTCGGTGTGCAGCGACGGCGGGAAGTGGAAGTCCAGCAGCACCCGGGCCAGCCGCCCCAGCAGCGCCGGGTCCCTGCGCAGCGCCGCCCGCAACTCCGGCGCGAGCCGCCCGGTCGCGCCGCTGGAGCGCAGCACCCCCACCCCGCTCCCGGGGCTCCCGGGCCCCCGGTCGGTCCCGACCTCCCACACCCCGTCGCTGACCAGGTGGTGGAACGGGTAGGCGGGGGTGGTCGCACGGGACGGCCCGTACTCCTCCAGCAGCCGCTTCAGCTCCGACTCGACCGCGCTGTACCGCAGTTCGCCGTCGGCGTCGCGCTGGTAGCTCCCCAGCGCGTACAGCAGCAGCAGCGGTTTGTGCGGCGCCCGGACGCCGTTGCTCGTCCACCGTCTCAGCTTCGCCACCCGCTCCAGCCAGTCCATGGCCGCCCAGCGTACGGCGGAGCACCGACACGGGGTGGCGACACGGAGCGCCGACACGGGGTGGCAGCCGGGCCGGACGGGCTCAGTGCGGCGCGTCCCGGGTGATGGCGTTCATCCTGCGCATCACGTGCGGCCCGGTGGCGGTCCGCTGACTGGGCACCAGATCCATTTCCTCGCCACCCCTCCGAGCCTGCGGCGCCGGCACGGCAGCCGTCGGGCGCACTCTACCGGCGGGTCACTCCGATGAACCGGGCCGTGCCCGTGGACACGGGCCCACGACGCCCCGGCACCCCGACGCGACACCCACCGGTCCGGGGCACCCCGTGCGTTCGGTGGACGCGGGAGGAATCCCCGGGCAGCGGAGACGTGTATCTGCTGCTGACGGCCCGCGCCGACCGCTCCGCTCCCGCCGCTGTCCGACCGGTCTGCCCACGCTCCCGTCGAGGGGCCGCAGCCGCGCAGCCGCTCGCCACGGTGGCAGTTCCTTCGACATCAGCTCGCCGTTCGGACCCGGGACCCGGACCCCGAGTGGCTTCCCTCCCGGGTGACTTCAGCGGCGGGACGGCGGGACGGCGGGACGGCGGGGCTCGCACCTTGCGCCGCCCCGGCCACCGTCAGGCCAGGGCGGCGGCCAGGCGCTGCGGGAGGGTGTCGTAGGGGCGGCAGTCGACCACCGGGAGGCCGTGGGCGCGGGCCTGGGCGGCGAGCCAGTGGGAGTAGCGGGCGCTGATCGCGGCCCGGGCGGGCTGGGGGCCGCACTCCGGCTCGCGGTGGGCGTAGTTTGCGCCGATCCGCGCCGGGTCGCCCTCGTGCAGGAAGACCGCGTGCAGGCGCCTGCCCTGCTCGGCGGCCTCGGCGGCGGCCCGGACGGCGGCGGCGGGGGTGAGGTAGTCGCCCTCGACGACGGCCGGCACCGGCACGCTCAGCCGGTTGCGCACGACGCCGAGCACCGCCTCGTCCACGGCCTGCGCGGTGGCAATCTGCCGCTCCAGCACCCGCTCGGCGCCCAACTCCCGCTCCGGGTCGCGGAAGCCCGCGAAGTGGTGCAGCGCGGGGTGGGTGGCCGGGGTCGTGGCCGCCTGGAGCGCCGCGACGACGTCGTCCAACTCCACCGTGAACGCCCCGCACGAGTCCGCGAGTCGGGCGGCGGCCCGGCTCTTGCCGACACCGGAGGCACCACCGATCAGCAGAACGTCCCAGGGGCGGTGATCACTGCGCATGCACCCACCGTAGGCGACACGGAGCACCACCCCGGGGGCGGGTGGGCGGACCGCCCGATCGACGGCTCCCGGACGGCAGCGGCACGCAACGGCGGCCTTGGCGGACGGAGTTGGCGCTGTTGGCGAATTCACCGGACAGGGCCGCGCGGTGGCGGCTGATCTTGATCTGGGATCGTTGTCGTGGATCTTCGAGGATGTCTTGGAGCTGGGTGGTGATGCCTGGGGAGGGCGTCGATGGCGCTGCGGACGCGCGCGTCGCAGGGTGTTCCGGAGGGGGCCGTGCGGGTGGCTCGCGCGGCGTCTCCGAAGGGCAGCATGCCGATCCGGATCCGGGAAACGCTGGGGCCGCTCTTCACCGACGAGAGCTTCGTCGCGTTGTTCCCCGGGCGGGGTCGGCCGGCCCTGTCGCCTGCCGTGTTGGCGCTCGCCCGCGTCTTCCAGTTCGCCGAGGGGCTGTCGGACCGCGAGACCGCCCAGCCGGTACGCGCCCGGATCGACTGGAAGTTCGGGTTGGGTCTGGAGCCGACCGACCCCGGCTTCGACCACTCGGTCCTCAGCGAGTTCCGCGACCGGCTGATCGCCGGCGGCGCGGAGAGCCAGATCCTGGACACCGCGATCGAGGCCGCGGCCAAGGCCGGCCTGTTGCGCGCCCGCGGCCACCAGCGCACCGATCCACGCACATCCTGTCGGCCGCGCGAGACCTGAACCGGCTGGAGACTGGCCGGCGAGACCCTGCGCGCGGCCCTGAACGCCTTGGCCGCGGCCGCGCCCAACTGGCTCGCGGAGCACACGGACGACCAGGTCTTCGAGCGCTATCGGCGCCGCATCGAGGAATACTGGCTGCCCCGGACGGCCAAGGACCGCATCGCCCTCGGGCACCAGACCAGCCAGGACGGCATGCGTCTGCTCGAAGCCGTTTTCGCTGTCGACGCCGAACCGTGGCTGCGGCTCGTGCCCGGTGTCGAGGTACTGCGCCGGGTCTGGGTCCAGGAGTTCCAGGTCGAGGAGGGCCAGGTGCGCTGGCGCAAGCCGGACAACCCGCCCCCGGCCGCGAAGCGGCTGGCCACCCCGTACGACGTCGAGGTCCGCGGCGCATCCAAGCGGGAGACGGAGTGGCAGGGCTGGAAAGTGCACCTGACCGAGACCTGCGATCCGGACCGGCCCAACCTGATCACCCACGTGCTGACCACCAACGCCACCGTTCCCGACGTTCACGCCACCGCGGAGGTCCACCAGTACCTGGCCGCCAAGGAGTTGCTGCCCGGCGAGCACTTCGTCGACTCCGGCTGCGCCGGGCCCAGAACCTGTTCGCGACCAAGCACGACCACGAGGTCGACCTGGTCGGGCCGGTGCAGAAGACTGCGACCTGGCAGGGCAAGGACGGCGCGGGCTTCGCCAGGAAGACTTCGCCATCGACTGGGACAACAAGCAGGTCACCTGCTCCGCGGGGAAGACCTGCCGGAGCTGGAACGAGTCGTCTCCGACGTCCACCGGCGTCCCGACGGTCCGGGTCTGGTTCTCCGTGACCGATTGCGAGCCCTGCCCGTCGCGCGCCCAGTGCACCCGCGGCACCGGCTGAATCGGACGACGCATGACCTTCCACCACCGCGGCGAGTTCGAGGCCCTGCGCAAGGCCCGAATCGACCAGCGGACCGACGAATGGCACCAGCGCTACCACGCGCGTACCGGCATCGAAGGGACCATCGCCCAGGCCGTCCACGGCCGGGACATGCGCCGCGCGCATCACCACGGCCTCGCCAAGACGCACCTGCAACACCAGCTGACCGCCGCCGCCATCAACCTCACGCGCATCGACGCCTGGCTGGCCTGGATCCCCCGCGCGAAGACGCGCGCCTCGCATCTGCGACGGCTGGAGCTCGCCACCTGACGCGCGCGCCGCGCGCCTACGAACAGACCCAGTAGACCGTGTCGCGCGCGATGGACACCGCGCGCCGCGCGGCACTCGCACCTGTGCGGAAACGGCCCCTGTCCTCTGAGAGGGGATCTTGATTGGGGAGCCGAGCTGCGGCAGACGGCCGTTGCGGAGGAGCGGAGTTCAGCGCTGCCCTCGGGCGGCGAGCCACGTTCCTGCGCATCCGCCGATTACGAGCGGAAGCGCATAAAACAGCGAGCCGACCATCGCCAGGGCCAGAAGTTCAAGCAGTCCGTCGCCCGGCTCGGCTGCGTGCAAGGAGCCGGTCGCGGCGGCCGCCACGGGGAGCGCGATGACCCCGGCTGCAACTGCCACTGCCGAAGCCACCGTCTCATGCCTCCGACCAAGGAACCCTCCCAGCAAGAGAGCCGGGATCGAGCCGAAGACGGCCATCTCCGCAGGCGTCCCGGCGAACGAACCTGCCGCCACCAGTGCCCCCCATCCGGCTACCGGCGCCCAGACAGGCACCGGGCGGTGCCCAACCTCCTTCAAGGCCTGATTCCCCATCGCCACCTCCATGCCTCCACGGCTCCCGAGCTCCATCATGGCACAGATTTGAACATGTTCAATATCTGCTGGATCCAGCGAAGATCGCCTTCTAGGGGTGGTCAAAGTCGCTTGTCAATTGGCCAGGATCACTTGTCAGAGGACAGCCCGCGCGAGACCGTCCGGCACAGGCCCGACGGACAACCTCTGCGGCCACCTTGTCGGCCCAAGCTCCCTGGACAGAGCCGTGTTTCCCCTGGACGGAGGTCGGCGCGCGCAGTCCGCAACGGCGGATTCGCCAACAACGTCAACGGAGTTGGCGGTGGGGGTGGAACACGGGAAGTGGACGTGCCGCGTCGAGCAGCGCCGTGGTCCAGGCCCGCGCGCTCCCGCCGGGTACGGGGACGCGGCCCGCGCTACAGGTCGGCCGCCTCGACGGGCACGGCTGCCTCACCGTCGTCGACCGGATCAAGGACATGATCGCCGTCGTCTGCGGCCACGTGTACACCACCGAGCTGGAGAACTTCCTCCACGCCCACCCCGGGGTGCGGCAGTGCGCCGGTTACGGCGTGCGCAGCGAGGGCGGCGGCCACGAACACGTCCGCGCCACCACCGTCCCCCGCCCCGACGCGGAGGTGACCGCCGGGGAACTGCGGGAGACGGTCCGCGACGGCCGCGGCGAGAGGTACCTCCCCGACCGGATCGACTTCGCCGACGCCCTACCCCCTCGCCGACGCCGGCAAGCCCGACAAGAAGGAACCGCGCCTGCGGGCCGCACGGTTCGCGCCCTCCGCCGCCACCCCGTAGCGGCGGTGCGGTCAACCGGCGACGGTGACGGTGATCGGGCCGGAGACGCTGGTGACACCCTGCGGGGTGGCGCACTGGAGGAGGTCGGGCGCGGTGTAGGCGACGACCTCCTGGAGCGCCTTGCCCGCGAAGCGGCCGGAGGTGACGGCGCCCGTGCTGGTGACGACGAGCTGCCCACCGGTGGTGAGGACGGCGTAGGTCCCCTCGTAGTGGCTGGTGGTGCCGTCGTTCCAGGTGAGGTCGAAGGCGTCGGGGCCGGTCGGCGGGGTGTACAGGCAGCTGGCGGTGGTGGCGAAGGGTCCGAAACGGTGGTGGCCGGAGGTGACCGGTCCGCCCGCGCAAGTGGTGAGGTCGGAGGTGTTGGTGACGGTGGTCGGCCGGGTGGTGAGGGTGATGCCGGGCTGGTAGGTCTGCACCCCGGTCCCGGCGCAGACCATCAGGACCGGGTCGGCGTGGGCGGCGGGCGTCGCCAGCGCGGCGGGGGCACCGACCAGCAGGAGGGCGGCCGCGGTGCGGGCGGCCGCGCGGAGGTGGCGGTTCATGGGGATTCCTGCCCTTCCAGGTGCGGGTCGTGGTGCGGGGGTCCGGCTCGGGCGGACGGTTCGGGTGTCCGGCTCGGGCGGGTGGTGCCGGAGGACGCGGCCGGGCCGGTGCCCGTCGGGGAAGCTGCCGCCGGAGGTGGCCCGAGCGGAGCCGGGAGCCCGCGCGGACAGCGTGGTCGGACCCGCGACGGCGAGCAGGGCCGCCGCCCCTCCCGGGACGGGACCACCATCGACCGCTGCCCTCGGGACCGCAACGCCTCCCGACCCGAACGAGCAGCACGGCCACTCCCGTGGCTGGTGAGGTGGCGCGGCGGGACGCGGCCCGGCGCGAGAAAGCGGCGCCCGCCCACCCGCGCGCCCCGCCGGTCGGCGCGGCGGCTCCCGGCCTGGACCGGTGCCGCCGGTCGACACCGCCGTACGGACTCGCCCGCCGCGCTACCGGATCGGTCCGGTCCGCCGTGGCCGTCCGCCGGGGGCCGCCGCACCTGCGCTCGTGGACGACCACGGCGCGCGCCGTCAGCCCGCCGAGGTGCGGATCGCGGCGGAGTTCCGCCGTGCCGCGCCCGTTCACCGGGTGGCGGTACCATCCTCGGTCCGGCGCCGCTGCCGGACGGTCACCGGTCGCTCCGCTCGGCCGGTTCGGCCGGTTCGGCCGGTTCGGCGGTGGGGCGCGGCCCGGGGAGCCGGGTGGCGTACTGCTGGGCCTGGAGGAGGTAGGCGGTGCGGTAGCTGCCCGCGCCGGGCCGGTCCCCGTCGGGGTCGGCTCCGTCGGCGGCCATGAGTTCCTCGTGCGTGCCCTGTTCGACCAGGCGGCCGTCCTTCAGGACGTGGATGAGGTCGGCGGAGGCGGAGGCCGCCAGGCGGTGGGTGATCAGCAGGACGGTCAGCCCCTGGTCGGCGAGGCGGCGCAGGCGGTCGAAGGCCCGCACCTCCGCGGCCGGGTCGAGCGCGCTGGTCGGCTCGTCGGCGACGACCAGGAACGGGCGGCGGCCGTCGGTGCCGGTGGTGGTGGCGCGCAGGTGGGTGCGGGCGGTGCCGATCCGCTGCCACTGGCCGCCGGAGAAGTCGACCCCGCCTTCGAAGCCCTTGGCCGCCAGGGTGTCCCAGCCCCGGTCCTGCTGCCGGAGCAGGTCCGCCATCCCGGCGAACTCGGCTGCCGCGCCGAGGACTTGCGCGTCGTCGTGGTGGCCGGGGCGGCCGGTGGTGACGATCGCCCGCAGGGTGAGGGGCCAGCGGAAGAAGTCCTGCGGGAGCAGCACGGTGGAGGCGAACTGCTGCGCGCGGTCGGCGGTCGCGGTGTCGACGCCGTCCCAGCGGATGGTGCCGCGGTCCGGCTGGTACAGCCCGCACAGGAGCCTGGCCAGGGTGGACTTGCCGGCGCCGTTGTCCCCGACCAGGGCCACGATCCGGCCCGTCGGCACCACCAGGCTGACCCCGTCCAGCGACGGCGCGGTGCGGCCGGGGTAGGTGAACGACACGTCCTCGACGTGGATCGCGGCGGGGCGCTCGGGCAGGTCGGCGCCGCCGGTGGGGATGGCCCGGGTGTCGGCCTCGGTGGTGAGCGTCTGCAGGTCGCCGACGTAGAGGGCCTCCTCGAACAGCTGGTTGACGCTGCCGAGCAGGCCGCCGACGTTCGCGGCGCCGGTGCGCACCGCGACGACGGCGGTGCCGGCGGCGGCGAGCGCCAGGTGCCCGGTGGAGACCAGCAGGCCCAGCAGGCCGAAGGTGGCGGCGAAGGCGAGGCCGGAGGCGGCCGCGGCGGCGACCTTGGTGCGGGCGCCGGCCGCGGCCAGGCGGGCCTGCTCCGCGTCCGAGGCCGCGGCCATCCGTTCGAAGTGGTGCAGCAGGAAGGTGCCGACGCCGTGCACCCGGATCTCGGCGGCCGTGTACGTCTGGGTGAGGAGTTGGGCGATGAGCTGGGAGGCCCGCAGGTGCTGGAGCCAGGCCATCATCGAGTTGCGCCGCCGCCGGGCGGTGACGGCCGCGCCCCACGCGCGGGGGCCGCGATCAGCACGAGCAGCGGCAGCAGCACCGGGGAGAGGGTGAGCAGCACGCCGCCGGTGGCGGCCATGGAGAGCAGGGTGCTGAGCACCGCGACCGACTCGGTGGTCAGCCGGTGGACCGAGTTGATGCCGAACCGGGCGGACTCCAGCAGGCGGTTGAACTCCGGGTCCTCCATCGAGGCCAGCTCGACCCGCTGGGACCGCTCCAGCAGGGTGACGGTCGCCGTGCGCTGAATCCGGGGGCTGAGCCGGTCCGCTCCCCAGGAGGACACCGCCGCGAGGACGGCACCGGCGCCGGCGGCGGCACCGGCCACCAGCACGGCGGGCAGCACCGCACGGAGCGCACCGGCCGGACCGGCGGAGGCGAACAGGTGCCCCAGGGCGGCGTTGACGGCGACCAGGGACAGCGCCGCCGCGCCGGCCCGGCCGACCTCGGCGAGGACCACCCCCGCCAGGGCCGCGCGGTCGGCCCGCCAGGCGAGCACCCACGCCAGGCGCAGCATCCCGGGGATCTGCCGGGCCACCGCCCACAGGCCGGCCTGCGCGGTGGTCTCCTCGTGGCGGACGAACCCGCTGTCGTAGCGCATCGGCCCGCCGAACAGCAGCCGCTCGCTCGGGGACGACTCGCCCTCCGCCGGGGCCGCCCGGGCCGGCACCGCCTCACGCCGCCCCTCACGCCGCCCCTCCCGCGGTCGCGGGGCGGGCGGTGCCGGCCGCCGCCAGGGGGTGGCGCAGCGTCAGGTAGTGGGCGGCGGGGTCGAAGCCGAGCTTCCGGTACAGCGGCAGGCCCTCCGGGGTGGCGATCAACTCGACCGAGGAGCAGCCCCGTTCCTGGAGCGCGCCGACCAGGGCCCGGGTGACGGCCTCCGCCAGCCCCCGGCGCCGGTGGCGCGGATCGGTGACGACGGTGTGGACCCGCCCCACCGGCCGTCGGGGTAGGAGGGACCGTTGTAGCCCCGGTAGACGACGCCGATCGCGCACGCCGCCAGCGTGCCGTCCCCGCCGTCCCCACTGTCGGCCACGTAGGCGAGCAGGTGCGGGTCGGTGCCGAGGCGGGCCTGCAGGTCGGCCAGGAAGGTGGCGCGCCAGGCGTCGGTGGCCGCCTGCCCGGTCAGGACGTCGACGCGCAGGCGCAGCAGTTCCTCGGCGTCCTCGGGCACGGCGGGGCGGACGGGACGGACGGGGTGCGGTGTCATCGGGGGTCTCCCCGGGCGGGGAGCGGCGGCCGAGCAGGGTCCGGCGGCGGCCACCTGCCCCGGTGGCGCGGCTGACGGCGAACCCAGTTCCTCGGCAGGGGAGTTGACGGCTTCCAAGATGTCCATGGCCCCGCATCCTGGCCGTGTTCGCCTCGCTCGCTCAACCCGGGCGGTTCCGGGGCGAGGCATGGTCGAAGGGAGGTTTTCGATTCCGGACGCCGACCGACCGCGCCGCCGACCACCCGTCCGCCCCGAACGGCGAGCGGGGCGGGCTGGGCGGGGCTGGGCGGGCGGGAACGGCGGCCCGGCCGGCCGGGGGCGATCCGTGGCCGGCCGGGCTGCGGTTCAGGTTCCGTACGTCTCGAACGACCACAGGGAGTAGCCGTAGCCGGTGCCGCGTGCGGTGGCGTACAGCCGGACGTAGCGGCCGGACCCGGAGAGGCCGGTGAGGTTCTGCACTCCTCCGGTGCCGGTGGTCGTGGAGTAGACGGTCGTCCACGTGGAGCCGTCGTTCGAGGTCTGGATCTGGAAGGCCCGGGCGTAGGCGGCCTCCCAGGACAGCTTCACCCGGAGACCTGGCGCGTGGAGCCCAGGTCGACCCGGAGCCACTGCGGGTCCGCCGCCGCGCTGGACCAGCGCGTCCCGGGACTGCCGTCGGTGGCCAGGCCCGCGGTGAAAGCCGTCCCGGGCTCGACGAGGAGGCCGTGGTGGGCCGGTTCAGGGCGAGGTCGGCGGGGGTGACGGTCCAGGTGAAGGAGGTGCTGCCGGAGGTGCCGCTGGTGGCGGTCGCGGTGACGGTGACCGTGCGGGTGCCGGGGCCGGTGGGTGTTCCGGTGATCGTCCCGGTCGACGGGTCGACGGTGAGGCCGGCAGGCAGGCCGGTGGCCGAGTAGGTCAGCGGGTTGCCCCGGGAGTCGTTGGCGCTGATCCGGAGCGATGCCGCGGTGCCGACCGCGCCGGACTGGGGGCCGGGGTTGACGACGGTGACGGTCTCGGCGCCGGCCGCGCCGGACGGGGTGAGTGTCAGGGTCTGGTCGGCGGCCGTGCGGGTGCCTCCGACGCTGCTGCCGGTGGTATTGGTCCAGTTGCGGGCCGGCGTGGTCTCGACGAGTCGGCCGGAGGCGGAGGACATGCCGAGCACCAGGCCGCTGTAGCGGTTGACGAGGCGGAACGTGCCGCTGGGCGAGGTGTTCTTCAGGACGAACCACTGCCGGCCGACGGTCGGGCTGCCGGACACGGTGGTGGCGGTCGGCGCGGTGCCCCAGGCCCGGTTCGCGGTGGAGGACGAGTCGACGCCCAGGGCCTGGCCGGTGGCGGCGTTGGTGACGGTGAAGGAACCGTCGCCGTTGCCGGTGAAGGACCAGGACTGCAGGGTCGATCCGTTGGCCGCCGCGGACGTGGTCGCGCTGCTGCCGGAGACCTGGGTCAGGACCTGGCCGGAGCCGTTGCCGATCACGTAGGTCCTGGAGGTGTCGACCGGCGGGAGGGCCGGGGACGAGGAGCCGAGCGTGATGTCGGTGTACCCGCCGAAGTTCCCGCACTCGATGACGCAGTAGTAGCGGAAGGTCTTGCCGAGGATGGTGGAGTTGGTGGCGTTCGCGCCGTCGACCAGCCAGCGGTACCACGAGGCCTGGGTGTGGCTGCCGGAGTCGGCGGCCAGGTACCACTTCTGGGTCGACAGGTCGTCGGTGACGTAGAACTGCTGGGGCTTGTTGCTGGACTGGTCGGACTGGGGGGTGGCGATGTACAGGCCGAGGTAGGCGCTGTAGGAGATGTTCATGACGGCCAGGGGCGAGCTGGGGGGCAGCGTCCCGGCGGCGATCTGCTGGTCGACGTTGCCGGTGTTGGCCGGGTTGTAGTCCTTGGCGACGGGCGTGTAGCCGTTGGGGTTGGCCGCGGTGGCGGGGACCAGGTTGCTCTCCAGGCCGCCCACTCCGGGCTGGGACCAGGAGCCGTCGTACCACTTCTGCCAGGTGCCGGTCGCCATCTTGCCGGACATCGGCGCGCGGGCGATGTGGGTCAGCCAGTCGGTGCTGCCGCCGGCGCCGCCCTTGGGCACGATCCGGGTGCTGTAGCCCACGTAGAAGTAGCCGGAGGCCTGGTCGACGAAGAGCCGCGGGTCGCCGTCGCCGTAGGCGTAGGTCTGGTTCGGGAACGCGGTGGTGTCGTTGCGCAGGGTGCTGTAGGGGGAGGTGATGGCGTGGCCGGTGATCGTCCAGACCTTGCCTAGTTGGTGGAGACGGCGTAGTCGATCGAGTCGTAGTGCAGGCCGTCGCCGAACGGGCTGCCGGTGAACTCGTTGTGCACCAGGCCGTACCAGTTGCCGGTGTCCGGGTCGACCCAGGTGCCGATCAGGTCGCAGTAGTTGGGCAGCGAGTAGCCGCCGCCGGCGGTCGCGGTGACGCCGGTCGGGCCGTTGTCGCAGCGCCAGACCGTGTTGGCGTTGCTGTCCCGGGGGTTGGCGGGGTCGGCCGCGTTACTGAGGGCGGTGTTCTTCGAGGCGGTGTCGAAGTTGGTGCCGCTGTAGAACTGCCAGTAGTGGTGGGGGGAGTCGGCGCCGTCGTACTGCGAGAAGGACTCCTGGAAGTAGAAGGTGCCGTCCTTGTCGATGTACGGGGTGGCGGGGCTGTCGGTCCCGAAGGGGAAGGAGCCGCCCGATCCGATCGAGACCGTGTAGGTGGCGCTCGGGGGCGTGGCGGATGCCGTGGCGGGCGCGCCGAGCGCCGCGGCGCCGGCGAGGAGGGCGGTGACGGCCAGGGCCGCGGCGCGGCGGGCCGCCGGGCCGAGGCGTGCGGCGCGCCGGGTGGGGGATCTCATGGGTGGTGCTCCTCCGATCAGAGGTGCTGCACGTGGGGGGAGGTGCGGGCCGGCCCGCTGTCGCGCGGGTCGGGTCGTGCTTCCACCGGCCGCTCCGGTGCTCCGGCTCCCGCGCCGTCGAAGGCCGTGTCGGCGGCGGGTGCCGGTCGCCGTGGAAGGAGGTGGAGTTCTCGGGGGGTGTTGCACCGAGCGTCGTGCGGGTGCGCTCAGTCCTTGATGCGGGCGACGAGTCCGTCGATGAACGCGGCCCACTCGGTCCGCCCGGCGGGCTTGCCGGGGATGCCGGGCCGGGTCTGCCAGGGCAGCGGCCCGTCCGCCCGCCGGTACTCGACGCCGATCGCGTCCAGCCGGGGCAGGTGCGCGGCGAGGCGGGCGCGGAAGTCGGCGACGTCGCGTTCGCCGGTGCTCCAGAGCGCTTCGGCGACGGCGCACAGGCGGGGGAAGGCGTAGTAGTCGACGGTGCGCGGGGAGTCCATGTGCTCGGTCCAGATGTTGGCCTGTCCGCCGATGACGCGGGCCGCCTCCTCGGCGGTGAGGCCGTCGGGCACCGGGTCGAAGCGGTAGGTGTCCTCGAGGGTGAGCGGGACGGCGAAGGGGATCGGCTCGTCCGGGTGCTCGGACTGGCGGTAGTCGAGGTAGACCTGGTCGTCGGGGCAGGAGACGACGTCGTGGCCGCGGCGGGCCGCGGTGCGGGCGCCGGTCAGGCCGCGCCAGGAGGCGACGACGGTCCCGGCGGGGACGGGGCCCTCCAGGATCTCGTCCCAGCCGAAGACCCGTCGGCCGTGCCGGGCGAGGTGTTCGCCGAGTCGTTCGATGAACCAGCCCTGCAGCGCGCTCTCGTCCGCCAGGCCGCGCTGCCGCATCAGGTCCTGGGTGCGGTCGTCCGCGCGCCAGTGGTCCTTGGGGCACTCGTCGCCGCCGAGGCCGATGTGCGGGCTGGGGAACAGCTCCATGATCTCGTCGAGGACGCCGCGGAAGAAGTCGACGGTGGCTTCCTCCGCGTTGAGGATGTTCGGGTTGATCCCCCAGCGGGTGCGGACCTCCGACGGCGCACCGGGGAGCCCGAGTTCGGGGTAGGCGGCGATGGCGGCCTGGGTGTGGCCGGGAACGTCGATCTCGGGGACGACGGTGATGTGCCGTTCGGCGGCGTAGGCGACGATCTCGCGGACGTCGTCCTGGGTGTAGTGGCCGCCGTGCGGCCGGCCGTCGCCGGGGGCGTCCTCGGCCGCGCCGAGCTGGGACTCGCGGCGCCAGGAGCCGACCTCGGTCAGCCTCGGGTAGCGGCGGATCTCCACCCGCCAGCCCTGGTCGTCGCTCAGGTGCAGGTGCAGCACGTTGAGCCGGTGCAGCGCGAGCAGGTCGATGAACCGGAGCAGGTCCCGCTTGGGCATGAAGTGCCGGGCGACGTCGAGCATCGCGCCGCGCCAGGGGAACCTCGGCCCGTCCTCGACCGTCACGGCCGGCACCGCCCAGCGCTGTCCGGGCACCCGGGCGCGGCGGTGGACCGCCGGCGGCAGCAGTTGGAGCAGGGCCTGGCAGCCGTGGAAGGCGCCGGCCGGGGCACCGCCCTCGATCAGCACGCTCGCGTCGGTGACGGTGAGGCGGTACGCCTCGGGGGCGAGGTCCGCGCGCAGCGCCAGGCTGATCGGGTGCCGGGCGGCGGGGTCGAGGGGCAGGGGCAGTCCGGTGGCGGGGCGCAGCGCGCCCTGGAGCCACACGGCGGTCGGGGTGAGCTCGGGGTGGGCGGTGATGGCGGCGGTCTCGTCGAGGAGGAACTCGCCGGCGCCGGTCCTGAGCGAGGCGGGGCGGGGCAGCAGCATGGGGGAGTTCAGCCTTTCACGGCGCCGGCGGAGACGCCGGAGACGAGCTTGCGCTGGACGAGCAGGAAGAAGACGACGACCGGGAGGGAGAAGACGACCGAGCCGGCCATCTGTCCGCTGAAGTCGGTGCCGGTGGTGGGCGTGCTGAAGGAGGCCAGCCACACGGGCAGCGTGTAGTGGTCCTGGTCCTTCATGAAGGTGAAGGCGATCAGGTAGTCGTTCCACGCCGTGATGAACGCGAAGACGCTGGAGGCGACGACCCCGGGGGCGACCAGCGGGAAGAGGATCTTGTACAGGACCTGCCAGGTGGAGGCTCCGTCGATGCGGGCGGCCTCCTCGATCTCGACCGGGACGGCGATGAAGAAGCCGCGCATCACCCAGATGGAGAACGGCAGCACGATCGCGACGTAGGCCAGGATCAGCCCGGTGTACGTGCCCAGCAGGCCCATCCGATTGAAGACCAGGAACGTCGGGATGAGGAGTGCGGAACCGGGCAGCATCTGGACGATCAGAATCGCCACCATGATGCTGCGGCGGCCGCGGAACCTGAACCGGGACAGCGCGGCGGCCGCGAACATGCCCAGCACGACGGCGAGCAGCACGGTGCCGCCGACCACGATCAGGCTGTTACACAGATTCTGCACGAAGGAGGTCTGGTTGATCGCCGCGTCGAAGTTCGCCAGCGTCGGGGACTTCGGGAGGAACAGCGGGGTCGAGGTCATCGCCTCGGAGCGGGGCTTGAAGGCGGTGTTGACCATCCAGTAGACCGGGAAGACCCACACCAGGCAGAAGGCGATCGCCAGGGTGTTGGACAGCCAGCCGCCCTTGGACGTCGCGGCGCCGTTGCGGCGCGGGCGGCGCGCGGTACCGGCTCCTCGCGGGTTCACGGTTCCTCCCCGGTTCTCGGGTCCTCGCCGGTTCACAGGTCCTCCCCGGAGCGCAGCAGTTTGCGGATGTAGAGGGCGGTGATCGCGACCAGGATGGCGGTGGTGATGACCGACAGCGCCGCGCCCTGGCCGATCTTGAAGCCGACGAAGGCGGTCCGGTAGGCGAAGATGCCCAGCGTGGTGGTCGCGGAGTCGGGGCCACCCGCGGAGACGAGCCAGATCTGGTTGAAGACGTTGAAGTCCCAGATCACCGACATGAGGGTGACCAGCATCAGGGTCGGGCGCAGGAACGGCAGGACGATGGACCACCACACCCGCCACTCCCCCGCGCCGTCGAGCCGGGCGGCCTCCTGGAGTTCGACCGGGAACTGGGTCAGCGCGGCGTACAGCGTCAGGGCGATGAACGGCACGGCCTGCCAGACGACCAGCAGCCAGATCGACAGGGCGGCCAGGAACGGGTCGTTGGCCCAGTCGGTGCTGGTCATGTCGCCGAACAGGTGGGTCTGGGTGATCAGCCAGTTGACGACGCCGTAGCCGGGCTGGAAGAGCCACTTCCACACCAGGGAGGAGGCCACGGTCGGCATCGCCCAGGCGAGGACCAGCACGAGCGTCACCGTCGTGCGCAGCACCGTCCCCAGCCGGGTGAGGAGTTGGGCGACCGCGGCGCCGACCGCGATGCTCCCGGCCACCATGGCGGACGTGAACAGGATGCTGCGCAGCAGCGCGTCCCAGAACCGGGAGTCGCCGAGCAGCACGCCGTACTGGCGCAGGCCGACCAGGTGGTAGGTGCCGGTGAACAGCGAGCGCTGGTCGTAGTCGGTGAAGGAGGTGTAGACCAGGAAGACGATCGGCGCGATGGTGACGGTGAGCATCACCAGGCCGGCCGGGGAGAGCAGCCACCAGGGGGCCCGGGAGGGACGCCGGGGCGGTGCGGGGGCGGGCGGTGGCGGCCGGCGGGCCGGGCCGGCGCGGGGAGTTGGGTCGTCATGGGTGTTCTCTCGTCCGGTCGGGGCGGGGTGGGGCGGGGCGCCCCGAGCCGGTCGGGGCGCCGGGGGCACTACTGACCGGCGTTGAGCGCCGTGTCGGCGGCGGTGTCGAACGCGTGCGCGGCGTCCTTGGCGCTCTTGCTCCCGGAGGCGAGGGCCGCGAAGAGGTTGTTGATGTCCTTGTTGCCCTCCAGCTGCGCCCAGTTGGCGTTGGCCGGGGTGGCCTTGGAGTTGAGGGCGGCGGTGAAGAACGCCTTCTTGAGGTCGCCGACCTGGTCCGTGGCGGCCTTGATGCCTTCGGTGCTGTTGGGGATGAAGCCCTCGTGGCCGACGACCCACTTGCTCTGGACGTCCGGGCTGGCGGCGATCTTCGACCAGACCAGTGCCAGGTCGGCGTTGGCGCTGCGGGCGGCGATGCCCCAGTCGGAGCCGCCGATCATGACGGGCTGGGTCTTTCCGGACTTGCCCGGCATCGGGAAGGTGCCGAGGTCGGCGTCGGTGAGCTTGGGGTTGGCCTTCTGGATGCGCCCGACGAAGCCGCTGGTGGCGATGATGGCCGAGGCCTTGCCGTCGGCGAAGACCTGGACCTGGTCGGGGCCGGCGGCGTCGACGGTCTGCGAGGCCGGGGTGGAGAACTGGTTCTGGAAGGCCTTGAAGTCGGCCAGGCCGGCCTGCGCCTGGTCACTGCCGAGGCCCGCGGTCCACTTGGCCCCGGACCGGGTGGCGAGGTCGCCGCCCGCGTCCCAGACGAACTGCATGCCCGCGTACCAGTTCTGGCCGGGGAAGTAGAGCGGCGAGAAGTCTGCGGCGGGGTGGGCCGCCTTGACCTTGGCGAGGTCGTCGGTCAGTTCCGCGAAGGTGGTGGGCGGGGCGGTGACGCCGGCGTCGGCCCACATGGTCTTGTTGTAGATCACCGCGCGGGCGCCGGCGAACCCGGGGACGGCGTAGAGCCGGCCGTCGACGGTGGCCGGGTCGACCAGGCCCGGCAGCCAGGTCTGACCCTGCTTCAGGTCGGCGGCGTAGGCGGTGAGGTCCTTGAGTCCGCCGTTGGCGGCGAAGCTGGCGACCTGGGTGTTGCCGAGGTCGAGGACGTCCGGCGGGTTGGAGGTGGCGAGCGCGGTGGTGACCTTCGTCTCGATGCCGTCCCAGGCCTGCACCTGGACGTTGACCTTGGCGCCGGTCTGCTGGGTGAACGCGTCGTTGACGGCCTGGAGCGACGGGTCCGAGTAGTCGCCGTCCATCACCCACACGGTGAGGGTCCGGCCCTCGCCCTTGACCGCGTCGACGGGCTTCGGCCCGGAGTCGGCGCCGGTGTCGGTGGCGGCGGAGGAGCAGGCGCTCAGCGCGAGCGCGGCGGACAGGGCGAGGACGGCGGCCGGGCCGCGTCTGGAGTGGTTCATGTCGTTCCCAGGGTTCGGACCCGGCGGGGTGGCCGGGCGGTGCGGGGGACCAGCGGTGGGCCGGCCGGAGTGCGGGCGCGCGGACGGGGCCGCGCGGCCCGTCGGTGGTTTCGGCCGGGGGTCTGAGGGGGGCGGAGCGGGTCAGAAGACGCCGAGCTCCGCGGCGATGACCAGCGATCCCGCGCCGAGCAGCAGGAGGTCCGGGTCGGGCAGCGGGCGGATGCTCAGCGCGTTGCCGATCGGCGCGAGGGTGCGGGAGCGGACGGTCTCGACGGCGGCGTCCAGGAACGGACCGCCCGTCAGTTCCGCGGGGCCGGTCAGGATGATCTCGTTGAGGTTGAGCACGCACACGATCGGGGCGAGCACGGTGCCCAGCGCCTGGCCGGCGCGGGCCAGCACCGCCGGCCGGTCGGCCTCGGGCACCCGGGCCAGGCGGCGGCGCAGCGCGGTGGCGTCGATCAGCGGGTCGAGGCAGCCGGTGCGCCCGCAGACGCACGGCTCGCCGTCCTCCTCCACGGTGACGTGCCCGATCTCACCGGCGGCGAACTGTTCGCCCTCCACCAGCGCTCCGCCGACGACGAGCCCGGCGCCCACGCCGTGCTCGGTGGCGACGACCATCAGGTTCTGCGCCCGGCTGCGCTGGTAGCGGGTCACGGCCAGGGCCGCGGCGTTGACGTCGTTGCCGACGTGGGCGGGCAGGTGGAAGCGGTCGGACAGCCGCCGGGCCATCGGCAGGTCGTGCCAGCCCAGGTGCGCCGCCTGCCGGATGACGCCCCGGTCGTCGACGATGCCGGGGCTGGCCGCCCCGATGCCCAGGACCCGGCCGGGCGCCCGGGCGACCAGGTCGGCGGCCAGTTCCTCGACCAGGTCGGCGGCCCGGTCCGCGAGCGCGTCGCCGATCGGCAGCTGCGCCCGCTCGACCACCTCGCCGCGCAGGTTCAGCAGCGCGCCGCGGAAGTGCTCGGCGTGCGAGAGGTCGAGCGCCACCAGGTGCGCGGCGTCGTCCTGGATCTCCACCAGCACCGACGGCTTGCCGCGCCGCCGCTGCGCCCGCGCGTCCGGCCCGGTGTCCGCGACCAGCCCGTCGGCCCGCAGTTCGGCGATCAGCGCGGAGACCGTCGGCGCGGTCAGGCCGGAGGCCCGCACCAGGTCGGCCCGGCTCATCGCGCCGTCGTGGAACAGCGCCGCCAGCAGCAGCGCACGGTTGTGCGGACGGCTGTCCTGCGTCTGCGCCTTGGTCCGCCCCGCCGGGGGACGCGCTCCCGACGGCAGGTCGAACAGGCCGCGCGGAACGCGGGCCGACGCGGTGGGCGCGGTGGGCGCGGTGGGCGCGGAACGGGCGGGACCTGCCACGGGACACCTCCTCCGGGGAGCGGAAGCCGTTTTTCTTAGGTGGCTTTAGTTAATGTGCCACGAATGTTCGAGGCTCCGACCGGCGACTGTCAAGCCCCCTGCCGCGATTGCGAGTTCTCTTGACACGAGCCGCCACTGCCCGCAGAGTTTGCACAAAGCTGCTCGATATGACCACCAAGCAAGCACCTTTGATCATCAAGTGGACGGCGTCCGCCCCCGGTCCCCCGGCGGGCCCACCGTGCCTATCGCGCCCACCGCGCCCGCCGTCGCCACCGACCGACCGCGAGGAGGACGGACCGGAACCGGGCGGCGGGATACTGCTGCAATGTCAGATCATCGGACCGCAGCTCCCGTCGGGCCCGCCCCGGTCGGGTCCCCCGCCCCGCCGCCGGACCGGCCCTCGCTGCGGCGCGACGCCTCGGTGCCCGCCCTGCTGGCCGGCCTGGTGTGCATCGCCGTCTCCTTCTCCGGCCCGCTGGTCGTGGTGCTCGCCGCGGCCGCCGCCGGACACCTGGACCAGGCGCACACCGCCTCCTGGATCTGGGCGGTGTCGATCGGCAGCGGACTGACCTGCCTGCTGCTCAGCTGGTGGACCCGCACCCCCGTCATCACCGCCTGGTCGACCCCCGGCGCGGCCCTGCTGATCGGCAGCCTCGGCGCGTACCCCTACCCGGAGGCGGTCGGCGCGTTCCTGCTCAGCTCGGTCGCCGTCGCGCTGTTCGGCGTCACCGGCCTGTTCGGACGGCTGATCAGGGCGATCCCGACCGGCATCGTCAACGCCATGCTGGCCGGCATCCTGTTCGCCTTCGGCGCGGGCATCTTCACCGAACTGCGCGCGGCTCCCGCCCTGGTGCTGGGCAGCTTCGCCGTCTTCCTGCTGGCCAAGCGCCTGCTGCCGCGCTACGCCGTCCCGCTGGCCCTGCTCGCGGGCGCGCTGCTGGCCGCGGCCACCGTCGGGCTCCCGCTGCACCTGGGCTCCGGCGGCCCCACCCACCCCGTCTGGACCACCCCGGCGTTCTCCTGGCCCGCCGCCGTCGGCCTGGCCCTGCCGCTCACCATCGTCGCGCTGGCCTCGCAGAACGCCCCGGGCCTCGGCATCATGCGGGCCTCCGGCTACGCGCCCGACGACCGGCTGCTGGTCGGCGCGACCGGCGGCCTGTCGGTGCTGCTCGCCCCGTTCGGCTCGCCCGGCGTCAACCTGGCGGCCATCACCGCCGCGATCTGCACCAGCCCCGAGAGCCACCCGGACCCCCGCCGGCGGTACGTGGCCGGCATGTCCGCGGGCCTGCTCTACCTGCTGGTCGGCAGCTTCGGCGGCGTCCTGGTCAGCCTGTTCACCGGCCTGCCGCACGCCCTGATCGCGGTGATCGCGGGCGTCGCCCTGCTGGCCTCCTTCCAGGGCAGCCTGGCCTCCGCCGTCGCCGAGGAACGGGGCCGCGACGGCGCGGTGGTCACCTTCCTGGCCACCGCCTCCGGCATGACCCTGTTCGGCATCGGCGCCCCGTTCTGGGGCCTCCTGCTGGGCCTGGCCACCCACACCGTCCTGACCCGCCGACACCCGCACTGACCCGACCGGCCCGGCAGCGCCGACGGGGTGTCAGCGGCGGCCGGTGCCGGTGCGGCACTCACCCCCGTCACCAGGTGGCGGGGGCTCCGGGGGCACCGGCGGGCAGGGCCCGGTCGGGCGGGTGGACGAGGTAGACGATGCCGCCGCCGGACAGCCAGACGCGTTCGAAGTCGCCGCGCGGATAGGTCCTGCGGACCGTGTCGTCGGTCGGGGAGAGCGGGTCGTTGACGATCACGTCGCCGTGGGCGGTGAAGCCGCGCACCACCATGATGTTGCCGGCCGCGGCGTAGCCGCCGAGTTCGCTGCTGCGTGCCGCCTGCGCGGTGGCCACCGGGATGCCGGCGAGGATGAAGCGTTCGAGTTCGGTCAGGGAGCGCAGCCGGGTGACCAGGCCGAGCAGGCCGTACCTGGCCGGGTAGGCGGCGTTGAACGCCCAGTTGCCGCAGCCGCGGTAGGCGTAGTCGTAGACGGCCCGGGCGGTGAAGTCGACGTCGGGTGACGGGTCCCGGGGGTCGAGCCAGAGCAGGTCGTCGGCGGCGGGGCCGCGGCCGAAGTACGCGGTGAGCATCGCGGTGCAGGCCGGACCCGCCCAGGCTTCGCCGCCCCCGTCGTACTGCGGGCAGTGTCCGGTGTGGACCTCCTGGGAGCGCTGCGGCACGTCCAGGACGGTGCCCCAGGCTCCGCCGGGGCCGCTGGTGCGTCGGGGCGGGCCGGCGGGCGCCGGGCGGGAGGCCAGCACGGCGAGGGAGTGCAGGGCCGCCGGCGGGGTGTCCACCGCGGCTTCCCCGGCGGGGAGTTCGCCGTTCTCGGCGCGCAGCAGCACCGCGCGGACCCGGAAGGCGGCCACCGGTCGGCCGGGGGCGGCGGTGAGGGTGTCGACCTCGACGGTTCCGAAGGCGTCGGTCTGCCCGGGGACGGTGGTGCGGTGCACGACCTCGTCGCCGGGCGCCCAGCGGGCCATGGTGAACCAGCCGGACTCGGCTCCCGCCGCGTCGCGCACCTGGAGGTCCACCGTCAGCCTGGTGCCGACCGGTCCGGTGGCCGTCCAGGAGGGCACCAGGTCGTGGGCGCCGAGCGCGCCGTCCGGGTCGAGGCCGACCGGAGTCCAGGGCGAGGTCCAGCGGGCGTACTGCCACGTCCCGGGGCGGTGGCCGAACGGGTCGGCGTACGGTTCGGAGCCGATCGCCCCGTCCCAGACCAGGGCGGTGCGCCCGGGGAACGCCGGGGCGGCGGCGGTGGGGCGGAGTCCTTCGGGGGTTCCGGCGGCGAACCGGTCGGCACCGTCCCAGCGGTGCAGTGCGGCCGTGCCGTGGTCCGGTGCGGCGCCGGCGGGCCGCGGGCGGGGGGTGGGCCCGCCCGGCGTGTGCCCTGTCATCGTGCTGTCCTGGCTCTCTGGCCGTCGGGCCGGTCGTGGGGGCCGACGGCCGGGCCGTCGGCCCCCACGCTACCGGCCTCAGCTGCCGGTCGGAACGGGCGTCCAGCTCGGTACGAGCCGGACGTCGTCGGCGTTGACGAACATGAACCGCTGGCCGAACTGCACCTGGTAGTACACGTTGGTGCCGCGGACCACGGTGTGACTCGCCCGGTCGAAGGTGGTGGAGTAGTAGTACTCGCCGTGGACGGCCCCGCCGAAGGAGTACCGCTGCCCGGGGAGCAGTTGGTACGGCAGCGGCGAGATCGCCTGCGGGGTGATGCCGGCCGGGTAGGCGGACGCCTCCGGGTAGGCGCGGCCGTACACCGGCACCGAGGTGCGGCCGGGCTTGGCGACCACGGTCAGGCCGAGCGCGGGCAGGGCGGTCGGCTCGGCGGACGGGTTGCGGAACCAGCCCTTCTGACCGAGGTACCAGATCGCGGTCCAGTCGCCGGAGCGGTCGGCGACGGCGTACTGCTGGCCGGTGCTGACCCGGGCGGCGTGGTTGTAGACCGACCAGTCGCCGGGGGCCGGGCGGATGCCGATGTCGGTGACCAGCGGGGCGTCGTCGCGCGGCGCGGTGCGCAGGGTGATCGAGGCGGAGCCGTGCACGGGGCACAGGTCGGCCGGGGTGTCGCCGCAGTAGTAGGGCTCGGTGTTGGCCGCGTAGTCGGGGTCGATGGTGACGAGTCCGGCGGTCCGGGCGTCGCCGACGGCCCGGAAGGGGCGGCCGAGCAGGTCGAAGTAGTGGTCCCAGTCCCAGTACGGGCCGGGGTCCTGGTGCATGCCGGGGATGGTGCCGGTGGTGGTGCCGGGGACGTCGTCGTGGCCGACGACGTGCGCGCGGTCCAGCGGGACGCCGTACTTGCCGGACAGGTACCGCACCAGCTTCGCCGAGCTGCGGTACATCGCCTCGGTGTACCACTGGCCGCCCTGGGCGAGGAAGCCCTCGTGCTCGATGCCGACGGACTTGGCGTTGACGTACCAGTTGCCGGCGTGCCAGGCCGCGTCCTTGGGGTCGACGTGGTTGGCGACGTGGCCGTCGGCGGAGCGGATCGTGTAGTGCCAGGAGACGTACGTCGGGTCCTGGACCAGTTTCAGGGTCGGGTCGTAGAGCGTCTCGGTGTCGTGGATGACGATGTAGTCGATCTTCTGGTTGAACGGCCGGTCGGACAGGTCGTGGTTGCCGTAGTCGCCGGGGTCGTCGGAGAGCTGCTGGTAGGGGGCGGGGACCCACTCGCAGCCGAGGGTGGCCGGGCAGTCCGCGCCGTCGACGGTGTGCCGCAGGTGCAGGCGGGCCAACTGCTCGGTCCGCGGGGTGATCCGGGCCGCGGCGAGGGCGACCCGGCCGCCGCCGGCGTCGGTCTGCCGGGCCTGTCCCTCGGCGATCACCTCGAACACCTCGTCGGCGAACTGGCGGGCGGTGGCCTCGTCGTCCGCGCCGGAGTAGCGGGCCACCGCGCCGTACCAGGCCGCGGGGTCGGCGGAGGCGCCCTCGCCGAGCGCGGCCTGGTGGGCGGCGAGCAGGGCGGCGCCGGCGCGGATGTTCGCGGCCGGGTCGGTCCTGAGCTGCTGGGGGGTGGCGCCGGTCAGCCGGGCGGCCTCGGCCAGGGTCTCCAGCCGGGGGGCGGTGGCGTCGGCCGGGTCGGCCCGGGGTTCGGCGACGTGCTGCGGGGCGTCGTCCTTGCCGCGCGGGTCGCCGGTGCCGTCGGCGGCGCCTGCGCCGGTGCCGTCGCCGTGGGGCGGGAGCGCGGCGAGCGCGCCCGCGGCGTCGGTGAGGTGCATCGGGCCGTAGCCCGCGTCGGTGCTGGGGGTGCCGCCGTGGGTGTCCCAGCGGGTCTCCAGGTAGGAGACGCCGAGCAGCACCTGGAGCGGGACGTGGTACTCGGCGGCGGCGGCGGTGAAGGCCGCGGCCCGCTCACCGCCGGGAGCCGGTTCGGCCGCCCGGGCCTGGGGGGCGACGGCGAGGGCGGGCAGCAGGGCGGCCGCGGCCGCCAGCGCGGTGCGGCCCCGGAGGGCGGTGCGGCGCGCGGACCGGGCGGGCGGCTGGGACGGTTGTGGCATGGGGGCGGTGCTCCTTGTCACGGGGATGACGGGTCGGGGCGGAGCAGCGGTCCGCGCGGACGGGCGGGACCGGTGGTGCGGGCGCCGGGCCCCGAGCGGGGCGGCGCCCCGTCAGGGGGCCTTGCCGGTGGCGGTTCAGGGGGTTTTGCCGGTGACGGTCCAGGGGGTTTTGCCGGTGACGGTTCAGGGGGCCTTGCCGGTGGCGGTGCCCTGCGCCGGTACGGCTCCCGCGGGCAGCGGGAAGTGGCAGGCCGTCGGGTGGTCGGCACCGGGCCGCACGGTCAGTGCGGGTTCCTCCTGCGCGCAGCGGTCCCGGGCCTGCGGGCAGCGGGTGCGGAAGCGGCAGCCGGACGGCGGGTCGGCCGGGGAGGGCAGGTCGCCCTCCAGGAGTTCGACCGCTGTGCCGCGCAGGGCCGGGTCCGGCACCGGCACCGCCGCCAGCAGCGCCCGGGTGTAGGGGTGGTGGGGCGAGCCGTAGACCTGTTCGCGGGTGCCGGTCTCGACGATCCGTCCGAGGTACATGACGGCGATCCGGTCGCAGAGGTACTGCACCACCGCGAGGTCGTGCGCGATGAACAGGCAGGCCAGGCCGAGGCGTTCGCGCAGGTCGGCGAGGAGGTTCATGACCTGGGCCTGGACCGAGACGTCGAGCGCGGAGACCGGTTCGTCGCACAGCAGCAGTTCCGGGCCGAGCGCCAGCGCCCGGGCGATGCCGACGCGCTGGCGCTGTCCGCCGGAGAGCTGGTGCGGGTAGCGGTCGGCGTGGGCCGGGTCCAGGCCGACCAGGCGCAGGAGTTCGGCGACCCTGGCCCGGCGCCGGTCGCGGGGCAGCACCTCGGGGTGGATGTCCAGCGGCTCGGCGACGATCCGGCCTACGGTCATCCGCGGGTCGAGGGAGGAGTACGGGTCCTGTAGGACCATCTGCATGCGGCGGCGCAGCGCGTGCAACTGCCGCCGGTCCAGCGCGAACAGGTCCTGCCCGTCGATCTCGACGGTGCCGGTGCTCGGGCGCTCCATGCCCATGAGGACGGAGGCCAGCGTCGACTTGCCGCAGCCGGACTCGCCGACCAGGCCGAGCGTCTCGCCGCGGCGCAGCTCCAGGTCGACGCCGTCGACGGCCCGCACGGCGCCCGCGCCGCGGCGGCGGAACGGGCCGTGGCCGAGCGGGTAGTGCTTGGCGAGGCCGCGCACCCGCAGGATCGGCGGGTCCGGGTCCGGGTCCGGCAGGATCGGCGGGTCCGGGTCCGGCGGGTGCGGGACGGCGCCGGCGGCGGGGTCGGCGGGGTCGGCGGGGGCGCCGGTCTCGGTGCTCACGGTCGTCCTCCTCGGGCCAGGACCTCGTCGGTGAAGTGGCAGGCGCTGCCGCGCTGCCCGGCCGCCCCGCCGACGGGCAGCAGGGCGGGCCGTTCCACCGCGCAGCGGGCCCGGGCGGCGGCGCAGCGGGGGTGGAAGGCGCAGCCGGCCGGCAGGTGGGCGAGGTCCGGCGGGGAGCCGGGGATGGGCACCAGCCGTCGGCCGGGGCGGTCCAGGCGCGGCACCGACTCCAGCAGTCCCCTGGTGTAGGGGTGGGCGGGGGCGGCGTACAGGCGGGGTGCGTCGGACTCCTCGACGACGCGCCCCGCGTACATGACGGTGATCCGGTCGGCGACGGAGGCGACCACGCCGAGGTCGTGGGTGATCAGCAGCAGGCCCATGCCGCTCTCCCGCTGGAGGTCGGCGAGCAGCCGCATGATCTGGGCCTGGACGGTGACGTCGAGGGCGGTGGTCGGTTCGTCGGCGATGACGACCTCGGGGTCGAGGGCCAGTGCCATGGCGATCATGACGCGCTGGCGCATGCCGCCGGAGAACTGGTGCGGGTAGTCGTCGACCCGGCGGGCGGCGGCGGGGATGCGGACCCGGTCCATCAGGGCGACGGCCTCGGCCCGGGCGGCGCGGCGGCCGAGGCCGCGGTGGACGCGGAACATCTCGCCGAGCTGGTGGCCGACGGTGAGCACGGGGTTGAGTGCGGACAGCGCGTCCTGGAACACCATGGCGATCCGGGTGCCGCGGACCTTGCGGTGCTCGGTGTCGGAGAGTTGCAGCAGGTCGCGGCCGTGCAGGCGGACGGCGCCGCGGGTGATCCGGGCGGGCGGGGTCGGCAGCAGGCCCATGACGGCCTGGGCGGCCACCGACTTGCCGGAGCCGGACTCGCCGAGCAGGGCGAGGGTCTGTCCGGCGTGCAGCGTGTAGCCGAGGCCGTTGACGGCCCGGACGGTGCCGCGCGGAGTGCGGAACTCGACGTGCAGGTCGTCCACTTCCAGCAGCGGGGGCGCGGGCGGGGAACCGGCGGGCACGGGGGCGCTCACCTCAGCTTCGGGTCGTAGGCGTCGCGGACCGCGTCGCCGAGCAGGATGAAGCTCAGGACGGTGGCCGACAGGAACAGGGCGGGGAAGGCCAGCAGGTGCGGGTGGTCGAGGAAGTAGCTCTGCGCGGTGTTGAGTTGCAGGCCCCAGCTGACCTGCGGGTACTGGAGTCCGACGCCGAGGAAGTCGAGGGTGGCCTCGCCGGAGATGACGTTGCCGACGTTGAGCATCGCCACCACGACGACCGGCGTGATCGCGTTCGGCAGGACGTGCCGGAGCATCAGCCGGGCCGGGCGGGCCCCGGCCATCCGGGCGGCCCGGACGTAGTCGGCGTCCCTGACCGCGATGGCCTGGGAGCGCATCACCCGGGTCATGGTGCTCCAGCCGAGCGCGACCAGGACGAGCGTCATCGCGCCCAGGCCGTGCCGGGGGAAGGCGACCAGGATGACGGTGGCGCCCAGGACGAACGGCAGGCCGAAGGCCACCTCGGTGGCGCGCGAGAGCAGGCTGTCCACCCAGCCGCCGTAGAAGCCGGCCACCAGGCCGAGCACCACGGACACCAGCAGCGCACCGGCGGTGACCGCGATCCCGGCGAGCAGCGAGGGGCGGCTGCCCCGGACGACCTGCGCCAGGTAGTCGCAGCCCTGGAGGTCGTAGCCGAAGGGGTGGCCGCCGGTCGGGCCGAGTTTGGAGCGGGCGAGTTCGCAGCGGCCGTCGTCGTCGGTGAGCAGCGCGGTGAACAGGCCCGGGGCGGCGGCCATCAGGCCGATCAGCGCGATCACCGCCAGGCAGGCCCACACCAGCGGGCGGGAGCGCAGCTGCCGCCAGGCGTCGCGGCTCAGCGAGGCGGGCGGGCCCTGCGGCGGCGCGTCGGCGTCGGTGCCGGCGGCGGGCAGCAGCAGGTCCTCGGTCGGGCTCGGCGGGTGGGGGCTAGACATGGCGGATCCTCGGGTCGAGCAGGCCGTAGAGGACGTCGACGACCAGGTTGGCCAGGACGAACACCAGCACCAGGGCGGTGGTGATGCCCACCACGGTGGGGCCCTCGCGCAGTTGGATCGACTGGAAGACCTGCTGGCCGATGCCGGGGAGGTTGAAGATGTACTCGGTGACGATCGCCCCGGCCATCAGCGAGCCGAGTTCCACGCCGAGGAAGGTGACGACCGGGATCAGCGAGTTGCGCAGCGTGTGCCCGACCACCACCCGGCGGCGGCTGAGCCCCTTGGCGTCGGCGGTGCGCACGTAGTCGGCGCGCAGGTTCTCCACCAGGGAGGCGCGGGTGAGCCGGGCGACGTAGGCCAGGCCGAAGGAGGCCAGCACCAGGCCGGGCAGCAGGTAGGCGGTGGGCCAGCCGGCGTCGCCGCCGGAGACCGGGAACCAGCCGAGCCGGACGCCCAGGACGAGTTGGGCCAGGTAGCCGACGATGTAGACGGGCACCGCGATGACCACGGTGGTCGCGCCGAGCACCAGGTTGTCGGCCCAGCGGCCCTTGTTGAGGCCGGCCCAGACGCCCAGGGCGATGCCGAGGACGACCTCGAAGAACCAGGCGGTCAGTCCGAGCCGGACGGTCACCTGCCACCGCTGCGCGATCACCTCGCCGACCGGCTGGCCGCGGAAGGTGGTGCCGAAGTCGCCGGTGAGCAGGCCGCCGAGGTACTTGGCGTACTGCACCACCAACGGGTCGTCCAGGTGGTAGCGCCGGTGCAGTTCGGCGAGCACGGACGCGGGGACGGGCCGGTCGCCGGCCAGGCCCTGGATCGGGTCGCCCGGCAGGACGAACACCAGGGCGTAGATGAGGAAGGTGGTCGCCAGCAGCACGGGTATCGCGTGCAGCAGGCGCCGGGCGACGAATCTGCCCATGGGAGGCTGCCCCCGGGGGTCGGGGCCCGCCGGGCCCGGGCGGGTGCCGGGGCCGGGCGGACGGGCGTACGGGGTGCCCGCGGCGGCCCGCCGGCCGCCGCGGGCGGTCAGTGCCGGACGGTGACCTGGTCGAGGTGGAGTCCGGTGACGTACGGGTCGATCAGCACGTGGCCGACCTTGTCGCTCCAGGCCGACTGGTCCTGCCAGTTCCACAGCGGGATCAGCGGCATCTCCTGGAGGGCCAGGTCCTCGGCCTGCTGGTAGGCGGCCAGGCCGTCCTTGCCGTCCCGGGCGGCGTTGCCCTGGGCGAGGAGCGCGTCGAACCGCGGGTTGCTCCAGCCCATCCGGTTGTCCGGGTTGTAGAGGCCGTCGAGGTAGTTCTGCATGCTCGGGTAGTCGATCACCCAGTTCTGGCGGTAGGGGCCGGTGCCCTGGCGCTTGTTGAGGATCGGGCCGAGGTCGGCGGAGGCCATCTTCTTGAAGGTGATGTCCTGGATGCCGAGGTTCTGCTTGAGCTGGTTGGCCACGGCGGTCATCCACTGCTCGTACGTGGGGTCGGAGTTGGAGAAGTACAGCTCCAGCGGGCCGCTGAAGCCGCCCGCCTTGTCGAACAGCGCCTTGGCCTTGGCCGGGTCGTAGGCGCACGCCTCGCCGCAGGCGTGGTCGCGGTGGCCGGGGATCATCGGGGCGACGATCGAGTCGGCCGGCTTGAAGACGCCGTTGTAGATGGCCTGGGTGACGCCGGGGCGGTCGATGGCCATCGAGAGGGCGCGGCGCAGGTCGGGGTCCTTGAAGCGCGGGTCCCACAGCGGCAGGCCGAGGTAGTCCATGGTGCCGCTGGGCCGGACCGAGTAGCGGTCGCCGAAGGCCCGCTTGGCCTCGGGGGCGCGGGCGGCGGGCACGGTCGTCATGACGTCGACGTTGCCGGCCTGGAGTTCGGTGAAGGCGGTGTCCTTGCTGGTGAAGATCTTGAAGGTGACGCCGTCCGCCATCGGCTTGCGGCTGCCCGCGTAGGAGGGGGACTTCTTCAGCGCGATCTGCTGGTCGTGCGCCCAGTCGCCGTCCATCCGGAACGGGCCGTTGCCGATCGGGTGGGCGTCGAACGCCTTGGGGTCGGTGAACGCGGCCTTGGGCAGCGGGGCGAAGGCGGTGAACGCCAGCATCATCGGGAACTGGCTGAACGGCGCGGACAGGGTGACCTGGAGGGTGGTGTCGTCGACGACCTTCAGGCCGGACAGCTTGTCCGACCCGGGCTGCTGTCCCTCGTCGGGGTTGAGGTCGGCGTAGCCCTCGATCTGGGCGAAGTAGTAGTTGGACTCCCAGCCGTTGGGGCCGTACGCGGCGGCGTTCCAGGCGTCCGCGAAGCTCTGCGCGGTGACCTTCTCGCCGTTGTGGAACACGCCGTCCGGGCGCAGCTTGACCGTCCAGACCTTCTGGTCCGTCGACTCGACCGACGCGGCCGCCAGCGGCAGGACGTGGCCGTCCTTCGGGTCGAGGGTGACCGGGGTGTCGAAGAGGCCCTGGATCACCTGGATCGCGTAGCTGTCGGTGGTCTGGCCCGGCGTCAGGTGGTTGGGCTCGGTCAGGGCGACGGTGTAGGTGCCGCCGGGGGTGCCGGGGCCCTCGTCGGCGGACTCCTTGCCGCCGCTCGCGGTGCCGCCGCAGGCGGTGAGCGCCAGGACGAGGGCGGTGGCGACCGCGAGGGCCGACATCGGGCGCGCGGAGCGCGAGGGTCTGTGCATGGCCGCTGTGTTCCTCTCGGTTCCCGCCGGCGGGGCGGGAAGGGGGTACCGGAGACGGGGGTTGCGGTGCGGGTGCGCGGGGAGCGGGGGCCGTCGGCCGCACTGCCGTCCGGGGCGGGGCGTACCGGTGGGCCGGTACGGGCCGCTGTCCTCCGCGGGCCCCCACCGTAGGGGCGGGCCCGCGTCCGCGACGATGGACGGGATGTCGATGGCCGTCGGCACCGGGCCGACACTCTGTCGAACCGTCGGGCGCCGTCGGCCGCCGGGCGGAACCGCGCCGCCACCGGCGGGCGGCGGACCGCGAGCGGGTGCGGCGGGAGGGCGGCGGCCGGGTCGGCCCGGAACGCGTCCGGGGAGGGCGCGGCGCCGTGGTGCAGGGGCCATCGGCGCGGGCGGGGCCGTGGTTCGCGGGTCGTGGTTCGGGTGCCGTGACGGGTGGCCGCGGGGCCGGGAAGTTGCCTGGCAGTGGAATCCGGCCCGCGCGGTGGCGGATTCCTTGACGGGGCGCGTGACGCACCCGGCACAGTGGGCGCTCTCCGCCGGGGCCGCGCCGTCCGTGCCGCCGCGCGCTCCCGCCCCGCCCCTCCCGCCTCCCTCCTGGAGCTGCCATGTCGCCGTCCGGTTCCCCCCGCCGTTCCCCCGCCCCGTCGCGGCGGTCGGTGCTCTCCGCGCTGGCCGTCGTCGCCTCCGGCACCTGTGGCGGGTTGCTGGCCGCCGCGGGCACCGGGCACGCCGCGGGCACCGGCCCGGTGGCGGCCGGGCCCAAGGCGCAGCTGCGCGGCGTGTGGATCGCCTCGGTCGTGAACATCGACTGGCCGTCCGAACCGGGCCTCCCGCCGGAGCGCCTGCGCACCGACTTCCTCGGGCAGTTGGACCGGGCCGTCGCCCGCGGGCTGAACGCCGTCTTCGTGCAGGTCCGGCCGACGGCGGACGCGTTCTGGCCCTCCCCGTACGAGCCGTGGTCGCAGTGGATCACCGGGGTGCAGGGCCGGGACCCGGGCTGGGACCCGCTGGCGTTCATGGTCGGGGCGGCGCACGAGCGCGGCCTGGCCTTCCACGCCTGGTTCAACCCGTACCGGGTCTCCATGCAGCCGGACGTCACCGCGCTGGTGCCCGACCACCCGGCCCGCACCCACCCGGAGTGGACCGTCTCCTACGGCGGCAAGCTGTACTACAACCCGGGGGTGCCGGCCGCCCGCCGCTTCGCCCAGCGGGCGATGCTGGACGCGGTGCGCCGCTACGACGTCGACGGGGTGCACTTCGACGACTACTTCTACCCCTATCCGGTCAGCGGCCAGGACTTCCCCGACGACGACGCGTTCGCCGCGTACGGCGCGGGCTGGGCGGACCGGGACGCCTGGCGCCGCCACAACGTGGACCTGATGGTCCGTGAGATGCGGGACCTGGTGCGCGCGGCCCGGCCGGAGGCGCACTTCGGCATCAGCCCGTTCGGGGTCTGGCGCAACGACACCAGCGACCCGGCGGGCTCCCCGACCCGGGCGTTCCAGTCCTACGACGGCCTGCACGCCGACACCCGCGGCTGGATCGCCCGGGGGTGGCTGGACTACATCGCCCCGCAGCTGTACTGGCACATCGGGCTGGCCGTCGCCGACTACGGCGCGCTGGCGCCGTGGTGGGCCGCCCAGACCGCCGGCACCGACACCCTGCTGTGGATCGGCCAGGCCGTGTACAAGGTCGCCGACCCGGCCCAGCCCGCCCCTGGCAGGACCCGGCCGAGCTCTCCCGGCACCTCGACCTGAACGCCACGCTGCCGCAGGTCAGCGGCGACATCCTGTTCAGCGCGAAGGACACCTGGGCCGACCGGATCGGTGCGGTCAGCCGCCTGCGGGACGACCACTGGCAGCGGCCCGCGCTCGTCCCGCTGCTGCCCGGCTGGCCGGCGGCGCCGCCCCGGGACGGCCCGGGGTGCGGGTCCGGCGCGGCGGCGCGGACGGGCTGGACCTCGGCGTCCGGGACGGCGGCGGCCCGGACGGCCGGGGCCGGGAGGGCGGTCGGCCCGTGCCGTTCCGGTACGCGGTCTACCGCTACGACGCGGCTCCGGGGCGCGACCCGGTCCTGGACGCCGCCCACCTGGTGGCCGTCGTCCCGGCGGCCGTCGGCCGGTTCGAGGAGCCGGAGGGCGCGCGCGACGCCTGGTACGTGGTGACCGCCGTCGACCGGGTCGGCCGGGAGGGCCTGCCGAGCGCCGCCGTCCGCACCCGGGCCCCGCACGCCGCCGCCGGGTAGCCGCGGTCAGGCGGGTTCCAGCCCCGCCACCGTCCGGTGCAGCCGCCGGGCCTCGGCGGGCGTCGCGCCGGCCCGCAGCGCGAGGGCGGCGAGGGCGGCCGCCCCGGTCGCCCCGTCCCGGGCCGGGACGGTGGCGGCGCCCCGGTCCCGCAGGACGGCCGTGACCCGGTCGGCGAGCAGGGTGGTGCCGGTGAGCAGGCCGCCGGCCAGGACGACCGGCAGGGCGGCGAAGTCGGGTCCGGCCGCGTCGGCGAGCGAGTCGAGGGTGCGCAGCAGCAGCTGGGCGCCCTCGGCGACGATGCGGTCGGCGATCCGGTCCCCGTTCCTGGCCACGGCGTCCACCAGCGGGGCGAGGCGGGCGAGTTCGGCGGGCGGGGCGGCGTGCACGGCGGTGACCATCCGCCGCGCCAGTGCGGTGCCGGTGCCGTCGGCTCCGCCGGTGTCGACGCCGAGCGCCCGGGGCAGGACGTCCAGCAGGGCCGTCGCCGGTCCGCGGCCGTCCAGGGCGGCGAGCGCGAGGACGACGGCCTGCCGGCCGAGCCAGACGCCGGAGCCCTCGTCGCCCAGCAGCCAGCCGTAGCCGTCGCGCCGGGCGATCCGGGCCCCGCCGCGGTACAGGGCGGCCACCGCCCCGTTCCGGACAGCAGGAGCAGCGCGTCGGGCGGTCGGTGGCCCCGGCGACGGCTGCGGCGAGGTCGTCGCCGACGGCGGGCGCACCGGGCAGGCGGGCCTGCCGCCAGACCCGGGTGGCCATGTCGCGGTAGGTGCTGCCGTCCTCCCCGGCCGCTCCGGCGAACGCCAGGTGACCGGCGGCGATCCGGTGGCGGTCGATGCCGCCCAGTGCGTCCTCCAGCGCCTGGCGCAGCGCTCCCGCCGGGTCCGGGCTGGACCGCAGGTTGCCGCCGGGGCCCTGGCCGCGGGCCCGCACGCGCCCGTCCAGGCCGACGACCGCGCAGCGGGTGCCGGTGCCTCCGGAGTCCACCCCGATCACCAGCGGGACGGACGTGGTCGGGGTGGTGGGCATCGGCGCGTTCCTGTCTTCCGTGGTGGGGGTGGTGGTCCGGGTGGAGCGGGGGCCGGTGCGGCCGGCCCCCGCGGACGGTCAGTCCCAGGTGCGGCCGTGCACGCCCCGCGGCGGCGCGGGTTCGTCCGGCTGTCCGGTGCCGCCGCGTTCGACCCGGGCGCGCGGCTGTTCGGCCGGGGCGGGGCCCGTCGCGAGCCGGACGGCGATCTGGTCGATGACCGGGCGCGGGCTGGGCGCGACGAAGTCGTTGACCAGGACGGCGAAGGCGAGCTTGCGGCCCTCGGGTGAAGTGACGTACCCGGCGAGGGTGTTGACGCCGCTCATCGAGCCGGTCTTGGCGTGGACGTTCCCGGCCGCCGCGGTGCCCTGCATACGGGTGGCCAGGCTCCCGCCGACCATCCGGTCGGGGTTGCCCGCGATCGGCAGCGCCTCGTACCAGGTGGCGAACCAGGGCTGCGTGCGCGCGTAGGTGAGCAGCGCGGTGTAGCGGTCGGCGGTGACCAGGTCGTAGCGGGACAGGCCGGAGCCGTCCGCCTGGCGGGTCGGGGTGGTGTCGAGGCCGTTGCGGTGCAGGAAGTCGGCGATCCGGGCGAGGCCGGCGGGCCAGCTGCCCTGACCGGCCCCGGTCCGGCCCAGCTCCTTGACCAGGTGTTCCGCGATGCCGTTGTTGCTGAGTTTGAGGAACGGCACCAGCAGGTCGCCGAGCGGCGCCGAGTCGTGGTGGGCGACCTGCCGGGCGCCCGCGGGGGTGGTGGTGGCGGCCGGTTCGCGGCCCGGCAGGCCCAGGACGCGCACGCCGTGCCGGGCCAGCGCGGCGGCGAAGACGTGGGCGGTGGCCTCGGCCGGGTCGTCGACGGTGACCCACTCGTCGTCGGGGCCGTTGTCGGCGGGCAGGCTGCCGGAGAGCACGATCTCGCCGGTACCGTGGCGGCGGGTGACGTCGACGCTGTAGTCGCCGCCGGCCGGGCCGGTGGTGACGCTGCCGGTGATCTTCACCCGGTGTCGGCGGGGACGACCCGCACGGCGGCGGGCTTGCCGGGCTCGCCCGGGGTGAGGGTCACCTGGAGGGTGCCCATGTCGTAGTCGGTGTCGCCGGCGAGGGTCAGCGCGGAGATCTGCGGGCTGTAGTAGTACGGCTCGTCGTCCCAGGCCCAGCCGCTGCCCAGTGGCACGTCGTCGTAGCGGGAGGCGTCGTAGCCCAGCGAGCCGGTCACCAGGCGCACGCCGCTGTCGGCGACCTGCCGGGCCAGCGCGTCGAGGTCCTGGCTCAGCAGGCTCGGGTCGCCGCCGCCGCGCAGGACGAGGTCGCCGCGCAGGACGCCCGCGTCGCTGCGGCCGGTGGCCAGGACGTCCGTGCCGAAGCGGTAGCCGGTGCCCAGGGCGTCCAGGGCGGCGGCGGAGGTGACCAGCTTCATGGTGGAGGCGGGCAGCACCAGGTGCTGGGAGTCGTGCGCGTACAGGACCTCGCCCGTCTCGGTGTCCACCACCTTCACGGCGGCCGTCGCGCCGGCCAGTCGCGGGTCGGCCAGCAGCCGGTCGAGGTCGGCGGTGAGCGCGGAGGAAGCGGCGGCGGACGCGGGCGGCGCGCTGCCGCCGGGGGCGGCCACGGCCAGCAGCGCGGCGGCCAGGGCGGCGGCCACCGGCAGGGCGAGGCGGCGCGGGAGGAGGCGCATGCGGGGTTTCCTGTTCGTCGGGGCGGGGCGGGCGGGGCGGGGCGGGCGGGGCGTCGGGTCAGTAGGAGCAGCCGGTGGTCGGCAGCGACTGCGGGGACGGCGGGGTGGTGCCGTCCCAGAGCGCGGCGAGCAGCTGCTGCGGGCAGACCGAGACGCCGCCGCGGAAGATGCCGAAGTGCAGGTGCGGGCCGGTGGTGTTGCCGGTGTTGCCGGTGTAGGCGACGAGTTGGCCGGGCGTCACGCGGGTGCCGGTGGCGACCAGGCGGCTGTTGAGGTGGCAGTACTGGTAGGTGACGCCGTCGTCGCCGTCGATGGCCAGGCCGTAGCCGCAGGCGTCGTCCACCCCGCCGTTCTGGCGGGCGGTGCCGGAGGTGACGGCGAAGGCGTCGGTCCACTCGACGACCGGGATGTCGTCGGCCGGGTAGTCGTGGTGCGGCTGGAGGATGCCGTCGCGGCCGCCGGAGACGGCGCCCTTGGGCACCACGAAGGCGTAGCCGCCGTGGACGCCGCCGCTGCCGGCGGGCGCGCCGAGCAGGTACTGCCAGGTGGTGAGGCCGACGGTGCTGCCGCCGGTGAGCTGCCGGCCCGCCTTGAAGTCGTCCACGGCGGTGGTGGTGGCCCCGGCGAACACGCCGTCGGTGGGCACGTCGTAGCCGATCTCCTGGAGCTGGAACTGCACGGCCCGGACGGCGTTGTCCTGGGTGTCGCCGGGCGAGACGGTGACGACCAGCCTGGCCCAGGTGTTGGGGCCACCACGCCGTCGGCGGTCAGGCCGTTGGCGCTCTGGAAGGCGACGACGGCGCTCTTGGTCTGCGCGTCGAAGTAGCCGCCGGCGACCAGGGTCTGACCGCGCTGGCGCAGCAGGAACTGCAGGCTGGCGACGTCGTTTCCGCCGGCGCCCTGGGCGAGCACCGGCCAGGCGGGGGCGGCGGCGTGGGCGGGCAGCGCGGTGCCCAGGAGCGTCAGCAGCGCGGCCAGCAGCGCGGCGGCGAGGCGCGCGGGGGTGGCGCGCAGCGTGGTGCGTGGGGGGCGGGTGGTGCGCAACGTCGTTTCCTGCCTCTCGGTGGGGGGTGGAGGTGGGGGGGTGGAGGTGGGGGGGTGGAGGTGGGGGGGTAAAGGTGGGGAGTGCGGAGGCGCGGGCGGGTGGCGCGCCGTCAGGAGGCGACCAGCGCCAGCCAGGTCGGCTTGAGCACGCCGCCGTCGGCGGGCAGGCCCTGGGCGCTCTGGTAGGTCTGCGCGGCGCTGCGGGTGCCGGGGCCGAACTGGCCGTCCACGGTGAGCGCGGCGCCGTGCGCGTTCAGTCCGACCTGGGCGGCCTTGACGGCGCTGCCCGAGGCGCCCTGGAGCAGCGTGCCGGTGAGGGACTGCCAGGTGGACGACCCGACGGCGCCGTCCGCGCCGAGCCCGGCGGCGTTCTGGTAGGAGAGGACCGCGCTGCGGGTGCCGGGGCCGAACTGGCCGTCCACCGTGAGGGCGGCGCCGTGCGCGTTCAGCAGGTGCTGGAGGATGCTGACCCGGGTGCCGCTGTCGCCCTGCTGGGTGAGCGGCCAGGCGGTGGCGGCGGGCGCGGGCGGGGTGGCGGTGCCGGTGCCGAGGGCGAAGGCCCGGAGCTCGGCCGCGGTGCCGTTGAAGACGTCCTGGTCGCCCGGGAAGACACCGGCGTCGGCGTACTGCCAGATCTGCTGCCCGGTCCAGCCGTTGGGGGCGGGGGCGGCGCTGCCGGTGTAGTTGGCGACGAACAGCGGGTAGGCGGCCGCGGCGGCGGAGTTGCCGGTGCAGGTGCGCCACCAGTCGGTGGTGGTGTACAGGCTCGGGTAGCGGCCGGTGCGGGCCTTGACCTCGGCGCCGAAGTCCAGGACCCAGGCGGTCATCGCCGAGGTGCTCAGCCCGAAGCAGGTGGCGCCGTACGGGTTGTACTCGATGTCCAGCAGGGGCGGCAGGGTCGTGCCGTCGGCGCTCCAGGTGCCGCCGTGGTCGACGAAGAAGTCGGCCTGCGCCTTGCCGCCGGAGCGGTCCGGCAGGGCGAAGTGGTAGGCGCCGCGCAGGAATCCGGCCGCGCCGAGCCGTTGTACTGGGAGGAGAAGGTGGGGCTGGTGTAGCTGGTGCCCTCGGTGGCCTTGACGTAGGCGAAGGAGGCGCCGGCGGCCGCGGTGGCGGCCCAGTCGACGTTCGGCTCGTACGCGGCCACGTCGATGCCGAGCGGTTCGGCACCGGCGGGCAGCGCGGCGGGGGACGCGGCGGCGGGCAGCGCGGCGGGGGACGCGGCGGCGGACGGCTGGGCGGCCGGGGAGCGGGCGGGTTCGGCGGTGAGCGGGCGGGCGGTTGTCCCGGCGGCGGCGCGGCCGGGGAGGGTGGAGCCGAGGTGGTCGGCGTCGGGGTGGGTGACCGGCCCGGACGTGCCCGCCGCGGCGGTCGGGGGTGCGGCCGCCGCGGGGGTGGGGGCGCTCAGGGCCGCGGCGCCCAGCGGGAGGAGGAGGGCGGCGGCCAGGACGGCCGACCGGTGGTTCAGGAACGACGGCGCGCTGCGCGGCATGGCTGCTCCTGCGAGGGGGTGTGGGGGGCCGGGCCGAGAGGGGGGTGCACCGGCTCGGGGAACAGTAGTGCGGAAATTGACCTGCCGGACAAGACCTCCGGCAAAAAATTTCCACCCCCGCAACATGCCGCCGACCTTGCGACACCCGCCGGGAATACCACTTCTGACGCTTCGTCAGTTCGCTTCTCCACAGGTGGGGATGGGCCAGCGGCGGCGCACCCGGTGCCGGGTGCGCCGCCGCGGGCCCCACTGGTCTGCTACCGCCGGGGCGCAGTGCCGGTTGCCGACCCGGGCGGTGCACCGGAAGGTTTCCGACCTCCGGTCAGCGGCCCAGGTGCGCGGCCACCGCCTCCGCCGCGGCCTCGGCGCACACCCGCGCCGCGCCGTGCGGCGCCAGGTGGAGTCCGCCCCGGGGCGGCGACTGCGGCAGGCCGAACTCGACCACCACGGCGTCCGGCCGCCGGGCGAGCAGGGCGGTGACCGCCGCGTCCGCCCAGGCGTGCCGGTGCGCGTTCCGCACCACCAGCACCAGCGGACGGCCTTCGGCCGCGGCGCAGAGCCGGGCCACCGCCCCGGCCGGGTCGTCCTCCGCCTCCTCCTGGCCCACCTGCCGCACCTCGGTGCCCGGCAGGAGCGCGGCCAGCGGCTCCGCCAGGCCCCAGGCGGTGACCGTGCCCACCGCGATGGTCGGCGTCGGCCGGAACTCGGCGACGCAGGGCCCGCCCCCGCCCTGCGGCGGGACGCCGGTGGGCCGGGCCACCGCCAGGGCGCGGCGGGCCGCGAGCAGGCCGAGTTCCGGGCCGCCGGGGTGCTCCGGGCCGCCTTCCGGCTCGGGACCGCCCGCCGCCACCCGCCCGCCGGGCTCCGGCAGGTCCGGCGCGACCGGCGCGACCGGCACCCCCGGGCGGTCCCCGGCCGGACTCCGCTCCGCCCCACGGACGTGCGCCGTTCGCCGCGCACCAGTGGCTCCCGGGTCGGTGCCGTCCGCCGTCCTCCCCGCGCGGCGGCGCGCAGGTCGCGGGCCCAGCGGGCGAAGGCGGCGACCCGGGCGGCGGCCTCGGCGAGGCGTTCCTCGGGCAGGTCCCCGGTGCGGACGGCCCGCGCCACGGCGGAGCGCAGCGCGTCGTACTCGGCGGCCGAGCCGCGGTCCCCCAGGCACACCAGGTCGGCGCCGGCCGCCAGCGCCCGTACCGCGGCGCCGGCGTGGCCGTAGCGGTCGGCGACCGCCCGCATCTCCACGGCGTCCGTCACCACCAGCCCGTCGAAGCCGAGCCGCTCGCGGAGCAGGCCGGTGAGGACGCGCGGGCTGACCGTCGCCGGGTGCTCCGGGTCGAGGGCGGGCAGCAGGAGGTGCGCGGTCATCACGGCCCGGGCTCCGGCCGCCGTCGCGGCCCGGAACGGCGGCAGGGCGACGCGTTCCAGTTCGGCGAGGTCCGCGGTGACGGTGGGCAGGCCGAGGTGGGAGTCGACCACCGTGTCGCCGTGCCCGGGGAAGTGCTTGGCGCAGGCGGCGGCGCCGCCCTCCTGGAGGCCGCGCACCCAGGCGGCGGTGTGCCGGGCCACCAGCGCCGGGTCGGCGCCGAAGGAGCGCACGCCGATCACCGGGTTGCGCGGGTCGGAGTTGACGTCGGCGTCCGGCGCGTAGTCCAGGTCGATGCCGAGCGCGGCCAGGTCGCGGCCGATCGAGCGGGCCACCGCCCGGGTCAGGTCCTCGTCGTCGACGGTGCCCAGCGCCAGGTTGCCGGGGTACGAGGAGCCGGTCGCCCACTCCAGCCGGGTGACGTCGCCGCCCTCCTCGTCGACGGCGACCAGGATGTCCGGGTGCTCGGCGCGCAGCTGTCCGACCAGGGCGGCGGCCTGCGCGCGGCCGCCGGGCGGGGGCGCGAAGTTGCGGCCGAACAGCAGGACGGAGCCGAGGCCGTCGGCCAGGCGGCGGCGGACCCAGTCGGGGGCGGTCAGGCCGTCGAAGCCGGGTTGGAGCACGCCGTCGGCGAGCCGCAGCAGGGCCGGGTCGTCCGCCGCGCTCACCGCGCCGCCCCATCCGCGGCCTCGCCGAGGGTGCGGGCGACCACGTCCTCGACGGTCTCCTGCCGGTGCAGCAGGGTGAAGCGGACCTCGCCGTCGGCGTCCACCTGGTAGGCGTGCACGGCGGGCTGCGGCAGGCTGTTGTAGTGGAACGGGGTGGAGAAGTAGTAGGCGCCGGTGTCGGGCAGCACCACCAGGTCGCCCGGTGCCAGCAGGGGCAGTTCGCGGGCGCGGGCCACCAGGTCGCCGGCGAAGCAGCACGGCCCGGCGACGTCCTGCGGCACGGTGCCGTCCGCTCCCCCGTCGGCGGGGCGCGGCCGGCCGTCGGCGTCGTAGGGCAGCACCCGCAGCGGCCAGGCGTCGGGGAGGAAGACGGTGCGGGCGGCGACCTGCACGCCCGCGTGGGTGAGGGCGATCGCCCGGCCGCCGGAGCGTTTGGTGTACTCCACCCGCGAGGCCAGGAAGCCGTTCTTGGCCAGCAGGGAGCGGCCGAGTTCGGTGACCAGCCGGTAGCGGCCGCCGAACAGGCCGGGGACGCCGGTGCGGAGGGCGGCGACCTGGTCGGCGAAGGTCGGGTCGTCGCGGTCGTCGGCGAAGTTGACGGGCAGTCCGCCGCCGATGTCGACGCCCTCGACGCGGGCGGCGCCGGCCCGGCGGTCGATCTCCTCGGCCAGCGCGACGACGGCCGCGACCCCGGCGGCGGACAGCTCCGGCGGGCAGCCCTGGGAGCCGACGTGCACGTGCAGCCAGCGCAGCCAGGGCCGGGCCAGGAAGGCTCCGACGATGCGCTCCCGGTTGCCCGGGTCGCCCAGCGCGAAGCCGAACTTGGACTCGCGGCCGGCCGTCGACATCGCGGCGATGCTGCCGAGCCCCACCTGCGGGTTGATCCGCAGCCCGATCCGGGACGCGGTTCCGGAGTCGGCGACCAGGGCGTCGACGCGCTCCAGCTCCTGGAAGTTGTCGATGTTGACGGTGACTCCGGCGGCGAGCGCCGCGCGCAGTTCGGGGCGGGTCTTGGCGGGCGAGTCGAGCACCAACTGCCGGGGCTCGAACCCGGCGGCCAGGGCCTGCGCCAGTTCGCCGGGGCTGGCCACCTCGCAGCCCAGCCCGTGCCCGCGCAGCAGGCGCAGCACCGGCACCAGGCTGTTGGCCTTCGCCGCGAAGGTGTGTTCGACGCTCTCCCCGGCGGGCCAGGCGGCGTGCAGGGCGGCGGCGCTGTCCGCGATGCCCCGCAGGTCGAGGAAGGCCGCCAGCGGCGTGTCGTCCGGGTCGAGCAGCCCGGCGCGGACGGCGGCGCGCACCGCGAGGTCGCGCCGCCGGGACCGCTCCGCGGCGTGGTCGGGGGCGTGGGGCGCGGCCCCGGGGTCGGTCATGATCGCTGCTCCGGGGCGGCGGGGTCGACGGGCACGTGCGCGTCCTTCTGGTAGAGGCGGAACACCCGGTGCAGCCGGGCGTCGACCGCGCGGGCGTAGAAGCGGTACGGGGCGATCCAGGCGATCTCGGACTCGGTGCGGCCCGCCTCCCGCTGGTCGCGCAGGCAGCGGCGCAGCAGCACGGCCCCGACGCCGCGGCCGCGCTGGGACTCGGCGGTGCCCATCGGCCCGAACCAGGTGTCGCGGTTGACGCCGTGGCAGGCGAAGCCGACGAACTCCTCGGCGCCGTCCTCGCCCTGCACCGCGACGTGGCAGCGCGGCGGCTCGTGGGCGAGCGCGGTGGCGGCCTCCTCGGCCCAACTGCCGCCCCAGGTGCGCATCCAGGCGAGGAAGCGGGGCGCGTCCTCGGCGCGGGCCCGGCGCACCCGCACGCCGAGGGCGGCCAGCCGCCGCTCGTCCTCGGCGGTGGCCAGGTCGGCGGCGGACAGGTCGGTGAGCATGTTGAACGCGTCGGCGGTGCGCGCGTACCCGGCGGACTCCACCAGGCAGACGGCCGGGGTGTAGCGGATGTCGAGGCCGGGCCAGGCGTAGTGCGGCGGGGTGCCGCGGACGACCAGGCGGGTGGCTCCGGCCGCCAGCAGGCGCTCCTCGATGCCGGCCAGCAGTGCGCGGCCGTGGCCCCGGCCGCGGTGCTCCGGGGCCACCGCGAGCAGGGTGGTGTGTCCGGTGCGCGGGTGCGGGCCGTCGGACGGCGGGGCGAGCCGACCGAGCGCGAGACCGGTGACGGCGCCGTCGGCCTCGGTGACGACCCGCAGGTCCGGACGGTCCGCCGTGAGCTCCCACAGCAGCGTCAACACCCTTGCCGCGTCGGGGTCGTGGACGAGCGAGGCGGTCACGATCCCGCGCAGTTCGGGGAGGTCGCCGTGGTGCGCGGTGCGCAGCACGGGCGGTGCGGCGTCCCTCATGCTGTCCGTCCCATCTGTTGCTTGATAACATGATTGAGCTTTCGAGCGGTGGAAAACTACCAACGATCGCCCGGGGCCACCAGACCTCTCCCGGCCCGGCGCGCGTACGGCACGGCAGGTGGAGGACGCCCATGACGATCGCCCGCCCCTCTCCCGACGACCCCGAGCGCACGGCCCGCGGCAGCGCCGCGGCGGCCGCGCTCGTCGCGTCCGCCGTCGCCTCCGGCGGCCTGCCGGGAGCGGTCCTCGCCACCGGCCGGGGCGCGGCGGGCGAACCGGTGGTGCACGCCTTCGGCCGCACGGCGGTGACCGGCCCGACCGCCCCGGTCACCGCCGACACCGTCTACGACCTCGCCTCGCTGACCAAGGTCACGGCCACCCTGCCCGCCGTGCTGCGGCTGGCCGACACCGGCGCGCTCGGGCTGGACGACCCGGTCCGCCGCCACCTGCCCGGGTTCACCGGGCCCGGCAAGGACGCGGTCACCGTGCGCCAGCTGCTCACCCACACCTCGGGCCTGCCCCCGCACCGGCCGCTGCACACGCTGCCCGGGACGCCCGCCGACCGGCTGGCCGCCGCCCTGGCCGAACCGCTGGACACCGCCCCCGGCACCGCGGTCGCCTACTCCGACCTGGGATTCGTCGCGCTGGGCGAGGTCGTCCGCGCGGTGGCCGGGGCACCGCTGGAGCAGGCCGTGCGGGAACTGGTGCTGGACCCGCTCGGCCTGACCGCGACCCGCTACCGGCCGCCCGCCGACTGGTACGGGCGCACCGCCGCCACCGAGCCCCGCCCCGACGGCGGCGTCCCGGTGGGGACGGTGCACGACGAGAACGCGGCGGCGCTGGGCGGGGTGTGCGGCCACGCGGGCCTGTTCGGCACGGCCGGCGACCTGGTCCGCTACCTGCGGCTCGGCTGGCTGGCCGCCGACTCCGCGTTCCTCTCCCCCGGCATCCGGGCCGAGGCGGTGCGCTGCCACACCGCGGGCCTGGGCGGCCGCCGGGGCCTGGGCTGGACGCTGCGCGGCGACCGCTGGGACCACATGGCGCGGCACTGGCCGACCACCGGCGCCGGGCACACCGGCTTCACCGGCACCAGCGTGGCCATGGACCCGTCCGGCGGCCCGTGGGCGGTGCTGCTCACCAACGGCGTCCACCTCGGCCGGGACGCCTCGGTGGTCGTGGCGCTGCGGCGGGCCGTCTGCGACGCTCTGTCCGATCCGGGTTCCGATCCCGGCCTCGGCCCCGGCCCCGGTCCGGCTCCGGACTCCGGTCCGCGGGCCGCGCCCGGCACCCGGCCCGCCTGACCGCCGCACACCCACTGCCCTCACCGCACCCACCGCCCTCACCGCCCCCGCACGCAAAGGAAGCGCTCATGACCGCAGCCGACGGAACCCGCCCGAAGCGCAGGTCCGCCGCCCGCACCCCCGCGCCCGCGCCCAGCGGCCCGCCGCAGACCGTGCTCGTCCAGATCCGGGCGCTGCTGCCCACGCTGGCGCCCGCCGAGCGCCGGGTCGCCGAGGCCGCGCTCGCCGATCCGGCGAACGTGGCCGCGCAGACCATCAGCGAGCTGGCCGCCGAGTGCCGCACCTCGGAGACCACCGTGATGCGGTTCTGCCGCACGCTCGGCCTCAAGGGCTACCCGGACCTGCGAATCGGCCTGGCCTCGGCCGCCAGCGTCGAGGAGAGCAGCGCGGGTTGGAGCGCGGTCGGCGCGGACATCGGTCCCCGCGACTCGCTGGCCGACATCGTCGCCAAACTCGGCTTCGCCGACGCCCGCGCGGTCGAGGACACCGTCGGCCAGCTCGACCTGCACGCCCTCAAGCGGGCGGTGGACGCGGTCTCCTCGGCCGGCGGCATCGACGTGTACGGGGTGGGGGCCAGCGGGCTGGTCGCCCTGGACCTGCAGCAGAAGCTGCACCGGATCGGCCGCCGGGTCAACGCCTGGGTGGACCCGCACATCGCGCTGACCTCCGCGGCGCTGCTGCGCGGCGGCGACGTGGCGATCGGGGTGTCGCACACCGGTGACACCGCGGCCACCGTCGAGGTCCTGGCGGAGGCGCAGCGCAACGGGGCGACCACGCTGGCGATCACCAACTTCCCGCGTTCGCCGATCACCGAGCACGCCGATCACGTGCTGACCACGGCGGTGCGCGAGACCACCTTCCGCTCCGGCGCGATGGCCAGCCGGATCGCCGCGCTCACCGTCGTCGACTGCCTGTTCGTCGGGGTGGCCCAGCGCCACCGGGCCCGCACGCTGAAGGCCCTGGAGCGCACCTACGCGGCGGTGCGCCACCACCACGGGTAGGGCGGCGCGGACGCCCGCGGCGGGCCGGGTCCGGCGCCGGACCGCCGCGGGCGCGCCGGGTCGGCCCCCGTCAGATCGGCTGCGCCGCCAGGGCGTCGGCCACCCGTCCCCGGGCGGCGGCCAGCCGGCGGCGGCCCTCCTCGGGCCCGCAGTCGGACAGCAGGCAGACCAGCGCCGTCTTCAGCTCGCCGTCCGCCCCGGCGAGCGCGTGCGCGCAGCGCTCCTCGCCGAGTCCGGTGGCCTCCATCAGGATGGTCACCAGCCGGCCGCGCAGCTTGGCGTTGCTGGCGGAGACGTCGACCATCAGGTTGGAGTAGGTGCGCCCGAGCGCGATCATCACGGCGGTGGACAGGCCGTTGAGGACGAGTTTGTGGGCGCTGGCGGCCTTGAGCCGGGTGGACCCGGCGATCGCCTCGGGGCCGGTGTCCACGTCGAGGTGGACGTCGGCCAGGTGCGCGAGCGGTGCGCCGGGGTTGGCGCTGACCAGGACGGTGAACGCCCCGGCCGCCCGGGCGGCGGTCAGCGCGCCCGCGACGTAGGGGGTGCGGCCGCTGGCGGCGATGCCCACCGCCACGTCGCCCGCGCCGACCTCGGCGGCGTCGGCGGCGCCGAGTTCCTCGCTGTCCTCGCTGCCCTCGACGGCGGTGACCAGCGCGGTCGGGCCGCCCGCGTGGTGGGCGACGACGACGCCGGGCGGCAGCGAGAAGGTCGGGCCCAGTTCGGCGGCGTCGACCACGGCGGTGCGTCCGGAGGTGCCCGCGCCGAAGTAGTGCAGCCGGCCGCCGGCCCGCAGCCGTTCGGCGGTGGCCTCCACCACGACCGCGAGCCGGGGCAGCACCCGGGCGACGGCCCCGGGGACGAGGGCGTCCTCGGCGTTGAGCAGCCGCAGCACGTCGAGCGGGTCGGCCCGGTCGATGCCGAGGGTGCGGGGGTTACGCCGCTCGGTGGGCGACACGACGCGGACGGAACGACTCGGGGTCATCGGATGTCCTCTCGGTTTCTGCCATCGTCCTGCCCGGTAGGTTTTTTTGCAACATCATCTACCGCCCGTTCCGTTGCTTTGCACCTGTCGCGGAGTCAACAACGGCCAGCTCCAGGCGAGTCGCCGAGTTACGAACAACGAACCTCTTGCGTAACTCATTGACGCAAGCGGGCCGCGACTCCTACGGTCGGCACACCGCAGCCACTCCCTCACGCACCGGTTGATCGGAGTTCCGCCCCCCATGAAGCACACCAGACGCGCCGCCCTCCCCCTCGCGGCGGCCCTCCTCCTCGGCGGCACCGCGGCCTGCTCCCCCGGCGCGGGGTCCTCGGGCTCCGCCGGGGACGGGGTCTTCACCACCATCGACGGCAACCACCCCATCGCGGCCGGCGCCCCGATGAACCCCTTCAACGCCGCCGGCAACACCTTCCTCGGCTACGACACCATGCAGCTGGGCTTCACCAAGAAGAACCCGCAGGACCCGAACGACTTCTTCCCCGGCCTGGCCAGGAGCTGGAAGACCACCGACACCTCGATCACGGTCGAGTTGGAGCCCGATGCCAAGTGGTCCGACGGCACGCCCGTCACCGCCGAGGACGTCAGGGCGTCGATGGCCATCGCGCTCACCCAGGGCTCGGCCACCATCGGGGCCGGCCTGCTCACCCAGGGCCTGGACGTGGCCGAGGTCAGGGAGACCGCGCCGCACACCTACGAGATCAGCCAGGTGCCCGGGGCGAAGAACGTCCAGTTCCCGCGCCTGGTCCTCACCCAGAAGATCGTCCCCGCCTCGGTGTACGGCGCCCTGCTGCCCGCCGACGTGTGGGACGTGATCCACACCAGCCAGAGCCCCGACCCCGCGCGGGCCGACGCCGCGAAGGCGGCCGTCGACAGGCTCAACGAGATCGGCAAGAAGGTCTCCGCGTTCGCCCCCGCCAAGGACGTCTCGGCCGGCCCGTTCGTCCTCACCCGGGTCAACCCGGGCTCGGCGGTCCTCGACCGCAACCCGCACTTCTTCGCCGCCGCCAAGATCGGTCCCAAGCAGGTGGTGGTGCGCAACTACACCGGCAACGAGCAGATCTGGAGCTACATGACCAACGGCGAGCTGGACGCCGCGCCGTTCACCGCCATCCCCGACAACGTCCTCCAGCGCATCCTGAAGGCCGGCAACCAGCGCGTCGACGCCATCAACTACGTGGACGCGGCGATCGCCTTCAACCAGGGCGTCGCCCCGTTCGACAAGGTGGAGGTCCGCCGGGCGCTCGCGCACGTCATCGACCGCGAGGCCGTCACCAAGGTCGGCCAGCCGGTCGGCGGGACCGCCTCGAAGGCCACCACCGGCCTGATCGACAAGGTCGCCGAGAAGTGGCTCACCCCCGAGCAGCAGGCCGCGCTCGACCCGTACGCGCACGACGAGGCCAAGGCCGCCGAACTCCTCCAGCAGGCCGGGCTCACCAAGAAGGACGGCACCTGGCACCTGCCCGACGGCACGCCGTGGACCATCACGCTGCAGACCGTCAACGGCTTCAGCGACTGGATCGCCGGCGGCACCGTCGTCGCCAACCAGCTGACCGCCTTCGGCATCCCGACCAGGACCGCGCTGACCGCCGACTTCAGCACCTACAAGAAGGAGATGGCGGACGGCAAGTACCCGGTCGGCTTCTGGCTGACCGCGCTCGGCCCCGGCACCGACGCCGCCTTCCAGCGCCTGTACGGCGTGGACGACGGCTTCACCGCGATCGGCGCCGACGTCACGCACAAGTCCGGCCAGGGCTCGGGCAACTGGCTCAACACCCCGACCTCCTTCCCCCTCGACGGCGCCACCGTCAACCCCGGCGAGCTGACCGCCAGGCTGACCGTCCTCCAGCCGGAGGAGCAGAAGGACATCGTCCGGCGGCTGGCCGCGCTCTCCAACCAGCAGCTGCCGGTCATCCAGGTCTGGGACTACACCAACGTGCAGTTCGTGAACGACAAGCGGTTCACCGACTTCCCGAAGTCCGGCCAGGACGGGCTGCTGAGCAACTCGCCCGGCGTCTGGATGATGCAGGGCTACGTCCAGCCCAAGAACAAGCAGAAGTAGCGGCGGATGAAGGGCTTCCTCCTCCGGCTCGCGGCGAAGCTGGCCGCCGGCCTGGCGATGGTGTTCACCGTCGCTACCTTCACCTTCTTCCTCGTCCACGCGCTGCCCGGCAACCCCGGCGACGCGGCCTACGAGTCGTACGTGCTGGGCGGCATGCCGCCCGAACTGGCCCGGGCCAAGGTCGCCGTCGTGTACGGGTTCACCTCGCACGAGCCGCTGGTGGACCAGTACCTGGGCTACCTGGGCCAGTTGGTCCACGGCAACCTGGGGGTGTCGATCTCCTACAGCGGCGTCCCCGTCGCGGACGTGATCCGCGCGGCGGTGCCCTGGACGGTGCTGCCGGTGCTGTCCGGCCTGGTGCTCAGCTTCCTGGTCGGCTGCGCGGCCGGCGTGGTCGCCGCCGTGCGGCGCGACTCCCGCGGCGGGGGGCTGCTGTCGCTGTCCGGCTCGCTGATGGCGGGCGTGCCGTCCTTCGTGCTGGCCCTGCTGCTGGCGTTCCTGTTCCACACCCTGTGGAACGTGCTGCCCTACGGCGACACCAGCGACGTGACCATCGCACCCGGCTTCACCGCCGCGTACCTCGGCTCGGTCGCCACCCACGCCGTGCTGCCGGTGGCCACCTACGCGCTGCTCAGCTACGGCGGCTGGCTGCTGACCATGAAGTCCAGCGTGGCCTCCGTCCTCGGCGACGACTTCATCCTCGCCGCCGAGCTGCGCGGCATCGCCCCGGCCACCCGGATGCGCTACATCGGCCGCAACGCCGTGCTGCCGCTGTTCACCACGCTCGCCCTGTCGGTCGGCCACATGTTCGCCGGCTCGGTGCTGATCGAGGACGTCTTCGACTACCCGGGCCTGGGCAACCTGCTGCTCAAGAGCATCGGCAACCGGGACTACCCGCTGATGGGCGGCGCCTTCCTGCTGATCACGGTGACCATCGTGGTCGCCAACATCCTCGCCGAGCTGCTGTACTCGGTGATCGACCCCGGGTGAGGCGATGACCGTGACCTTCCCGACGCCACCCGCCGCCCCGCGCCCGTCCTCCCGCCGCGCCCGCACCCTGCGGGTGCTGACCCGCCGCCCCGGCCGGGTCGTCGGCCTGGGCATCATCGCGCTGTTCGCCCTGATGGCCGTCCTCGGGCCGCTGCTGTACCCCGGGACGATCGCCGTCGACCCGGAGGCCGTCTACGCCCCGCCCAGCGCCGAGCACTGGCTCGGCACCGACTTCGCCGGCTCCGACGTGCTCCAGGAGGTGGTGGTCGGCGCCCGCTACGTGCTGCTCACGGCGGCGGTCGCGGCCCTGGTCGCCGCCGGCGCCGGCACCCTGGTCGGCCTGGTGGCCGGCTTCCGGCGCGGCCTGGCGGACTCCGGCCTGATGCGGCTGACCGACTTCGTCCTCACCCTGCCCGGCCTGCCGCTGCTGATCGTGCTGTCCACGCTGTGGAGCTTCGGCAGCGCCTTCCAGATGGGCCTGGTGCTGGGCCTCACCGGCTGGGGCGGCGTCGCCCGCGCGGTGCGCGCGCAGACCCTGTCGCTGCGCGAGCGCGGCTTCCTGGAGGCCGCCCGGGGCCTGGGCCTGTCGCAGCGGCACATCCTGCTGCGCGAGCTGCTGCCGAACATCGCCCCGTACGTCGCGATGAACCTGCTGCTGTCGGTGATCGGCTTCATCGGCGCCGAGGTCGCGCTGTTCTTCCTCGGCGTCGTGCCGTTCTCCAGCGAGAACTGGGGCGTGATGCTCAACCAGGCGGTCTTCTCCGGCGGCGTGATGAGCAGCCCCGAGGCGCTGACGTACCTGCTGGCGCCGCTGGCCTGCATCCTGCTGATCACGCTCGGCATCGTCCTGTTCATGGACGCGGTCGACGAACTGTTCAACCCGAGACTGCGGGAGCGGTCATGACCGTCCGAACACTGCCCCGCGACGGGGGCGAGGCGGCCGGAGCCCGGCCCGCCGAGGTCGAGATCCGCGACCTGACCGTCGTCTACCGCACCGAGCACGGCGACCTGCCCGCCGTCTCGCACGCCTCGCTCGACCTGCGGGCCGGCGAGATCACCGGCCTGGTCGGCGAGTCCGGCTCCGGCAAGTCCACCCTGGCGCTCTCGCTGCTCAACGCCGTCCCCGACCCGGGCCGGATCACCACCGGCCGCGTCGAGGTGGCGGGCGTCGGCGACGTCACCCGGCTGACCGGGCGCCGGCTGCGCCGCACCCGGGGCAGCACGCTCGGCTACGTCTTCCAGGCCGCGCAGAACTCGCTCAACCCGCTGAAGACCGTCGGCGGGCAGCTGCTCGACCTCGGCCGCTCCCACCAGGTCGCGGACCTGCCCGGCCTGGTGCGCCGGGCCAAGGAGCTGTGCGAGCGGATGGGCCTGGACGCCGACCGGGTGCTGGACTCCTACCAGCACGAGCTGTCCGGCGGCATGCGCCAGCGCGTCGGCATCGTGCTCGCCCTGGTCCTCAACGCCCGGGTGCTGGTCCTGGACGAGCCGACCACCGCGCTCGACGTGATCTCCCAGGCCGCCGTGCTCGACATCGTGCGCGACGTGCACCGGGAGAAGGGGCTGGCCACCCTCGTCGTCACGCACGACATGGGCGTGGTCTCCGAGATCGCCGACCGGCTCGCGGTCATGTACGGCGGGCGGATCGTGGAGCACGGCCCCGCCGAGGACCTGCTGCGGCGGCCCTCGCACCCGTACACCCGGGCCCTGATCGGGGCCACCGCCCGCATCGTCGGCGACCCGGGCCTGGCCCGGGCGCTGCCCGGGCAGCCGCCCGACCTCACCACCCTCGCCCGGCGGGGCTGCGTCTTCCGGGACCGCTGCCCGCTGGCGGTGCCGGTGTGCGAGGAGACCGAGCCCGCGCTGGTCGAGTGGTCGCCCGGCCGGTTCCGGGCCTGCCACGCCGACCCGGCACCCACGGCCCCGGCCCCGGCCGCCGCCGTTCCGGCGCCCCGGGCCCAGGACGACCCGACCGGAGGACGGCCGTGATCGAGGCCAGGAACATCACCCGCACCTACACCAGCCGCGGCGCCTTCACCGGCACCCGCACGGTGCACGCCCTGCGCGGCGTCGACTTCGCCCTGCCCAAGGGGGGCGCGGTCTCCTTCATCGGCGAGTCCGGCTGCGGCAAGACCACCCTGGGCAAGATCCTCACCGGGCTGGAGACCTTCGACGGCGGTGAACTGCTCGTCGACGGAACGGACCTGTCCAAGCTGTCGGCGCGTCGGCGCGCCCCGTACTTCCGGCGGGTCCAGCTGATCCACCAGGACCCGTACTCGGCACTCAACCCGACCCGGGACGTCGGGCAGATCCTCGGCGACCCGCTGCGGATGCGCGCCCGGGAGACCGGCGCCACCGGCGCGCAGCAGCGCGACCGCGCCGCCGAACTGCTGGAACTGGTCGGCCTGCGTCCCGGCGTGCTGGCCAAGTACCCGCACCAGCTCTCCGGCGGACAGCGCCAGCGCGTCGTCATCGCCCGGGCGCTGACCGTCGACCCGGAGGCGCTGGTCGCGGACGAGTCGGTGTCGATGATCGACGTGTCGATGCGGCTGGGCATCCTGTCGCTGCTGCGGGACCTGCGCGAACGCCTCGGCATCTCACTGCTGTTCATCACCCACGACGTGGCCACCGCCCGCTACCTCGGCGGGGGCGGCGAACTGCACGTCATCTACCGCGGCCAGGTCATCGAACGCGGCCCCACCGACCGGGTCGTCCAGCAGCCGGTGCACCCCTACACCCAGTGCCTGCTGTCGGCGATCCCGGTGCTGCGCGGCCTGGAGGAACCGGGACCGGACCGGCTGGTGCCGCTCGCCGCCCTGGACGAGCGGGTGGCCACCCCGGGCTGCCTGTTCGCCCCGCGCTGCCCCTTCGCGACCGCCGAGTGCGCCGACGGGCGGCCCGGGCTCACCACGCTCCCGCACGACGACGCGCACCGGCACGCCTGCCTGCACCCGCGGGCGCGCCGGGTGGTCGCCACCGAGACCGCGGCGGTGCGCTGACGCCCCGTCGGCCCTGGACCGGATGTCGCGGGCCCGGGCCCGGGGCTCGACGATTCGTCGATCGTCCGGGCCGCGGCGGTGCTCGTACCGTGGCGGGCGTGGAACTTCCCGTGCAGGACGGCCGGCCGGTTCCGGCGGGTCGGGCCCCCGGCGGAGGCCGTCCGGCCCGCGCCTCAGGGCCGCCGCGAGGCCGCCGCGGAAGCGGCCGGACCGGCCACGACCAGCAGGTAGCGCCCGTCCGGGCCGAGCGCGGCCAGGCGGTGCGCGACACCCGCGTCGTAGTGCAGCGCCTCACCGGCCTCCAGCTCGAAGCGCTCGCCGCCGACCTCGGCGGCGACGCGCCCGGCGAGCACCACGCACAGCTCCTCGCCCGGGTGGGCGGTGGGGAAGGCGTGGTGGGCCGGGGTGCCCTCGGCGAGCACCGCCTCGAAGCGGCGCGCCCCGACCGGGGTCAGCGGGAAGGTCCGCCCCTCCCCGGGCGGCCACGCCCGCGGCGCGCGGCGCGGCCGGTGCACGACCGCGGACGACGCGGACGGCGGCCCGGCCGGCCGGGCCGCCCCGGGAGCCCCGCCCAGCAGCACCGACAGCGGGGTCTGCACCGCCTCGGCGACCCGTTCCAGCGTGCGCAGCGTGGGGTTCGCGTCACCGGCCTCCAGCCGGCTGAGGAAGCTGCGCGAGAGGCCGCTGCGCTGCGCCACCCCGTCCAGGGTGAGCCGGAGGCGGGTCCGGGCCGCGTGCAGCCGCTCGCCGAGGCGGGCCGCCGCGGCGTCCTCGCGCGCGCCGGCCGCGCCCGCCCCGGCGTCCGCCGCGTCCCGGCCCGCTCCCACCGTCTGCTCCGTTCCGTCCGTCCGGTCCCGGCCTCCGCCGCCCGGCCGCCCGGCCACGCGGCGTCCGCCGGGGCCGGGTGCCCCGCACGCTACAGGTCCCGCTCCGCCTCGACAGCAGGGAGTACGCCGTGAACCGCACCCGCCGCCCGGCCCCGCCCGCGACGGCCCGCCGATGACGACCGCCGGCTACGCCTCCGCCTGGTCGGAGCCGGCCGAGACGCTGGCCGACGCGGCGGACGAACTCGGCGGCTCCGAGGAGCGGTTGGCCCGGGCCATGCTCGCCGACTGGCCCGACTCCGCCCTGCGTCCGCCGACCGCGCTGCTGGCCGAGGCCGGCGCCGGGTGCGGCGACCTGCACCGGCTGGTGCGCGCGGCCGGGTTCCGCGACCTGGGCGAGTTGCAGGCCCGGGTCGCCGAGCGGATGGACGGGGAGCTGACCGGCCCTCGGGACCGCTTCCGGGCCCGCCTGCGCCCGGCCCAACTCCCCGGGCTGACCCGGCGGATGGCCGAGCGGGAGGCCGCGAACGTCGCCGCCACCCTGGAGGGGGCCGATGACGACGGCGCGCTGGACGCCGCCGCGCGCTCGCTGCTGACGGCCCGGCAGCGCCTGGTCGTGGGCACCGGCCGCAGCCGGGGCCTGGCCCACCTGCTGGCGGCCGACCTGGCGAGCGTGCTCGGCCGGGTCGTGCTGCTGGACGGCGGCGCCGACCGCGTGGCGGAGGCGCTCACCGACGCCGGGCCCCGGGACGTGGCGGTCGTCTACTCGGTGCGCCGCTACGACCACTGGACGCTGCGGGCCGCGCAGGCGCTGCGCCGCCGCGGCGTGCCGCTGGTGGCCGTCGTGGACGGCCACGGCTCGCCGGTCGCCCCGCTCGCCGACCGGACGCTGACCGCGGCGACCGGCGGCCCGTCGTTCGCCGACTCGCCGACCGCGCTGGTGGCCCTCGGGCACGCCCTGGTGACGGTGGCCGCCGCCCGCTCCAAGGGGGCGCTGCGCCGGTTGGAGCGCCGGGAGGAGGCCGACCGCCTGCTGGACCGCCTCCCCGACGACTGACCCGCCCCCGTTCCCCGCCCCGCACGGTTCCCCGCCCCGCACGGTTCCCCGCCCCGCACGGTTCCCCGCCCCGCAGCGTCGAGCACCCCGCGAACGAGCACCCCGAACGAGCACCCCGCGAACGAGCAGCTCCCCGACCAGCATTGGTGACCCATGACTTCAGCAGTTCCCGGCCGGCCCGCCCCGGGTGCCTGGCCCTCCCCGATCGCAGCCGAGGACGTGGCCCGCGAGGACGGCGTCCCCGGCTGGGCGGAACTCGTCCCCGAAGCCTCCGGGCTCGCCGTCTGGTGGGACGAGCCCCGCCCGCTGGAGGGCGGACGCCGCTGCGTGGTGCGGCGCGCGCCGGACGGCACGGTGCAGGACCTGCTGCCGGAGGGGTTCAACGCCCGCAGCCGGCTGCACGAGTACGGCGGCCGGGCCTGGCGGCCGGTGTCCCTGCCCGCGGACGGCCCGGCGGACGGCCCTGTGGACGGCGCGGCGGACGGCGCTCCGGACGGCCCGGCGGACGGCGCTCCGGCCGGGCCCGCGCCCGCCCTGGTCTTCGTCGACTGGCACGACCAGCGCCTGCTGCTGGCCGTCCCCGGAACGCGGACGCGCCCGCGGCCGTTGACCGCCGCCGCCCCGGACGCGGCGGGCGGCCCCCCGGTGCGCTACGGCGACCTGTACGCGCCGCCGGGCCGGGCCGAGGTGTGGTGCGTGCGCGAGAGCGTCGGGGCGCATCCGCGCGAGGTGCGGCGGGCGCTGGTGGCGGTGCCGCTGGACGGCTCGGCCGTCGGCGACCCGGCCCGGGTGCGGGTGCTGGCCGACGGCCACGACTTCCTGGCCTGCCCGCGCCTGTCCCCGGACGGGCGGCACCTGTCGTGGATCGGCTGGAACCACCCCGCCATGCCGTGGGACGGCACCGAGCTGTGCGTCGCCGCCCTGGACGGCACGGGGGGCGCGCCCCGGGTGGTGGCGGGCGGCGCGGACTGCTCGGTGGTCCAGGCGGAGTGGCGGGACGCGGACACCCTGTGGGCGGTGGCCGATCCGGACGGCTGGTGGAACCTGCGGCTGGTGCCGCTGGACGGCGGCCCGGACCGGGCCGTCGCGCCCCGCGCGGAGGAGTTCGGCGGGGCGCTGTGGCGGCCGGGCGCCACCTGGTTCGCGCCGTTGCCGGACGGCCGGGCGGTGGCCGTGCACGGCACCGGCAGCGACCGCCGCCTGGGCGTGGTCGACCCGTCCGACGACAGCGTGCGCGACCTGCCGCTGCCCTACAGCGACTTCGCGGCGACCGTGCACGCGGCCGACGGGCGCGCGGTGTGCGTGGCCGGTTCACCGGAGGCCCACCACCGCGTGGTGCTGGCCGACCTGGCCGCGGCCGGTGGCGGAGAACGCCGGCACGAGACGCTGACCGCCGGCCTCCCGGCGCCGCACGTCGCCGACTGGCTGCCGCGCCCCCGTACCGAGGTGTTCGACGGCGCCGACGGGCAGCCGGTGCACGCCGCGCTGTACCCGCCGCGCAACGCCGACCACGCGCTCGCCCCGGGCGAGTCCCCGCCGTGGGTGGTGTTCGTCCACGGCGGCCCGACCGGCGGCTCCCCGATGGCCCTGGACCTGGAGATCGCCTTCTTCACCAGCCGCGGCATCGGCGTGGCCGACGTCGACTACGGCGGCTCCACCGGTTACGGCCGCGCCTACCGGGAGCGGCTGCGCGGCACCTGGGGCGTGGTGGACGTCGCGGACTGCGCGGCGGTGGCCCGCGGCCTGGTCGCCCGCGGCCTGGCCGACGAACGGCGCCTGGCGGTGCGCGGCGGCAGCGCGGGCGGCTGGACGGCCCTGGCCTCGCTCACCTCGGCGGGCCTGTACGCGGGCGCCGTCTCGCACTACGGCATCACGGACCCGCTGGCCTGGGCCGCGGACACCCACGACTTCGAGTCGCGCTACCTGGACGGGCTGATCGGCCCGCTCCCGGAGGCCGCCGCGCGGTACGAGGAGCGCTCGCCGGTGCGGCACGCCCACCGGGCGAGCGGACCGGCCCTGCTGATGCACGGCCTGGAGGACGTGGTGGTGGGGCCGGAGCAGTCCCGGGCCTTCGCCGCGGCGCTGGAGGCGGCCGGGCTGCCGTGCACCCTGCTGGAGTTCCCGGGCGAACAGCACGGGTGGCGGCAGAGCGCCACGATCGTCACCGCGCTGCGGGCCGAACTCGCCTTCTACCGGCAGATCTTCGGACTCACGGAGCAGCCGGCCGGGCAGCCCCGGCCGCAGCCGTCCCCCGCCGGCTCCCCCGCCCCGGAGGGCGGCCGGTGACCGCGCCCCGCACCGGGTCCGGGCCGCTGCTGCGTCCCCCCGCCCTGCGGCCGGGTGACGCGGTGGCGGTCGTCGCGCCCGCCGGGCCGGTGGAGCCGGAGCGGCTGGCGCAGGGCGTCGGGGTGCTGGAGTCCTGGGGCCTGCGGGTGTCGGTGATGCCGCACGTGTCCGCCGCCCACCTGGGGCACCTCGCGGGACGGGACGCGGACCGGGCGGCCGACCTGCGGGCGGCCTGGACCGACCCGGGGATCGCGGCGGTGCTGTGCGCCCGCGGCGGCTACGGCTGCCAGCGGACGGCGGACCTGCTGGACTGGGCGGCGCTGGCCCGGGCCGCGCCGAAGCCGCTGGTCGGGTGCAGCGACGTCACCGAGCTGCACCGGCTGTTCGCCGCCCGGCTGGGCGTGGCCACCCTGCACGGACCGATGGTCGCCACCTCGGCGTTCACCGAACCGCGGTCCGCCGCGCACCTGCGCCGGGTGCTGTTCGACCCCGGGTCGGTGCGTGAACTGCCTTTGCACCGGCACGCGTTGGCGACCGGTCGGGCGGCGGGCGTGCTGGCCGGCGGGAACGCGAGCCTGCTGGCGTCCTCGCTGGGCGGGCCCGGCCCGGTGGTTCCGGACGGCTGCCTGCTGCTGCTGGAGGAGGTCGGCGAGGAGCCGTACCGGCTGGACCGGCTCCTCACCCAGCTGCGCCGCTCCGGTGCGCTCGGGGCGGCCGCCGGGATCGTGCTGGGCGACTTCACCGACTGCGGCCCGCCCGCGGCGGTGGCCGAGGTGCTGCACGACCGGCTGGCGGACCTGGGCGTGCCGGTCGCGGCGGGGCTCCCGGCCGGGCACGGCCGCGTCCAGCTGACGGTGCCGCTGGGCGTGCGCGCCGAACTGACCGCCGCCGGACCGGACACGAGCACCCTGCTGCTGGCGGACCCCCCGCTGTCGCCCCGGGCGGCGGCGGAACACGACACGATCGACCCCGACGGGAAGGAACCCCACCAGTGCGCGTCATGATCTCCGCCGACATGGAGGGCGCCACCGGCGTCACCTGGCCCGACGACGTGGAGCCGGGCACCGCGGCCTGGGAGCGGATGCGGCGCCTGCTGACCGGTGACGTCAACGCCTGCGTGGCGGGGCTGTTCGCGGGCGGCGCCACCGAGGTGCTGGTCAACGAGGCCCACTACACGCAGCGCAACGTCCTCATCGAGGACCTGGACGAGCGCGCCACGCTGCTGACCGGCCGCCACAAGCCGCTCGGCATGATGCACGGGGTGCAGGACGCGGACGGCGTGGTGATGCTCGGCTACCACACCGGGGCGGGCGAGGAAGGGGTGCTCGCGCACACCTACCTGGGCACCGGCCTGGTCGACTTCCGGATCGACGGCGAGGCCGCCGACGAGGGCCGGATGAACGCCCTGGTCGCGGCCGAGCACGGGGTGCCGGTGCTGCTGGTCACCGGCGACGACCTGACCTGCGCGGCCGCCGGGCGCTGGGCACCGGGGGCGCGGACCGCCGCCGTCAAGCGGGCGGTCAGCCGGTACGCGGCGGTCTGCCTGCCGCCGGCCCGCAGCGCCGCCCTGATCGAGGAGGAGGCCCGGGCCGCGGCGCGGGCGGCGCTCGCGGCGGGGCGTCCGGCCGGCACGCCCCGCGCGCACCGCTTCGAGGTGACCTTCCACGCCACCCACCAGGCGGCGGCGGTGGAGGCGGTGCCGACGGTGGAACGGACCGGCCCGCGCACCGTCGCCTACACCGCGCCGAGCGCCACCGACGGCGCCCGCGCCTTCAAGGTGTGCACCACCGTGGCGGCGTCCGCCGCGGAAGCGCACTACGGCTGACACCCCCGCCGCCCCGCCCCGGAAAGGACCCGCCCCATGACCTCCGCCCCCGTCCCCGTTCCCGTTCCCGAGCCCGCTCCTGCCCCCGGGCCCGGCCTCGCCGCCGCGGGCGACGACGCCGTCCGGCTCTGCCACGACCTGCTGCGCATCGACACCACCAACCCCGGTGACGGCACCGGCCCGGGCGAGCGGGCCGCCGCCGAGTACGCGGGCGCCGCGCTGGACGCGGCGGGCATCGCCCCGACCCTGGTGGAGTCGGCGCCGCGGCGCACCACGGTGCTGGCCCGGATCGACGGCGAGGACCCGTCGCTGCCGCCGCTGCTGGTCCACGGCCACCTGGACGCCGTGCCGTTCGACGCCGCCGACTGGACGCGCCACCCCCTGTCGGGGGAGCTCGCCGACGGCTGCCTGTGGGGGCGCGGCGCGGTCGACATGAAGGGCACCGTGGCGATGGTGCTGGCGCTGGCCCGGCACTGGGCGCGCAGCGGGGTGCGGCCCCGGCGGGACGTCGTGCTGGCGCTCCTCGCGGACGAGGAGTCGACCGGCGACTTCGGCTCCCGGTTCGTGGTGGCCCGGCACCGGGAGTGGTTCGAGGGCTGCCGGGAGGCGATCAGCGAGTCGGGCGGCTTCTCGATCACCGCGCGCCCGGAGCGCGGCCCGGAAGCCGGGCGGGAGCTGCGGGTGTACCCGGTGGCGGTCGGCGAGCGGGGCACCGCGTGGATGCGGCTGACCGCCCGGGGGACGGCCGGGCACGGCTCCAAGCAGAACCCGGACAACGCGGTGGCGACCCTGGTGCACGGCCTGTCCCGGCTCGCCGCGCACCGCTGGCCGACCGCGCCGACGCCGCCCGTGGAGGCCCTGCTGTCCGCCCTGGAGCGGGAGTTGGGCCTGCGCATCGACCGGTCCCGGCTGGAGGAGGAGGCGGCCCGGCTCGGACGGCTCGGCGAGCTGTTCGACTGCACGGTGCGCGACTCGGCCAACCCGACGGTGCTGGCGGCGGGCGGCAAGGTCAACGTGGTGCCCGGCCGGGCCCACGCCGAGGTGGACGGCCGCTTCCTGCCCGGCCGCCGGGAGGAGTTCCTGGCCACCGTGGACCGCCTGCTCGGCCCGGGCGTCACCCGGGAGTTCATCAACTGCGAGGACGCGGTGGCCGCCGACCACGAGGGACCGGCGTTCGCCGCGATGGCCGACGCGCTGCGCGCCGAGGACCCGCTGGCCCGGCCGGTGCCGTTCGTGATGTCCGGCGGCACCGACGCCAAGTCCTTCGCCCGGCTGGGCATCCGCTCGTACGGCTTCGCCCCGCTGCTGCTGGACCCGTCGCTGCACTACTACGGCATGTTCCATGGCGTGGACGAGCGGGTGCCCGCCGCCGGGCTGGGCTTCGGCGTCCGGGTGCTGGACCGCTTCCTGCGCGCGTACTGAGGGCGGTCAGGGGCCGGCCGCCTCGCGGGCGCGCAGGGCCAGCCACAGGTCGACCCGGTCCTCGGCGCGGTCCATGTGACGGCCGGTCAGGCGGCCGATCTTGGCGATGCGGTTCTGCACGGTGTGCCGGTGCAGGCCGAGCAGGGCGGAGGTCTCGGCCCAGCTCCCGTTGGTCTCCAGCCACACCCGCAGGGTCTCGGTCAGTTCGTGGTCGGGGTCGGCGGCGTCGAGGGCGGCGAGGGCGGTGTCGGCGAACGCGGCGAGCAGCGCCGGGCTGCCCAGGCTGAGCAGCAGCCGCACCGACCCGGCCTCGGCGGCGGTGACGGGACGGCCGGCCGCGGTGCTGGCCGGGAGCAGGGCGTGGGCCTGGCGCAGGGAGAGCGCGGCGTGCTGGGGGGCGACCGCGGGGCCGATGCCGGCCGGGCGGCCGGGGGCGAAGCGGGCGAGCAGGGCGAGCGCGTCGGTGCCCTCGGGCACCACGGCCTCGACGGTGGTGCCGACGGCGCGGGCGAGGCCGCCCGGTATCGCCAGCGCCAGGTCGGCGGCGGTCTCGGCGGCCTCGCTGGGACGGCCCGGGCCGGGCGGCGGGTCGGGGCGGGCGGGGTCGGGGCGGGCGGCGACGTGCACGGCGAGGGCGCGCAGCGGCCCGACCGGCAGGTTGACCGAGGAGAGCAGGGCGGTGGCGCGGGAGTCGCTGAGGTCCGCGCCGAACAGCCGGGTGAGCACGGTGGTGCGGTGGCGGCGGCGGGGCTCCTCGGCGAGGTGGCGGCGTTCCAGTTCGACGGAGAGCAGCGAGACCAGGACGCTGCCCAGCAGCCGGGTCTCGGCGGTGCTCGCGCCGACCAGGACGACGAAGCCGCGCAGCCTGGCGGCGCCGAGCGGCTGCGCGTGGACGGGGCCGCCCGGCAGTTCGCCGCCGCCGCTGCCGCGCAGGCCGCGCAGCGCGACGGCGTCCAGGACGGGGGCGGCTCCGGTCAGGACCTCGGTGGCGTCGGTCCCGGCCGCGCCGAGCGGTCTGGCCAGGACGTCGCAGACCACGACGGCGACGCCGGTGGCGCGGTACCAGGCGGTCAGCAGGTCGGCGAGCCCGTCGGGGGAGGCCGCGGCGGCGGTGAGGCGGCGCTGGGTGCGCAGGGTGCGTTCCAGCAGGCGGCGTTCCTCGGCGGCGCGGGCGTCGAAGACGGCTTTGGTGACGGCGGCGGGCGAGGTGCGTTCGGGGACGGTGATCAGCGGGAGGCCGTGCTGTTCGGCGGCGCGGGCGAGGGCGGGCGGCACCCGCTGGTGGGGCAGGGTGGGGCCGAGGCCGAGCACGAGCGCGGCGGCTCCGGCCCGGTCGAGGCCGCCGATGAAGGCGGCCAGGTCGGCGGGCCCGGGCCCGAGCAGCAGGCCGGTGGTCATGACGACTTCTCCGCCCTCCAGCCAGACGGAGGGGTCGGTGGCCTCGGAGGCGTGGGCGGCCTCGACCGTGCGGCCCAGTCCGGCGGCGCCCGCGGCGAGGTGCAGCCGCAGGGCGGGGATGGCCAGGAGGTCGCGGACGGTGAGTGGCATGGGCCGATCGTTCGACGGTGCGGGTGATCTTCGATGTGATAGCACAGAACGGCCGCTGTGCGCACCGGTCATGACAACGCCTCCGCTCCCGGCGGCGCGCGGAACGGGCCGCCGGGCCGGGTGCGGGGCGGGCCCATTCCCTCCGGAGGGTGACCGGCCGGGGCCGGCGGGAACCCTTGACGGTGCCGCCGGCGGGCCGTACGTTCTGCGCTGCCGCAAATGTTTCCGGCAAGTTGCAGAGAGCTTGCAGCAATCCCCCGCAAGCCGAAACGTTTCCGCCCCCTCCGGCTCCCACCCCACCAGGAGACACCGTGCACCACCCCACCCCCGCGCCCCGCCACCGGCGCCGGGCCGGACTCACCGCCGCGGCCCTGGCCGTCGTCACCGCGGCGACCGGCCTGGCCACCGCCCCACCGAGGCCGCCGCCGCCACCCCCGGGAGCAAAACCGTCACCGCCACCCTGTTCGAGTGGTCCTACGCCTCGGTGGCCAAGGAGTGCACCAACGTGCTGGGCCCCAAGGGCTACGGCTACGTCGAGGTGTCGCCCCCGCAGGAGCACATCCAGGGCGGCCAGTGGTGGACGTCCTACCAGCCGGTCAGCTACAAGATCGCCGGACGGCTGGGCGACGCCAACGCCTTCGGCGCGATGGTCACCACCTGCCACGCCGCCGGGGTGAAGGTGGTCGCGGACGCCGTGGTCAACCACATGAGCGCGGGCTCCGGCACCGGCACCGGCGGAACGGTCTACAGCAAGTACAACTACCCCGGGTTCTACCAGAACCAGGACTTCCACTCCTGCCGGGCGGACATCTCCAACTACGCCGACCGCAACAACGTGCAGAACTGCGAGCTCTCCGGCCTGTCCGACCTGGACACCGGCAGCGACTACGTCCGCTCCACCATCGCCGCCTACCTGAACAGCCTGATCGCCAAGGGCGTCGACGGCTTCCGGATCGACGCCGCCAAGCACATCGCCTCCGGCGACCTCGCCGCCATCAAGGCCAAGCTGACCAAGCCCGGCATCTACTGGGCCCAGGAGGTCATCTACGGCGCGGGCGAGGCCGTGCAGCCCGGCGAGTACACCGGCACCGGCGACGTCGACGCCTTCATGGGCGCCTACGACCTCAAGCGGATCTTCACCAACGAGAAGCTCGCCTACCTGAGCAACTGGAACGACTCCTGGGGCGCGGGCTACCTGCCGAGCGCCAACTCCCGGACCTTCACCGACAACTGGGACACCGAGCGCAACGGCTCCACGCTCAACTACAAGTACGGCAACACCTACACCCTCGCCAACGTCTACCTGCTGGCCTGGCCCTACGGCTCGCCGAACGTCTACTCCGGCTACGAGTTCAGCGACATCGACGCCGGCCCGCCGAACGGCGGCACCGTCCGGGCCTGCTACCAGGACGGCTGGAAGTGCCAGCACGCCTGGCGGCAGATCGCCAACATGGTCGGCTTCCGCAACGCCGTGAACGGCACCGCGGTCACCAACTGGTGGTCCAACGGCGGCAACGCGATCGCCTTCGGCCGCGGCACCAAGGGCTACGTGGCGATCAACCACGAGACCACCGCGCTGACCAGGACCTTCCAGACCTCGCTGCCCGCCGGGAGCTACTGCGACGTCCAGCACGGCGACCCGAGCGCGGGCGGCGGTTGCAGCGGCCCCACGTACACCGTCGCGGCCAACGGCACCTTCACCGCCACGGTCGGCGCGGGCGACGCCGTCGCCCTGTACGCGGGCGCGGGCGGCTGACCGCGCCGCACGGACGCCGGCGGGCCGCCCCACCCCGCTGCGGGGCGGGTGGAGCGGCCCGCCGGTGCGCCCGCCGGGTCAGGGCCTGGTCAACCGCAGGCTGACCAGGCCGTACGGCGCCAGGGCCAGGGCGAGGGGACCGGCCGGGTACGGCTCGCCCGTCGGCGACTCGTCCAGCCGGACCGGCGCGGCCCGCCAGCCCGCCGGGAGTTCGACCTCCGCGGCGGCCTCCCGCCCGGTGGGGTTGGACAGGCGCAGCACCAGGCCGTTCCCGTCCTCCGCGCCCTTGAGCGCGGTCATCCGCGCGCCCCGCACCCGCAGGCCGGGGGCGCCGGTCGGCGCGGGGGCGGTGCCGGGGCGCAGTTGGGCGGCGCGCAGCGGCACGGTGGCGGCCTCGGCCAGGACGACCAGGTCGGCGTCGGCGGTGACGGGGGCGCCGACGGCCAGCGCCAGGTCGAAGGAGTGCCGCCGGCGGCACTGGGCTTCGGGGGTGGCCATCATCGGGCCCGCGCCGGTGGTCCGGGCGTTCAGGTCGAAGCGCGAGAGCCAGCCGACCGAACGCAGCAGGGTGATCACCAGCTCGTCCTGCCCGGAAGGGCTGAACCCGGCGGCCAGGCCGGTGCGTTCGGGCAGTCCGGCGGCGGCGACGGCGATCCGCAGCTCGCCGTCGCCGATCGCGGAGACGCTCTGCACGGGGACGCAGCCGTACTCGGCCTCGTGGGCGCGCTCGGTGGGCAGCGGGCCGAGGTCGGGGCCGACCGGGTGGTCGAGCAGGCTGTAGTGGGTGTCGGCGCTCCAGCGGGCGGACGGGGCCGGGGTCGGGAAGTGGACCCGGAGCCGGTGGTCGTCGGCGGTGTTGTCGAAGGTCGCGTTCCAGTGCAGCGGGCCGTCGTGGCCCGGCCAGTGCGCGACGGTGACGGTGAGCGGGACCTCCACCGTCTCGGCCGTGCGGGCGGTGCGGTCGGCGGCGAGCCCGGTCGGCAGCTCGATCACCGCGTCGAGCTCCAGCACGGTGCGCACGGCGGAGGTCCGGCGGCGGGCCGAGCGCAGGCGCGGGGCCCGGGGCATGTCGTGCGGGACGGGATCGAAGTTGTAGGTGTCGCCCCGGTCGCCGTCGTCCCACAGGGCGGCCAGGCCCGGCAGCCGGGTGCCGTCGGCCAGCAGCAGGGTGAGTGCGGCGTCGTCCTGGGCGGTCAGGGCGGCGCCGTCGGCCAGCGGCAGGGTGCGCTCGTCCTCCTCGACGGCGGCGGCGGCCTGCGGGGTGTCGCCGAGGGTGACGGTGTGCACCGCGTGCCCGAGGGCGGGCACGTCGGCGGCCAGCAGGTGCAGGCGGTGGCGCAGGGCGGGGCGGGAGTCCGGGAGCAGGTCGAGGTCGGCCTCGAACGCGGTCTCCTCGCCGAGGAGTTCGGCCTCGAACGGGACGGGGGCGCCGTCCGGGCCGGTGACGGACCGCGGGTGGCGGCCGGGCGCGGTCAGCAGCTCGACGGTGACGGGGCCGGTGTGCGGGCGCGGGTGCGGGTTGAGGACGGCGAAGGCGGCCCGCTCGGTCTCCGGGTCGCCGTAGCGGCGGGTGTCCAGGCCGGCGGCGCCCAGGGCGCGCAGCACCAGGTGGTCGGCGGTCTGGCGGACCCGCTCGAAGCGGACCTCGTTCTCCCGGTGGACCTCGTCCACGCTGCAGCCGCAGATCGAGTCGTGCGGGGCGTTGCGCAGCAGCAGCTCCCAGGCGTGGCGCAGTTCCGCGGCGAGGGTGGCGTCGTCGGGGGCGTGCAGGGCCAGCAGGGGTTCGGCCCAGCGCTCCAGGTCGGTCTGGGCGGCGGCGTTGGCCTGCTTGAGGTAGGTGCGGGCCGAGAAGGTGCCGGGGAGCAGGAAGGTGAGCCGGCCGGGTCGGTGGCGCAGCGGTCCCTCGACCAGCGGGACGCCGCCGGCCTCGGCGGCCGCGCGGGCGGCGGCGAAGAACGCCGCCAGGGTGCTCTCGCTCAGCGCGGCGCCCTGCTCGGCGGCGGTGGGCGCGGTGGCGGCGAGCGCCCCGGCCGGGTCGGTGGGGGCGAGGTGGTCGCCGCCGTTCATCAGCAGCCAGGGGCCGCCGGGCAGCCGGTCGCGTTCGGCGGTGAGGAAGTCCTTCAGGCGGGCGGCGCGGCCGGTGTCGCCGTCGGGTTCGGCCCACAGCACCTCGGCGGCGTGGTAGCCCTGGTTGGCGGCCAGCACCCGGGAGCCGTCGGGCGAGCGCCAGTGGAAGCGGGCGACGCCGTCGGGGGCGCCGCGCCACACCAGGGCGGTGTCCATGCCGAAGCCGTTGAGGATGCGCGGCAGGTCGGCGGGGTGGCCGAAGGTGTCGGGGCAGTAGCCGACGTCGGCGAGCACGCCGACCCGGGTGCCCCAGCGGCGGGCGGTGAGCAGGTTGCGCACCAGGTTCTCGCCGGAGACGAGCTGGTTGTCGGCGAGCACGTGCCAGGGGCCGAGGGTGAGGCGCCCGGCCCGGGCGTGGGCGGCGAGCCGGTCGGCGAGGTCGGGGCGCAGCGCCTGGACGTCGGCGAGCACGATGGTCTGGCCGTCCAGGTGGAAGGTGGTCATCCGGCCGTCGTCGAGTTCGTCGCAGACGCGTTCGGCGAGTTCGACGAGGCGGGCGCGGTAGGACTCGAACGGGCGGTACCACTCGCGGTCCCAGTGCACGTGGGTGACGACGTGGCAGTCCACGGGCGGGGTGGTGGTCACGGCTGGTCCTCCGGGGCGGTGCGGGCGGTGGCGAGGGCGGTGGCGAAGCGGGCGGTCAGGGCGGCGGGGCGGGTGATGGCGCCGCCGACCACGACGGTGTGGGCACCGGCGGCGAGGGCGGCGGCGGCTTCGTCGGGGGTGGCGATGCGGCCCTCGGCGACGACCGGGACGTCGAGGCACTCGGCGAGGGCGCGCACCAGGGCCAGGTCGGGTCCGGCCTGGTCGGGGCTGTCGGGGGTGTAGCCGGAGAGGGTGGTGCCCACCAGGTCGGCCCCGGCGGCGGCCGCGGCCAGGCCCTCCTCCAGGGTGGCGACGTCCGCCATGACGGGGATGCCGCGGGCGTGCAGCGCCTCGATCGTCTCGGCGAGGGTGCGGCCGTCGGGGCGGGGACGGCCGGTGCCGTCCAGGGCGACGACGTCGGCACCGGCCTCGGCCACGGCGAGGGCGTGTTCGAGGGTCGGGGTGATGTACGGGCCGTCCTCGCCGTCCTTCCACAGGCCGATGACGGGGAGCGGGACGGCCATCCGGACGGCCGCGATGTCGGCCGGGCCGTTGATCCGCACCGCGGCCGCGCCGCCGCTGTGCGCGGCGACGGCCATCTGCGCCATGAACTGCGGTCCGTGCAGCGGCTCGCCGGGCAGCGCCTGGCAGGAGACCACGAGCCGTCCGGCCAGGCCGGGCGGCAGGGGCGGGCGGCGGGACGGCGGCGCGGCGGGGAGCACGGTCGGCCCTTCTCGGCGGGTGGCGGGGAGGAGGCGTTCGACGGCCGTGCCCAGCGCGGTGACGACGTCCCGCCAGGGCGCGGTGGCCGCCAGGTGGTCGGCGGCGCGCCCGGCACCCGGGGCGAGCAGGTCGGCGGCGGCGCTCAGCGCGGCCCGGTCCCGCGGGTCGGCGGGCTCCTCGGGGTCGGCGGTCAGCCGCTCCAGGCGCGCCCCGCCGAGGCCGCCGGCGGCGGCGAGCAGGTGGGCGGGGACGAACAGCGGGTCGGCCGGGTCGAGGTCGGTCAGCCAGGCGAGCGGCACGCCGCGCCGGACGAGGGCGAGCTGGAGGAGCGTCAACTCGTCCCGGTCCCGGAGCAGTTCGCCGGGGTCGAGGGTCCGGGCGAGGGACTGCGCGGCGAGCGTCCCGGCCGCCTCGCCGACCGCCCACTCGCCGTGGTGCACCCGGTAGGCGGCCGCGGCGGCCTGGGTGGCGGCCAGGTTCTTCGCGGCGGCCAGCAGGTTGCCCGGGGTGCCCGCCACCAGGGCCGACAGCGGGACCTGGAACGGCGCGGTGGGCGAGTACGCCGACTGCGCGTGGCCGATCCGGGCGTGCAGGTCCATGTGGTAGAACGCCGGGCCGCCGCTGTCGGGCCGGTTCGCGGCGCGGGCCGCACCGGGGACGGGCTCCAGGTCCTGCTGCCGGACGGGGGCGGGCTGGGCCAGCCGGCGGGACTCCCGCACGTACGGTTCGGCGGCCAGGCCGCCGGGGGCGCAGTGCTCGTCCGTGACCGGGCGCAGGCCCGGGTAGCCGCGGCCGGTGCCGTCGTCGCGCGGGCACTCGGTCTGCAGCCAGTGCAGGAAGGCGAGGGACAGGCGGCGGGACTCGGCACCGGCCCGTTCGGGTTCGTGCACGAGGGACGCGTCGGCGTAGTCGTTGCCCGCCCAGTTGATCAGGGCGAGGTCGGTGGTGCCGAACCGCGCGCCTTCGCGCAACCGCCGGTAGGTCCAGAACGGCGGGTGGCCGTCCGGTCCGTCGGTGAACATCCGGTAGCGGTGCGCGCGGTCGTCCCAGCCGGCGATCTCCAGGGTGAACGGCTGGGCGTCGCGCCAGCGTTCGTAGCCCTCGGGGCGCGGCACCGTGTGGTCCTCGCCGGGGCGGTGCTCGACCAGCAGGCCGGTGGTGCAGGACTGCACGGCGTGCGGGTGCGGGCCGCCGGGCAGGGCCAGGCTCTCGCCGAACGCGGCGCGGCCCTCCGAGCCGATCGTCCAGGGCGCGCCGGCCAGCGGCAGGAGTTCGCCGGTCTCGGTGGCGTCGCAGAACACCGCGGCGACGACGGCGAGTTCCTCCTCCCGCCGGTCGCGCAGCCGCACCGAGGCCAGCCGCCCGTCCTGCCGGACCGCCCGGACGGGGCGCACGCCGGTGACGATCCGCAGCCGACCGGCGGCGACGTGCGGGGCGAGCAGGGCGTCGAGGACGCGGAGCGCCGCGGCGGGTTCGAAGCACAGACGGCTGACCCAGCCGCCGCCGGGGTTGTCGGCGCCGCCGTACTCGGCGCGCAGCGCGCGGCGCAGCCGCCGGTAGGAGGCGGACGCGCCGCCGGGCGCCTCGATGTGCGGGTGCTCGTCGAGGGCCGGCACCAGCTGGGTGGTGATCTGCCCGCCGAGCACCCGCTGGTCGCAGGTCAGCACCACGGTGCGGCCCGCCTCCACGGCGGCCAGGGCCGCGGCCACACCGCCGAGCCCGCCGCCGACCACGGCGATCTCTGCGGTCAACTGCCGTACGGGTGTGGTCTCGTGGGGTGTCATCGGACGTCCTCCGGGGCGCCGGTGCGGGGAGCGGGTTCGGGACGGGGGGAGGTGGCGGGGTCGGCTCCGGACGCGGAAGCGGGACCGACGCCGGAGGCTGGGCCGGAGTCGAGACCGGAGACCGTCTCGGAGCCGCTGCCGGTGCCGGAACCGCCGTCGGTGAGCGCGAAGTCGACCTCGAAGGTCCGGGACCAGGGCAGCCGGACGGACGCCGGGTCGACGTCCAGGCCGTCGAAGCCGGGCAGTTCGGCGCGGCGCCGGACCAGGCCGGCGGCGACGTCGGCGAGCACGGGGTGGCCGTCGGGGACGTGGTCGTGCCGGGCGGGGTCGCTGCCGAGGGCGGCGCGGACGCGGGCGCGTTCGCCGCTCATCCAGCCCCGGTCCTCGACCAGGCGGTGCAGCAGCAGGCGCCGGTGGGCGCGTTCGTCGAAGCACCCGGCCCGCCGGGCGGCGACGGCCGTCACGGTGTGGGCGGCCACCGTGCCCAGCGTGTTGCCGGCGGTGTTCCACCCGGCGTACGCGGTCAGCCGCTCCAGGACGCCGGCTTCGGCCAGGGCGCGGACCAGCTGCGGGTCGGCGCCGTTGGGTTGGGCGCAGTCGGCGACGGCGACGGCCTGTCCGGCGGCCAGCAGGCCCGCCGCGCGGGCGGCCAGCGCCCGGGCGGGGGCCGGGTCGGTGGCGGCGGGCGGGGCGACCGCCCAGTCGCCGGCGCCGTCGGGGGTGTGCACGAGCAGCACGGCGTCCGGGGTGTCGGGGGCCGGGTCCGGGAGGACGACCGCCCCGGCGGCCTGGAGCTGCCGGGTCGCCGTGGTGGCCACCGGCACGTTCTCGTAGGCGGCGGTGCGGCGCAGCCCGGCCGGGTCGGCGGCCTCGACGCGGACCGTCGGCGCGGGCCCGCCCAGCAGGTCCAGCAGGGTGCGCGCCAGCAGGACGGTGCAGGCTTCGTCGGCGCCCGGCCGGACGCTGACGCGCTCTCCCAGGCCGAGCCAGGCCGACCAGGTGTCCAGCCAGCGCAGTTCGGCGGTGGCCAGGCCGTGTTCGGCGGTGTCGTCGGCGCCGACGACCAGGGTGCGCAGGGTGCCGTCGGCGACCAGTTCCAGCGCGGCCAGGTTGACGGCGTGGTTGCGCACCCGCCGGGTGAGGAAGTCCGCGCGGACGTCGGTCGGCACCGCGGCGGCCCGCAAGGCGGTGGCGACGGCGGCCGGGTCGTCGGCGGCCCGGTGCAGGTCGGCGGAGAGCCGGTGCAGGGCCGGGCCGTGCGGGTCCCAGTAGGCGGGTTCCTCCATGGCGTCGGCCGAGTCGGGGGTCCGGGTGACCAGGGTGACGGCGTGGACGGCGACGCCGCGCGCGGCCAGGTCGTGCAGCGGGGCCCAGGCGGCGGTGACGGAGGCGACGGTGGCCGGGCGGGTGCGGGAGGCGATCAGACCGCCGTGGCCCAGCGTCTCCAGGGAGACGACGGCCGCGTCGGCCTCGACCCCGGAGAGCCAGTCGGCGAGGGCGCCGGGGCTGCCGGGCCGCCGCAGCGCCGGCATGGCGTCGGCGGGCGGCGTGAGCAGCCGCACGCCGGCCACCGCGGCGACCAGGCGCGGCAGTTCGGCGCAGGCCGGGCGTTCGTCCAGGGGGACCAGGGCGATGCGGGGGGAGCTCACGGCGTTCCTGCGCTTTCGGAGGGGTGGGCGGCCCGCTGCCCGCGGCCGTCACGGGTCGGGGCGGTGGCGTGCGGGGCACGGGCGGCGGCGGGACCGGGTCCACCGGTGCCACCGGCCGGGGCGGCGGCGGGCGGTGCACCGGGGTCCGCGGCCCGGGGCCCGGGGGCCCCGGGCGCGCCCGGCTCCCGGGCCTCCGCGGTCCCCGCCGCCGGGGCCGTTGCGCCCCGCGGCGCGTCGGCGTCACCGGCCCGGGCGGCGGTGGGCTCCCCGTCGGCCCGCCCGGCGCGGGCCTCGGTGGTGCTCGGGGCGGGGGTGCCCGTACCGGCCAGTCTGCGGGCCTGGGCCGCCGCGCCGATCAGGACGGCGTCGGCGTCCAGCACGGAGCGCACCACCCGGACGCCGGCCAGCAGGGGCAGGGTGTGGGCCGCGAGGGCGGCGCGGAGGCCGGTCTCGTACCAGGGGCCGGAGGCGGTCGCGCCGCCGCCGAGGACGATCACGTCGGGGTCGAGCCCGGCGACGACGCCCGCCAGCGCCGTGCCCAGGGCGTACCCGCCGGCGTGCAGGACGGACCGGGCGACCGGGTCGCCGGCCCTCGCCAGGGCGGCGACGGCGCGGAGGTCGGGCAGGTGGCGGTGGGGCAGCCGGCGGCGGGCCTCGGCGGCCATGGCGGGGCCTGCGGCCAGTGCCTCGACGTGCCCGGTCACCCCGCACGGGCAGGCGGCCTCCTGCGCGCCGGGGACCGGCAGGTGTCCGAGGTGGCCGGCCGCGCCGTGCGCCCCGCGCAGGAGCCGGCCGCCGACGGCCAGGGCTCCCCCGATGCCGGTGCCGGCCATCACACCGACGGCCACCCCGGTGTTCCGGGCGGCCCCGGCGGCGCACTCGCCGGCCAGGAAGGCCTGCACGTCGTTCAGGACGGTGGCGGGCAGCCGCAGTTCCCGCTCGGCGGCCGCGGCCAGTTCGGTCCCGGCCCAGCCGGGGAGCGCGGAGGTGGCGGCGACGATGCCGCGCCCGTGGACGTCGACGACGCCGGCGGTGCCGAATCCGACGGCCACCGGCGCGGCCCCGAGCGCGGCGCCCTCCCCGGCGGCGCGGCGGGCGAGCCGGAGGGCCGCGGTGAGGACGGCGGCTCCGCCGTCGGCGGCGGGGTGGGGGCGGTGAGCCGGACGGCCGGCCGGGGCCGACCGGCGGACTCGACCACGACGGCCGCGGTGGTCTTGGTGCCGCCGATGTCCACGGCCAGGACCGGCGGCACCTCGGCGCGGTGTTCGGGGGTGGTGCTCATGGTCGTCGTTCCCTGGTGATGGTGAAGGTGAAGTCGTAGCGGTCGGCGCGGTAGAGGCTGACCGCGCGTTCGACGGCGCGGCCGCGGGCGTCACGGGTGACCCGCTCGACGTACAGGGCCGGGAACTGCGGCGGCACGTTGAGCAGGGCGGCCTGGGCGGCGTCCACGAGGGTGGCCCGGACGGTCTGCTGGGCGCTCTCGGGGGCGGCGCCCGCGCGTTCCAACAGGCTGTAGAGCGAGGCGGGTTCGCCCTGGTCGAGCAGGCCGGGCAGGAGTGCCTCGGGCAGCCAGACGTTCTCCAGGCACATGGGTTCGCCGTCGGCGGTGCGCAGCCGCTCCAGGTGGATCAGGGGCGTGCCGGGTTCGACGAACAGGTGGCGGGCGTTGACGACGTCGGCCGGCACCCGTTCCATCAGCAGCAGTCGGCCGGCGGGCGTCATCCGGCGGGCGCGGATGTCCTCCGAGAAGGACGTCAGGTGGAGCGACTTGCTGATCGTCTCGCGGTCCGCGACGAAGGTTCCCGAGCCCTGGACCCGGTAGACGCGGCCCTCCTGGCTGAGCCGTTCGACGGCGCGGCGCACGGTGACCCGGCTGACGTCGTAACGGGCCATCAGGTCGCGTTCGCTGGGCAGCGGGTGGTGCGGCGCGGCGCCCTCGACGAGGTCGAGCAGGGCGCGGCGCAGCGTCTCGTGCTTGGGTTCGCGGGGCTCCGCGGCCCGCGTCCGCCGGCCGACCCCGCCCGCGGTGCCGTTCGTCGTCGTGTTCATCCCTTGACCGCTCCCTCACCCACGCCACGGAAGAAGAACCGCTGCAGGGCGAAGAAGAGGACCAGCAGCGGCACGACGGCCATCATGGTGCCTGCGGCGATCACCCGCTGGTCATTGGTGAAGGTGCCGGACAGGTACTGGATTCCCACGGTCAGCGTGTACTTGCTCTGGTCGGAGAGCGAGACCAGCGGCCAGAGGAAGTCGTCCCAGCTGAAGACGAAGCTGAAGATGGCGACGGCGGCCAGGGTGCCGCGGACGGAGGGCAGGGCGATCCGCCAGAACCGCGTCCACTCCCCGGCGCCGTCCAGGACCGCGGCCTCCTCCACCTCGGCGGGCAGGCGGCGGAAGGCGTTGCGCATCAGCATCACCGACAGGCCGGAGGCGGCGCCGGGGATCATCACGCCGAGCAGGGTGTCGGTCAGGTGCAGCGACCGGGCGACCAGGAACTCGGAGACCATGATGCTCTCGAACGGGATGATCATCGTGGCGAGGAAGATCCCGGCGGCGAGGCCGCGGCCGCGGAACGTCATCCGGGCCAGCGCGTAGCCCGCCATCGAGCCGAGCAGGCAGTTGGTGAGCACCGAACCGAGCGCCACGACCAGCGAGTTGCCCGCGTAGTGCAGCACGGGGACGGTGTCGAGGACCTCGGCGTAGTGGTGCAGGGTCGGGTGGGCGGGGAGGAGTTGGGGCGGGTAGCCGAAGACCCGCTCGCCGTTGCCCTTGAGGGAGGTGGACAGCTGCCACAGGAACGGGCCGACGGTGAGCGCGAACACCAGCGCCAGCAGCAGGTAGCGGCCGGCCAGTCCGGCGGCGGCACGCGCCCGGCGGGCGGCGGGTGCGGGGGCGGCGGCCGGGCGGCGCGGGTCGGCGGCGGCCGGGGCCTGGGGGGTTTCCAGCGTGGTCATGCCCGTTCCTCCCGGGAGTTGAGGCGGGTGACGGCGACGGACAGGCCGAGCGTGCCGAGGAACAGCACGATGCTCATCGCGGAGGCGTAGCCCGCCTCGCCGCCCAGGCCGAGGCCGATCTCACGAATGGTGTAGACCAGTGTGCGGGCTTCGCCGCCCGGTCCGGCGCTGCCGTCGCTGAGGGTGTAGACCTCGGCGAACACCTTGGCGGAGCCGATCGCGGCGAGGGTGGCGACCAGCACCATGGTGGGCCGCACCAGCGGCAGGGTGACGTGGCGGAAGCGCCGCACCGGGCCCGCGCCGTCCACCTCGGCCGCCTCCAGCAGCGAGCGGGGCACGTTGGCCAGCGCCGCCAGGTAGACCACCATGTAGTAGCCCAGGCCCTTCCAGACCGTCATCGCCATCGCGCTGAACAGCAGCAGGCGCGCGTCGGTGAGGAACGGCACCGGTTCGGCGACCAGGTGGAGCCCGCGCAGCATCGAGTTGACCAGGCCGTCGCCGGAGAGCAGCCAGGACCAGATCAGGCCCGCGACCACCATGGACGCCACCACGGGCGAGTAGAAGACCGCCCGGAAGAAGCCGATGCCGGCGATCCGCTTCTGCACCAGCACCGCGAGCAGCAGCGGCAGCACCACCAGGCAGGGCACCACCACCGCGATGTACAGCAGCGTGTTGCGCACCGACTGCCAGAACTGGCCGTCGTGCAGCAGCCGCGCGTAGTTGTGCGTGCCGGTGAAGGTGCCGCCGCCCAGCGTGCCGGCGTCGGTGAACGACAGCACGGCGGTGTTCGCGAACGGGACGATGAAGAAGCAGACGGCTATGGCCAGGGCCGGGAGGAGGAAGAGCCAGGGGACGTACCAGCGTCGGCCGGTCACGGGGGCCTCCTGTCGTACGGGGCGGGCGGGGCGCGGGGTCCGGCGGGGTCCGGCGGGGTGCCGTCGCGGGCGGCGGGGGCCGCCCGCGACGGCGGGTCCTGGCCGGGCCGGGTGGCGGCGCAGGACCACGGGGCCGGACGCGGGGGAGGCGTCCGGCCCCGGGCATCAGCCGGCGGCGCCGGTGATCTTGTCCGCCTCCTCGACCGCCTGGTCGAGCGCCTGCTGCGGCGTCAGCTTGCCCTGGAGCGCGAGCTGGACCTTGCCGACGACGGCCGCGGTCACCCGGGAGTCGTACTGCACGGGCACCAGGTTCCGGGCCTTGGCGATCTGCTCGGCGGAGATCCGGCGGGCGGTGCCCTCGGGGGTGGTGTCGCCCTCGGCCTTGAAGTAGGGGTCCTTGAGCGATTCGAGGGTGCTCGGCAGGATCGTGACGATCTTGCTGAAGGCGAGTTGGTTCTGCGCGTCGGACAGGTACTTGGCGAAGTCCAGGGCGGTGGCCTGGTTCTTGCCGGACTTCGGGACCAGCAGGCCCATCACGGACATGTTGGTGGCGCCCGACGCACCGGTGATCTGCGGGCCGACGCCGGTGTGCGCCGCGATGTCGGCGGCGTTCTTCTTGATCGTGGCGAGGAAGTTGGGGCCCGAGGGCAGCAGGCCGATCCGGCCGGACTGGTAGGCCTCGGTCTCCTTGCCGTGGTTCTGGGTCAGCGAGTCCTGCGGGTAGACGCCGCCCTTGTAGGCGTCCACCAGCTTCTGCAGGTAGGCGGCGGCGTCGGGGGTGTTGAAGGTCCACTTCTTGCCGGAGGCGTCCAGCAGCGGCACGCCCTGCTTGGCGAGGTCGGTGATGAACCGGTTCTCCAGCGCGGGGTGGATGCCGTAGAAGGCGCCCTGGCCGGCCGCGGACAGCTTGGCGCCGTCGGCGAGCAGTTCGTCGAAGGTCGCCGGGGGCTTCTCCGGGTCCAGCCCGGCCTTCGCGAAGAGGTCCTTGTTGTACATGGTGACCTCGGAGGTGAGGTACCACGGCAGACCGAAGGAGCCCTGTCGGCCGGGCACCTGGAAGGCCGACCAGGCGCCGGGCACGTAGGACGGCTTGACGTCGGCGGCGGCCTGGTCGAGGTCGGTGAACAGGCCCTTGGCCTCCAGCGCCTGGGCGAACTGCGGGTTCAGGTTGACCACGTCCGGCAGGTTGCCGGCCGCCGCGTCGGCGGTCAGCTTCTCCTGGGCGCCCTGGAACGGGATGTCGACCCAGTCGACCTTGGCGCCCGGGTGCTCCTTCTCGTACGCGGCGATGACGCCGTTCATGTAGTCGGTGAAGGTCGGCTTGAGCTGCAGGGTCTCCAGCGTGATGGTGCCGCCGACCTTGCCGGACGGCGCACCGCCCCGGTCGGTCGACGAGCCGCTCGACCCCAGGCCGCAGGCGCTCGTGGCGAGGGCGGTGGTGAGGACGGCGGCGGCCAGGCGGATGCCTCTGCTGCTGGGCATGACTCTCCTACTACGGCGGGGGAAGACGGAGGAGGCCGGAGCGTTCCGGAAGTGGTACGGACCACTTGCCGAGAAAGTTCGCAGCTGGTCCCCTTCCGCGTCAACCCCCCGTCGCTTCCGATCCGGTTGACCTGCTGGATATTTCTCCCGAATCGGACCATAACGGCACCGGCCGTCCGAGCGAACCGAGCAATTCGGTCCCAGCCACTTCTGGCCCGCCACCACTTCTGGTATCTACCTCTATGGCTCCGCAGCGCCGCCCCTCGACCGCCGCGGAGACCGTCACGTGACCGCCCCCGCACGCCCGCAGTACGGGCAGACCCCCACTCTCACGAGGAGAAACACGTGAACCACCGCCCCACCCCCACCCGCCGGACCCTGCTCGGCCTGGCACCCGCCCTCCTCGCCGGTGCCGCCGTCCCGCTCGCGTCCACCCCGGCCCGCGCGAACACTGGTAGTGACCACTCGGTAGCGGGCCGCGGGGCCTGCGGGTGCGCGCAGCCGCTGACCGCCTCCGTCGCCGCCGGCTCCTGGACGGTCGGCACCCCGTCCGCCCCCGGCCCCACCGTCCCCCGCGAGCAGCTCCTCCAGCTGCCCGGCGGCCCCACCGGCGCGGAGATGTTCGTCTCCAACAACCCCGAGACCTTCACCGGCCCCGGCTGGCTCGCCCAGTGCGGCCGCACCACCGCCAACCGGGGCGGCTCCGCCCACCCGCTCTCGGGCACCTTCCCGGTGTACCTGTACCACCAGAACAGCACCGGCTCGACGGCGTACCTGCACGTGCTGGTCTCCAACCCGAACGGTTCCGCGGTCACCGTCAGCGCCGCCGGCTCGGTGTGGACCAACGCCCAGAAGCCGCTGGTCCAGGACCCGGCCCAGCGGGCCGGCACCGGCCCCTGCTACGCCACCTCCTACGACTGGGCCGCCGGCACCACCCGGACGTACCTGGCCGCCACCGCCGTCCAGCCGCGCACCATGGTCGAGATCGCCAAGATCCCGATGACCTCCTCGATCGTGGACGGCCTGCTGGACGTCACCGCCTCCGGCGGCGTGTACGTGTACACCGCCGTCACCACCGACGGCAGCACCGCCACCGCCGTCAACTACACCCAGAACGACGCCAAGGCGGCCCCCGGCAACGTCGTCTCCCAGACCGACACCACCTACGGCCGCCAGGCCGGGGTCTACGCCGCCTCCCGCTGGGAGACCGGCACCTTCGACGTCCCGGTGCCCGCCGCCGGGTCCTACCTGGGGCTGGCCCTGAACACCACGCAGCGCCAGGTCGCCGCGCTGGACCAGACCGTGCCCGCCACCGCCGCCCTGTCCGACTCCTCGCAGCGCAGCTGGGGCAACTACGGCATGCGCTACGCCGTCCGGGCCCGGCTGACCAACCCCTCCGCGCAGAGCCGCACCGCGGTGCTCACCTTCGGCTCCAACATCACCGCCACCACCGACGTACCCGGCGACACCTGGAACGGCGCCGCGTCGGTCCGGGTGGACGGCGGCCCGGCCCGGATCGCCACCCTGTACGTGCGGCCCACCGTGCCCCGCTGCGAGATCGGCCGCTACACCCTCGCCCCCGGCGCCGACACCCTGGTGGAGCTGGAGTTCGAGGTCCCGGGCCTGATCACGGCCGGGTCGCAGCTGCTGTTCGAGAGCGTCTGACCCCCCGGCCCCTCCCCCGCCGGTCCCTCCCCCGCCGTCGCCGCCGTCGCCGCCGTCCCGACCGCACGGCGACGGCGGCCACGGCCACGGCCCGGACCACCGACACCCACGAGGTTCCGTGTTCACCGACCTTCCCCTGCCGAGCCTGCACGCCTACCGCTTCGACGGCGCCGAACCCGAGGACTTCGACGCCTTCTGGGCGGAGACGCTCGCCGCGGCCCGCGCGGCCGCCGCTCCGCCCGTGCTGCGCCGGACGGACAACGGCCTGCTCCAGGTCGACACCCACGACGTCACCTTCTCCGGCTTCGACGGCCAGCCCGTCCGCGCCTGGCTGCGGCTGCCGCGCGGCGTCCGACGGCCGCTGCCCGCCGTCGTGGAGTACCTCGGGTACGGCTGCGCCCGCGGCACCGCGCTCCGACCGACCCTCTGGTCCTCGCTCGGCTACGCCCACCTGCTGATGGACAACCGCGGCCAGTCCAGCCCGTACGGCGCGGCCGACACCCCCGACGGGGACATCGCCCCGCAGGTCGGCGGAGTCCTCACCCGCGGTCTGGCCGGGCCCGAACACCACTACTACCGAAGGCTGTTCACCGACGCCGTGCGCGCCGTCGACACCGTCGCCGCCCTGGACGACGTCGACCCCGGCCGGATCGCGGTCGTCGGCAGCAGCCAGGGCGGCGGCATCGCCATCGCCGCGGCCGCCCTGCACCCCGGCGTGGCCGGCGCCTGCGTCGACGTGCCGTTCCTGTGCCACTTCCGGCGCGCCACCCACGTCACCGACGCCCACCCGTACCGGGAGCTGACCGACTACCTCCAGGGCCGCCCCGCCGAGGTGGAGCGGGCCTTCGCCACCCTCTCCTACCTGGACGGCGCCAACCACGCGGCCCGGGCCACCGCCCCGGTGCGCTTCTCGGTCGCCCTGATGGACCCGGTCTGCCCGCCGTCCACGGTCTTCGCGGCCTACCACCGCTGGGGCGAGCGCGCCGGGGGCGCCGACAAGGACATCCGGGTCTGGGAGTACGCCGGCCACGAAGGCGGCGGCGACCGTCAACTCGCCGAACACGCCGCCTTCGTGGCCCGGGTCACCGCCCCCGCCGCACGCTGAGGCCGGCCGGGCGGCCGGCGGGCCCTAACTAAGGTGGGCGCAGCCCGTCGCCGCCGTCCGGAGGAATTCCGTGCTCCAGCTCCGCCTGATCGTTCCCGCCGACCTGCGCGAGCCGGTCATGGCACGGCTCGACGCCTGTGTCGGGGTGGCCCACGTGGCGGTGCTGCCGGGCGGGGCGGTGCGCCCGGCCGGGGACCTGGTGCTGTGCGACGTGGCGCGCGAGGCGGTGGACGAACTGCTGGGTGAGCTGAAGGAGTTGGGACTGCCCGAGCGCGGTGCGATCAGCATGGACGAGGCCGGGCTGGTCCTCTCCCGGGCGGCCGACGAGGCGGAACGGGACGCCCCGGGCGAGGGCGTGGACGCGCTGGTGTGGGAGGAGGTGTCCGAGGTCGTCCACGAGGAGTCGACGCTCAGCGGGGTCTTCCTCGCCCTGCTGGCGGTGGCGACCATGCTGGCGGCCTGCGGCGCCGTGCTGGACAGCGCGATCCTGGTGGTCGGCGCGATGGCGGTGGGCCCCGAGTTCGGCCCGCTCGCCGGGCTGTGCGTGGCGGTGGTGCAGCGGCGGCTGCGCCCGGCGCTGCGCTCGCTGCTGGCGCTGGCGGTCGGCTTCGCCGCGGCGGTGGCGCTCACCGTGGGCTTCGCGCTGCTGATGGACGTCCTGGGCCTGTTCAGCGACGCGCGGTTCGCCGCCGACCGCCCGAACACCTCCTTCATCTGGCAGCCGGACGCGATGTCCTTCGTGGTCGCCTTCCTGGCCGGGGTCGCCGGTCTGCTCTCGCTCACCTCGGCCAAGGCCTCCGCCCTGGTCGGCGTGGCGATCTCGGTCACCACCGTCCCCGCCGCCGCGAACGCCGCCGTCGCCCTCGCCTACGGCGAGTACGCCCAGGCCTGGGGCTCCGCCGTCCAACTCGCCCTCAACCTCTCCGGCATCGTGCTGGCCGGCGTCCTGACCCTGCTGGTCCAGCACGGCGCCTGGCGCCTCGCCCGCCGGGGCCCGGGCCGGGATGAAGCACGGCCGCGCCGGGGCGCCGGGCCGACCGGGCCGACCGGGCCGACCGGGCCGACCGGGCCGACCGGGCCGGGCTCCTCGCCGGGACGGTCACTCTCGAACCCGACGGGAACCAGGAGCCAGGCAGCAGGCAGCAGGCACCAGGCGCCGAGCAGGTGGTCTCGCCGTTCCGGGACGGGAACTCACGCCCGGCAGCCTGCCGGTACGTCAGACTTGCCGGGTGCCACGGGGCACGCAGGAACAGGCACGGGAGGTACGGCCCATGACGCGCTACAGCGTCGATCTCGACCGGCGTGAACTGATCGCCTCGTGGGGCACCGGGGAAGGCGACCTCTCCAGGCGCGTCGCCGCCCTGCCGGACGACGCGGACACCTCCGCGCTGCTGGCCCTGGCCCGCTCGCTCACCCAACTGTCCGACGCCGCGTGGCGCACCTACACCCACCCGTCCAGCGCCGCCGGCTCCCCGGAGCCCGACGGAGAGGGCTGGCGCCGCGAGAGGGAACGCGAGGCGTTCGACAAGGTTCCCGACGCGATCACAGCGCCCCACCTGCCGCACGGCGGCACGATGATGGTCTCCTACAGCCCGCTCGTCGAATCCGCCCACCGCGCCGGGCGGGCCCTGCGCGGCCTGGGCGGCCCAGGCGGCCCAGGCGGCCCGGGCGACGAAGCCCTGGCGAAGGCCGTCCGCGCCGAGGCGGCCCTGGAACTCGCCGCCGTGGAGAACGCCGAACTCGGCGACCTCACCGGACGCGCCCAGCAGGCCGTCCTCCTCAGCCGCGAGGACGCCTCCCCCGTCCAGGTCGCCGCCGCCGACCACCTGCTCCAGCAGGACCCGTTCGGCCCCACCGCGCTGTTCTCCACCGTCGACCCCACCGCGGCCGCCGTCGCCGCCGCGCACTGGCTCGCCGCCGCGGCCGAGGTCGCCGCCGACGCCTCCGGCGGGGACCCCACCCAGGTCGTCCTCGAAGCCGACGACATCGAAGCGCTCCCCCACGAGACCCCCACCCTCGTCCTCGGCCTCATCCAGGACGGCGCCACCCCGCACGAGGCCGTCGCCGCACTCGTCCGCCACGCCATGCACATCACCGACGGCCTCCTCCTGGACCCCGTCGCCCTGCGCGACCAGCTGGAGGACTTCGAGGAGACCGTCGCCGAACACACCGGCGAGGACGACCCCGACCTCGACGACGTCGCCGTCCGCCTGACCCCGCTCGACCCCAAGCGCCCCGCCCGCGACCTCCTCGAAGACCTCCTCGCCGGCATCCACGGCTGCTGGCTCCTGCACAGCGCACACGACGAACCCGACAAGGACGACGAGGACGGCGACCTCGGCGACGCCGAGGACCGGGACGACGAACAGGCCGACGAACACCAACGGCGCAGCCGCGAACGCTTCGCCCACCTCGTACGCGAAACCGCCGCCGCCCACCGCGACCGCCTCATCTGACCAGCGCCCCGGCCCCGACGGCCGGGGGCGTCCGCGACGGCGCCTACCGCGCCGGGCGGGGAGCGGCTCCGGGACCGGCCGGCCGGCCGGTCCCGGAGCCCCCGGTCACTGCGAGACGCGGACGTAGTCGACGATCATCTTCTGCGGCAGGACGGTGGTGGCGTCCGGGTTGCCGGGCCAGTCACCGCCGACGGCGTTGTTGAGGATGATGTAGAAGGGGTGGTCGTACACCCAGGGGCCACGGGTCTGCTCCAGCGTCGAGCGGTCGACGGTGAAGAAGTTGTGGCCGTCCACCGCGAACGTCATGTGGGTGGAGTCCCAGTCGACGGCGTAGGTGTGGAAGGCGGAGGCGAAGTCCGACCCGGCGAGGGTGTACGGCGAGCCGTAGCCGTTCCCGCCGTTGTAGGCCGGGGCGTGCAGGGTGGAGTACACCGAGTCCGCGACCTTGCCGACGTGCTCCATGATGTCGATCTCACCGCAGTTCGGCCACGGCGTGCCGGACTTGAAGTTCGAGCCGAGCATCCAGAACGCGGGCCACAGGCCCTGGGTGCCGCTGACCTTGATGCGGGCCTCGACGTGCCCGTAGGTGAAGTCGAGGTGGCCGTGGGTGTTGATCCGGCCGGAGGTGTACTGGCCGTTGGCCTCCTTGCGGGCCTCGATGACGAGGTTGCCGTTGCCGTCCAGGTTGGTGTTGTCGCCGTTGGTGTAGAGCTCCAGCTCGCCGTTCTGGCCGTTGCCCGGGTCCTGGGTCCACTTGGCGGGGTCCGGCTTGGTGTTCGCGGCGCCGTTGAACTCGTCGCTCCACACCAGGCGCGGCGGGTTGGCCGGGTTCGGCGGGAGGGCGGGCGGCGCGGTGGGGCTGCCGCCGGTGCCGTACACGTCGAAGGTCCACAGCGAGTAGCCGTAGCCGTTGCTGCGCGCGGTGCCGTACATCCGCACGTACCGGCCGGTGCCGTCGACGTTGAGGGTCTCCTTGAAGCCCTTGCCGGTGGTGGTGGAGTAGACGCTGGTCCAGTTGGCGCCGTCCGGGGAGACCTGGATCTGGTAGGCGGTGGCGAACGCCGGGTCCCACTGCAGCACGACCTGGGTGACGTGCGCGGTCGCGCCGAGGTCGACGGCGATCCAGCCCGGGTCGACCCAGCCGTTGACGTCACTGGTCGCCCAGCGCGTCGCCGGGTCCTCGTCGAAGGCCTTGGCGGGCGTGCAGCCCGGGCAGTTGCCGCTGTCCTGGAAGGTCGAGGCGGTGGCGGGCTTGCCGTACGAGAGCAGGGTCTTTCCGCCGCCCGGGTTGCCCGGGTTGCCGCCCCCGCCGCCGGTGAAGACCTGGAACTCCCAGAGCGAGTAGCCGTACTGGGTGGCGCGCTGGGTGCCGTACACCCGGACGTAGCGGCCGGTGCCGGACAGGGTGACCAGCTCGGTCGCGCCGCGGCCGTCGGCCGTCGAGTAGACGGTGTTCCAGGTGGCGCCGTCCGCCGAGACCTGGATCTGGTACGCCTTGGCGTACGCGTTCTCCCAGGACAGCTGGACGCCGCAGACGTTCTGCGCGGAGCCCAGGTCGACCTGGAGCCACTGCGGGTCGGCGGCGGCGGAGGACCAGCGGGTGCCGGCGTTGCCGTCGACCGCCGAGGAGGCCGGCGTTCCGGCGTTCTCGGTGGAGGAGGCGGTGGCGGGCCGGTTCAGGGCGGCGTTGGTGGTCGAGCAGGTGCCGGTGCCGGTGCCCGTCGTGCCGTAGACCTGGAACTCCCAGAGCGAGACGCCGTACTGGGTGGCCCGCTGGGTGGTGAGGATGCGGACGTAGCGCCCCGTGCCGTTCACGGTCAGGCTCTCGGAGCCGCCCCGCCCAGTCGTGGTCGTGTAGACGTTCGTCCAGGTGGTGCCGTCGGCGGAGGTCTGGATCTGGTACGCCTTGGCGTACGCGTTCTCCCAGGTGAGGACGACGGAGGTGAGGGTGGCCGTCCCGCCGAGGTCGACCTGGAGCCACTGCGGATCGGAAGCGGCGGAGGACCAGCGGGTGCCGGCGTTGCCGTCGACCGCCGAGGAGGCCGGTGTTCCGGCGTTCTCGGTGGAGGAGGCGGTGGCGGTCTTCCCCTGCGACAGCAGGGTGCCCTCGGCGCGGGCGGGGGCGGCCTGGTTCACGGCGAGTACGAGCGTCGCGATCAGGGCGGCGACGAACGCGAAGACCAGGGTGCGGGGTGGCGCGGCGAGGGTGCGAGGTGGGGGGCTACCTGTCACAGCATCTCTCCTGGAGTGGTCCTGACTGTGAGAGCGCTCTCTCATATCGTGATGATTGCGCCACTGTTGCGCTCGCGTCAACGAAGTGAACAGACTTCAAAGCACTGCACGTTAATCGGTGCACCGGATACCGATATCCAGGCATCGAAATGGGCATTCCGCGCAATATGGACCTCGCCAAACTCCCTCGCACTACACAAGATTGACTCAGCGAAAGGCCGACGCGGGCCAAGACAGGAGCCCCGAACCGGGGCAGCCCGACGGATGAACCCGGGAGTGACCGGGCGGCTTTCCGTTCAAGACTCGAACCGGCCCTTGTTCGCCGGGGTGACCACCGCAGAACATGCAGACGGGGTACGGCCCTCCTACTGGGAGAGCGCTCTCCATGATTCTCCTGAGCTCCCGCCACGAACCCCACCCGGCTGAGCGGAACTCCGGTACCCGGCGCTGCCGGGGACGTCACCGTGATCGCCGTCCAGGACAAGCAGGCTCGGCCGCGGAGGTCGCGCGGGACCTTGGCGTGCGGCCGAGCACGCTGCAGAACTGGGTCCACCGCGCGCGGGCCCGGGCGGACGCGGACGCGGCGGGAGGTCTGGGCGGGTCCGAACGCGACGAGCTGCGCCGGCTGCGTGAGGAGAACGCCCGGCAGTGCAAGGAGATCGCCGAGCTCGGGATGGAGCGCGATGTCCTCAAGCGATCGGTGGTCCTGTGGGTGAAGGAGGCGACGAAGTGACGGTTGCGGGCTTCATCGCCGCCCAGAGGACCGAGCACGGCGCCCCGCACACGATCGCCTGCCGAACCCTGGGTGTGTCCGAGTCCTGGTTCTACAAGTGGCGCCGCCGCCCGGCCCAGCCGACCGTCCGCGAGGCAAGGAGGGTTGAACTCGCCGAGCGGATATGGCACTTCTTCGCCGCTTCCGGCGACACGTACGGCTCGCCCAGGATCACCCTGGACCTGTGGGCCGGGGGCTGGCAGGTTTCCGAGAACACCGTCGCCGAGATCATGGCCGAGCTGGGCCTACAGGGCCGCAAGCCGCCGCGCCGGCGCCGGTCGCTGACCCGCCGGGGCAAGCGGAAGGTAGCCCGTGACCTGGTGCATCGCCACTTCGATGCCGTGGCGCCGAACGTGCTGCGGGTCGGTGACATGACCGAGATCGACACCGGCGAGGGCAGGCTCTACCTGGCCACCGTGATCGACCTGTTCTCGCGCCGTCTGCTCGGCTACGCGATGGGCGTCCACCATGACGCCGCGCTGGTCAGCGCCTCGCTCAGGATGGCCGCGACCACCGGGGGCGGCCAGGTGGACGGCGTGGTCTTCCACAACGACAGGGGCAGCGAATACAGCAGCCGGGCCTACAACGAGCTGTGCGACCGTCTCGGCGTCGTCCAGTCCACGGGGCGCGTCGGATCGGCGCTGGACAACGCCGCGGCCGAGAGCTTCCACTCGACGATCAAGGTCGAGTACATCCACCGGCACCGCTTCGCGACCCGGGCCGAGGCCCGGTTGAAGATCGCAACCTGGATCACGGACTTCTACAACACCCGGCGCAGGCACAGCGCGGCCGGCGGCCTGTCACCCGTCGAGTTCGAACGGATCATCAGCGAGGCACGAGCCGAGGCCCATCAGAAGGCCCCGGCCGCATAGTCAAGGACTGCACGATTACAGGGGATTGACACCGACCTCTTCCATCGGGCTCTCGCCGTCGCCGACTTCGACATCCAGCAGCGCACCGCGCACGCCCTCGTCTTCTACCGCGGCCGCAGCGCTTCCATCAGGAAGAGGCGCTCCGCGATGATCGTGCTCACGGACGTCCTGCAGGAGCGGTACGACCTCACCCGCACCGAGTTCGGGAAGCCTGACGACGGAGCGCTGGGCGCTACCGTCACATCGCTGTCACCGTCCACCTGAACGAGAGCAGCGGGCCTGTCAGCTCCACAGACCCGCTGGTCGCACACGTCAGGACAACAGGATTCAAACCTGCGCCCCCATTGCCCTTAGCACGGACAATCAGTCGGCCGACCGCAGGAGGGCGGCGACGCGGGCAGCTGCGGATGCCACGGGGACCTGCGTGGTCTCTCCGGTCGCCCTGGTGGTGACCTCGACCACGCCCTCCTTCAGGCCGCGCGGGCCGACGGTGATCCGGTAGGGGATGCCGACCAGCTCGATGTCGGCGAACTTGACGCCGGGCCGCTCGTCCCGGTCGTCCAGGACCACGTCGACGCGTTCGGCACGCAGCTGGGCGTACAGGTCGTCTACCACTGCTGCGGTCTGCTCGTCGTTCTTCCCGATGGGAACGACGGCGACCTCGAAGGGGGCGACGGCGGCGGGCCAGACGATGCCCTTCTCGTCGTGGTGGGTCTCGACGATGGCGGCGATGGCGCGTTCGATGCCGATGCCGTAGCTGCCCATGATCGGCTTGACGGCGGTGCCGTCCTGGCCGAGCACGGTGACGCCGAGTGCCTCGGTGTACTTGTAGCCGAGCTTGAAGATGTGGCCGACCTCCACCGTGCGCACCACCTGCAGGGCAGTGCCGCACTCGATGCAGGGCTCGCCGGCCCGGACCTCGCGCAGGTCAGCCCAGTGGGTGACGGTGATGTCCCGGGCGAGGTCGACGCCGCGGAGGTGGACGCCGTCCTGGTTGGCACCGGTGGTCATGGCGGTGCGACCAGCCAGGGCGTGGTCGGCGAGCACGGTCAGCCCGGTGACGCCGACCGCGCCGAGGCTGCCGGGGAGGGCGCCGAGCGCGCTCTTGATCTCGTCGGCGTCGGCGGGGCGGACGGCCCGGGCCCCGGTGGCGTCGAGGAGCTTCTGCTCGACCAGGCTGTGGTCTCCGCGGACCAGCACGAGCAGTGGGCGGCTGTCAGCGATGAACACCAGGGTCTTGATCTGGTGCTCGGCAGGGACGCCGTGCAGCCGGGTCAGTTCCTCGATGGTGCGGGCCTCGGGGTGTCGAAGCGTTCGGGGGTGGCGAGCGCCTCGCCGTCCTGGACGGCGGGCAGGGCGGAGAGGGCCTTCTCGACGTTGGCCGCGTACTGGCAGGAGGGGCAGTGGACGACCAGGTCCTCGCCGGCCGGGGTGGGGGCCATGAACTCCACCGAGGCGGATCCACCCATGCTGCCGCTGGATGCCTGGACCGGGAGGGCGGGGATGCCGAGCCGGGCGAAGACGCGGGTGTACGCCTCGTGGTGCAGGTCGAAGGAGCGGTCCAGTCCGGCCTGGTCGACGTCGAAGCTGTACGAGTCCTTCATGGTGAACTCGCGCACCCGCAGCAGGCCGCTCTTGGGCCGGGGCTCGTCGCGGAACTTGGTCTGGAACTGGTACCACATCTGCGGGAGTTGGCGGTACGAGGAGAGTTCCTGGGCGAGGGTGGTGAAGATCTCCTCATGCGTCATGCCCAGGGCCAGGTCGGTGCCCTTGCGGTCCTTCAGGCGGAACATCTCGTCACCCATCACCTCCCAGCGGCCCGAGCGCTGCCAGATCTCGGCGGGGTGCATGGCGGGCAGGATCCATTCCTGCGAGCCGATGCGCGTCATCTCCTCGCGCACCACCTCGATGATCTTGCCGCGCACCCGCACCGCCAGCGGCAGCAGCGAGTAGTGCCCGGCCATCAGTTGCCGCACGAACCCGGCGCGCACCAGGAGCCGATGGCTCACGGCGTCGGCGTCCGCCGGGTCTTCGCGCAGGGTGGGAACGTACAACTGTGACCAACGCATGTCTTTGTCTTTCTGTCGGGAACTCGGCAGGTGGCGAGTGTCGAATCGTATGCGAGGGAGCGTGAGGCCGCTGTGGCCTTCGGGTGCGGGTCAGGCGCGTGCGACCGCTGCGGTGAGGTGCTCCGCCAGCCGTGCGGCGCCGTGGACGGTGGGGTGGACGCCGTCGAGCAGGCAGGGCTCGGTCTCCTCCGTGAAGACCTCGGACAGGTCGAGGAACGAGGCCGAGGGGAATTCTTCCGCAAGCCTGCGGAGCCCCGAGCGGTAGTCGCGGTAGACGGTGTCGATCGTCGCCGCGTAGTCCTCGTACAGGGCCGCGGTGCCACCCCGGTCGGGAGTGAAGGCGAAGTCATAGTGGGATTCAACCCAGCGGCGGGTGAACCCCTCCCCGAGGGAGGGCTGGAGGAGCGAGTGGGGTTGAAGGGCGCCGACGAACCGGATGCCGTGCCGGGCGCAGGTCTGGGCCATCAGGGCCTGGTTGTCCAGCCATGTCCCGGCTCGCAGCCGTGCCCCGGAGCGGGGGAAGGCCGCCGAGTCGAGCTGGGCGAGTCCGCGTCGGACCGAGGGCAGCTGCGCGAACGGCACGGTGGGGTCACCGACCTCCTCGGGAGCGTGCATTCTCAGGTAGTGGTGGTGGTCGGAGAAGGTCCAGCCCAGCACCTCGGCACCGGGCCCGTGCACCAGCTCCATGGCGAACAGCGTGTTGAAGTCGTTCCACCCCGACAGCGACACCACCACGTCGGGCCGGCTGTGCCTCAGGCGGTACAGCAGCATCGCCGATTCGCCGCGTGACCAGCCGCCTGGAACACCGAAGCTCAGCACCTCCCAGGGCTGTCCGAGGGAGGACAGCCCGCGGTGCAGTCCGGCGGGAATGGTCGAGGCGTTGTCGGGCAGGCCCAACCCGTACAGGGCGCTACCACCGAGCAGGATCACCCGCGGGTGGTCGACGGGTTCCAGGTCGGTGGGATCGGCCATGCCGGGGATTCGCAGGAAGCCGAGCGGCCCGACCTCCAGCGCGCCGCGGGCGTCGACCCCGGAGAAGTCGCCGCCGCGTGGGAGGTGGCGGCCGGACACCGGGTCGAAGAGTTCCTGCGGCCGCCGCGCGGCGGGACCGTCGGGGGTGTGGCGGCGTGGACGGCGGTGGGTCGCCGGTCGGCGCAGTGCCGTCCGCAGGATGCCGAGCCGACCGTGCCGGACGAGCCCTCCGCTGGGGCCGGGCAGGAGAAGTTCGGAGAGGGAGAGCCGCAGGGCAAGCGTCGCCGCGGCGGCCTCGTCGACCGTTCCGCCGTCGTTGCGGTGGGCGAGCAGGCCGGTGACCCCGGTGGCCCGGACGGCGGCTCCGGTTTCCGCGGGCAGTGGCCCGCCCGCCGTGTACCCGTCGGGGAGCTGCAGGACGGGAAGCTGTTCGGTGTCGTCCGGACCCGCCCGCCACCGCCGGGCGATCTCGGCGGGCAGGAGGAGCAGTGCCGGGGTCCGTCCTCGGTCGCGGAGGGTGCGCAGCGCGGTCTTCAGTCCGCGCGGCCATCCCGGGCAGAGGATTGCGGTGAGCATGGTGTCCCTTCGGTCCGGGCCGGTCAGTCGAGCGGCAGGTCTGGATGGATGAGATCGACGGTCTGGTCCTCCAGCCGGAAGACGTGTTCACCGAGGACCAGCCGGTCGATACCCGCCCTCAGGAAGCACCGGTAGGCGTCGTCGGCGGTCGCGACGATCGGCTCGCCGCGGACGTTGAAGCTGGTGTTGACCAAGGCCGGGCAGCCGGTTAGCCGGTGGAACTCGGCGAGCAGGCGGTGGAAGCGGGGGTTGGCGTGCCGATCCACCGTGTGGTGCCGGGCCGTCCCGTCCACGTGGACGGCGGCGGGGAAGGCCGGGGTGCCGTCCGGCCTGGCGTGGACCTTCGTGGTGAGCGTCATGTAGGGGGAGACGACGGGTTCCGCCAAGTGGTCCGCGGCGGTCTCGGCGAGGATCGACGGCGCGAACGGGCGGAAGTCCTCACGGGCTTTGATCCGGGTGTTCAGCCACTCCTTCGCGGCGGGGTTGCGGGGATCGGCGAGGATGCTGCGGTTTCCGAGGGCACGGGGTCCGAACTCCATCCGGCCCTGCACCCAGCCGACTACCCGGCCGGCGGCCAGGTCGGCGGCCACGGCGGCGGCGAGGGCTCGCGGATCGTCGTAGCGGGTGGCCCGGGCCCCGTACCGGGTGATCAACTCTTGGACCGCGTCCGGCGGCACGTCCGGTCCGAGGTAAGCACCGCTCATGCCGTCGGGCACCGGCGGCGCGGGCCGGGCGGCGCGGAGCGAGAGGTGGTGGGCGGCGTAGGCGGCCCCCACGGCACCGCCCGCGTCGCCCGCAGCGGGTTGGACCCAGACCCGGTCGAAACCGGCCTCGCGCGCTATCCGGGTATTGGCCACGCAGTTGAGGGCGACTCCGCCGGCCAGGCACAGATCGGGGGCATCGGTGGCGTGCCGGGCCAGGCGGGCCAGGCGCAGCATCACCTCCTCGGCGACCTGCTGGAAGGCGAGGGCGAGGTCGGTGTGAGCGGTGGGCATACCGCTCTCCGGGGCGCGGCGCACCATCTCGAACAGCCGCTCCCACTGCGGGACGTCGATGATCGAACCGTCCCGGTGGAACGCGAAGTACCGCAGGTCCAGCGCGAAGGAACCGTCGGCGCGCAGATCGATCAGGTGGTCCAGGATCCGTCGGCGCAGCTCCGCGGTGCGCGCTCCGGCGCGGTCGCCGTAGGAGGCCAGGCCCATCAGTTTGTACTCACCGCTGTCGACCTTAAAACCGCAGAAGTAGGTGGCTGCGGAGTACAGCAGTCCGAGCGAATGCGGGAAGCGCTGTTCGAACAGGGCGCGCAGCTTCGGACCGCGGCCGTGGAACAGTCCGGTGGTGGTGTGCTCGCCGACGCCGTCGGCGGTCAGTACCGCGGCGTCGTCGAAGGGGGACGGGTAGTACGCGCTGGCGGCGTGCGAGAGATGGTGGCGGGACCACAGCAGCGGGACGCCGGCGGGGACGCCGGCAGTGCGCAGGCCCGCGCGCAGGGCGGAGGCGGTGGGCTCGCGCCGTAGCAGTCCACCGCGGACGGCGAGGTCGAACGCGCTGCGCCCGTGCGGTGCCGCGCCGAGCAGGGTGGCGCGGACCCGGCGACGCTTGAGCCACGGCGACTCGTAGTAGGCGACGGCGTCGACGCGCCCGGGGGCCTGGTCGAGCACGTAGCGCAGGGCCTGGGCGGGGAACGCCGGATCGTGCTTGCGCCGGGAGAAGCGTTCCTCCTGGGCGGCCGCCACCAGCCGTCCGTCCACGAGGAGAGCGGCCGCGCTGTCGTGGTAGAAGGCGGAGATGCCGAGCACTGTGGTCATCGGTTCAGTCGTTCCTGCGGTGGGTGGGCGTGGGACGGCGGGCACCGCGGGCGGTGAAGTCGCCGGGGCCGTAGTCGTGGTGCACCGGGTGGAGCAGCGACCCGCTGGGGTCGGCGGGTGGGCGCGGGCCGGGGGCACGGACGCTGCGCAGGGCCCGGAGGACGAGTGCGGGCAGCGTGACCAGGAGGTGGTAGCGGGCACCGGAGCAGAGGTTCCGCACGGCCGTCACCACAGCGGGTAGCTGTCGCCGGCACGGTTGCGTTCTTCGCGGAACTCGATGAGTTGCGCTGTGGCGCGTTCGGACGCGGACGGCCTGCGCCGGATCAGGCGGTGCGCCACGGGGGCGAGGAGGCGGGCGCTCAGCCCTCGAGCGGCGGCCTGTGCCAGTGCCAGTGCCACGGGGAGGCGACGTCGCGTCATGTCCGTTCTCCTTGCGGGGCCTTCGTCGGGGGGAGCTCGGCGGTAAGACCGAATTCCCGTACCCGAAGGGCGAGTCGGTGGGCCTCGGCGGCCGTGCGGGCGGGCATCGGCAGGCCCTGTTCGTCGTAGAGGGCGGCCAGGGCCGCGCGGAGCCCGTAGCCGGGGTCGTCGGTGTCGGCGAGGTCGGCCAGGAAGCGGACGATCCGGTCGAACTCGATGACCCAGCGGCGCGGCACGGCGATCCGCAGGACGAAGGCGTGGCCGGAATGGGAGGGTGCCCAGTGGGTGGGTGTGCGGTGGCCGGCATCCCGGGCCTCGGCCCACCAGTGGTCGAGGGCGTCCTCGATGACGGGCAGTGGCCAGCCCTGCCAGTGTCGCCGCACGGGACGGAACGACTGGCCGGTGCGGTCGGCCAGTGCCTCGAACTGGGCGGCGGCCTCATCGGGCGTGTCGGGGCAGTGGACGAGGTTGCCGTAGATGACGTTGCCGTGCTCGGCGCGGAGGGCGGTCTTGACTGCCAGGAGGCGGGAGCAGGCCTGCTCGCCGACGGCCTCCAGCACTTCGACGGGGCGTTTGGTCAGGCAGCGGCGCAGCATGCCTGCGGTGAGCGGCCGGTCGTCCGGGTCGATCTGGGCGTAGAGGCCGGCGAGCTGGTGCTCGGTCAGCTCGGTGCGGTACCGGCGCACCGTGCGCAGGCCGGTTTCCCGCACGGCTCGGGCACCGGACTCGACGAGGTCGCGCTCGACCGCGTCGGGTTTGAAGAGGAGGAAAGAACGCTCCTCAGTGGCAGTCGTCGGCACGGTGTTCCTCCTTCGCGTGCGGGGGCGGTCTGTGGCGGGGCCAGCGGGCGCGGACCGGGCCAGGGCGTGGTCGTGGTACTCGACGCGGGCGGTGACCTCCGTGCCGCACCACGGCGGGAGGTCGACGTGTTCGTCGAGGTCGCGGAGCTCGGTCTCGGCGAGCACCAACCCGGCGTGGGCGTCCTGGTAGGCGTCGACGAACCAGGTGCGACCCCGGTGGTCGATCCGGCGGCGGTACTTGACCGTGTGCCGGGCCGTCGGCGAGGTGAACAGGGCGGCCCCGAGCTCTTCGGGCAGCATGGTGTGGAACTCCCGTCGGGCCGGTCCTGGTCCGGCGTCCTTCACGGTGAGCCGCCAGCCGCCGTGTCGGCGGCCGATCCGCAGTACCGTCCGGGCGTCGGAGAACAGGTACGCCTGGGCGATCCGCAGGGCGGGGCCGCCGTCGGTCGTGGGCGGGGCGGTCACCAGGAACTTGCGTTCGATCTCGTATCCGTCCGCCATCAGGCCACCGCCGTTTCGGGACGCCGCCCGGCGAGGGGGCGGTGGGCCGCGAGGGCCCGGCGGTAGAGGTCGGCGTACCCCGCGGCGGCCTGGCCGCCGTGGACCCTGGCACCGGTGAGGAAGAAGGACAGGCCGAGGAGCAGCCTGATCTCGACCAGGAGGTGCAGCTCCCGCTGGTCGGCCGTGTCGCCCGCCAGCAGGTGGGTGTGCGGGCGGTTGTGTCCGTCGGCGGGGGCAGGGTAGAGGGCGGAGGCACCGACCAGGGCGCAGGCACCGGCCCACTGGCGGGGACCTGTGCACAGTCCGTCGAAGTCGATCTGGGTGAGCCCCGTCGCGGTGCGCAAGGTGTTGTCGCGGTGCAGGTCGAAGTCGGCGACCGTGGACCGGTCGGCGAGCAGCTCCGCGACACCGCGGCCGGCGGCCAGGGTGCGGAGCGCGCCGGAGGCCTCGGTGGCGGGGCCCGCCAGGACGGCGTCGACGCGTTCGCGCAGCGACGGCAGGGAGCTCCGGGCGCCGGTGTCGAACACGGCGGCGACGCGCTCGGAGAACCGCCGGTAGAAGGCGTGCAGCTGCCATTCTGCGGCGGGGCCGATGCGGTGCGGCACGGTGCTGCCCGGCAGGTGCCGCCGGACGGTGACGGCACCGCCACCGGGACGCGGAGCGGTGGCGAGCAGGGCCGGCGCCCCAGTGGCGGCCGCGACGGCGTCGTGCCGCGCCCGGTGGCGGTCGAGGTCCGCCGCACCGTCCGGTGCCACCAGGACTTTGACCAGGTAGGTGCCGTGCGGCCCGGTGTCGACGCGGTGGACGGCGGGGCGCCAGGGCGCGCCGAGTTCCGTCGGGTCCAGCCGGGCCCACGGGTCGGTGAGGCGGTGCAGGTCGATGTGCCGGATCGGGACCGGCCAGGTCCGTTCGCGGCGTTCCGCCGTGTTGACCAGGGAACGCAGGAACGCGGCGTGGGTGACGGCGAGTTGGCGGGTGCCGTGGACGGCCGCGCCCGAAGGGCTGGCGGCGATGGCGAGGAAGGCGAGGGCACGTGCCTGGAGGGCGTCGCCCGTTTCGGCCCCGGGGATCGCGTCGAGGTCGCCGCGGGCGGTCCAGACGCGGTGGCAGTCGGGATGGCTGCGGGCGGCCTCGTCGTGGGTGAGTCCTTCGAGGCGGCCGGCGCCGACCTCGTCCAGGACGGGGTTGCTGCGCAGCCGAGCCCCGAGCCGGTGGGCTGCGGGCGTCGCGGTCTCGATCGACCGGGCCGCGCTGCTGCTCCACACCGTCCGGATCCCGTCGGCCGGGGAGAGGGTGCGGGCCCAGGCCCGGGACTCGGCGGTGCCGTCGGTGGTGAGACCGGGTGCGGCGGCCTGGCCCTGGATGCGGCGCTCGGCGTTCCACCGCGAGCGGGCGTGTCGGCGGACCAGCAATTCGACCGGCACGTTCATGCCCGGCCTGCCAGTGCAGCGGAGGGAGCGGCCGGGGTGTGGTGGCGCCAGATCTCCCGGCCCAAGTCCTGGCTCATGCGGATGAACGCCGCCGCCGCCCGCGGACGCTCGGCCGGGTCGGCGAGGATGCGGCCGACCTCGCGGTCGAGCAGGTCGTAGTCGGGCTGGACGACGCCGCTGTCGCGCAGGTGGGCGTGGAGCGAGGTGACGGCACCGGCGTACACCAGCATGTCGCGCAGTTCGCGTTCGTCGTAGCTGCTGGCGGAAACCACCCGCAGGCGCTCGTCGGCCTTGATCCAGACCTCTTCGTCGGTGCGGTCGAGGAGTTCGAACAGCTTGGTCTCGGGGATGGCGGTGAGGTGGTAGGCGTGCACGGACCAGGGGCGGAGTTCCTCGACGGTGAAGCGGAGGGACTCGCGCAGCCCGGCCATGTCGTCACCGGGCAGGCCGACGATCAGTTCGGCGCGCCAGGGGATGCCGCGGGCGGCGAGGTGCGGCACGAACTTCATGATCTTCTCGAAGTGGTTGCCGCGGACGTGCTTGGGGACGTTCGGGTTCGTGGTCTGGAGCCCCATCAGCAGTTCGTGGATGTTGGACTCGACCAGCACCTCGACGAACTCGTCGTCGAGGAACTCCGGCCGCATGTAGGCGCTGATGGCGATCTCGGGGGCGAGGTCGCGGAACATCCGCATGATCTCCTTGCCCCGGGCCGGCTTCCCCCCGAGGATCGGGTCGATCAGGAAGATCCGGCGGATGCCGCGGTCGCGCATGTTGACGATCTCGGTCCGCACGAAGTCGAGGTCGAAGGTCGCGAAGAACGGCAGCGTGTTGTGGCCGCAGAAGCTGCAGTCGTAGATGCAACCGCGCGCGGTCTCGTACCAGGCGAAGTCGGTCTCCACCGGGTCTCCCTGCGCCATCCGGTCGAAGTCGCTGCCGAACAGCGGGAGTCCGTGCGGCAGTCGGCGGTCACCGCGGTCGGGGACGGCGTAGCGGAACGCGCCCTTGCGGGGGCGGGCCGCCGAGTAGATCGGTTGCGGCAGGTCGGGGTCGAGCGCGAGGCCGGCGAAAGCGGGGTCCGCGGCGCGCTGTTCGCACAGCCAGGTCAGTGGTTCCTCGCCCTGTCCCATCACGAAGACCGCCTGCTCCGGCCAGTCACTGTGGTCCATGGCCCGGGTCTCCGGGCCGCCGCAGACCACCAGCGGGGCGGTGTCGGCCGCGGCAAGGGCGGCGGCGAGTTCGCGGGAGCGCTGCAGCGTCCAGATGTACGCGGGGAGGCCGACGGTGTCGAAGTCCTCCGCGGACAGGGCCGCGCCGGCCTGCTCGGCAGACCAGGTGCGCTCGTCGAAAGCGCGCAGTCGCACTTGCCACTCGGGGTGACGCTGCTGCAGGTACGCGCCGAGCCGCATCGCGCCGAGCGAGTGGGTGATGGGGTATTCGTCGAACCGCAGCGAGTCGAAGAAGCTGATGATCGCGATCTTCACGGGTGTCCTCCAGTCATGTCCGTCGCTCAGGCGGCTAGAGCGAGTGGCGGACGGCGATCTCGCGGAAGTGGCGCAGCGCGGCGGGGTCCTGCACCGGCTCGGGGAGCGCCTTCTCGGGGTGCCTGGCCAGGTAGTCGCGGGTGCACAACGGGTCCTTGGCGGCGCTGAACTCACCGGAGGTGCGGTCCGGGTTGAAGCGGCCGATCTGGACGATGCGCCGGGTGGTGCTGCCGGAGCGGCAGGAGCTGTAGATGTCACATCCCGAGCACCCGGCCGGCTTCTCCAGGGCTTTCCAGAAGTCGGTCAGCTTCCCGGACCCGTTCCAGAAGTCACGCAGACTGGCGTACTCCCCGTCGATGCTGCCGAGCTTGTGCGGGTGCATCAGGCAGGGGGTGACGCTGCCGTCCGGATTGAGGGCGATCAGCTCCTGGCCACCGATGCAGCCGGTGAGGCCAGGGATGCCGATGTCCCCGCAGCCGGCCATCGGGTTGCTGACGTTGGTGATGGCGATCTGCGATCCGTAGGTGCGCTGGAGTTCGCCGATGTACTCGATGGTCGCGTAGTACTCGTCGACTTGGTGGGAGTAGAAGCCTTCCTCGTGGTGCAGGCAGCGCTCGGGGTTGGCGAACTTGACGACGTCGGCGCCGGCTTCGATGCCGAGCAGGACGAGTGCCTCCAGCTCGGAGTACGGGGTCGAGGGCTCGTAAGTGGGCTTGACGCAGACGCGCATCGACGAACCGAGTTCGCGCTTGCGGCGGACGGTGTGCTTCAGCGCGGCAACCGTCTTGTCGAACAGGCCGGCGCCCCGGATCGCGCCGTGGGTCTCCTCGGAGGCTCCGTCGATGCTGAAGCTGATCGACTTGAGGTTGTTGCGGAAGACGATGTCCAGCACCTCGTCGTTGATCAGCAGGCCGTTGGTGGCCATCGAGGTGTAGAGGCCGTGCTCAGCTGCGGAGTCGAGGTAGTTGGCGAGTGCCCGCTTGTTGATGGTCGGCTCGCCGCCTGCCAAGTGCACCCTCATGACCCCCCACTGGGCGAGTTCGGCCATAAGCTCGCGAACCCGCTGCTCGCGCATGGTGGTCGGGCCGAGGAATTCGGCGGCGTAGCAGAAGGAGTCCTGCCCGCACTTGTGCCGGGCCAGGTTGCACAGCCAGGTGTAGTCGAAGTAAATCTCCAGCGGTCCGCTCAGCCGGTTGGGGTGCGCGGAGTGGATCTCACGGATCCGCCCGTCCAGGCCGAGGAGGCGAAGCTCCGCGGCCACGTCGGCGGGGAGGCCGTCCTCCCACGGCAGGCCCTCGCGGCGGCGTTCGACGGCGCGGGTGACCTGGGCGGCGGTGGCCGTGTCCGGGGGCAGGAAGAAGGCGTGGCGCCGGTTGCTCCAGATCAGCGGGCCGCAGAACTCGTGCCGGACCACCACGTCGACGGCTTCGAGGGGTTCGGTGGGGACGCTGCGGAGGGACGGGGTGGGAAGGGGGACTGCAGTGGGCATGGGTGGTTCCTAGGGAGTGGTTCTCGGATTGCCGGTGGGGCGCCGCGGCGTCAGTACACCCGGGTGTCCAGCAGGAGGTCCTTGGCCAGGCGGGTGGTTTTTAGGACCCATGCGGCCGGGTCGGCGGAGTCGTAACCGCGCATGGTCTCGACGCTCCAGTAGGCGTCGAAGGACAGCGCTGCGGGTCGGACCGCCCGGAAGCGGCGGGCCCGCCACTTGGGCGATTCGCCGTAGTGGCCGTGTGAGGCGAGCAGGGCGTCCACGGCGAAGTCGAAGGCGCGGCGGGCGGACAGCACCGCGCTGTGGACGTCGCCGATCTCCAGTTGGCCCACGGCGTCGTCCACCGAGCCGTCGGCGTAGTCCAGGGCCCTGACGATGAACATGGCGCGGGCGGCCGACTGTTCGGCGCGGCGGGCCCGTTCGGCGACCCAGTCGGCACCGTGCACGGCGAGGGCATGCGGGAGACGCTGCAGGAGTACCGACTCGTCGACGCCGAGCCGCGAGGCCGGAGGCAGCGTTTCCAGGGTCCCCTCCCAGGCGGTCTTGGCGAGGATCTGGTCGATCTGGTCGGCCTGCCAGTACCGGACCTCCCAGGACCGCCCCTGCTCGTGCAGGACGTCGGTGTGGAAGGTGGCGGGGGTGAGTGGTACGGGGTGGGCCACCGTCCGGTCGGTCTGCCAGGGAGCCCGGGTGATCACGTAGATGTCGTAGTCGCTGCGCGGGTTGCCCCAGCCCTGGATGAGCGAGCCGGCCACGAACAGGGCGACAGGATCGGCCGGCAGCATGCTGCGGGCCGCGAGCACAGCGGCGAAATCGGGGTGGTCCGCGGGGGTGGTCACGTGTCTCTCTCCATGTTCAGCGGGATACCGGCCCGGAAGAAGCGCTCCTGGACCTCGCTGGTCCGGAAGGCGTCCAGAGCGGCCAGGTGGCGGAGCGTGAGCCTCGCGGTGGCGGCGGTGTGGCTGTTCACCACCTCGTCGGTCAGGGTCTCCGCGACCACTTGGCGCGCCTGGTCGCCGGTCAGACCGTGCCGCCCGAGCTCGGCGTGCATCGCGGCACGGTCCGGCTGCAGGAAGGCGTGGACGAGGTCGGGTACCAGCAGGGCGGCACGGTGCCGCTCGGCCGGGTCGAGCTCCGCCCACAGATGGCGCAGGAAGGCCGCGAAGTAGGCGTGGTGGCGGCCCTCGTCCAAGGCGTGGTCGCGGATACTCTCGCGGACCGCCGGCACGACCTTCGGATCGTCGGGTACCTCGGACAGGCTGGCCGAGATCAGGGTCTCCGACACGATGACGAACAGGAGTTCCACGAGCGGGGCGATGTCCTGGTTGCCGTCCTCGATCAGCGCCCGCAGCCGCCTCAAGAAGTAGGGTTCGGCAGGCAGCACGGGTGCCACCCCGCTCACGCGATGCGCCTGCCGGGCGAGGTCCGCGGAGAAGAGCGCGTGGTACGCCTCGTCGCAGTAGATCTTGTACGCGTCGAAGCGCATCGCCTCGGGCACTGTCACGCCCACCGAGCCCTGGGCGATCCCCACCGCGGTCCGGTTGACCACCAAGGTCTCCAGCTTCTCGGTGAAGTCCAGGTAACGGTAGAGGTGGTGGAGCAGCAGTCGGTCGAAGCGCTCCGGCGGGAGCGCGGCCACGAGCGGGTGTCCGGCGACCGGCACCAGCTCGGGCGAGAAGAACCGGTCGGCACCGGGCCGGACCTCCACCTCGCGACGCGGCGCGGCGCGCACGCTCGACCGTTCGTACCAGCTGCCGAAGGGACTCCGGTAGTCACCGGTCCCGCTGGAGTCGGCCGGTGGCGAACCGGCTGGCGCCGGATCGACCGACGCCTCCGCAGACAGCTGGCGCGGACAGTACGCCAGCGCGGCGCAACCGACGAACAATCCGACTATGCCGCACATGAGACCTCCCCTCGGTCCGCCGCCGCGGACCGCACCCGGCGGACCAGCACGGGCACGGCCAGCCCGGGAAGGCCGAAGAGCAGGCCCAGCGCCACCCAGCCGTTCTCGTGGAACCGGGTGATCAGCCAGGTGCCGAGCGCCGGGGTCACCACCCCGGCCAACTGCGACGCGGCCTGGAACAGCCCCTGGTACTCGCCGTGCCGCCCGGCCGGTGCGAGTTCGTAGGACAGGAGCCACATGCCTGCCTGGTGCTGGAGTTCGCCGGTGACGTGAACCAGCGCGGCGATCAGCAAAACGGCGACCACCAGCCAGGTCGGACCGTGGCCCGCGGCAAGGAAGAGCAGGCAGCACAGGGCAAGACAACAGCCCGCGACGCGCATCGCCCGGCCGGCCTCGACCGGTCCGGTGACTCGTCGCCCCACCCGGACTTGGAAGGCGATCACCGCCGCAGAGTTGAGCAGCAGCACCACCGAGTACAGCGAGCCGGGCGCGTCCGTCCCCGTGGTGATCCAGAGCGGGACCACCACCGCGAGTAGGCTCTGGTTGGCCGCCAACGCGGCACCCGCGCCCACCAGGGCCAGCAGTCGGCCATCGCGCAGGGCGGACCGCTGCCTACGGGGTCGCCCGTTGCGGCCACGCGGAGGTTCGGGCAGTCGCCGGTAGCCGAGGGCGGAGGCGAGGTGCAGGCAGCCCGCCACCACGAACAGCAGTCGGGCACCGTCGGCCCCGCCCACCTGTAGTGCCGCGCCGCCACCGAGCGCACCGAGCGCGAGCCCGGTGTTGCCGAGCGAACGCATCAGTGCCCGGAACGAGGTTCGCTCGGCCGCCGGCAGCACGTCGGCCACCAACGCGCCCGCGGCCGCGCCGGAGGCGGCACCGAAGGCGGCGGCCGAACACGCCACCAGCAGGAACGCGGCGAACCCACCGACCAGTGCGTACCCGATCACGGCGAGGCCTTGGAGGCGCAGCCCGAGCACCGCGACGGTACGGGCGCCCCAGCGATCGGCGAGTGTGCCCGCGGGCACACTCGCCAGCATGCCGACCACGGCGGCGGCGCTGAGACCGAGACCGATGCGCTCGGTATCGAGGTGGAGCGTGCCGGACAGGTAGATCAGCGTGGTGGACAGCAGCATGCCGGAGCCGACGGTGCGGCAGAGGTTGGCCGTGCCCAGGGTCCGGGTCAGCCCCGGCCCGGTCAGGGCGCGGATCCAGGCGGGAACCGCGGATCGCCCGAGTCTCATGTCTGTTCCGTATCAGCGGTGTGGTGGCCCCTGGCGGCTGCTCCCAGTCCGGCGTCGACGACGAAGCCCGCTTCGACGAAGGAGGACAGGACCTCCAGGACGTCCTCCCGTACTTCCTGCGCGGTGAGGCCGTACTCGGCGCCGAAGTCCCGGCAGAGTGCGTGGACGCTGTGGCGGCCGTCCAGCATCCGCCACAGGAGCGCGGCGGGCTCGGACAGTTCGAAGCTCTGCTGGCTCGCCGAACCGAGCAGCACGACGTCGCCGAAGACACGGACCCGGACGTGCAGGGAGCGGATGGGACGGGCGGAGTCGTCGGTCAGCACCGGGTCAGCACTCCCTCTTCCAGTGCTTCACGCAGGATCGGTTCCAGCTCGGGCCATACGGCGTCCGTCCGGTTGACCAGCTCGGCCAGTGGCCGGGCGTCGTCCAGGTCGAGGAGCAGTGCAAGCCAGGCCCGTCCGACCGGGTCGGACTCGTCGACGGTGTAGGCAATCTCACCGCCCACCATCAGGAACCAGGTGTCCGGAGTGGTGCGGGACTGCAGGAGGTCCACGTGCTCCGCCATCCGGAGGACGACTTCTTCGGGCAGGGCGGAGTGGGGCAGCATGCGTTCGGCGAGCTGCCGCTGTCCCTCCGCGCCGAAGTCGCCGTCGGCGGCGAGGGGCGCGAGGTCGCGGGCCGGCCGCTCGGACGGCGCGGACGGCGCGGACGGAAGCGTGTCGAGCATCCCCTCCAACAGCCCGAGGTTGACCAGCCTCAGCAGGATCTCGACCGGCATACCGCCCGGGTCGCGGGCCAGGTCGGCGACAGTGGCGCGAATGCCCTCGGGGTTCAGGAACTCCCGGGCCCCCGGGCCGGCGAACGCCTGGTCCAGCAGGATTCCGCCGTCCTGCGCGAGCATCTCGATGAAGGTGCGGCGGACCTGGCGCTCCCCGTTTCCGTAGAAGAACGGCACCTTGGGCATGGTCCTGACCCGCTCGGGCAAGACGCCCCGCATCGCTTCGCGCAGCACGGACTTGTCCCATAGCAGGCGCTCGCGCAGGGCGGGCGGGATCCGCAGCACGTGCTCGACCAGACGGTGGTCCAGGAACGGAACCCGGGCCTCGATCCCGCTGCCGGCCGCGTTGCGGTCCTCGTGCCAGCAGTTGTACTGCTGGACGTCGCGGTACTTCCACCGGACGTACTGGTGGTAGGCGTCGGGAAAATGCTCGTCGGCGGGACCGAACGCAGCAGCGCCCAGCAGCGGCGCCGTACCGTGGTCGAGCCAGGGCTGCACCTCGGGATGACGGTGGACGGCCGTACGACCCGCCATCTCCTCGAACGCGGCCAATGCCTGCGGCCAGCTCGTGCCGAACTGTCCGGCGTAGCCCCCGTTGAACTCGTCGGAGGCCTGGCCGAGCAGCATGCCGCGCAGTTCCGGACGGAGGTCCTTGGCAGCCCGGTAGAGCTCGCGCTTGTAGAACTGCTCGGGGCCACAGCGCGGGCTCTCTTGCAGCCAGAGCAGTTCCCGCCACTCGTCGGGGTCGGGCACCCTGGCGGCGTCCAGCAGGATCTGGTGGTTGGGGATACCGAGTTCGTCGGCGGTGCGCCTGGCGTTGGCCGCGTCGCCGTTGGCGAACGTGCCAGAGTTGACAGCAGTGAACGTGGTCAGGGGGGTGGTGCGCGAGGCCAGGGCGGCCACTGCGGCGGAGTCGACGCCGCCGCTGAGGAACAGGCCGAGCTCGGCATCCGCGGTGGCGCACATCTCGACGGAGGAGGCGAGCAGTTCACCGTAGCCACCGATGAACTCGGCCGGTGTGAGGCTGTGGTCGACCTCGTCCGGGAACTCCCAGTAGCGGTGGCGGGTGACCGTGCCGTCTTCGAGGTCGAACTCCATCACGGTGCCAGCGGGCACCGCTTCGACGCCCTTGAACCAGGTGTTCACCGGGCCGTGGGCGAAGAGCGCGGAGCTCTGCAAGCTCTGGTCCGCAAGGGCGCGCGTCCAGTCGAGCCGACGCGGACAGTCGGGGTCCTGGAAGAGCGCCTTGATCTCCGAGGCGACCACGATCCGCTTCCGGCCACGGTGGAAGTAGAGCGGCTTGATGCCGAACCGGTCGCGGGCCAGCACCAGCTTGCCGCGGCGGCGGTCCCACACGATCACCGCGAACATGCCCTGGACCGCATCCAGGAACCGGCGGTTGTCGTGCCGGTAGAGGTGCAGCAACACCTCGCAGTCGGAGTCGGTACGCATCCGGGTGCCACCAGGCAGCCCGGCCTCCAGCGCGCGGTGGTTGTAGACCTCGCCGTTGGCGATCAGCGCCAGTGCGCCATCCTCGCTCACGAAGGGCTGTCCACCGCGCTCGGGGTCGACGAGCGAGAGCCGCCGGAAGGCCAACCCCACCGGACCGTCCACCAGGAGGTCCTCGTCATCGGGCCCCCGGTGCGCGATACAGCGCGACATGGCCCTCAGTTGCTCCACCTGATGGGGTTCCAACGGACCGCCACCAAGACGCGCCATACCGGCAAGTCCACACATCGTCAGATCCCCTCTGCCTCTTTCCGCGGAGCCCGTACCGCGCTCCGCCGCGCTCCTCGTGAATCCGGGAACGGCACGTCACTTCACCGGCCGGGTGGGCCGTGTGATGGCACGGCCCACCCGGTCGATCACACCTCGGCGGCCAGGACGGCCCCGGCTCCGACCTTCTTCACGGTCGGCTTGATGTAGCGCTTCATTCCTCCTCCTTTCGGAAATCGCCTTCCTCGACATTTATGCGGCTATCCGCGGCCTGAACCATGACACCTTCATGCCAGAAGTGTCAAATACGGTGCCAACTTAGGAAACATCCACTTTGCCCGATTTGCCCCAATAGCTCCCGAGCTACCTTCACCATCAACCGTGGTCGGCGCACTACAGAGTCGCCCCCTCGCCGCACGGAGCGGGTTTTGAGGCCCATCGCCGACCGAAGCCCCCCTCCGAAAAGAATCACTTAGGGCGACATGTTTCCCAAAATGGCAACTCTGTGCCGTCAAGTTGCCAAGAGGCCATCTGTCCACTAACTTCTCAGCCGTCGGGAAGCAGTGGCAGGACGCCACACCCGACTCCAGGCACAAGGGGCCGGATCTGTTCCGCAGCCCGTCCACAAGAAAGAGATCCACGTCCGTGAAAAGCATCTTCCGCGCCCTTGCCAGCGCCGGCCTTCTGGTCGCCGCCCTGTTCGCCGCCCAGGCGGGCACCGCTCAGGCCGCACCCCAGGACACGCTGGCCGTCCAGGCCCCGGGCGGAGCCACGACGGACGCGGAGATTGGTTGGCCGTAGCCGCCCGTGCATGGGCCGGGGCCGCCTCACGGTCGCCCCGGCCCGTGGACGTCGAGCGATGCCCTGAACTTGCCAGCAGTTGCCAAATTTGGAAGCATTTGACATGCGGCCACGGGAATCAGTACCGGCCGATGCACTTGTCTACCCAGCACGGCGACGGATTGGATGCCGCATGTCACTGCAGCAGCCCGAGTTCGGTGAGCGCCTCAAGGCGCTGCGGGCTGAACGCGGCCTTTCGCAGCAGCAGTTGGCAGGCGGTGGCATGTCCCCCGGGTACTTGTCCCGGCTGGAATCCGGGGCCCGTCCGCCAACAGCCAAGGCGGTGGAGTACCTAGCCACCCAACTCGGTGTCTCCACGGCCGAGTTTCGCGGCCTCCGCAGCGACTCCCTCGCCCAGGCGCTGGCCATCGCCTCCTCGACCGAGGACGCGGACCGGGCCCTGCGCATCCTGGAGGAGGCCCTGGCAACGGGAGCCCCCTCCGAGGATTACGCACTGCAGTGGCAGGCGATGCGCGTGATGTCCGGGTTCCAGCAGGACATCGGCGACCGCGAGGCCCAACTGCGCACCCTGGGCCAGCTGGTCGACCTTGCCGACAGCATCGGCAGGCCGGAGCTCCAGGTGTACTCGCACGTATCGAGGGCGCGTTGCCAACGGGCACTGGGCCAGATGGAACACGCGCACGAAAGCGCCGTCCAAGCCGTTGCCACCGCCAACGCGCACAGCCTTCCTCCGCGCGACACCGCAGGAGCACTAATGGTCCTGATCTCTACCGAGACAGCCGTGGGAAACCTGATCGAAGCGCGCGAACACGCGGCCGAGCTTGACGAACTCGCCCAGGGACTGGGCCAGGTCCAGCAGACCGAGGCGCTCTGGACCGCAGCCCACGTCCACCTGCGTCTGGGCGACCAGGCAGGCGCCGCACAACGCCTCGGCACAGCGCTCGGTCTACTCGACAGCCGCGTCAGCCCCCTACTCTGGCTGCGACTGCGCCTCGCCGCGGCCTCGCTCCACCTGCAAATGTCCCCGCGGAACCTCGACGTTGCCGAGAAGTGCCTCGTGGAAGCGCACCCTGCGGTGGAACTGGTCGGCTCAGCCGTGCACCAGCAAGAGTTCACCCTGCTCAGCGCCCAGATGGCCTTCTACCGGGGACGCTTGGACGAAGCCGGCCGCCGCTGCGCGGAACTCGCCGAGACCACACCACTGCTCGCCTACCAGGACGAGCTCGCCCTCAAGATGCTCCGCAGCCAACTGCGCGTACTCGGCGGCGAACGGAAGGAAGGGACCAGGGAACTCCAGACACTGGCGGAGGAAGCCCAGGCCCGCGGAAGCATCGACCTGTCGAAGGAAATCTGGCGGGCCCTCGCGGAGACCCTCGCCCAACTTTGACTGAGCTTTGCCCGGTGACGTGGACACCATGGCACTTGGATCTTGTCGATCCAGGAAGGGAGGTCCAGGTGGGACGTCCGTCGAAGTACTGAGCTTGATTTCTAACCTCGTGCGGCGAGGTGGGCCTGGAGCGTGAGTTCGCGTTTGACGGTCTTTCCGACGTCGTGGCGAGGTGTTGGCTGGCGGTTCTTCGAACCTGGTGGCCGTCCGGGGCCGGGTCGAGAGGGTTTCGGCACATGGGCCGGAGTGAGGGCCTTCGCGCGGATGTTGCGGAACCCGCGGCGGACCCGGGCCGGGGTCAACTTCGCTGCGGGCATTGGTCGTTCCCAGGGGCGGCGGAGGTCGGCTGCGAGCGGGCGGGCCAGGCGGAGCTGGGTGTGGGCGACGATGACCAGCCAGGTCCACAGGTCGGCGGTGTCCGGCACGCGGAAGTGCGGCGCGGTCCAGCCGAGGGTGTCCTTGAGCAGGCGGAAGGTGTGTTCAAGGTCGAATCTGCGCAGGAATGTGCGCCAGATCCGGTCCAGGTGGGCGGTGTCGATTCCGGTAGCGGAGGACCACAGCCACAGCGGCTTCGCTTCGCGTTCCCCGGGGAGGTGGTCGGCCTTGAGGCGGACCAACATGCCTTGGGTGATGGGGATTTCACCTTCATGGTCGAGCCAGGGCCCGCGGTTCTGCAGGCGCTGGTGCATCCGGTCCCAGGCCCCCGCTTCGGCGTTGCCGTAGCGGGTGGTGTCGGTGCGGGTGGTGGTGTCGGGTTCGTGCCAGGTCTCAGGCTTGGCGAAGGTGAACGCGGTGCCGTGCTTGCGTGGGCGCCCGCCCTTGGGCGTGGGGCGGGGCTCGCCAGCGTCGCGGAGCATGACGCGGTCCGAACGCAGTCGGCCGATGAGCTCGAGAAGGAGGTCGGACAGGAGGTGGGCCAGGCGGGTGACGTCGTAGCCGGCGTCCATGACGAGCAGGATCTCCGGGTCACCGGTGGTCCAGTGCCCGGCCTCGATCAGGCGCCCGGTGACCTCGCGCAGTTGGGCGGCGGTCACCGCGATGGCGTCGTCGGCCGGCTCCAGCCGGATCGCGTCCAGCAGTCCGGTCCAGGAAGTGCGGCCGGATTCCAGGGCGGCGACGAGGGAGTATGGCCAGCCGGGGATCAGCTGGTCGGCGCTGCGGCCGCGCCCGTAGACATGGCAGAACAGGCGGTCGCCGCTGGTGGGAGCGTCGGGGCGGAGCCAGTTGGAGACGTCGACGGCCAGGGCGATGCGCCCGTCGGCGAGGCGTGGGATCGGCAGGGCGGCCAGCGCGCGTCGCAGCCTGGTCGGCTCCAGCCAGCCCCGGTCCAGCGCGGGCGTACATCGCCCCGTGTCCGCGCTGGTGCTCTGCTGCCAGCGACAGGTCCACCAGCGTCTTGACCGGGCCGTCCGTGCACAGCAGGGCGTCGGTGAGCTCGAAGAGCACATCCGCCCGCTTGTACAGGCTCTCGTAGAACTCGACCCGAAAGCGGGACAAGATGCCCAACGCGTCACCTGTGGGCGCGTCGACGGGAAGAGGGTCTGTAAAAAAGAACGGTGTAACTCCCGATCAAGGAATTAACACCTGATGGCAGACGTGACCGTCTCGGCCGAGGCCGTGGAGGCCGTTCGGCCGGTGGAGTTGCAGCCGGACGCCTTGGACGACCAGTTGATCGGGCAGTTGGTCGACCGGGCCCGCGCGAGCTGGCTGCAGCTCACCGGTGCCGGAGGCCTGCTCCAGCAGCTCACGAAGAAACTCCTGGAGTCCGCGTTCGAAGGCGAGATGACGGACCACCTCGGCTACGAGAAGCACGACCCGGCCGGGGTCGGCAGCGGGAACTCGCGCAACGGCGTCCGGTCGAAGACAGTGCTGACCGAGGTCGGCCCGGTCGAGATCGATGTCCCCCGGGACAGGGAGGGCTCGTTCGAGCCGCAGCTGGTCCGCAAGCGGCAACGGCGCCTGTCCGGCGTCGACGAGATGGTGCTGTCGCTGTCCGCCCGCGGCCTGGCACACGGCGAGATCGCCGCTCACCTGGCCGATGTCTACGGCGCGGACGTGTCAAAGCAGACCGTCTCCACCATCACCGACCAGGTGATCGAGGGCATGGCCGGATGGCAGAACCGGCCGCTCGACCCGGTCTATCCGGTGGTGTTCATCGACTGCGTGCAGGTGAAGCTCCGCGACGGCCAGGTCGCCAACCGGCCGATCTACGTCGCCCTCGCGGTCACGGTCGAGGGCACCCGGGAGATCCTCGGGCTCTGGGCCGGTGACGGCGGCGAAGGCGCCAAGTACTGGCTGCACGTCCTGACCGAGATCAAGAACCGCGGCGTCGCGGACGTCTGCATGGTCGTCTGCGACGGCCTCAAGGGTCTCCCGGACGCCATCGCCGCGGTCTGGCCGCAGGCCGTCACCCAGACCTGCATCGTCCACCTGATCCGGGCCTCGTTCCGTTACGCGGCCCGGCAGGACTGGGACAAGATCTCCAAGGCGCTCAAGCCCGTCTGCACCGCTCCGGCCGAGGAGGCCGCACTCGAGCGGTTCGTCGAGTTCACCGAGACCTGGAGCCGCAGGTATCCGGCGATCGTGCGGCTCTGGGAGAACGCCTGGGCAGAGTTCGTGCCGTTCCTGAGCTTCGACGTCGAGGTCCGGCGGGTCATCTGCACCACGAATGCGATCGAGTCGGTGAACGCCCTGATCCGCAAGGCCGTCCGCTCGCGCGGGCACTTCCCGAACGGGCAGGCGGCCCTGAAGTGCGTCTACACGGCGATCATGTCGCTCGACCCGACCGGAGCCGGCCGCAGACGCTGGATGACCCGCTGGAAGGCCGCCCTGAACGCCTTCGAGATCGCCTTCGACGGCCGACTCTCCGCCGGCCGCCGTTACTGACTTCGGCGCGTCAGGGTGAATTTATGTGGAGTGCCTGATGGGCCTGAAGCGGTGGCTGTACCTCCTGGTGTGTGAGATATGCGGATGGGGGCGGGCTGATCGCCGCAGGACGGCTGCGTCGGGAGTCGGTGCGCATGCAGGCAGCCGAGTTGTTCGAGCAGGAGGTCAAGTCGGCGGAGGTGGCCCGGCGCCTGCGGGTGAGTGGGAAGTCGGCCTACCAGTGGCACCAGTTGTGGCGTGACGGTGGGGTCGAGGCGCTGGCATCGCGCGGCCCGGGCGGGTCGCGGTGCCGCCTGTCGCGGCGCTGCCTCGCCAAGCTCGCCGCGTATCTGGACGAGGGTCCGGCCGCGCACGGCTGGGTGGAGGACCAGGTATGGACGGCGGCGCGGGTGGTCACGCTGATCGGGCGGAAGTTCCACGTCACCTACAGCGTGTCCGGGGCGACGCGGCTGATGCACCGGCTCGGTTTCAGCCCGCAGGTCCCCGCGCGTCGGGTGGCCGGGCGCGACGAGCGGGCCGTCACCGGGTGGAAGGAGGTGACCTGGGCGGAGGTAGAAGAGTCCGGGCGGCCTGCGGGGGATACATCTGCTTCGAGGACGAGGCAGGCTTCACCCGCCGACCGCCCCGCGGACGCACTTGGGGCAGACGGGGCCGCACGCCGGTCGTGACCGTCAGCGGGCGCCGCGCGGGACGCCTGTCGGTGGCGGGGCTGATCGCGGTGCGGCCGGGCTCGCGCACCCGGCTGTGCCACCGCCTGGTCACCCACCCCGCGGGCAAGGGCCGGCGCCGCAGCATGGGCGAGCGCGACTTCATCGCCCTGGTCGACGGCGTCCACCAACTCGTCAAGGCGCCGATCGTGCTGGTCTGGGACCGTCTGAACACCCATGTCTCCCGCGCCGTGCGCGAGTTGGTCGACCAGCGCGCCCGGCTGACGGTGTTCCTGCTGCCCGCCTACTCACCCGACCTCAACCCCGTCGAATGGGTCTGGGCACACGTCAAGCACAGCCTCGCCAACCTGGCCGTCATGGCCCTCGACCGACTCGAAGCCCTCGTCCGCAACCGGCTCAAACGCCTGCAGTACCCACCCGACACCCCCGACGGCTTCATAGCCGGCACCGGCCTGACCCTCGACACCCCAACCCCACCCTGACAAGCCGAAGTCAATAACCATTGGCCCGGACCTCGTCCAGCGGACAGACCGGTGGGTGATCGACCGTCCCCGGATCCTGGGCAAAGCTCCTCTCCCTGCCCCTCAGCGCCAGCTTGCCCAGGCGGTATGATCGTCGCGCTGCGCACCTTCCCGGAGGGTACGAGGCTCAGGTCCTGCGCGTCCTCAACGGGCTGCGATTGACGAATGGTTGTGCCCGTCAGGTGATCACCATCTGACGTGGACGTGGCTGCCCGGTAGGGTGCCCCCTGCCATTCCGATCTCACACCCAGGGATGGCCGTATGACCTCGGTCGAGTGCAAGCCCGCGCATCGTGGAAGGATCCGCGAGATCCTGACCGACATCGCTGTCGGAGTCGTCTCCAACGTTCTGGTGACGGTGCTGACCTCGGTGGCGCACCTGCTCTTCTGACGCAGGTGGGTGGCGGGCCCGGCGAGCCCGCCACCTCCACCTCACCACGCCGTCAGTCAGAACAGTCGGAGATCGTCCTTGCGCTTCTTCCGCCCCTTCTTCGGAGGGGCGAGGTGCTTCGACAGACTCTCCCGGGTCGGTCGCAACCCGTGGATCTGGGTCTCCCCGACGAGGGCCTTGAGGTACTCCCGGGTCTCCTCGTCGGTGGAGTAGAGCACCGCCGCCCGGCTCGCCCGCGTCATCAGCACGTGGTAGGCGTGCCGAATCAGCCGGGCGAACTCCTCGTCGCCGACGCTCGCCGCCTTGACCTTCGGGTCCAAGGACCCGGGCACGCGCACCCGCTTCACACCCTCCGCCGACTTCCCCGTCTCCTTGCCCCGGCGGAACACCCACCGGCCGTCTCGGCGCACCATGTCATCGCCCATGATCACTCCGCACCAGTCCCATTCGAGGCCCTGCGCGGTGTACACGCACCCGATCTGGCCGATGCCCTCCTTGTGCACCGACCACCTGCTGCTGGGCGGGGCCCCGTTCGCACAGAAGGTGTCGCTCTTCGCGTTCCACGGCCGGTGCCAGTCGCCGATCCTGACGTCGGGCTCCAGCCGCTTCTCCTTGCCCAAAGGCTCGGTCCAGGGCCAGCAGTAGCCGGCCACCATCCGCGCGGATGCCCCGGCGCCCGCCTCGCCGAGGATGATCTCCTCGAGCGCTTCCGGCGTGTCCACCACCTCGACGTGCATCAACCCGTCCGGCGTCCACTGCTCGGGCAGGTCGCCCGACAAGCCGAGCAGAGCGTGCACCCAGCGGACGTAGGCGTCACTGCCACCGCACCGGAACTGTTCGCGGAGCCCGCACTGCACAACTCGGGCTCCGCGCCGCTCGGCCGCCTCCCGGATCAGATCGACCGTACCGACCTCGTTGGGACGGACGACCTGGCCTTCGTCGAGGAAGAAGACCGTCAGACGGGACGCGTCGAGGAGTTCGTCCACCTGCGGCCGGGTCCCCTGCTTCTCCGGCGGCCAGTACTGGTTCGTGGAGCGGTCACGGAGTCGGTGCGCTTCGTCGCAGATCAGCACGTCTATCAGCGGTTCGGGAGTCGTGACGTAACTGGAGAAGTAGGTGAAGGTCTCCTTGAACTCCTTGTCCCCGACGCCGACGTGCTCCTGCATCGCCGCGTTGAAGGCCCTGCTCCCACTGGCGTAGTTGACGGTCCGGCCCGCGGCCTCCAGCTCCGCCTTGATCTGCAGGCCGATGGCGCTCTTGCCGGTTCCTGCGCCGCCGGTCACCAGAAAGACCAGTCGCCGCTCGTCCGGAACCAGCGCGGGCTGCTGCGGGGACGGCAGTACCTTGGCCGCGGTTTCCAGGATCTGGTCGGCCGCCTTCTTCTGCCGCCCGCGCAGGGTGAAGACCGTGTCCGTCCCCCGGGACCACACCATCGCGTCGAGCAGGGGCGTGTTGCGTACGCCGATGCCCTGCAGCAGTTGCTCGGCCTGGAAGGCGCCGCCGTCGGCGGCGAAGTGGTTCTGCAGGTCGGTCAGCAACTGTTGGCGCCGGTCCCCGGTGTACACCTGGGCGCAGACACCCATCGGCGCATCCACGTCGATCAGCGGACGTACCGATTCCTCAGTGGCGTTGTGCAGGTAGGTGAAACCGCTGCACTCGATTTTGAGCGAACCGTAGGGGCCCTTCTCGCTGATGAAGGCCTCGTAGTACTCGCCCAGTTGCAGCGCAGGGTGCCTTTTGGGCTTCGCCAGGCCCTCCACGTAGATCAGGTCCGCGATGGCCTTCTCGACCCTGGTCACCGTCGACCAGCGCTTCAGCTCCACCAACTGGACGGACGGCCGGTCCTTGAGCGGGTGGCGGCCCACCAGAACGACGTCCACGAGCCTGGGGCTGCCACCCTTGAGGTCCTCGTCAGCGGTCACGGCACATTCGACGACCATCTGCACGTTGCCCCGGCCAGCGGCGACCAGATCCTTCGCCAGGCAGATCAGGCTCTCCGCCCATGCGGACCGCTCCGTCTCCGAAGCCTCGAACTCTCGGAACTTCCGCCACCGTTCGGCGAGGTGCGGCACCATCCGGCGACGCGAGTCGAGAGTGAGCAGATCCTGCGCCGACAGGTTCAGCAAGAGCATAGGCACGAGGGACCCCCTGGACCGGACCACGAATGATTCGCGCGGGTGGGGGCATGTCCTCAGCAGGAAGCCTGTCGGGCCGCAAACAGTACCGCAGATCCTAAATGCAGAAGTGGCCGTCCGTACACAATGCTCATCGACGTACACCTCGGCAGACCATCCTCACGCGACGCCGGAAGCCCGAGCATTCGGGTACCGGCCCAGGCACTCCGTTGTAGGTTTGACCCAGTCATCAGCGCGGCCCGCCGGGCTTCCCTCCAGGGACATGCCCCCACCCGCACGAGTCACTTCGTGCTGCCTGGGAGCATGTCTTGCTGTTCCGCGACTCCGTGTCCGCGGTCGCCGCCGAGAGGCTGGCCGGATCACTGTTCGTGCGTCTCATCGACCAGTTCGTCCACCAGCACGGCCACAAGCCCGGCCCGTCCGAGGTGCGCTCCTGGGAGATGAGCGTCCCCGAGCTGACCAACGCCCTCCTGGACGCCGGACTCGGCGCGGTGGAGGTGCTCCTCGAGTACTCCCTCCCGCTGAACAGCAAGCGCGCGGACGCCGTGCTCGCCGGCGTCCACCCGGTGACGGGCGAGCCGTCGTACGTGGTGGTCGAGCTCAAGCAGTGGAGCAGCGCGTTCCCGGAGGACGGCGAGCCGCTGCTGTGCCGGGTCGACGCGTACACCCGGCCGGTGCTGAACCCGATCGAGCAGGTCCGCGGCTACTGCGACTACCTCGTCTCCTTCAACGGGGCGCTCGCCGACCACCCCGAGCGGGTGTCCGGGGTGGCCTTCCTCCACAACGCGACGGAGTTCGGCGTCCAGGGCCTCTACGAGGTGCCGCAGGACGAGCGCGGCCGGCTCTTCACCGCCGAGCGGCGCGGGGAGTTCGTGGAGTACCTGCGCTCGAAGCTGAGCCCGGCCTCCGGCGCCCAGGCGGCGGACCAGTTGCTCGCGGGCAAGGTCGCCCCGTCCAAGCAGTTGATGGCGGTCGCCGCCGACGAGGTGCGCGAGCGCGAGCAGTTCGTCCTGCTGGACGAGCAGCGGGTCGCCTACGAGCTGGTGCTGCGGGCGGTGCGGCGGGCGCAGCAGTCCGATCACAAGCAGGTGGTCGTCATCACGGGCGGCCCGGGCACCGGGAAGAGCGTGATCGCGCTGTCCCTGCTCGGCGACCTGTACCGGCGCGGAGTGACGGCCTTCCACGCGACCGGGTCCAGCTCGTTCACCACCACGATGCGCCGGGTGGCCGGGGCGCGCAAGCGCCAGGTGCAGGAGCTGTTCAAGTACTTCAACAGCTTCATGACGGCCGAGCGCAACGGGTTCGACGTGCTGATCTGCGACGAGGCCCACCGAATCCGGGAGACGTCGGCGAACCGGTACACCCGGGCCGCCCAGCGCACCGGCAAGCCCCAGATCGAGGAGCTGATCGACGCCGCCCGGGTGCCGGTGTTCCTGCTGGACGAGCACCAGGTGGTCCGGCCGGGCGAGATGGGCACAGTGGCGCAGATCAGGGCCGCGGCCGCGGTGAAGGGCCTGGAGTGCGAGGTGGTCGAGCTGGACAGCCAGTTCCGCTGCGGCGGCAGCGACGCCTACCTGCGCTGGGTGGTGCGCCTGCTGGGTCTGGAGCCCGGCGGCCCGGTCGACTGGGAGCCCGACGGCAAGGTCGTCCTGGAGGTCGCGGACACCCCCGAGGAGTTGGAGGCGTTCCTGGAGGCCCGGCGGGCGGAGGGCTACGGCGCCCGGATGTCGGCCGGGTACTGCTGGAAGTGGACCACCAAGGTCGCCCCGGGCGATCCGCTCCCCCTCGACGTGCGGATCGGCGACTGGGCCCGCCCGTGGAACGTCTACGGCGACCGCTCGATCGCGGGCGCCCCGCCGGCCGCGCTGTGGGCCACCGACCCGGCGGGCTTCGGCCAGGTCGGCTGCGTGTACACCGCCCAGGGCTTCGAGTACGACTGGAGCGGCGTCGTCCTCGGCCCGGACCTGGTCTGGCGCACCGACCGCTGGTCCACCGACCGGACGGCCTCCAAGGACCCGGTCTTCCGCAAGTCCACCAGCGACGCCGACATCGACCGCCTGATCCGCAACACCTACAAGGTGCTGCTGACCCGCGGCATGATCGGCACGGTCGTGTACTCGACGGACCCGGAGACCCGCGCCAAGCTGCGGGAACTGGTCACCGGGCAGCAGGCGGAACGGATCGGGGCGGGGCGGGGCCGCCGCGGCTGACAGCCACCCGCCGGCCGGTCCCGGGGTCAGGGTCCTCCCGGTGCCAGGTCGGCGACGAGCCGGTCGAGTGCCGATTCCTCGTGCAGGGCCACGTTCAGTGCCGTCATGGCGGCGGCGAGGTCGGCGTCCCAGCTCGCCTCGACCGGAGGGCCGACGAGCGGGAGGCCGGGGCTGCCCTGGGCCCGGGCGTGGGCGGCGAGTTGTTCGTAGTCCTCGGCCGCCATCCGCCAGGGCAGGGCCGCGTAGCGCCGGATGACGCGGTTGGCGAGCGCGATGCCGGGCCAGTCGAAGTCGCCGTGGTAGCGCAGCCGCAGGCCGGCGGCCGCGAGGGTGTCCAGGAGTTCGAGGACGACGGTGGAGGCGCTGCCCGAGGTGCAGACCAGGGCGCCCCCGCAGCGGGCTTCGGCCGCTGCCTCGACCACCCGGGGGTTCTCGCAGATGTGCACCGGCGTGTCCGAGGGCGGGACGACGTCCACCTCGCGCAGTTCACGCAGTGTCAGGTGGGTTTCGGCGTGGTGGTCGGCCCGTTCCCGCAGGGCCCGTTCGCGCCACCCGCTGCCGACGGGGCGCAGGCCGTAGGTGAGCACGGTGCTCGACACCTCGTCGGGGACGACCGCCGCGGCCCGCCACAGGGCCCGCCGACCGGGCGCGTGCTCGGGCGGTTCGCCGCCCGTGGCCCGGGCGAGGCCGCGCAGGACCAGGCGGGACAGGACCGTGTCGTCGTCCAGGCCGTGTGCCGTGCCGGTCACCCGGGTCGCGAGCTCCCCGCGGCCGTACGGCGCCGCCTCCTCGCCCCGGTCGCTCCGGAGGAGGCCGAGGACCCGGATCGCCTGGTGGAGCAGGCCCGCCGCGTCCTGGGGCGGGAGCCTGCCGAGTGCGCCGGTACGGCGCAGGTCGTCGAGCCAGCCGCCCACCCAGTCCTGGCCGGCCAGCGGGGATGCGGCGACCGCCGCTTCGGCCGCCGCCCACAGCACGGCCCGCTCCTGCCGTCCGGTGTCCCGTGCCGCCCGCCGGTCGGTCAGCGGCAGCCCCAGCTGTTCGACGGCTGTGACGAGTCCGCAGTCCGCCGCGGTGTCGCGCAGCCTGCTGTCCAGGTCCGCCAGCCGGATGGTGGCGGTGGCGGTGGTGACCCGGCGGCCGAGCAGCAGGGACAGGGCCTCGCGCTCGGCGGCGGTGCAGCCGGTCAGCCGGATGCTGCCGCTGGGCTGGATTCCGTTGCGCTCCAGGCGGCGGTGGACCGCTGTCCACATCCGGGCGAGGTCCGGCCGGGCCAGGAAGGCGCGGGTCTGCGGTGGAAGCGTCACACGGTCACCAGACGGCGGTTGCGCCCGTTCCAGGTGTAGTGGAGCGTGGCGACACCGCGCACGTGGGGGTCGCGCAGGCACTCGTAGATGTGGAGTGCGGGCACGTCGGGCCAGGTGCCCATCAGGCGTTCGCTGGTCAGGACGAAGTCGAGGTCGAGGTCGACGAGGATGCGGCCGAGCCGGCCGTGGGTGGGCTCGTCGACCTTGGCGAAGGCGTCGTCGAGGAGGATCAGCCGGGGCGCCTGCGGGGCGGTCTCGGCGAGCGTGGTGAAGTGGGCGGCGGCGGCCGCGAAGAGTGCGAGGTAGGAGAGGACCCGCTGCTCGCCCTGGCTGAGGCCGGTCCGCCCGGTGAACTTGCGCCGGCGGGCGGTGGAGGTGTCGTCCAGTACCCACGGCTGGAAGGTGAACCAGGTCCGGTAGTCGAGCGCGGTCCGCAGGTGCGCGGCGTAGCCCGTGGCCGGGTCGGCGCGGCGGGCGTCCTCGATGCGGCGTTGCAGGATGTCCCTCAGCTGCTCCGTCTGCTCGCGGGTGCGCAACCCGGAGGGGCTGCGCAGCAGTTCGACGGCTGCCCGGATGTCCGCGTCGACGGTGTCGGCCAGCCGCCAGTCGAGTTCCACGCCGAGGCCGTGCGAGGTGCGGACGGATCGCAGGGTGCTGTTGAGCGCGTCGACCAGCGCTCCCGCGGCGAGCAGCTGGGTGGAGAGGTGGTCGCCCAGCTCTCCGGTGAGGAAGCGCTGGAAGACTTCCCGCTCGCGGTCGGTGAGCCGGGCCCGGGCGTCGTCGGCCTGCCGGGCGATGCGTTCGCCGACCAGCGCCACGTCGTGCGGACCGGTGTCGTCGACGAGTCGGCAGACCTTGATGCCGTCGGGCTCTTCCAGGGTCGCGTCGTAGCCGCCGGCGAGTTGGTCGCGCAGTTCGTTGAACCGGTTGAGCAGCGCGGTGTCGGAGACGTCGCGGCGCTCGGGGTCCAGGCCGCGCTGCACCGCCTCGACCAGGGTCTGCAGGGCGCGCAGCCTGGTCCTGGCGTCCTCCTGGGCCGGGTCCGGGATCTCCGGTTCGCCCGGGAGCGCGCCGAGTGCCGCGCCGCGCACGATGTCGGGTGTCGCCAGGGCGGTCCGCAGGGCGCGTCCGCACCGGATCACCTCGGCCTCCTGCGCCTGGAGCTCGTCACGCCTGGTCTGCTCGTCCAGTTCGCCGCGCACCACGTCGTCGTGCAGGCGTCCGGCGGTGCGCCCGGCCCTGGGCAGTTCCTCGCTGATCTCGTCGAGGCGCCGGAGGATGACCTGTTCCTCGGCGAGGATGTCCTGTTCGGTCGCTCCGAGCGCGCTCTCCAGCGTGCGGATCTCCCGACGGGCCTTCGCCAGCTCCTCCGCCCGCCGCGCGTAGTCCAGCTCGGCCTCCTCCCGGGCGGTGCGGGCCCGTTCGTAGCTGCGGCGTTCGTCGCGGTGGGCGGCGAGGCCCTCGGCGGTGGCGTCGACGCGAGCACGCAGTCGTCGGGTGCCGTCGGCCAGGGCCTCCACCGCGGAGCGGACGGTGAGCAGCGCGTCCCGGTCGGCCGGTAGGTCGTGCGCGGTGGCGGTGGCTTCGGCGTGGCGGCGGGCGTCGACGCAGGCGGAGCGGGCGTTCCGGGCGGTGCGGGCCGCCGTCGCGGCGTGCTGGCGCAGGCCGGCCGCGACCCGCTCGGTCTCCTCCAGGCGTGCCCAGGCGTCGGTGAGCCGCTGCTCGCGCGGCGGACGCCGCAGCAGTTCGAAGTCGTCCTGGAGCTCGGCGAGTTCCTTCACTTCGGACTGTGCGGCCAGTGCCTGGTCCTCCAGGCCCGCGAGGCGTTCGGCGAGTTCGGCGATGCGGCGCAGGCGGGTCCGTGCCCGGACCTCCGCGCCGACGTACTCCGCCACCGGCTTGGTGTGGGCGCCGCCGGTGACGCCGAGCCGCCAGCGGCCGTCCGCGCTCACCGCCCCGCCCGCCGCCGTGCCGAGTGGGACGCCGGTCGGCACCAGGGCGATGGCCGCCAGGATGCGGGCGACCTGCGCCGCGGTCACGCCGCTGTCGCCGGTGGGCACGGGGTGCAGCGCCTCGGCGAGCGACGGGCCGACGGCGGGCATGGTGGCGGTGAGCACGGTGTCCGGGGTGAGCGGGTCGAGCGGTGCGCCGTCCGCGCCGACCCAGGCGTCGAGGATTCCCGATGCTTCCAACGCCGCCTCGATACCGGCTCGTTCCGCCTGGCTCAGCTGCGGGCGAAGTCGACGAGCCGGTACAGCGGGGCGCCGGTGCGCGGGGAGCGGGGGGCGTCGCGGTGCGGCGGCTTGGGCGGGACCGGGTCGCTGCGCTCCTCCCATTCGGCTTTCTCGGCGCGGACGGCGTCGAGCGCCCGGGTGAGGTCGCGTGAGCGGAGTGCGGCCCGCTCCCGCCGGTCCTCCAGGTCGCGGCGGTACGGCTCGAGCGCCCGGAACGCGGCGGACGCCACCTCCTCGGCGACCGGGGCGGGCAGCGTGCGGTCCTCGAAGGACGCTTCCGCGGCCAGGTCGCGTCGCACGGCGGCGCGCACGGCGTCGACGGGTGCCCCCGATCGCTCCTCCAGCCGGTCCGCCCAGGCCTCGACCTCGGTCGCGTACGCCGCGCTCGCCGTGACGACCGCCGCTTCGCGCTCCGCCACCCGGTCGGCCTCGGCCTGGGCCTGTTCCTCCAGGCGTCCGTGCTCGGTGTCCGCCTCCCGCGCCCTCGTTTCGGCCTCGCGCAGCCCGTCGAGGAGGCCGAAGAGTTCCGAGACGGTACGGAGCCGGGTCTTCACCACCGGTTCGGCGGCGGCGAGTCGGGTGCTCCAGGAGCGCAGGGAGGCCGCCACCCCGGCCGGGTCGAAGGCTTCCACCCGTGCGGTGTGCATCAGGGCGGTGCCGCCGTCCGGACCGGTGGCCTCCTGCTCGGCCGCCGCGGCGAGCACCGAGGCGGTGCCGCCGACCGGGTCGCCGAGGTGCGCCGGTGCCAGTCCGGACCGTTCGGCCTGCCCGCACAGTTCGCGGTGGGCCGCGCCGAGTTCGAGCAGTTGTCCCGCCGTCCGCCCCGCCCCCGCGGTGAGCGCGGCCCCGGCGGCCTCCTGCGCTTCGTGGGCCCGTCCGAACGCCGTGTGGGTGGCCCGGGCCGTCGTCTGGATCGCCTCCACGGTGCGGCGCCGCTCGCCCAGTTCGTGCAGGCTCCGGTAGCCGGAACTCGCCCGCAGAGCGGCCAGGTCCGCCTCGGCCGTCGCGTGCTCCTGGGCCAGCGCGTCGCGCCGCTCGGCGGCCTCGGCCTCCTCGGTGCGCAGCGCGGTGACCTTCCGGCCGGCCTCTCCGGCGGCGAGCCTGCGCTCGGCGAGCGTGCCGAGCTCGGCGAGGACCTCGTTCGACCGGCGGCGCAGGGCCCCTTGGAGGTAACCGCGGTAGCTGCCCAGGAACCGGCGCAGCGCCTCGTCCGTCCGCTCCAGGCGTCCGAGGTCGGTGCGGACGCTGTCGAGGTCGTCGAGGTTGCGGGCGACGCTGTCGATCACGTTCTCGTCGAGCGCCGGCAGGGTCTCGCCGAGGACGGTCACCAGGCCGCCGGACTCGATCCGGTCTCCGGTGGTCGGGCGGCGCAGTCGGTGCAGCAGCTGGGTGAGGTTGCGGTAGCGGGCGGCGTCGGCCAGTCCGAACAGTTCGCGGGCCACCCTGGCGCGGTGGTCGGCGGGCCGGTCCAGCACGTTGTCGGCGCCGACGGCGGCCCGCAGCCGTTCCAGTGGCAGCGGCTGCCCGGACTCGACGAGGTCGAGGTCCTCCCCCACCCGCAGTGAGGTCGTGAAGAAGAACGGCTTGGCCGCGTTGGTGGACTTCGACGCGCTGACCGCGGCGCCGACCGTCAGGTGGTGCTCGGTGCCGTCCTCGTCCACCCGGCGGAACTCGACCCACAGGTACCCGAGGCGGTTGGTCTGCTGGAAGCCGTCGAGCATCAGCCAGGTCAGCGTGGTACGGCCGGTCCCGGTCGCGTCGAGGGCGCGGACGTCCGCGTCGAGCAGGTAGGGCAGCAGCATCTCCAGGGCCTTGGACTTGCCCGCGCCGTTCTTCCCGCGCAGCAGCAGGCGGCCGCCGCCGAACAGGAACTCCTGCCGGTCGTACTGCCAGACGTTGAGGATTCCGGCCCGGTTGAGCCGGAAGCGGTGCGGGGCCGTGTGCTGCGGGAGCTGCTGGTTCCGGCTCACGAGGGGGTCTCTCCGTTGCGGTCGGTCTGCGGGGGCCGTCGATCGGCGCGCTGGATCGAGACGGTCGTGGCGTACCGGGCTGCGGCGGCGAGCAGCACCCATTCGCCGGTGGCGCCGGGCCGGGCCGCGGACACGTCGGTGACCGCCCGGCCGTCGCCGGCCGAGACCTGGTACTGCGGCGGCACTCCGTGGCCGTCGGAGCGCAGTCGGCCCGCCCGGGCCACCAGCCGCATGCGGCTGAGGAGTTCGAGGGCGTCGGCGCGCAGGGCGGACGGGTCCTCCAGGTATCCGCGCTGCCAGTTCGCGCGCTGCCCGTACTGGTCGAGCAACTCGTCGACCAGCTCGCCGACCAGGCCCGGCGGGATCGGCACGCCCACGGTCAGGCGGCCGCCGGTCGCCGGGTGGCCCGCTCCCTCGGGGCGCAGCCGTGTCACCAGGCGGTCGACCAGGAGCAGCGCGGCCTGCGCGACCGTCCCGGTGCCGGGGAGCTGGAGGTCCGTCAGCTCGTCCTCCGGGTCGATCATGGCGATGCCCTCGGCGCGGATCTCGGCCTCCAGACCGAGCAGTTCGGCGAAGGCCTGGGCCTCTCGCCGCTGGCGGGTGCGCAGCCATTCGCGTTCGGCGTCCGGGAAACAGCCCCCGGCCGAGGCGGCCACCTGTCTCCCGCCCCCGGAAAACCTGCGGCAGCCAAGCATCAGCGTCATGCACGCGACGTTCTGCGCACCCAGGGAGCACGGGCCACGCCGAGCCCGAACCGGCCGGTGGTCCCCACCTGACCCCGAGGAAGCCGGAGTACGGCACCTGCGCCTCGTCAAGTGAACAGGCACTGCACCACGAAGAAGCCCGCTGACCTGGATCTCTCCAATTCAGCGGGCTTCCGACATCACTGTCGGGACGACAGGATTTGAACCTGCGACCCCTTGACCCCCAGTCAAGTGCGCTACCAAGCTGCGCCACGTCCCGTGGTCGTCCGCCCAGTGGCCCTCGCGGGTCTCTCGGCTTTCTGACCGTGCCCCGGTCTCCCGGCGACGTGGAAAACAATACAGCACGTCGGGGGGTGCTCGCTGCCAGGTTTCGGGGTGTGGCGGGTGGGTGGTCGGGGAGGGTCAGGGGGTGGGGTGGCGGGAGTCGTAGCGGAGGAAGGCGGGGCGGCGGAGGGCGAGGTAGAGGACGATGGCGACGCAGGCGAGGCCGCCGGTGAGGATGGAGAGGGTGGGGGTGGTGAGGGAGGAGACGGTGCCGGATTCGAAGTCGCCGAGGCGGGGGCCGCCGGCGACCACGACGATGAAGACGCCCTGGAGGCGGCCGCGCATCTCGTCGGGGGCGGCGACCTGCATCATCGTGTTGCGGAAGATCATCGAGACGGTGTCGGCGCAGCCGGCCGCGGCGAGCAGGAGCAGGGCGAGCGGGAGGTTGCGGACGAGTCCGAACGCGGCGATGGCCAGGCCCCAGGCGGCGACGGAGGCGAGGACGGCGACGCCGTGGCGGTGGATGCGGCCGATCCAGCCGGAGAAGAGGCCGCCGGCCAGGGCGCCGACGGCGGGGGCGGCGGCGAGCAGGCCGACGGTGCCGGCGTCACCGCCGTAGAAGGGGAGGACGATCGCGGGGAAGAGGGCGCGCGGGAGGCCGAAGATCATCGCGGCGAGGTCGGCGGCGAAGGAGGTCCGCAGGTTGGGCTGGGTGCGCAGGAAGCGCAGGCCGTCCAGGACGGTGGCGCGCTTGCCGGTGGTGGACTGCGGGCGCATCGAGGGCAGGCGCCACATCGCGTAGAGGGTGGCGGTGAAGGCGAGGGTGTCGGCCAGGTAGGCGCTCTGCACCCCGTACGTGGCGACGGCGACGCCGCCGAGCAGCGGGCCGACGGTCTGGCCGAGGTTCATGCCGATGGTGTTGAGGGCGTTGGCGGCGGGCAGCTGTTCGCGCGGGACGAGGCGCGGGATCATCGAGGACCGGGCGGGCGAGCTGACGGCGAAGAATCCACCCTGGAGCGCGACGGCGGCGTAGAGCGGGACGATGGAGCGCAGGTCCAGCAGGGCCTGGGCGGCGAGCAGCGCGGAGACCGCGGCGAGGCCGCCGGAGCCGATCAGGCCGAGGCGGCGGCGGTCGACGCGGTCGGCGATGGCGCCGCCGTACAGGCCGAAGACGACCAGCGGGACCAGGGAGCAGATGCCGACCAGACCGGTGAGGAAGGTGGAGCCGGTGCGGGCGTAGATCTGGATGCCGACCGCGAGGGTGGTCATCTGCTGGCCGATCGAGGAGACCGTCTGCCCGAACCAGAGCCGCCGGTAGTCGGGGCTGTGGCGCAGCGGGGTGAGGTCGGCGAAGGCGCCGCGGGTGAGGCGGCGCAGTCCGGTCCGGGCGGGGCCGGGCGGCGGGGACGGCCGGGAGGGCGTTTCGGTGGGCACCCCGCCATGCTCGTTCAGCCGTTCGACGGCCGTGCGGGCGGGGTGCGGCTGGACATCCGCGGGAAACAAACGGACTCCCGGCGACCGCAGTCCGCCCGCCGCCCGCCGCCCGTTGCCCGCCGGTCAGCGCAGCAGGGTACGGGTGAGCAGCGCGGCGAGCCGTTCGTCGAGCGGTTCGCGGGTGGCGAGCAGCCGGTACCAGAGCATGCCGAAGGCGAGTTCGACGGCGCTGTCGGGGGTGAGCTGGGGGGCGAGCGCGCCGGCGGCGTGGGCGCGGGTGAGCAGGGTGCCGAGGGCTTCGCGGCGGGGGCGCAGCAGGGTGTCGTGGAAGCGGGGGCCGAAGGCCGGGTCGATCTGGGCCTCGGCCATCAGGGCGCGCAGGGCGTCGGTGGTGGGCGGGGTGGCGGCGGCGAACGTCGCGGCGAGGAAGGCGTGCAGGTCGGCGGCGTGGTCGCCGGTGTCGGGCAGCGGGATGTGCTGCCGGGCGTGCGCGGTGACGGCTTCGAGCAGGACGTCCGCCCGGCCGGGCCACCAGCGGTAGAGGGTCTGCTTGCCGGTGCCGGCCCGGGCGGCGATGCCCTCGACGGTGAGGCGCGCGTACCCGGCCTCGCCGAGCAGTTCGTACGCGGCGGCGAGGATCGCGCGGCGGCTCTCCTCGCTGCGGCGGCGGCCCGGGCGGGCGGGGGGCGGTGCCCCGTCGGCGGGTTCGTGCGGGTCCTGGTGCGCTTGCTCGATCACGGCGGCCACGCTACCTTAATTCGAGACGAGACGTCGCGGTTCGAAATTACGGACCGGGACACGCACTGGAGAGGGCACACATGAGCGAGCGCACCGCACTGGTGGTCGGCGGCACTTCGGGCATCGGGCTGGAGACCGCCCGCCAACTGCGCGACCGGGGCGCCACGGTGCACGTGGTGGGCCGCGGCAAGGAACGACTGGAGGCGCTGGCGGTCAGCGACCCGGAGCTGGTCGGGCACCGGGCGGACGGCGGCGACCGCGGGCGGATCGCCGAAGTCCTGTCCACCATCGGCAGGTTGGACTGGCTGGTGGTCTCACTGAGCGGCGCCGAGGGCGCGGGCACGTTCGCCGAACTCGACCTGGACGCCCTGCGCGGCGCCTTCGAGGCCAAGTTCTGGGGGCAGTTGACCACCGTGCAGGCCGCGCTGCCGCACCTGTCCGAGGACGGCTCGATCACCCTGGTCACCGCGATCTCGGCCCGCACCGGCATGCCGGGCACCGCCGGACTGGCCGCGGTGAACGGGGCACTGGAGGCGATGATCCGGCCGCTGGCAAGGGAGTTGGCCCCGCGCCGGATCAACGCCGTCTCCCCCGGACTGGTCGACACCCCGTGGTGGAACGGCCTGCCGCAGGAAGCGCGCGACGCCTACTTCGCCCAGGCCGCCGCCCAGTTGCCGACCCGCCGGATCGCCTCTCCGGCGGACGTCGCCGAGGCGGTCGTGCTGGCCGCGACCAACCGCAACCTCACCGGCACCGTCCTGGAGAGCGACGGCGGTCTCCATCTCGCCCCCCTCAACTGACGCACAAAACAAGCTAGTTCAGCCCGTGCGCCTCAGCTTCCTCTCCTGGCCGCGTGGTTGGCCGCACAGACCTCAACGGCCGCCCACCGAAAGGACGTTCACCTCGCGGCCAGCGCCGTGGTCTGCGCGTGGCCGATCACGTGGCCGCTCATGCTGAACGCGGTGACGGCGGCGGGCGTGGCGGCCGGCAGCGCCAGGCTCGGGGTGTCCAGGGCGTAGACGTTGATCTGGTAGTGGTGCGGGCGGTCGCCGACCGGCGGGCAGGGGCCCAGGTAGCCCTGCACGCCCGCGTCGTCGGCGCCCGTCACCGCGCCGGCCGGCGGAGTGGTCTCCAGCCCGGTGGCGGTGGCCGGGACGTCCCAGACCAGCCAGTGCCAGAAACCGGAGCCGGTCGGCGCGTCCGGGTCGAACATGGTGACGGCGAAGCTCCGGGTGCCGCCCGGGGCGCCGCGCCACTCCAGCCGCAGCGACTGGTTGCCGCCGTCGCAGCCGAACGCGTTCGCCCAGTGCGACTGCGGGAAGCGGCCGTTGACCAGGTCGGGGCTGCCGACGGCGAACCGCTGCGCCCCGGCCGGGACCCCGGCACGGACCGACACCCGGCCGAACTCCTTCACCCCCTTCCCCACCTGGGCGCTCGAGTCGGCGACCCCCAGCAGCGTCAGCACCGCGGCGGCGGACAGCGTGACGGCGGCGGCGCGGTACGGACGCGCACGCCGAACGGCGGTGGCGCCGGCGGTGGCAGTGGTGGCGGTGGCAGTGGTGGCGGCCACCCGGGTACGGAACGGACGTGACATGGCGCGAGGCTCCCCGTCGGTCGTCGGATCTGGCTTCGGATGCCCCCACCCTCCCCCGCCGGAAGGATCTCGAGGAGGCCCGCCGGATGGTGGCATCCGGCGTACCAGCCTCGGCACTGGACGGCCCGCCCGGCCCGCGCCGATGATCGGGGACATGACCGAGCACGCCCCGTCCCCGCAGGCCGAACTGGCCGCCTTCCTCCGGGCCAAGCGCGCCCGCCGGCAACCCGAGGACGTCGGCCTGCCGCGCGGGCCGCGCCGTCGCACCCCGGGGCTGCGCCGCCAGGAGGTCGCCCAGCTCGCCGCCGTCAGCGTCGAGTGGTACGTCCGCCTGGAGCAGGGCCGGGTCGGCACCCCGGGCGGCGCCGTCCTGGACGCCCTCGCCGAGGCCCTGCGCCTCACCCCGGACGAGCACCGCCACCTGCACCTGATCGCCCGCCGGGAGACCCCCGTCCTGCCCGCGCCCCGCGCCCCGCAGGACCCCGTCCGCGACTCGCTGCGCCAACTCCTGGACGGGATACCGCTGTTCCCCGCCTACGTGACCGACCACCGGCTCGACGTACTGGCCCACAACGCGGCCGCCCGGGCCCTGTTCGGCCCCGCGTTCGGCACCGGAGCGACCGACAACACCGCCCGCATGCTCTTCCTCGACCCGGCCACCCGCGCCACCCAGCTCGACTGGGCCCGGGTCGCCCGCGAGACGGTCGGCCACCTCCGCACCTCCACCGCCCGCCACCCCGACGACCCCCGGCTCGCCGCCCTCCTCGCCGAACTTCGCTCCTATAGCGCCGAGTTCGCCCTCTGGTGGGACGACCACACCGTCCTCGACCGCGCCGCCGGCACCAAACGCGTCCGCCACGCCGAAGTCGGCGACCTCCGCCTCCACTACGACATCCTCACCACCGGCCACCACCACCTCTTCACCCTCACCCCGGCCGACCCCGCCACCGACCGCGCCCTCCGCCACCTCGTCACCACCCACACCACCCGCACCGCCGCCACCAACGCCGCGGGCACCACCGTCCGCCCGATCACGGCCGCCTGAGCAGCACCGCTCGAACAGGCCGCCGCCTGAACCGACCGGACGGCCCGGGCCCGCCGCGCAGAACCGGGCCCGGGCCCGGCCGCTCAGCCCAGTCGCTTCAGGAGTTCCTCCGCCAGCGGGGCCGAGGAGGACGGGTTCTGGCCGGTGATCAGGTTGCCGTCGACGACGACGTGCGGGGTCCACGGGGCGGCGGGGTCGACGGTGAGGCCGGCCTCGGTGAGGCGGGTCTGGAGGAGCCAGGGGGCGCGGTCGGCGAGGCCGGCCTGGGTCTCCTCGGCGTCGGTGAAGGCGGCGACCCGGCGGCCGGCGAAGGCGTTGCGGCCGGTGGCGGGGTCGGTGGCGGCGAGCAGCGCGGCGGGGCCGTGGCAGACCACGGCGAGGGGCTTGCCGGAGGCGAGGGCCCGGACGAGCAGGCGGCCGGAGTCGGCGTCCCGGGCGAGGTCCTCCATCGGGCCGTGGCCGCCGGGGTAGAAGACGGCGTCGTAGTCGTCGAGGTCGACGTCGGCGATGGCCAGCGGGTGGTCGAGCTCGGTCATCGCGGCCAGGGTGTCGGCGAGTTCGCGGGCCTGCTCGGCGCCGCCGTTGGCGTCGGGCCCGAGGCTGGCCCGGTCGACGGGCGGGACGGCGCCGCCGGGGGTGGCGACGGTGATCTCGTGGCCGGCCTCGCGCAGGGCGCGGTAGGGGGTGGCGACCTCCTCCGCCCAGTAGCCGGTGGGGTGTTCGGTGCCGTCGTTGAGGGTCCAGTGGTCGGCGCCGGTCATCACGAACAGGATCTTCGACATGTCGCGTTCCTCCGAGGGGCGGGCTGCTTCGCGGTTGTGCTCCGACCGTAGACCGGCCGGGCGATCGGTATCCAATGAGCGCGCCGATAGCAGCCATCGGTTCTCCGATGGCTCGGTCGGCCCTCGTCGGCCGTCGCCGGCCGTCGCCCGGCAGTACGCTCACCCGATGGACGACCACCTGCCGCGCGCCGCCGGTGCCGGGCCCCGGTCACGTGCCACCGCCGGACCCGCGCCGCACACCACCGCCACCACGGCCGCCACCACCGCCCCGGCCACCGCCACCACGGCCACCACCACCGCCCCTGCCACCGCCACCACCACCACCACGGCCAACGCCGGACCGCCGGACCTCAACCAGTTGCGCACCTTCCTCGCCGTGTACCGCCTGGGTTCGTTCACCGCCGCCGCCCGCCGGCTGGGCCTGTCGCAGTCGACGGTGACCGCGCAGGTCCGCGCGCTGGAGCGGCGTCACGGCCGGGAGCTGTTCGAGCGGCGGGCCCGCGGCGCGGCGGCGCTGCCCGCGGCGGACGAGCTGGCCGCCCGGGTCGCCGAGCCGCTGGACCGGCTGGCCGGTGCGACGGAGCGGCGGCCGTCGGCGGAGCCGGTGCACCTGGCCGGCCCGGCGGAATTGCTCGGCACGCTGCTGCTGCCCGCGCTCGCCCCGCTGGTCGCGGACGGGGTGCGGCTGCGGGTGTCCACCGGGCTGTCCGACCCGCTGCTGGCCGAACTCCGTTCCGGGCGGCACGACGTGGTGGTCTCCACCCGCCGCCCGACCGGCCGGGCGCTGACCGCCGTACCGCTCGCCGACGAGGAGTTCGTCCTGGTCGCCGCCCCCGGCTGGGCGGCCCACCGGGCCCTCGCGCACCCGGCGCACCGAGCGCACCGGGCGCACTCGAAGGACCCGGCCGTCCCGGCGGACCTCGCGGACCCCGCCCACCTCACCGACCTCACTGACCCCACCGACATCGCCGACCCCACCGACCTCGCCGACGCGCTCCCCCGGCTGCCGCTGGTCAGCTACGCCGAGGACCTGCCGATCGTCCGCCACTACTGGCGGCACGTCTTCGGCCGCCGACTGCACGCCCTGGCCGCCGTCACGGTGCCCGACCTGCGGGCGGTGCGGGCCGCGGTGGCGGCCGGGGCGGGGTGGAGCGTGCTGCCCGAGTACCTGTGCCGGGACGCGCTGGCGTCCGGCGCGCTCGTCCCGCTGCTCCGGCCGGCCGACCCGCCGATCAACACCGCGTACCTGGTGCACCGTCCGGAGGCCGCCGCGAACCCGCACCTGGCCGCCGTCCGGGAGCACCTGCTGGCCGCCGCCCGCCACTGGTGACGAGGCCGGACCGATCCGGGGCCGCACCGGACCGGTCCGGTGGTTTCCCACCGCCAACGCACCTCCCCCATCAGCGGATTGACCTTGTCTGCACAACTTGGGACCGAACCGCGTGCACTTGTCCGAACAACTGGAGGCGTTCGCCGGACGTACGCCGACCGGCCACAGGCGGTACTGCGGGCGGTACCCCGGGCGCGCTACCGTGACGGGCGCCCTCCACCCGCCCCTCACCCGCAGAGGTCGTGTCCCCCATGACTGAACCGAATCGGCGTCGTTTCCTCCAACTGGCCGGCGCGAGCCTGGCGTTGCCGGCGCTGGCGCCCAGCATCGCGCGGGCCGCCGCGATCGCCCCGCAGGGCAACACGGGCACCATCCAGGACGTGCAGCACATCGTGGTGCTGATGCAGGAGAACCGGTCCTTCGACCACTACTTCGGCGCGATGAAGGGCGTGCGCGGCTTCGGCGACCCGCGGCCGGTGACCCTGCCGAGCGGGAAGCCGGTCTGGTACCAGACGAACAGCGCGAAGAAGGAGATCCTGCCGTTCCGGCCGCAGGTGAACGACCTCGGGATGCAGTTCGTCCAGGACCTCAACCACGACTGGGCCGGCGGCCACAAGGCGTTCAACGGCGGCAAGTACGACCAGTGGGTGCCCGCGAAGACCGCCACCACCATGGCGTACCTGACCCGGCAGGACATCCCGTTCCACTACGCGCTCGCCGACGCGTTCACGCTGTGCGACGCCTACCACTGCTCATTCATCGGCTCCACCGACCCGAACCGCTACTACCTGTGGACGGGCTACACCGGCAACGACGGCACCGGCGGCGGTCCGGTGCTGGGCAACCAGGAGGCGGGCTACTCCTGGACCACCTACCCGGAGCGGCTGGAGGCGGCCGGCGTCTCCTGGCGGATCTACCAGGACATCGGCGACGGCCTGAACGCGGCCGGCTCCTGGGGCTGGATCAACGACGCCCACCGCGGCACCTACGGCGACAACTCGCTGCTCTACTTCAACAGTTACCGCAACGCCAAGCCAGGCGACGCGCTGTACGAGAAGGCCCGCACCGGGACGAACGCCAAGGCCGGCGACGGCCTGTTCGACCGGCTGCGCCACGACGTCGGGGCCGGGACGCTGCCGCAGGTCTCCTGGATCGTCGCGCCCGAGGCGTACACCGAGCACCCCAACTGGCCTGCGAACTACGGCGCCTGGTACGTCTCGCAGGTGCTGGACGCGCTCACCTCGAACCCGGACGTGTGGGCGAGGACCGCGCTGTTCATCACCTACGACGAGAACGACGGCTTCTTCGACCACGTGGTGCCGCCGTTCCCGCCCGCCTCCGCCGACCAGGGGCTCTCCACGGTCGCCACCGGCGCCGACTGGTTCGCGGGGAACGCGAGTTACCCGGCCGGCCCGTACGGCCTCGGGCAGCGGGTGCCGATGCTGGTGGTCTCGCCGTGGAGCACCGGCGGCTACACCTGCTCGGAGACCTTCGACCACACCTCGGTCATCCGCTTCATCGAGAAGCGCTTCGGCGTCACCGAACCGCACATCTCCCCCTGGCGGCGTGCCATCTGCGGCGACCTGACCTCCGCCTTCGACTTCACCGCGAGCACCGCCGCCCGGCCCGCGCTGCCGTCCACCGCCGCCTACCTGCCCGCCGACCACAACCGGCACCCCGACTACGTGCCCACCCCGCCCGCGACCGGCACCATGCCCAGGCAGGAGGCCGGGTCCAAGCCGACCCGTCCGCTCAAGTACGCGCCGTACGTGGACGGTTCGGCCGACACCTCGACCGGCAAGTACGCCCTCGCGTTCAGCGGCGGCCCGGCCGCCGGCGCCCAGTTCCTGATCACCTCGGCGAACCGCACCGACGGCCCGTGGACGTACACCACCGAGGCCGGCAAGTCGATCTCCGACGCCTGGAACACCGCCTACTCCGGCGGCGTCACCGACCTGACCGTGTTCGGCCCGAACGGCTTCCTGCGCCGCTTCCGCAACCCCGGTAAGACCGCCGGGCCCGAGGTCACCGCCCGCCACGACGCCGCCACCGGCAACCTCGCCCTGACCTTCACCAACCCCGTCGGCGCCGACGCCGTCCTCACCGTCACCAACGCCTACGCCGGCCCCCCGCGGACCGTCACCGTCCGCCGCGGCGCCACCGCCACCCTCACCCTCGACCTCACCGCCTGCCGCCGCTGGTACGACGTCACCATCACCTCCAACCTCACCACCGACTTCGTCCGCCGCCTCGCCGGCCACGTCGAGACCGGCGCCCCGTCCCTCTCCGACCCCGGCCTGCTCACCTACTGACCGGCCCGCACGACCAGGATCGGACGGTGTCCGAACCCTGCGCCGCGGGCTGCGGCCGGAGCCACCGGCCGCAGCCCGCGACCTTTGACACCGGACGCCCCGGTGGTCTAGACCTACCCCGAACGGTCGGCGGGCGGAGGAGCGGAGGAGCGCGATGCACACGGTGGCCCGTCCCGGACGCGTCCGTCGCAGCCCCGGCGCGTCCTGAGATGTCCGCCGCGGTCGAGGCGGCCGGCCGGCCGACCCGAGCCGGAGAACGAGCCGGAGAACGAGCCGAGGAACGAGCCGAGGAACGGGCCGGGGAGCTGGCCGAGCAGTTGGTCGGGGCGGACGCCGTCCGCGGCCGGCTGGCCGAACTCGGCGCGGGGGCGGTCGCCCAGGTGCTGGCGTTCCGTCCGGGCAGCGGGCGGCCGACCGGGGTGGCGGAGCAGCGCTGGGACGAGGAACTGCTGGGCCGCGGCGTCGAGTTGCGCGTGCTGGTGGTGGACGCGGTGCGCGGCGATCCGTCCGCCGTGGCGTACGCGCGGCGGCTGGTCGGGCTCGGCGGGCAGGTGCGGACGGTGTCCGCGCTGCCGCTGCGCATGGTGGTGCTGGACCGGGAGACCGCGGTGCTGCCGCTCGATCCGGGACGGGCGGACACCGCCACCGTGCTGCACGGGCCCGGGCCGGTCGCCGCGCTGGGCGCGCTGTTCGACGGGCTGTGGCACGGCGCCGCGCCGCTGTGCCACCCCCGGGGCCGCGACCGCAACGGCCTGACCGCGCAGCACTACACGCTGCTGCGAATCCTCCAGCAGGGTGACACCGACGTGGTGGCGGCCCGGAAACTCGGCGTCTCCGAGCGGACCGTCCGGCGGCTGGCCGCCGAGGCGCTGGAGGTGCTCGGCGCCCGCAGCCGCTTCCAGGCCGGGGCCCGGGCCGCCGAACGCGGCTGGCTGCGCTGAGACCGGCGAAACGGCACCGCCCCCGGCCCTGCCCCACCCCGCCCCGCCGTTGCGGCGGGACGGGACGGAACGGGACAGGACGGGGCGCGACCGCTACCGCTGCTGCGCCCGCGGCGCCGGGGCGTACCCGGCCGGCCGGGTGGTGAAGGTGCCCCGGCCCTGCGTGCGTCCGCGCAACGCGCCCGCGTAGCCGAAGAGTTCGGCCAGCGGGACGGTCGCCGTCAGCACCGCGCCGCCGCCGCGCGGCGCGGAGCCGTGCACCCGGCCGCGGCGGGCGGACAGGTCGCCGAGGACGCCGCCGACGCTCTCCGGCGGCACCGTCGCGGTGACCTCCGCGACGGGCTCCAGCAGCAGCGGGCCGCCGCGCCGCAGCGCCTCGCGCAGGGCGAGCCGTCCGGCGGTGCGGAACGCCAGGTCGGAGGAGTCCTTGACGTGGGTCGCCCCGTCGGTGAGGGTGACCCGGACCCCGGTGACCGGGTGGCCGAGCGGGCCGTCCGCGAGGGCGTCCCGGCAGCCCGCCTCGACGGCCTGCACGAACTCCGGCGGCACCCGCCCGCCGGTGACGGTGGAGCGGAACTCGAAGCCGTCCGCGCCGGGTTCGCCGAGCGGGGCGACGTCGACCACGATGTGCGCGAACTGCCCGGAGCCGCCGTCCTGTTTGACGTGCCGCAGGACGAGGCCGGTGACCGCCGCGGCGAGGGTCTCCCGGTACGCGACCCGGGGCCGGCCGACGGCGACCTCCAGCCCAGCGCGGCGCAGCTTCTCCACCGCGACCTCCAGGTGCAGTTCGCCCAGGCCGGACAGCGTCCGCCGCCCGCCCTCCGGATCGGTGCCGGCCACCAGGGACGGGTCCTCCTCGGTGAGCCGGGCCAGCGCGGCGGCCAGCCGGTCGGTGTCCGCCGAGCGGCGGGCCTCGACCGCGACGGTCACCACCGGGTCGGCGGCGACGGCCGGTTCGAGCACCAGCGGGGCCCGCGGGTCGCACAGTGTGGTGCCGGCCCGGGCGCCCTTCGGCCCGACCACGGCGACGATGTCGCCGGCCGCCGCGGTGTCGGTCTCGGTGTGCCGGTCGGCCTGCACCCGCAGGATACGGCCGATCCGCTCGGTGCGCCCGGTGCGCGCGTCGAGCACGGTGTCCCCCTTCCGGAGCGTGCCGGAGTAGATCCGCAGGCCGACGAGCCGCCCGGTGGTGCTCGCGGTGACCTTGAACACCAGCGCGGAGAACGGCTGTTCGGGATCGGCGGCGCGTTCCTGCGGTGCGCCGTCGAACTCCCCGCGCACCGGCGGGACGTCCAGCGGCGACGGCAGGTACGCGGTCACCGCGTCCAGCAGCGGTTCGACCCCGCGGTCGCGGTACGCGGCGCCGCACAGCACCACCACCGCCTGTCCGCTGCCGGTGAGCCGGCGCAGCGCGTCGGTGAGCGCGCCGGGGGTGAGGGTGCCGGTGGCGCAGTACTCCTCCAGCGCCGCCGGGTGCAGTTCGGCCACCGCCTCCGCGAGGGCCTGCCGCCGCCGTCCCGCCTCCTGCGCCAACTCCTCCGGCACGTCGCCGACTTGGCAGCCTTCGCCGGGTGCGGCGCCGGCCGGCCAGGTCAGTGCGCGCATCCCGACCAGGTCGACCACGCCGGTGAAGGCACCCTCCCGGCCGATCGGCAACTGCACGGCCAGCGGCGCCGGGTGGAGCTTCTCCCGGATCGAGGCGACGGCGGCGTCCAGGTCGGCGCCGGGCCGGTCCATCTTGTTGACGAACGCGATCCGCGGCACGCCGTGCCGGTCCGCCTGCCGCCACACCGACTCGCTCTGCGGCTCGACGCCCGCGACCGCGTCGAACACCGCCACCGCGCCGTCCAGCACGCGCAGCGAGCGCTCCACCTCGTCCGCGAAGTCGACGTGGCCGGGGGTGTCGATCAGGTTGAGCAGGTGGCCGTCCCACCGGCAGCTGACGGCGGCGGCGAAGATGGTGATGCCGCGGTCGCGCTCCTGCGGGTCGAAGTCGGTGACGGTGGTGCCCTCGTGCACCTCGCCGCGCTTGTGGACCGCCCCGGTCAGGAACAGGATTCGCTCGGTGACGGTGGTCTTCCCGGCGTCCACGTGGGCGAGGATGCCGAGGTTGCGGACCGCGGCGACGGCGGCAATGGCGGCAGCCGCGGAGGTGGGGGTGGAGGGGGAGGTGGTGAGGTCGGTGCGCATGGCCGATGGCCCTTCGGGGTTCGCTCCTGGAATCGGCGGCGCGATTCACGGCACCACGAGGAACGTCCACGTCCACCGGCCCCCGCGGAGCGCCCACAGGGCGCCCGCCGCCCACGACGGGCGGGACGAAACGGCGGGAGGGGGATCGGACGAGGGCTCGCGGTTCCTACCGGTGCCGGCCGCGCAGCGGGCACCGGCCGGCCGAGGACACCAGGATCACCTCGAACCGCGACGGGGGAACGACAGCAGCGGTGCCACGCACGGCCTGCCCCTCCCTCTCGACGTCACGGTGCGCCCCGTCGGCCGATCGGCCCGGGCGTCGTCCAGCGAGCAGAGCCTAGGCGCGCCCCTCCCCCGGCCGCCACCGCGTTTCCGGGCGCACACTCAGCGCGCCGGGCCGGGCCGCCTCCTCCAGCGACCCGGCCCGGCCCGACCTGACCCAGTCCGACCTGACCCAGCCCGGCCCAGACCGGCCCAGCCCAGCCCAGCCCGGCCCGGCCCAGACCGACCCGGCCCGCCCCGACCCGGCGGCGCCCCGACCCGGCGGCGCCCCCCGCGCTCACTCCGGCAGGGCGCCGTCCCGGATCACCCGGGCGTACCAGTACGCGCTGTCCTTGGGCGTGCGGCGCTGGCTGGCGAAGTCGACGTGCACGATGCCGAAGCGCTTGCTGTAGCCGTACGCCCATTCGTAGTTGTCGAGCAGCGACCAGAGGAAGTAGCCCCGGACGGGCGCGCCGTCGGCGATCGCGCGGTGGACGGCGGCGAGGTGGGCGTGCAGGTAGTCGATCCGCTCGGGGTCGTGGACGGCGCCGCTCGGGTCGCTGTAGTCCTCGTAGGCGGCGCCGTTCTCGGTGACCAGCAGCGGGACGCCGGGCAGGTCGTCGCGCAGCCGGGTGAGGAGTTCGTACAGGCCGTCGGCGTCGACCGGCCAGTCCATGGCGGTGCGGGTGCCGGGGGCGGGCAGGAAGCGGATGCCCTGGTCGGCGGGCCAGGGGCTGCCGCCCTGGTGGCCGTCGCCGCGCGGCCCGCCGGCCCCGGCCTGGTCGGTCTCCTCGGCGGCCACCACGGTGGGCGTGTAGTAGTTGATGCCCAGCGAGTCGATCGGGCGGGAGATCTCTGCGAGGTCGCCGTCGCGGACGAAGGACCAGTCGGTGACGTGCGCGGTATCGGCGAGGACGTCCTCGGGGTAGCTGCCGCGGAAGACCGGGTCGAGGAAGATCCGGTTGGCGAGGCCGTCGATCCGGCGGGCGGCGTCGAGGTCGGCGGGGTCGGTGGAGAGCGGGCGGACCGCGGCCAGGTTGAGGGTGAGCGAGACCTGCGCGGTGGCGGGGAGTTCGGCGCGCAGCGCGGCGGTGCCGAGGCCGTGGGCGAGCAGCAGGTGGTGGTGGGCGGTGAGGGCGGCGGTGTGGTCGGTGCGGCCGGGGGCGTGGACGCCGTTGCCGTAGCCGAGGAAGGCGCTGCACCAGGGCTCGTTGAGGGTGGTCCAGGTGGGGATGCGGTCGCCCAGGCGGCGCGCGGCGATGCCCGCGTACTCGGCGAAGCGGTACGCGGTCTCGCGGTGGGTCCAGCCGCCCTGGTCCTCCAGTTCCTGGGGCAGGTCCCAGTGGTAGAGGGTGGCGACGGGGGTGATGCCGGCGGTGAGGAGTTCGTCGACCAGGCGGTCGTAGAAGTCGAGTCCGGCCTCGTTGGCGGGGCCCCGGCCGCCGGGCTGCACGCGCGGCCAGGCGAGCGAGAACCGGTACGCGCCCAGGCCGAGTTCGGACATCAGGGCGACGTCGTCGCGGTAGCGGTGGTAGTGGTCGGCGGCGATGTCGCCGGTGTCGCCGTTGCGGACGGCGCCGGGGCGGCGGGCGAAGGTGTCCCAGATCGACGGGGTGCGGCCGTCCTGGTCGGCGGCGCCCTCGATCTGGTACGCGGCGGTGGCGGCGCCCCAGACGAACCCGGCCGGGAAGCGGGCGGGCGCGGGGGCGGGGAGGCAGTGGTCATGGGAAGAGTCTCGACGGTCATGTCGCGTTCCATCCAAACAAGTTGAGGGTGTGTCGGCCCGTCGGGCGCCGGGCGGCGTCAGCCCTTGACGGCGCCCTGCATGATGCCGCCGACGATCTGCCGGCCGAGCAGGGCGAACACCACCAGGACGGGCAGGGTGCCGATCAGGGTGCCGGCCATCACCACGGACTGGTCGGGGACGTAGCCCTGGCCGAGCGACTTCAACGCGACCTGCACGGTGGGGTTCTGGGAGCTGAGTGCGACGATCGGCCAGAAGAAGTCGTTCCAGGTGGCCATGAAGGTGAGCATGCCGAGCACGGCCATGCCGGGGCGGGCGACCGGCAGCACGATGGAGCGGAAGATCCGCAGCAGCGAGGCGCCGTCCATCCGGCCGGCCTCGACCAGTTCGTCCGGCAGGGCCTGCACCAGGTACTGGCGCATGAAGAACACCCGAACGCGGAGACCAGCGAGGGCAGGATCACCGAGGGCAGCTTGTTCTGCAGGTCGAGCTTGACGATCACCATGAACAGCGGGATCACGCCGAGCTGCGGCGGGATCATCATGGTGCCGACGGTCAGCGCGAGCAGCGCGCCCCGGCCGCGGAAGCGCAGCTTGGCGAAGGCGAACCCGGCGAGCGTGGAGGAGAGCACCACGCCGGCGGTGACCACGCCGGAGACGATCAGCGAGTTGAGCAGCGCCTTGCCGATCTCGGCCTGCTGGAGCGCCTCGCCGATGTTGTGGAACAGGTTCGGCCCGGGCGTCAACGCGGGCGTGGTGGAACTGAGTTCGGAGTTGGAGCGGCTGGCGGCGACCAGCGTCCAGTAGAACGGGAACACCGCGAGCAGGGTGGCGCCGATCAGCACCGCGTAGGCGAGCGGTCCGCCCTTGAGCGGCGAGCGCGCCTTGCGGACGAGCGGGCGGGCCGGGGCGGGGGCGGCGGGCTGGTCGAGTACGTGGGTCATCGGGTCACCGGTCCGTGCGGTTGCGGCGGGCGGCGATCGCCGCGTTGAGCAGGGCGAGCAGCACGATCAGCAGGAACATCACCCAGGCGACGGCCGCAGCCCGGCCGAGGTGGAAGAACGTCCAGCCCTGCTCGTACAGGTACAGGCCGAGGGTCTGGTACTGGTGCGAGATGCCGCCGCCGGAGTTGCCCTCGTACAGCAGGGGTTCGCCGAACAGCTGGGTCGCGCCGATGGTGGAGACGACCACGGTGAAGACGATGGTGGGGCGCAGCCCGGGGATCGTGACGTGCCGGAACTGCTGCCAGCGCGAGGCGCCGTCGACGGCCGCGGACTCGTACAGCTCGCCGGGGATGGACTGCATGCCGGCCAGGTAGATCAGCGCGTTGTAGCCGGTCCAGCGCCAGGTGACGATGGCCGAGACGCCGAACTGGGAGGCCCAGGTGTCGGCCTGCCAGTCGACCGGGTGGATGCCGACGCTGCTCAGCACCCAGTTGATCAACCCGTAGTCGCGGCCGAAGAGTTGGGCGAACACCAGGGTGGCGGCGGCCACCGAGGTGGCGTACGGCATCAGCATCGCGACCCGGAAGAAGGTGCGGCCGCGGAGCCGGTAGTTGAGCAGGTGGGCCAGGCCCAGGGCCATCAGCAGCTGCGGCACGGTGGAGAGCACGCCGATGGTGAAGGTGTTGCGCAGCGCGTTCCAGAAGAACGGGTCGGACAGCAGCCGGGTGTAGTTCTGGAAGCCGAGCCAGTCCATCCGGTCCGAGGTCTGGAGCTCGACCCGGTGCAGCGAGACGTAGGCGGTGTACAGCAGCGGGAACAGGCCGAACGCGGCGAACAGCCCGAAGAACGGGGCCAGGAAGCCGTACGGGGCGAGCCTGCGGCCGATCCGCCTCGCGGGCGCGGTGGGCTGCGCGGCGGGCAGCCGGGTGGTGGAGCTGAGGGCCATGGGCGGGGTCCTTCGACGGGGGCCACCCGGCCCGCCGCTGGCGGGAGCGGCGGGACGGGCCGGCGGGGTTGGCTACCGGGGGTGACGGTCCGTCAGTTGCCGTTGGCCTTCTTGACGTTGTCCAGGGCGTGCTTCCAGGCGGTGTCCGGCGCGGTGCCGGTCCGCTCGACCTCGCCGAGGGCGTCGGTGAACGCCTTGCCGATCACGCCGTCGTCGGTGCCGAGCACCTGGGCGGGCATCGCCTTGGCCGACTCGCTGAAGATCTGGCCGATCGGGGCGTTGTTGAAGTACGGGTCGGTGACGTCCTTGATGGCGTCCTGGGCGCCGGTCGAGGACGGGAAGGAGCCCTGCTTGGTGAAGAGGGTGGCCTGCTGCTCCTTGGCGGTCAGCCACTTGATCAGCTCGGCCGCCTCCTTGGGGTGCTTGGCGGTGCGCGGGACGGTCAGGTAGGAGCCGCCCCAGTTGCCGGTCTTGCCGGGGCCGGGGGCGATGTCCCACTTGCCGGAGCCCGCGTCGCCGGCCTGGCCCTTGATGTAGCCGATCATCCAGGCGGGGCAGGAGAGGGTGGCGAACTTGCCGGTGGTGAACGCCTTGTTCCACTCGGGCGTCCACTGGGCGAGCTTGGCGGACAGGCCGTCGGCGACCAGCGCGGTGGCGTCGGTCCAGGCGGTCTTCACGGCCGGGCTGCTGTCGTAGACGGGCTTGCCGGACTCGTCGGAGTAGCGGACCTTCTGCTGGCCGACCTCGGCGGTGAACATGCCCGCGGCGCTGTCGGTCCAGGCGTTGCCCGCCTCGGCCTTGGCGGCGTACTGCTTGCCGAGGTCGAGGTAGCCCTGCCAGGTGGACCACTTGGCGGCCAGCTCGGTGCGGTCGGTGGGCAGTCCGGCGGCCTGGAACAGGTCGGTGCGGTAGCAGATCGCCTCGGGGCCGACGTCGGTGCCCGCGCCGAGGACCTTGCCGTCCGCGGTCTTGATCGCGGCGCCCTTCCACTCCACCAGGCCGTCGTTGACGTCGCCGATGCCGAGCGTCTTGAGGTCGGTGAACTTGTCGGCCTGCTTCTGCACCACGCTGGCCACCCGGCCGACCTCCAGGCCCTGGATGTCGGCGAGGCCGCCGCCGCCCGCGAGCTTGGTCTGCAGCGCCTGCCAGTACTGACCCTCGTCCTGGGTGTCGGTCTGCTTGATGGTGACGTTCGGGTGGAGCTTCATGTACTCGTCGTACAGGCCGGCCTCCTTGAACCCGAAGGTGCCGAACAGGTCCACCGTGATGGTCACCTTGCCGTCGGCGGCGTCCTTGGACCCGGAGCCGCCGGAGCTGCACGCGGTGAGCAGCAGGGCGGTGGCGAGGACGGTGCTGCCCAGGGCAGCGGTGGAGCGGCGGACTCTCGGGGTAGCCATGCGAGTGCCTCCAGGCGGGGCGGGAGCGTGGGTGGAGTGCAAAAAGGGAAGCTGGTGCCGATCGGAAGGCGCCCAACCCTCTGAGAGCGCTCTCAACCGATGCCGAGAGACTGCCGGGGCGGAAGTTCGCTCGTCAAGACCCCGAAACCTGAACGTAATCTCCGAGCGGCCCCGACCGGCGCTTTCGGATTCTGAACGCAACAGTCTCTGTCGCGCGGGTTGACACCCCTTCAGCACCACCCTTACGGTCCGCTGGCTGAGAGCGCTCTCATACTGAACCGCCCGCCCCCACTCAAGGTGGACACCATCATGAAGCTCCGCTCCCTGCGCGGCCCCACGGCCGCCCTGACCACGCTGGCCCTGGCCGCGGCCGCCACCCTCACGGCGGCCCTGGGCGCCGGCAGCGCCTCCGCCGCCACCACCGTCCGGGTCGGCCTCGGCGGCTACTCCGACGCCCGCCCGGCCGGCACCGTCGGCCCGAGCAACTCCGACGGCGCGCCCGTCACCCCCAAGGTCACCGCGCGGATGGCCGGACAGGCCGCCCCCACCAACGACTGGTGGTCCTCGCTGATCTACCAGCGCTACGCGGGCAACCCGTACTCGGAGAACCTGTACGCCCACCCGATGACCTTCAAGGCGCAGGCCGCGGGCCTGGAGGTCGGCTACCCGACCACGCCGACCATCACCTCCGACGGCCGCCAGTACGACTACACCCACACCCGGGACCTCACCCTGGGCGTGGCCGGGCTGAACTCCCCCGACACCAAGGTCGACGGCTGGTCGGACTGGACGGTCACCCCGTACTGGGCGGACGGCGCGCACACCTTCAGCGCCACCGTCGGCCACGGCCTGCCCTACGTGTACGCGCACGCCACCGGCGGCGCCGCGCAGGTCACCACCGCCTCGGCGCCCACCGTCTTCAGCAACCAGGGCAGCGTGCTCGGCATCACCGTCGGCGGCCACCACTACGGCCTGTTCGCGCCCACCGGCAGCAGCTGGAGCGTCAACGGCACCACCCTGACGGCGAACCTCGGCAGCAAGGACTACTACTCGGTCGCGCTGCTGCCCTCCACCGCCGACCTCGCGCAGTTCCGCAGCTACGCGTACAACTTCGTCACCGACACCAAGGTCGGCTGGAGCTACGACCAGGCCGCGGGCCGGCTCACCACCACCTTCACCGCCACCACCGCCGCCCAGGAGGGCTCCGGCACCGGCACCCTGCTCGCGCTCTACCCGCAGCAGTGGCAGGCCACCCCGGACGCGCTCACCCCGCTGACGTACACCTCCCCGCGCGGCACCATGAAGGTCCGCCAGGGCTCGTCCTTCTCCACCGTGCAGAGCGTCACCGGCGTGCTGCCCTCGCTGCCCGACGCCGGCTCCTACGACCGCGCCGCGCTGGACGGCTACCTGCACCAGGTCTCCGACGCGAGCGACCCGTTCAACGGCGCCACCGACACCTACTGGGTCGGCAAGGTGCTCGGGCAGCTCTCCCAACTGGTCCCGATCGCCGACCAGTTGGGTGACACCGCGGCCCGCGACAAGCTGCTCGGCCTGATCAAGGGCAAGCTCCAGACCTGGTTCGCCGGCACCGGCTCGCCCGGCTTCGCCTACGACTCCACCTGGAAGACCCTGATCGGCTACCCGGCCTCCTACGGCACCGACGCCGAACTCAACGACCACCACTTCCACTACGGCTACTTCGTACAGGCCGCCGCGACCGTCGCCCGCTACGACAGCGCCTGGGCCGCCGACGCGCAGTGGGGCGGCATGGTCAAGCTGCTGGCCAAGGACGCCGCCAACACCGACCGCACCGACGCCCGCTTCCCCTGGCTGCGCAACTTCGACCCGTACGAGGGCCACGGCTGGGCCTCCGGCCACGCCGGGTTCGCGGCCGGCAACAACGAGGAGTCCTCCTCCGAGTCGCTGAACTTCAGCGCCGGCCTGCTGCTGTTCGGCGCCGCCACCGGCGACACCGCGCTGCGCGACCTCGGCGTCTACCTGTACACCACCGAGGCCAACGCCGTGCAGCAGTACTGGTTCGACGCCGACCACCAGGTCTTCCCGGCCGGCTTCCAGCACTCCACCGTCGGCATGGTCTGGGGCTCCGGCGCCGCCTACTCCACCTGGTGGACGGCCGCGCCCGGCATGATCCACGGCATCAACTTCCTCCCCGTCACCTCCGGTTCGCTCTACCTGGCGCGCCGCAAGGACGACCTGGCCGCCAACCTGGCCGAGCTGAAGGCCGGCAACGGCGGCGCCTTCACCGACTGGCGCGACCTGCTCTGGGAGGCCGAGGCGCTCACCGACCCGGCCGCCGCGAAGGCCGACTGGGACGCCGGGAAGGCCGGCTACACCCCGGAGGAGGGCGAGTCCAGGGCCCACACCTACCACTGGATCTACGACCTGGCCGCGCTCGGCACCCTGGACCCGGCCACCACCGCCGACACCCCCACCGCCGCGGTCTTCGTCAACGGCAGCACCCGCACCCACGTGGCGCACAACTACACCACCGCCGCCCGCACCGTCCGCTTCTCCGACGGCTACACCCTGACCGTCCCGGCCCGCTCCACCGCCTCCGAACGCGGCACCAAGCCCGACGGCGGCACCGGCGGCGCCACCAACTCCCCCTCCCCGTCGGCCAGTCCGTCCCCGTCGCCCTCGTCCTCGCCCTCGACGTCGCCCTCGCCGTCTCCGTCGACGTCCCCCAGCAGCCCGCAGACCCGCCCGGGCACGCTGTACCTCCAGCCGAACGGCACCCTCACCACCGCCTACGGCACCGGCGCGACCGGCAGCACCATCGCCTCCGGCGGCGGCGTCAACCACGACGGCACGCCCTACCAGCCGCTGACGTACACCCTCACCCACCTCACCGGCGCCCTGCGTCCCGGCGGCGGCACCGACTTCGACCTGTACGTCGACGCCGGCTCCTCCGTCGGGCTCGCCCAGCAGGCCCGCGTCTCCTACGACTTCGACGGCAACGGCACCGTCGACCGGACCGAGACCTACCGGTACTTCGCCACCGACCCGGTGACCGGCTGGGAGCGCTACGGCGCCGCCGCGGGCGTCCAGGCCACCACCGGCGCCCCGCTCACCAACCTGAGCAACGGCACCGTCAAGGTCGAGGTCTGGCCCGCCCTCGGCAACGCCCCCGCCCAACTGCGCACCGGCGCCACCCAGTCCCAGGGCAGCGCCTCCGTGCTGCGCCTCCCCTTCGACTGACCGGCCCCGACCCCGGCACCTCCCGGGGCCGACGCGGATTCCGACAGGTCCGCCCCGGCCCCGGGAGGCCCCTCCCCGCCCCGACTCCCCCGCCCCGACCCGGTTCCCACCGGGGTCTTGGCAGACCACCGGAGATTGTTGAACATGTAACTGACATGATCGCGCGCCGCGGTACGCACCACCGCCCGCGCCGGTCCCGCCCGCCCGCGCAAGGAGACCAGCATGGCCGTCCTCCGCCCGAAGCGCCTCACCGCGGCCGCCGCCACCGGAGCGGCCCTGCTGCTCGGCGCCGCCCTCACCCAGCCCGCGGCCGCCGTCGAACTCCCGCACGCCGCCGTCGCCTACTTCGCCACCGGCAGCGGCCTGACGGGCGCGCGGTTCGCCGTCGACCCCACCGACACTGGCTGCCACGACCTCCCGGCCGCCGCGCACTCCGCCGTCGACTTCACCGCCGCCGCCCTCACGGTCTACTTCAACCCCGGCTGTGCCACCGGCCGGCCCGGCGAGCCCGGCGACCTGGCCTACGGCCTCGGCAGCCTGCACTGGGCCGACTTCCCGTACCCGGCCCTCAGCTACCGCGTCGCCGGCTGACCCCCGCCGCCCCGCACCCGCCGCCGGGCCGGGGCCCCGGCCCGGCGGCGGGCCGGTCAGCAGACGGTGAGCAGGCCGTTCTCCCGCACCACGTCCAGCGACAGGGTGCGGTAGCCGACGGACTCGAAGAGCACCGTCAGGTGGCGCTCCTCCTCGCTCATCACCGAGCCCTCCCCCCACTGCGGGTGCCGGACCAGCGCGCCCGGCCCGAACGGGTGCGGCTCCCCTTCCGGGTCGGCCGGGGCCGCGGGGCCGGGGATCAGGCCGCCGGTGCCGGCCAGCACGGCCGGGCCGCCCACCGGACCGCGCTCGGCGAGCGCGGCCGCCTCGCAGCGGTCGCAGGAGCCGCAACCGCCCTCCCCGGCCGCCTCCTGGGGCTGGCCGAAGTAGCCGAGCAGGAAGCGCCGCCGGCAGCCGCCGGTCTCCGCGTAGCCGCGCATCATGTCCACCCGGGAGCGCTCCAACTGCTGGTGCGCGTCCGCGAGTTCCACCGCCTGCCGGGCGGCCTCCGCCGGATCGGCGGCACCGGTCGGCAGCAGGTCGCCGCCCCCGTCCGTGGCCACCGCGCCGACCTGCTCCAGCAGGTTGACGACGGCGGTCAGCCGGCTCGCCGTCAGCCCGGTCCCGGCCCGCAGCTCGCTGGGGCGGACCGGCCCGTCGTGCTCGGCCAGCGCGCCCGCCACCTGCGTCACGGTGTCCGGGTCGGGGCGGCCCGCCGCGAAGAACCGCTGCAGGCCGAGGTCCTGCGGCCGGTAGGCGAGGATCGCCCGGGCGGGCTCCCCGTCCCGGCCGGCCCGGCCGATCTCCTGGTAGTAGGCGTCCAGCGAGCCGGGGACGGAGGCGTGCAGCACGAAGCGCACGTCCGGCTTGTCGATGCCCATCCCGAACGCGGACGTCGCCACCACCACGTCCAACTCGCCGGTCAGGAAACGGTCGTGGACGTCACCGCGGGCCGCCGCGGGCAGCCCCGCGTGGTAGGCCGCCGCGTCGAAGCCCAGCCGGTCGAGCTCCGCCGCGTACTCCTCGGCCTCCCGCCGGGTGGCCGCGTACACCAGGCCCGGCTTGGGCTCGCCGGCGGCCCGCTCGACCACGGCGCGCCGCTTCGCCGCCGCGTCCCGGAACGGCAGCACCTCCAGGTGGATGTTGGGCCGGTCGAAGCCGGTGACCACCTCGCGCACGTCCCGCATGCCCAGTTGGGCGACGATGTCGGCGCGCACCGGCGCGGCGGCGCTCGCCGTCAGGGCCAGCACCGGCGGCCGGCCGATCCGGTCGACGACCTGGCCGAGCCGCAGGTAGTCGGGCCGGAAGTCGTGCCCCCAGGAGGAGACGCACTGGGCCTCGTCGACGACGAACAGCGCGGGCTTCGCGGCGGCGAGCTGCTCGACCACCTCGTCCTTGGCCAGCTGTTCCGGAGCCAGGAAGAGGAAGTCGACGTCGCCCTCGCTGATCCGGTCCCACACCGCCGCGTTCTCCCGGCCGCTCTGCGTCGAGTTGACCGCCGCGGCGTCCGTCCCCTCCCGGCGCAGCAGGGCCTGCACCTGGTCGCGCTGGAGGGCGATCAGCGGGGAGACCACCACGGTCGGGCCCGGGATCAGCAGGCCGGGCACCTGGTACACCGCCGACTTCCCGGCCCCGGTGGGCATCACCACCAGGGTGTCGCGGCGCTCCATCACCGCTTCCATCGCCAGCAGTTGCTCCGGCCGCAACCGCTCCCAGCCGAAGACCTCACGCGCGCTCTGCCGCAGCCGCCGCGCCGCCGAAGTGGCCATGCTTCTCCTCGTGTCGGGTTCCGGGCGGCACGTTGGGCCGACCCGGGAACGGCCTGCGGATACCCCGGAAGGGCGAGGTGACGCGTGGTCGGCCGCCGGGTGCGCGACCATGGCGGGATGGCGGCGGACGAGCAGGTCGAACACACCCCCGACGGGCACTTCGTGGTGATCCGCGGCCGGCGCTGGCGGGCGACCGACCCGGAGCTCCCGGCCGAGGCCGAGTCCCGGCTGACGCACCACCTGATGGCGGCCCGCCGGGCCCTCGCCCGCACCGGCGCGGACCGGGACGCGGAACGGGCCGCCCGGGCCCGGGTCCAGCTCGCCAAGGTCGGCCTGGGCGAACGGGGCACCCCCTGGTGGGAGCAGTCCCTCCCGGAGCGCCGGCGCCGCTGGGAGCGGAGCCTGCGGGCGCTGGACGGCGCGGACGACGCGGAGGGGGCGGACGACGCGGAGGGGGCGGACGAGGGCGAGGACGGAGCGGACGGGAGCGGGGCGGGGGCGGACAGGAACGGGGCGGGGGCGGACGGGAACGGGGCGGGGCGGACGGCCGCTGATGTGGCACCGGCGTGTGGACTTCGGGCACGCCCCGCACGCATCCTCGCGCGCCGCCCCGGCCCGCGCCCCGGCCCGGGGGAGGCTGGCCGGAAGAGCACCGCCCGACGAGAGGACGCCCGGATGGAACCGCGCCCCGACCGCCGCCGCCTCCCCGACCCGCACTCGTCCGACCCGCACTCGTCCGACCCGCACTCCCCCGAACCGCACTCCCCCGACCGGCAGCTCCCCGGCCGCCGCCTCCTGCTCGGCGGCTCCGCCGCAGCCGCCCTGGCCCTCGCCCTGCCCACGACGGCCCGGGCCGCCACCACCGGCCCCGGCACCGCCACCGGTCCGGCCACCACCGCCACCGGCACCACCGCCACCGCAACCACCACCGGCCCCGACCTCGGCGACGCGCTGGCCGCCCTGGAACGCGAACACGGCGCCAGGCTGGGCGTGTTCGCCCACGACACCGGCAGCGGCGCGACGGTCCGCCACCGCGCGGACGAACTGTTCCCGCTCTGCTCGACCTTCAAGACGCTCGCCGTCGCCGCCCTGATGCACGCCGGTGACGACCTCGCCGCCCGCGTCCACTACACCGACCAGGACGTCGCCGACTCCGGCTACGCCCCGGTCACCGGCCGCACCCGCGTCCTGACCGTCGCCGAACTCTGCGCCGCTGCCATCGAGTTCAGCGACAACACGGCCGCCAACCTGCTGTTGCGCCGGCTCGGCGGCCCGTCCGCCGTCACCCGGTTCTGCCGCTCGATCGGCGACCGCGTCACCCGCCTCGACCGCTGGGAGCCCGCCCTCAACTCCGCCGAACCCGGCCGGGTCACCGACACCACCAGCCCCCGCGCCCTGGCCCGCAGCTACGCCCGCCTCACCCTGGGCGACACCCTCGCCCCGGCCCACCGCGCCCGCCTCACCGCCTGGCTGCGGGCCAACACCACCGGCGCGAACCGCCTGCGGGCCGGCCTCCCGGCCGCCTGGGCGCTGGCCGACAAGACCGGCACCGGCTCCTACGGCACCGCCAACGACGCCGGCCTCGCCCGGCCCCCGCACCGCGCCCCGATCGTCCTGACCGTCCTCACCACCAAGCCCAGCAGCCCGGACGCCGCCCCGGACGAGCCGCTGATCGCCAGGACGGCCGCCCTGCTCGCCACCGCCCTCACCCCCTGATGCCCGCCCCGCACGCCCGCGGCCTCAGGCCGACCCCCGCACCACCAGCGCGGTCGGGATGATCACCGACGAAGGTGCCGACGAGGCCGGGTCGTTGAGCCGCCGCAGCAGCAGCCGGGTCATCAGCCGCCCCATCTCCTCGATCTCCTGGCGGACGGTGGTGAGCGTCGGCTCGGTCCAGGCCGCGATCGACTCGACGTCGTCGAAGCCGACCACCGCGACGTCCTCCGGGACGCGCCGCCCGGCGGCCCGCAGGACCCGGATCGCGCCGGAGGCCATCGCGTCGGAGGCCGCGAAGACCGCGTCCAGGTCCGGCCGCCGGGCGAGGAGTTCGGTCATCGCGCGGATGCCGCCGTCCGCGGTGAAGTCGCCGATCGCGATCAGCTCCTCGTCGCCGTCGGGGAACAGGTCGCGGTAGCCGTCGAGGCGGTCGATGGAGGAGGTCTGGTCGAGCGGGCCGGTGATGGTGGCGATCCGCCGCCGCCCGATGGAGCGCAGGTGCTGGACGGCGAGCCGGGCGCCGCCGCGGTTGTCGTTGTCGACGTAGACCAGGTCCCGGTCGGACTCGGCGCCGGGCCAGCCGGGGCGTCCGCCGATCACGAAGGGCAGGCCGAGGCGCTGGGCGGTCACCGGGGTGGGGTCGGTGCGGTGCAGGGAGAACAGCAGGACCCCGTCGACGTGGCCGCCGGCCAGGTAGCGGCCGATCCGCTCGTGGTCCCGCTCGTCCTCGGCGAGCAGCAGCACCATCTGGTTGTCGGCGGCGGCCAGTTCGCGGCTGATGCCGCGCAGGTGCTGGGCGAAGAACGGGTCGGAGAAGAACCGGGCCTCGGGTTCGGCGACGACCACGCCGATCGCCCGGTTGCGCCGGGTGACCAGGGTGCGGGCGGCCAGGTTGGGGACGTAGCCGAGTTCGGCGACCGCCCGTTCGACCTTCTCGCGCAGCGCGGCGCGCACCCCCGCGCCGCCGTTGACCACCCGGGAGGCGGTGGCCCGGGACACGCCGGCCCGCTCGGCCACCGATTCCAGGGTGGGGCGCCCGCCCGCTCCCGTGTCGGCTTCCGCCACCGTGGGCTCCTCTCCAGCGTCCGCCACGTCCGCCACCCTCGCGGACCTCCGCACGCACGTGATCGCGTTCTTGCTGCGAGCAGCCTAGCGCCCGCCACCCCGGCCCGAGAGCGCTCTCAGAAACCGGAGCGGGGCCCGGAGCGGCCGTCCGACCGACCGGGCGGCCGTCCGTCCCGCCTCAGACCGTGACCACCTGCCGCTCGCCCGCCTCGACGGCGACGGCCAGCCGGTTGCCGGGCGGCGGGAACGGGCAGATGAAGTGGTCGGCGAACGCGCACGGCGGCAGGAACGCCCGGTTGAAGTCCAGCACGGTGCGCCCCTGCGCGTCGGGCGCGGGCAGCGAGACGAACCGGAACCGGTACGTCTCCCGCCCGCTGGTCCGGTCCGCGATCACCCCGCTGAGCCGCCCGCCCGCGCCCTCGGAGCCGCTGACGGTCAGCGTGTGCGGCCGCCCGGCCAGCGTGAACGCGACCCGCCCGGTGACGGTGAGCGGCCGGGCGCGGCCGTCCGCGTTCTCCACCAGCAGGGCCTGCGCGCCGTCCTCGAACGGCGTGAACACGGCGGGCACCGCCCAGTCGGGGGCGTACGGGTAGACCGCGATGCCGGCGAACCCGGCCCGGGCCGGGGCGGCCGGGTCGAAGACCCGCAGGGCGAGTTCGCCCTCCCGCTCGATCGGGACCAGCCGCAGCTCGTCCAGCACGGCGATCTGCGGGCGCCGGTCGGTGTCCGGCCGCAGCGCGACCCGGCCGGTCGACTCGCGCTCCTCGCCCTCGACCCGGACGCCGTCCCCGGCGCGCAGCTCGGCGCAGACCGCGCCGCCCTCGGCCCACCAGCGGCCGGGCAGGCCGGGGACCTCCGCGGGTACGGGCTCCAACCAGTGGGTGCCGGTCAGGGCCAGCGGGCCGTGCGGCGCGCCCGCCGCGGCGCTCCGGGCCTCCGTCCAGCGCTGCCAGGCTTCGGCTGCGGTGTCGGTCATCGGACTGCCTCCCAAGTCGCTCTGTTCTCAGGCCACTTCGTCTCTCAGGTCACTTCGTCCTCAGGTCACTTCGTCCTCAGGTCACTTCGCCCTCAGGCCACTTCGCGGTCAGGTCCGGGTCAGCGGGCGGAACAGCCCCTCCTGCATCACCGAGACCACCAGCCGCCCCTCGCGGTCGTAGATGTCGCCGCGGGCCAGTCCGCGCGCGCCGTGCGCGATCGGCGACTCCTGCCGGTACAGCAGCCAGTCGTCGGCCCGGAACGGGCGGTGGAACCACATCGCGTGGTCCAGCGAGGCCATGTCGAAGTTCCGTTCGCCCCACAGCGGTTCGACCGGGGCGCGGACGGCGTCCAGCAGCGTCATGTCGCTGGCGTAGGTGAGCGCGCAGACGTGGATCAGCGGGTCGTCCGGCAGCGCGCCGTTGGTGCGCAGCCACACGCCGCTGCGGGCCTCCACCCCGTCCAGCTCCTCGCGCGTCCACTTCAGCCGGTCCACGTACCGGATGTCGAAGGGCTGGCGGCGGCTGATGAACGGCGGCAGCTCGCCGAGCCGGGCGCCGACCTCGTCCAGCGCGCTCGGCAGCGTCTCCGGCGCGGGGGCGGCCGGCATCGGGAACTGGTGCTCGATGCCGCCGGGCTCGGGCTTGTGGAAGTCCGCGGTGAGCGCGAAGATCGACCGCCCGCCCTGGATGCCGAGCACCCGCCGGGTGGTGAACGAGCGCCCGTCCCTGATCCGGTCGACCTGGTAGACGATCGGCACGCCGGGGATGCCGGGGCGCAGGAAGTACGCGTGCAGCGAGTGCACCGGCCGGTCCTCGTCCACCGTCCGGCCCGCCGCGACCAGCGCCTGCCCGGCCACCTGCCCGCCGAAGGTCCGTTGCAGCGACTCCTCCGGGCTGCGGCCGCGGAAGATGTTCAGCTCGATCCGCTCCAGGTCCAGCAGGTCGACGAGCTGGTCGACGGGGTTACCCATGTATCGCTCCCTCTCCGGACGCCCGGCGGGCAGGGGTGTGCCGCCGAACGCCTCGTCCGTCCAGCACAAGTCTCCGCGCCCACCGGGAATTCCCGCCTCCCGGCGCGGTCACCTCCCCCGTCACACCAGGCCGGACTGCCGCACCGTGATGTTCAGCCGCCCGGTCAGGCCCAGCTCCGGGTCGGCCGTGCCCGGCAGCGTCCGCACCACCCCGTGGTACGCGAAACGGCTCTCCCCGCCGAACACCAGCAGGTCGCCGCCGCACAGCCGCAGGTCCGTCCACGGCCTGGTCCTGGTCTCGGTGTTCCCCAGCCGGAACACGCACTCGTCCCCCAGCGACAGCGACACCACCGGCGCGTTCACCCGCTCCTCCCGGTCCTGGTGCAGCCCCATCCGCGCCCCGTGCGGGTAGTGGTTCACCACCGCGATGTCCGGCGCGAAGCCCACCGCCCCCGCCACTTCCCCGGCCCGCTCCCCGTACGCCTCCGCCACCGCCCGCCGGGCCAGCCCGCCCAGCACCTCCGGGAACGGCTTCACCGGCCTCCCGTCCCCGTCCACCAGCGTCCGCGCGTAGCCGTACGGGTACCAGTGCCACCCCAGCGACACCGTCCGCACCGACATCGCCCCGCCCCCGGGCAGCACCACCGACCGCATCCCCGCCGGCGGCCGCGCCCACTCCCGGCACGCCGCCACCAGCTCCCGCTGCTCCCCCGCCCCCAACCACCCCGGCACCAGCACCACCCCGTCCGCCGGCTCCTCCCGCCCGCGCCCGAACAACTCCCCGGCGAACACCCCACCACCACGCATCCCCCATGCTCCCACCCACCCCCGACACCCCCGCCCCCGAACGCCCAGCCGCCGCACGCCCCCCAGCCCGCCGCAGGCACCCCGCCCCGCCGCCACGACCCGCCGCAGGCACCCCGGCCCCTTCCCCGCACGCGCCCGCCACCGTCCCCCATCGGCCCCCGTCCCTTCCCTCCCCCGGCCCGCCGCAGGCACCCTCCGTTCCCCTCCCCACATGCGCCCGCCGCCGTCCCGTCGGACCCTGGTGTGGGGGCTTCCCCCCGCCGGAGGAGGTGGCGCGATGCATCCGCTGGAGTTCCGCGTGGTGGACCTTCCCGAGGCCGCGCTGCACAAGACCGCAGTGCTGGTGCTCGGCAGCACCGGGCGGTGCTGGTCGGTACGGGGCTGCGGCTCTCGGACGGGCGGCGGCTGGCCCGGGAGGTCGAGGACTCGGGGCGGCGGCTGAGCGCCGTCCTGGTGCCGCACCACGCGCCGGACTGCTGGCTGGCCGCGGAGGTGCTGCGCGACGCCTTCCCCGAGGCGCGGATGCTCGCCTCCGACCCGGTCCGCGCCCGGATCGAGCGCGACTACCCCGCGGTGCGGGCCGCGTGGGCCGGGCTGGGGACGAACTCCCGTCCCGTCTCGTCGCGTTGGAGCCGCTGGAGGGCGACGCCGTCGAGCTGGAGGACCACCGGCTGGAGCTGCGCGGGGCGTCCCTGGGGCTGCCCGAGCACCACTACCTGTGGGAGCACCGGAGCCGGACGCTGCTCGGCGGCCCGCTGCTCTGGCTGAACGTGCACCCGTGGCTGGCCGACACCCCGGACGCCGCGCAGCGCGAGGCGTGGATCGACCTGCTCGACGAGATGGCGGCGCTGGAACCGCTGCGCACCGTCCCGGGCCACCGCCACCTGCCCGCCCCCGACCCCGCCGCTCCCGCCGCTCCCGCCGCTCCCCCCGCCGATCCGATCGGCTGGACCGGCGACTACCTGCGCGCGTTCGCCACCGAACTCGGCAAGCCCGTCGCCGCGGACGCCGTCGTGGCCGCCCTGCTGCACCGCTACCCGTCCGCCGCGCTGCCCGCCTCCGTCGGCCCGGCCGTCCGGACCGCCCGGGAGCGGAGCGCCGCCGCCTGAACCGGGCCGCCGCGCAGCGCGCCGTCAACAGACCGCCGCCCACGCTCACCCCCGGCCCCGGGCGCGTTCCCTCGGCCCCACCCCGCAACCGCGACATATTGGACACCCGACAGCTCGCACCACCGCGCCACCGCACCACTTCGCACCACCCCGCGCCACCGAACCACCGCTCGACCGACGACAGGAACACCGCCGTGCTCGCCAAGCAGTACGAGATCACCCTGCCCGCCGACTACGACCTCGACATCATCCGCCGCCGGATCAAGGCCGGCGCCCCGCTGCTGGACGACCGGCCGGGGCTCGGCTTCAAGGCGTGGCTGATCCGCGAGCGCGGGACGGACGGCTCGCCGGTCAACCAGTACGCGCCGCTGTACGTGTGGCGCTCGGACGGGGAGGCGGCCCGGTTCCTGGTCGGCGGCGGGGGCTTCGAGAACATCGTCCGGGACTTCGGGCGCCCGACCGTCCGCCACTGGACCGTCCTCGCGCACTTCGCCGGCCCGGCCCGCACCGCCGCCCCCGAGCCCGGCACCGCCACCCGCCGGCTGACCACCGTCCCGGCCGGCCCGGACCCGCTGGCGCTCGCCGCGCACGTCGGGCAGGAGGTGGAGCAGCTGCGCGAACTGGCCCGCGACCCCGGCGTGCACACCGCCGTGCTGGCCCTCGACCCGTCCGGCTGGGAGCTGCTGCGCTTCGTCCTCCGCTCGGACGAGCCCGCCGACGTCCCGTCCGCCGATCCCGCGGCCGACCCGGCGACGACGCTCTTCCGGCTCCCCCACCTGTCCGCCCCGGAGCTGTCCGCCTTCCCGAGGGCCGCGTCTGGTAGTCCGGCCCCGGCGACCCGCCCCCGCCCGCCTACTCCTCCAGCACCCCGATCTTCCGCGCGCACCAGCCCCAGGCGTTCCAGCCCTGGCGGCGCAGGATCTCCTCGCCCACCGTGATCTGCTCGCGCCGGCTCGCGCGGTCGGGCGGTCGGCGTAGCGCAGGCCGCCCGCCTCCCGCCAGGTGGGCGGCCAGATCTGGAGGCCGCCGTAGTAGCCGTTGCCGGTGTCGGCCTGCCAGTCGCCGTCGCTCTCGCAGTCGGCGAGCCGGTCCCACACCGCGTCGGACACCGCCTGGCGGGCGGCGGCGGGCGTACCGGCCGTGGTGACGGCGGCGGCGGGGAGCAGCAGGCCGAGCGCGATCAGCGCCCGCCAGCACGAGGCCCGGCCGGACGAGGCCCGGCCGGACGAGGGGGGTATCCGCAGAGGTATCCGCATCCCCCGACGCTACGCACCGCGCCCGCCGCACCACCCTCCGGACACCGCCGAGCGGGTGGCCCGCCCCCTACCCCTGCCGCGCCCCCTGCCCCTGCCGCGCGTCCCGGGAACGGCGGAAGCCGCCACCCCCGGGGTGCGGGGTGGCGGCTTCACGCCGACGGGGTGGGGCCGACGGGCGGCTCCGGGGGAAGCGGTGCTTCCGTGGGGGTGGGTCAGACGGACAGGACCTGGCCCGGGTAGATCAGGTCCGGGTTGCCGCCCACGACACCGGAGTTGCTGGTGTACAGGGTGTGCCAGTCGACGCCCAGGCTGTCCGCGATCTTGGACAGGGTGTCGCCGGACTGCACGGTGTAGCTGTTGCCGGACTTGGCGGTGTTGGTGTCGGTGGTCGCCGCGGCGGACTTGTTCTTCCAGGTCTGCTTCGGGGTCTCCTGCGCGGCGGCCTTGGGGGCCTGGGCGCGGGACTCGGAGCGGGAGGCCTTGGCGGAGTCGTCCGAGGCGGCGCTGTTCGACTTCGCGGAGGACGAGGTCGACTTCGAGGAGGTCGACTTCGAGGACGAAGCGGACGAGGAGGAGGAGCTGCCGGACGAGGTGTCGACCTGGGCCGGCGCGCCGCCCTTGGTCAGACCGGCCTTCACGGAGCAGACGGGCCAGGCGCCCGGGCCCTGCGAGGCCAGGACCTTCTCGGCGACGGCGATCTGCTGCGCCTTGGTGGCCTGGTTGGCCTGCGGGGCGTAGGCGGTGCCGCCGAAGGCGGCCCAGGTGGAGGAGGTGAACTGCAGGCCGCCGTAGAAGCCGTTGCCGGTGTTGATCGACCAGTTGCCGGTCGACTCGCACTGCGCGACCTTGTCCCAGGTGGAGACGTCCGCGGCGGAGGCCGTGTTGGCCGTGACGAGGCCGGCCACCGGGGCGGCGAGCAGGGCGCCGCCGACGACCGCCGCGCGGACGCGGTTGCGCTTCGGGGCGGTGGTGGCAGCGGCGGTCTCGTTACGGAAGGTCATGAGATTCCTCTCAACATCCCCGGGATAGGGCAGGCGGAACCAGGCCCCGGCGGGGCCGTGCTCGCTCGCCAAGTCCGTTGGGCGACCGGTCACGTGTCGGACGTGCCGTTGCCGCCCCGGCCACCTGTCCGCATCCCCGGCGGCGGCTGGCTGCCGTCGCGCCGGTGGGCGCAGGGCCCGGGTTCCAGGGGTGAGCCGGAAGCGGGCCGTGCGTCGGGGGTGAACCCGGGAGGTGCTCGTTGCACCGGGCAAAAACCTACGATTCGGACTCCGAGGCGCCAAACAGTTTCGGGTCGCCCCAGGTCAAAGCAGTGTTACCGGCGGTATCGATCATGCCCATCGCAAGTAAATGTCCTTTTCATCCGCTTTTTCCAAGATCAGGCCGTATGGGGATATGACCCCGGTCACACCGGAACCCGTGTGAGGTCGAGCACAGTGTCGACGGAAGGTGGTCCTCCGCACACACGGAGCGATCAGAAGCCGCGCAAATTCCGTCGCCCGGCCGCCCGCCCGTGACCCCAGCCACAACCTCCCGTTGGTAATGGCGATCGGCGCTCCCCGCGCCGCGCGCCCGGGAGGTCCCGCCCGGGGCACCCGAACGAGCACCTGGAACGTCAGGGCGAACGAGGAGTCTGCTAGTGCCGCGCATGCTTGAGGTGAGCGAGGACGTACGCGCCGAGATCGGCGACGACGAGGCCGAGAGCCTGCTCGCGGGTGCCCACGCCCCCGACGCGTACGACTGCACCTCCTGCCGACAACCGGGCGACTCGCTGCACGAGCCCACCAGCACCGTCCTGTTCGTCGGCGAGGAGACTGCGGTGCTGGCCTTCGCGCACGCCCGCTGCGTCCCGTCCCAGGTGGTGCCGGTGGACGAGCAGCAGCTGCGCGGCGCGGTCGAGTCGATCGGCCAGGGCGGCGCCGCCGCCGTCGACCCGGTGGCCCCGCCCGCCGGGCCCGCCGGGCCGCAGCCCGCGCTCCGGGTGGACATCCCGGAGCCGATCACCGCCCCGCCGACCGCGCCGCCCGGCCAGCCGCAGCCCGCGGTGCTCGGCGTGACCTGCGGCATCGTGCTGTGCGGCGACACCCAGCACGCCGCGCTGGTGGTCGAGCCGACCGGGCCGGTGGGCCGCCCGGGCAGCGTGCACGGCGAGGACGAGTTCCTCTCGCTGCTGACCGAGCACGGCTTCCAGATCGTCCAGGACGTCAACCAGGCGCCGGCCCGGCCGCGGGCCGGCTGGTCGGTGCTGATGGCGATGGGGCAGCTGCACGCGATCCTCCAGCCCTCGGCGAACGGCGGCTCGGCCGCCTGGTGGCAGGCCCACCAGCCGCTCCAGGTCACCCCGGGGTGGCGGGCCGCGGCGGCCCGCAAGTCCGAGGTGATCATGTACGCGGTGCCGGCCGGCACCATCGGCCGCCAGCCCCGCGAGGACCTGCTGCGGATCGCCATGGACCGGGCCGCCGCCCGCGGCCTGCTCGCCGCCGGCATGCTCCCGCTGGCCGGCACCTGAGAGCGGGGGCGCGCCGATGACCGACCCCGTGAACGACCCGGCCACCACCCCGGACGGCCCCGACGCCCCGGCGGTCCCGGCCGCCCGGAGCGCCGTTGACCAGGGCACGGGCACCCCGACCGGGCGCGGACTGGGGGCGGCGCCCCCGCATCCCAAGCCGGTCTCGCTCGTTGGCTCCTACGTGTACAGCTACGACCTCGCGTCCCCGGCCGTCCCTCCGCCCAGTCCGGCCCCGGCGGCGCCGGCCGGGCGATCCCGAACATGCGCCCGTCGTACGACGCCGAGCACCCGGTGTCGGCCACCCCGATCTACGACACGCTGTACTCCGAGTACCGGCGGATGTTCCGGGCGCTGCCCGGCGACCGCTCCGGCGAGGAGGGGATGCGGTTCACCGGCTTCGCGGTCCGCGAACCGCAGCCCCAGTCGGCGTCCCCGTCCGCCGCGCACCCGCGCGAGGCCCCCGACCGGCCGGGCGCCCTGGCGTACGCGCAGCAGCACCAGTCGTTCGACACGTACGCCGGGCAGGCCCCGGGCGCCCCGCAGTTCATGCCCGCGCAGACCTCCACCGCGCAGGCCAACGGCCAGGGCTGGGTGGCCTCCGGCTACCTGGGCGCCCCGGGCGGCTCCCCCGCCCCCGGCGGCGGCACCCCGGGCGGGCGGCACCGCTCGGTGCTGTCCCTGCCCCGGGCCGGGACGCCTGACCCGGCACCGCGCCGGAGAGCACCACGAGAAGGGGAGAGGGCCGCGGACACCCGTCCGCGGCCCTCTCCCCTTCTCCCACCCCTACGTCTTCTTGCGACTACTTCTTCTTGCGCTTCTCCCGGACCCGGACCGAGATCGAGATCGGGGTGCCCTCGAAGCCGAACTCCTCGCGCAGCCGGCGCTCGACGAACCGGCGGTAGCCGGCCTCCAGGAAGCCGGACGCGAACAGCACGAACCGCGGCGGGCGGGTGCCCGCCTGGGTGCCGAACAGGATGCGCGGCTGCTTGCCGCCGCGGATCGGGTGCGGGTGCGCGGCGACCAGCTCTCCGAGGAAGGCGTTCAGCCGGGCGGTCGGGATGCGGGTCTCCCAGCCGGCCAGCGCGGTCTCGATCGCCGGGACGAGCTTCTCCATGTGGCGGCCGGTCTTGGCCGAGACGTTCACCCGGGGCGCCCACTGCACCTGCACCAGGTCGCGCTCGATCTCGCGCTCCAGGTAGAAGCGGCGCTCCTCGTCCAGCTGGTCCCACTTGTTGTAGGCGATGACCACGGCGCGCCCGGCCTCGACGGCCATCGAGATGATCCGGGTGTCCTGCTCGGCGAGCGTCTCGCTGGCGTCGACCAGGACGACCGCGACCTCGGCCTTGTCCAGCGCGGCGGAGGTGCGCAGCGAGGCGTAGAAGTCGGCGCCGGCGGTCTGGTGGACCCGGCGGCGGATACCGGCGGTGTCGATGAACTTCCAGGTCTTGCCGCCGAGTTCGATCAGCTCGTCGACCGGGTCGCGGGTGGTGCCGGCCAGTTCGTTGACGACCACCCGGTCCTCGCCCGCCACCTTGTTGAGCAGGCTGGACTTGCCGACGTTCGGCCGGCCGATCAGCGCGACCCGGCGCGGGCCGCCGGGCGCGTACCCGTCGCCGAACAGCTGCGGCGGGGCCTCCGGGAGGACGGCCAGGACGGCGTCCAGCAGGTCGCCGGAGCCGCGGCCGTGCAGCGCGGAGACGGGGTAGGGCTCGCCCAGGCCGAGCGACCACAGGTAGGCGGCCTCGGCCTCGGTGGACGGGCCGTCGACCTTGTTGGCGCACAGCACCACGGGCTTGCCGGAGCGGCGGATCAGCCGGACCAGGGCGTCGTCGGTGTCGGTGGCGCCGACCTTGGCGTCCACCACGAACAGCACCGCGTCGGCCTGCTCGATGCCCAGCTCGGCCTGCGCGGCGACCATCGCGTCCAGGCCGAGGACGTCGATCTCCCAGCCGCCGGTGTCCAGGACCTTGAACCGGCGCCCGGCCCACATGGCCTCGTAGCTGACCCGGTCGCGGGTGACGCCGGGGCGGTCCTCGACGACCGCCTCGCGGCGGCCGATGATGCGGTTGACCAGGGTGGACTTGCCGACGTTCGGCCGGCCGACGATGGCCAGCACCGGCAGCGGGCCGCTGCCGTCCAGGTCGGCCTCGACCTCCTCGCCGTCGAAGCCCTCCTCGGCGGCCAGCGCCATGAACTCGGCGTACTCGGCGTCACCGAGGCCGCCGTGCTGGGCGGTGGTGTCGTTGCTCATGTTCCGTTTTCCGTTTCCCGGCCCGGCCCTTCCCAGGGGCGTGCCGTGCGTACCTGCCCCGTGGGCAGCGCGGACCGCGCGGATCTCGCGCGGTCGGGATGGTGCTGTGCCGGTCCCGGTGCCGCTAGGCAGCGGTCAGGCCGGCCTTCTGCTCGACCAGGTCGGCGATCGTGTCGATCACCTGGTCGAGGGTGAGTTCGCTGGTGTCCACCAGCACCGCGTCGGCGGCCTGGGTCAGCGGGGCGGTCTCCCGCGAGGAGTCCGCGGCGTCCCGGCGGGCCAGGTCGGCGGCCATCGCGGTGATGGTCGCCTCGTCCACGCCCTTCGCCCGCAGCTCCGCGGCCCGGCGCTCGGACCGGGCCCGCTCGGACGCGGTCAGGAACACCTTCACGGTGGCGCCCGGGAACACCACCGAGCCCATGTCCCGGCCCTCGGCGACGATCCCGCGCTCGGCGTGCGAGGCGCAGCCGCGCTGCAGCTCCACCAGCCGGGCCCGGACCGCCGGGACGGCCGCCACGGCGCTCACCTTGGCGGTCACCTCGGGGCCGCGGATCGGCCCGGACACGTCCTGCCCGTCCACGGTTATGGTCGGCCCGGCCGCGTCCGTCCCGGACACGATCACCGGCTTCCCGCAGGCGATCGCCACCGCCTCCGCGTCCTCGACGTCCACCTCGTTGGCGAGCATCCACCAGGTCATCGCCCGGTACATCGCGCCGGTGTCCAGGAAGCTCAGCCCCAGCCGCGCGGCCACCGCCCGCGACACGGTCGACTTCCCGGACCCCGAAGGTCCGTCGATGGCGACGACGACCGGGCCGCTCGACGCTCGGTCGACACTGTCCACGGGGCGAACCTCTCTCTCACGACACCAGAACTCACCCTCAAGGTTAATGGACACCCGCCCACCCCCGACCCGCCCAGCGAAACCCCCCACCAGTCCCCCTCCCCCACAGGCCGACCAGCCCACCGCCCCACCCCGCAAAGCCCCGCGCAGCGGACCCCCCAGTCCCGCACCCCCACCCCCGCTCGCGCAACCCCGCCGCCAGCACCCGCACCATCGCCGGCGCGACAGCCAACTGCACGCGGCCGACCTGCTGGCCCTCTTCTCTCCCCACCCCCCAGAGCCCCGCGCAGCGGCTCCCTCTCCCCCACCCCGCAGCCCCGCCCGCTACCCCCCACCCCCGCTCGCGCAACCCCGCCGCCAGCACCCGCACCATCGCCGGCGCGACGGCCAACTGCACGTGGCCGACCTGCTGGCCCGTCGAGTGCTCGATCGTCACGTCCTCGATGTTCACCCCCAGCGCGCCGACCTCGCCGAAGAGGCGGCCGAGTTCGCCGGGCTGGTCGCCGAGGACGACGGTGACCGTCTCGTAGCGGGTGGGCGGCGCCCCGTGCTTGCCCGGGATGCGGGCCTGGCCGGTGTTGCCTCGGCGCATGACGGCCTCGATGCCGGCCGCGCCCGTGCGCCGCTCGCCCTCGTCGGCGGCCTGGAGGGCCCGCAGCGCGGTGACGGTGTCCGCGAGGTCGGCCGCGAGGTCGTCGAGGACGTCGGCGACCACGCCCGCGTTGGCGGAGAGGATGTCGATCCACATCGCGGGGTTGGAGGCGGCGATCCGGGTGACGTCGCGCACGCCCTGGCCGGAGAGCCGGACGGCGGTCTCGTCGGCGTGTTCGAGCCGGGCGGCGACCAGCGAGGAGAGCAGTTGCGGGGCGTGCGAGACGAGGGCGACGGCCCGGTCGTGGTCGGCGGCGTCCATGACGATCGGCATGGCTCCGCAGAGGGCGACGAGTTCGAGCGCGGCGTTGAGCGTCTCGGTGTCGGTGTCGGCGGTGGGCGTGAGCACCCAGGGGCGGCCCTCGAACAGGTCGGCGGTGGCGGCGAGCGGCCCGGAGCGTTCGCGGCCGGCCATCGGGTGCGAGCCGATGTAGTGGACGGTGTCGAGTCCGAGCGCGGCGATCTCGCCGCGCGGCCCGGCCTTGACGCTGGCGACGTCGGTGTAGCAGCGGGCCAGGCCGCGCCGCTGGCAGTCCGCGAGGACCTTGCCGACCAGGGCGGGCGGGACGGCGATGACGGCCAGGTCGACGGGCCCGTCGGGGAGTTCGGTGGTGCCCGCGCCGAGTGAGGCGGCCGTGCGGGCGGCGTCCTGGTCGGCGTCCTCCAGGTGGACGCTGATCCCCCGGCGGGTGAGGGCGAGCGCGGCGGAGGTGCCGATCAGTCCGGTGCCGATGACGGCGGCTGTGCGCATGGCGGCTTCTCGTCTCCCGGGTGCGATCACGGTGTGTCGGGCCCATCCTCTCGTACGCGCCGGTGGCCGCGCATACCGCCCCGGCGGGGCCCGTGGGCCGACGCGCAGGGGAAATCCGGGTGTGGTGGCGGGGGTTGGGTGCAGACTGGGCGCCCGGGTCCGGGGTGCGGGCCGACGGGCGAAGGGGGCCAGGTGGCGGGGAAACGGTCGGTGTGGGAGTCCGGGTTGGAGTCGGTGGTGGTGCACGCGGTGGGCGCGGTGTGCCGGCGCCGGGCGTCGGGGGTGGTGCCGACGGACGGCCGGGTGCGGGTGGCGGGGCTGCCCCGGCTGGCCGCGGCGGGGTCGCTGCGGGTGCGGGTGCTGTCGGGTGACGGGCGGGTCGCCGAGGCCCGGCTGGAGTACCCGGCCCGGGTCCGCTCCGACGGCGAACGGCCCGCCTGGGAGCAGGAGTTGAAGGAGCTGCGGGCCCGGGTCGAGCTGCTGGAGGAGCGCCGCGCGCGGTTGGAGGAGCGGATCGCCGAGGTCGCGGCGCTGCGCGCGGTGCCGCCGCAGCGGCGCCGGGACGAGGGGCACCGGCGGGCTCCGGCGGACGCGGTGCTGGCGCTGGCGGAGTTCGTGGACACCCGGCTGGAGGTGCTGCAGGAGCGGGCGGTGGAGCTGGCCCAGGAGGTCCGGCTGGCCGAGCACGCCCTGCTGGTGGCCGAGGAGCGCGCGGACGCCCGTTCGAGCGCCGAGCGGCCGGGCGGGGTGGAGGCGGGGGCGTGCGCCGAGCTGACGGTGCGCGGCGCGGGCCCGGTGGAGCTGGAGGTGGAGTACGCGGTGCCGGGCGCGGTGTGGGTGCCGACGTACCGGCTGGCGCACCGCCGGGGCGAGCGCACCGCGCGGCTGGTGCTGCGGGCGTCGGTGGCGCAGCGCACCGGCGAGGACTGGTCGGGGGTGCGGCTGGCGCTGTCGACGGCGAGCCTGGTGCGCTCGGGCGCGCTGCCGGAGCTGGCCTCGCTGCGGATCGGCCGCCGGCAGGCGGCGCCCGCGCCTTCGGGGTGGCGGGCCCAGCCGGCCGGCCTGGACGACCTGTTCGCGGGCTGGCAGGACGCGCAGCGCGCGAAGCCGGAGCCGTACGCGGCGTCGGCGCCGGTGGCGGTGGCGGTGGCGGTGGCGGGCGGCGGCCCGGTGCCCGCGCCGAAGCCCGCGCCCCGGCCGTCGGCCCGGCGGGCGTCGGCCCGGGCCTGGGGTCCGGCGGGCGCCCCGGGGGCGCCGGGGTTCGTCCCGACGCCTCCGCCGGTGCCGGTGGCGCCGGTGGCCGCGTCCGCTCCCCCGCCGCCCCCGGCCCCGGCGGGCGCGGTGCCGCCCGGCCAGGGGTACGGCGGGGCTGCGCAGGCGTTCGGCGGGGCGCCACAGGGCTACGGCGGGGCGGCCCCCGAGCCGTTCGCGGACTTCGCGCCGGCCGCCGCACCCGACCCGCGCCCGTCCGCCGACCAGCTGGACTACCCGGCGATGGTGCTGGCGGGCCCGGAGGAGGAGTCGTACCGCCGGGGCCGGCTGTTCCCGGAGCCCGCGCGGCCCGGGGCGGGCGGGGGCGCGCTGCACGAGGCGGAGGCGGTGGGACGGCTGCCGCTGCCGCGCTTCGGGGCGCCGCCGCGCGAGTCGGCGGGCGCCTTCGACCACCGTTTCGACGCGCAGGCCCCGGCGCACGTCCCCTCGGACGGGGTGTGGCACACGGTGGCGGTGGCGGAGCTGCCGGTGGGAGTGCGCACCAGCTACGTGACGGTGCCCTCGGTGGAGGAGGCGGTGTACGCGGTGCTGGAACTGTCGAACGCGACGGCGCACGCGCTGCTGGCCGGCCCGGTGGAGGTGTCGGTGGACGGCGACTTCCTGCTGACGGCGGCGCTGCCGACGCTGGCACCGGGCGGGGTGCGGGAGGTGGGCCTGGGCCGGGCGGAGGAGCTGCGGGTGGCCCGGCACGCCGAGGTGCGGGAGTCGACGTCGGGGGTGCTGAACTCGACGACGGTGCTGGACCACGGGGTGCGGATCGAGCTGGTGAACCGGCTGCCGCACGAGGCGTCGGTGGAGGTCCGCGAGCGGGTCCCGGTCTCGGGCGACCCGGAGGTGCGGATCGAGGAGCGGCCGGGCTGGTCGCCGCCGGCCGAGCCGTCCGCCGAGGTGCCCGCCTCGGCGCGGGTCCGCCGGGTGGTGGTGCCGCCCGGCGGTTCGGTGGAGCTGACGGGCGGTTATGTGGTCCGCATCCCGGCCGGCAAGGCCGTGGTCGGCGGGAACCGGAGGAGTTGAACGTGCCGGAGGAGTGGAACGTGGCCGAGGAGACGATCGCCCTTCCGGTGACGGCCGTGACCTGTCTGGAGGACCGGGCGCAGCTGGAGCGGACGGCGGAACTGGAACTGTCGCCGGGCGTGCACCGGCTGCGGCTGGGCCCGGTGACGGCGCTGGCGGTGGACCGCTCGCTGCACGCGGCGCTGCTGGACGCGGACGGCGCGCCCGGCGGCGGGGCGAAGGTGCTGGACGTGCGGCTGGTGCGGTCCTGGCAGCCGCCGGTGCCGCTGCCGCCGGGGCCGGAGGACTCGGCGCTGCGCCGCCGGGTGCACGACCTGGAGCGCGAGCACCTGGCCGAGTCGCGCCGCCAGGAGCGGTGGCAGGCCAGGCTGGCGCTGCTCGGCCAGCTGGCGGCGGACCTGCTGCGGGAGATCGGCGAGGGCGCGGGCAGCGGCGAGCTGGAGCAGGCCCGCTGGTCGCGCGAGCTGGACCGGGTGGACGCGGAGCGGGAGTCGTACGGCGAGCGGCTGCGGGCCTCGCGGCTGCGCTCGGTGGAGCTGGCGACCGAGCTGGCCCGGGCCGAGGAGGCGCTGGACCTCGCCGAGCGGGAGCCGGCCGAGCTGCTGGCGTTCGTGGAGCTGTCGGTGGAGTGCGCGGCGCCGGGCCGGTTCCTGGCCCGGGTGGGGCACCTGGTGGCGTGCGCGCTGTGGCGTCCGGCGTACCGGGCCGAGCTGGTGGACGGCCGGCTGCGGCTGGAGAGCGACGCGGTGGTGTGGCAGCGCACCGGCGAGGACTGGTCGGACGTGCGGCTGACGCTGTCGACGGCGCGGTCGGCGTCGGCGGGCGAGCCGCCGGCGCTGGCCGAGGACCGGCTGGTGCTGCGGGAGCGCTCGGCGCAGGAGAAGAAGACCGTCGAGGTGGAGCTGCGCGAGCAGGCCGTCCCGGACGCCGGCCCGCTGGAGCCGGGCCTGCCGGGGGTGGACGACGGCGGCGAGGTGCGGGTGCTGCGGGTGGACGGCCCGGTGTCGGTGCCCGCGGACGGGCGGGCGCACCGGGTGCCGGTGAGCGTGTTCGAGGCGGCGGCGCGCAGCGAGTACGCGGCGGCGCCGGAGCTGTCGGACGCGGTGACGGAGGTGGTGTCGTTCCGCAACGCGGCGGGGCACGCGCTGCTGGCCGGCCCGGTGGACCTGGTGCGCGGTTCGGGCCACACCGGCCGGGGCGCGCTGGAGTTCACCGCGCCGGGCGCGCCGGTGCGGCTGGCGTTCGGCTCCTCGGACGGCCTGCGGGTGGTCCGGGAGGCGGACGAGCGCCGGGAGGGCGCGGGCCTGGGCGGCCAGCGCACCCTGGTGACCCGCACGGTGCGGCTGCACCTGTCGCGCTTCTCCGGCCCGGACGAGCACGGCGAGCGGGTGGTGGTGCTGCGCGAGCGCATCCCGGTCTCGGAGGTGTCGGCGGTGCAGGTGCGGCTGCGCAAGGAGCACTGCTCGCCGCCGCCGGACGAGTTGGACGCCGAGGGCATCGTCCGCTGGGAGGTGCCGCTGCCGCCGGGCGGCCGGCGCACGGTGACGCTGGTGTACGAGATCGCGGCGACGGCGAAGGTGGCGGGGCTGTGAGCCGCGCCCCTGGCCCGGCGGCCCGGCCCGGGAGGGGTACAACAGAGGCATGATCTACCACCTCGCCCCGCTGGACGACTGGCTGCGCGACCCGGGCCGGCCGTACACCGCCGCGTCGCTGCTGACCGAGGGCTTCCTGCACTGCTCGCCGGACGAACCCACGGTGCTGGCGGTGGCCAACGCGTTCTTCCGGGACGCCCCGGAGCCGCTGATGGCGCTGCTGATCGAGGAGGCGCTGGTCGAGCCGATGGTGAAGTGGGAGGCGGCCACCGGCGGGCCGCCGCCGGGCACCGCCGAGGGGGTGCTGTTCCCGCACGTGTACGGGCGGCTGAACCGGACGGCGGTGCTGGGCCTGGAGAAGCTGGAGCGCGGCCCGGACGGGCGCTGGGCGGCGCTGCGGCCCTGGAGCTGACCCCGCGGGCCCGGGGCGCGGCCCGGGCCCGCACGGGGCCGTCGGCGGGCGTTGACGGCCCGTCACCGGCCCCGGGCGGGCCGGGCGCTCAGAGCCAGCCGCGCTCCCGGGCCGCCATGCCCGCCTGGAAGCGGGTGGTGGCGCCCAGCTCCCGCATCAGGCCCTGGAGGCGGCGCTGGGTGGTGCGGGCGCTCCAGCCCAGCGAGCGGGCGATCGACTCGTCGGTGAGGCCGGCCGCGAGCAGGCCCAGCAGCTTGAGGTGGTCGGCCTCCGGCCCGGGGCCCTCGCCGTCGCCGAGCACGGTCTGCAGCGGCACCGCGCGCTCCCACTCGGCCTCGAACAGCGCGTCCAGGGCCTGGAGCAGCGCGGAGGGGTGGATCACGTACGCGGCGTCCAGCACGCTGTCGCCGACGCTGATCGGGATGATCGCCATCTTGTCGTCGGCCATCATCATCTTCATCGGCAGCACCGGCCGGACCCTCGCCTCCTCGCCGTCCTCGACGCCGGTGAGGATCTCCTGCTCCAGGCGCCCGGGCCAGGCGATCGCCTCCTTGTCGAAGACGGTGCGAATCCGCACCCCGGACTTGAGCTTGGCCCGCTGCCGGGGCTGCTCGACCGTCGGGTCCTGCACGTACGGCGGGCAGTCGAAGCCGCGGATCTGGTACTGGCTGGACTCGATCAGGTGCTCCAGCCGCTGGGCGATCGCCTCGCCGCCGGTGAGCACCTCCACCGAGTGCGCCGGGTCGGTGTACCGGGAGGCCTCCCGGAAGGCGTCCATCAGCCGGTGCATCTCGGCCCGGGCGGAGCGCAGCTCGGCCTCGCGGTGGCCGATCAGGGTGCCGATGGCGACGTCGGGGGCGACCGACAGGTAGCGCTCCCGGTCGACCGGGGCGCGGGTGGCCATGCCCTGCTCGGCGAGCCGGTCCAGGGCCGCCCGGCACTGCTCCAGGGTCAGGCCGCAGTGCTCCGCCAGCTCCTGGGCGGTGGACTGCGGCGCGACGACCAGCGCGGCGTACACCTGGCCGTCGGTCAGGCCGAGGCCCAGCACGGTGAATGCGTCCAGCATGGTGGTGCTTCCTTCCCCCGCCGCCCTGGTGGCCTGACGCGGTGGCGCACTTCCGCCACGCGCCGGGGCGAACTTCGGTGGCAATCTTCTGCCACCGGGCGGAACGATGGCAAGGCCGTGCGGTGCGCCTCACATGTCAAGACCCGGCAAAGCCGGTCCGCGCACGCGCCGGAGCCCGTCCGCCGTGGCACGGCGGACGGGCTCCGGTGGCGGTCGCGGCTACAGGCCGACCTCGCGCATCAGGGTGCCGACCTCGGGGTTGGTCAGGCGGCGCAGCCAGCCGGACTTCTGGTCGCCCAGCGAGATCGGGCCGAACGCGGTGCGCACCAGCTTCTCGACCGGGAAGCCGACCTCGGCCATCAGCCGGCGCACGATGTGCTTGCGGCCCTCGTGCAGGGTCACCTCGACCAGGTAGTTCTTGCCGAGGTTGGAGACCACCTTGAAGCTGTCGGCGCGGGCCCAGCCGTCCTCCAGCTCGACGCCCTTGGCGAGCGTCTTGCCCAGGTCGCGCGGCAGCGGGCCCTGGATCGCCGCCAGGTAGGTCTTGGTGACGCCGTACCGGGGGTGGGTGAGGCGGTGGGCCAGCTCGCCGTGGTTGGTGAGCAGGATGATGCCCTCGGTCTCGGTGTCCAGGCGGCCGACGTGGAACAGCCGGGTCTCCCGGTTGGTCACGTAGTCGCCCAGGCACTGCCGGCCCTCGGGGTCCTCCATGGTGGAGACCACGCCGGCCGGCTTGTTGAGCGCGAAGAACAGGTAGGACTGGGTGGCGACGGTCAGGCCGTCCACCTTGATCTCGTCCTTCACCGGGTCGACCCGGCGGCCCTGCTCCAGCACCGGCTCGCCGTTGACCTCGACCCGGCCCTGCGAGATCAGTTCCTCGCAGGCCCGGCGGCTGCCCATGCCGGCCCGCGCCAGCACCTTCTGCAGGCGCTCGCCCTCCTCGCCGACCTCCTTGCCGGGGCCCTCGTGCCGGGCCAGCACCCGGTCCTCGATCCGGCCCTGGAGCTCCCGGGAGCGCTGCGGCTGGCGCCGCGGGTCGCCGGGCGCGCCCTGCCCCTCCCGGCGCGGCCGGGGCGCCGCCCCGGGCTTGCGGGAGTCGTACGCGCCGCGCCCGGGCGTCGCGTTCGGCCCGCCGCCGTACTCGGGCCGGTCGTACCGGCGCTCCTCCGGGCGCAGCGGGCGGTCCGGGTAACGCCGCTCCTCGCCCCGCCCGCCGCCACTGCCGCCGCGCGAACCCGCGCCGTACGAGCCGGAGCCCGAACCACCGCGGGCGCCGCCGCCACCGTACGAGCCCGAGCCCGAGCCCGAACCGCCGCGCGCGGACTGCCCGCCGCGGCCCTGGCCGCCACCGCTGCCGCCGCCGTAGGACGACGATCCGCCCCGGCCCCCGCCCTGCTGGCCGCCGCGGCCGCCCTGCCCGCCCCGGCCCTGGCCGCCGCTGTTCCTGCCGTTGCCACCGTTGCCACTGCTACGCATCAAAATGTCCGTACGTCGATATCCGTCTGGTCGGCCTGGTTCGGCCTCGGCCCTTCCTGTGCGGCGGCGACCGCCTGCGCGATCATCGTGCCCTCCAGGGACTCCGCTTCCACGTCGTCGACCTCGGGCAGGAAGGGCGCGAGCTCCGGCAGCTCGTCCAGGCCGCGCAGCCCCATCCGTTCCAGGAAGTAGTTCGTCGTCCGATACAGGATCGCTCCGGTCTCGGGCTCGGTGCCGGCTTCTTCGACCAGTCCTCGCTGTACCAGGGTACGCATCACGCCGTCGCAGTTCACACCACGGACCGCGGAAACCCTCCCGCGCGACACCGGCTGCCGGTACGCGACCACCGCCAGCGTCTCCAGCGCGGCCTGCGTCAGCCGGGCCTGCTGCCCGTCCAGCACGAACCGCTCGACCGCCTCCGCGCACTCCGCGCGGCTGTAGAACCGCCACCCGCCGGCCACCTGCCGCAGCTCGAAACCGCGCCCCTGCGCCGTGTACTCGGCGGCCAACTCCCGCAGCACGGAGGCCACTTCGGCCTTCGGCGCGTCCAGCACGGCGGCCAGCCGGCCCTCCGCCACCGGCTCGTCGGCGACCATCAGCACCGCCTCCAGCGCCGCCCGCAGCGGGACGCCCCCCGGCTCCGGCGCCGCCACCGCTTCGGGTGCCGGTTCCGATCCCGGTTCCGGTCCCGTCCCCGGTTCCGGTTCCGGCAGCGCCAGGACGCGCTCCACCGGTTCGATCCGGGCGCCGTCCGGGTACGCCGACTCCTGCCACTCGCCGGGCCGGTGCGCGCCCGGCAGCCCCAGGGACCGGCGCGCGGGCCGCTCCGTCATGCCGTACCGCCTTCCTCGCCGCCCGCCGGGCGGTCGAACTCGTCGGTGACCTCGACCGCCCGGCCGTCCGCGGCGACCCAGCGCACCACCAGTTCCTCCAGGGCCCGCGGCTGCTCGAAGACCAGCGCCTTCTCCCGGTACAGCTCCAGCAGCGCCAGGAACCGGGCCACCACCACCAGGGTGCCGTCCGCGTCGGCCGCCAGCTGCCCGAAGGTGGCCGCGCCGAGCGCGCGCAGCCGCTCCACCACCAGCGCGGCCTGCTCGCGCACGCTCACCGGCGGCACGTGGATGTGGTCGACGTACACCACCGGCCGCGGCCTGGGCGCGAACGCCTTCGCCGCCAGCCGGGCGAAGCGCTCCGGGCCGATCGACAGCACCACCTCGGGCAGCAGCAGCGCGTACCGCGGCTCCAGCGCGACCGTCCGCGGCCGGCGCAGCGCCTCGCCCTCCCAGCGCTCCGCGAACAGCGCCGCGACCTTCTTGTACGCCCGGTACTGCAACAGCCGCGCGAACAGCAGGTCGCGCGCCTCCAGCAGCGCCAGGTCCTCCTCGTCCTCGACCTCGGCGGCGGGCAGCAGCCGGGCCGCCTTGAGGTCCAGCAGGGTCGCCGCGACCACCAGGAACTCGGTCGCCGCGTCCAGGTCCCACTCCGGGCCCATCGCCCTGATGTGCGCGACGAACTCGTCGGTGACCTTCGACAGCGCCACCTCGGTGACGTCCAGCCGGTGCTTGGCGATCAGTCCGAGCAGCAGGTCGAACGGCCCCTCGAAGTTCTCCAATCGGACCTGGAACGCCATAACGGACATTCTGGCAGACGCCCCGGGGCGCGACGGCGGACGCGACACCGGGGCGCGGGGGAACCGCGCGCCCGGCCGGGCGGCCCGCCCGCCCGCGCGGAGCCCTCACGGAGCGCCCCCGCAGCGCCCCACGGCGGCCCTCAGCGGCCGCGCAGCCTGCGCACCAGGATCGACGCCTCGCCGCGCTGCTCCAGGTCCGCCAGGACCACCGCGACGGCCTCGCGGACGACCCGTCCGCGGTCCACGGCCAGGCCGTGCTCGCCGCGCAGCACCAGGCGGGCGTGCTCCAGGTCCATCAGTTCCTCGGCGGACACGTACACGGTGATCTTCTCGTCGTGCCGTTCCCGCCCGGAGGGCCGCCGGGCCCGTCCGCGTCCGCGCACCGTGGCCGGGGCCGTCCGGCGGGCCTCTGCGGGGTCCTCCGCGCGCCCCGCAGGGGCCGCCGGGGCGGCCTCCGGTCTGGCGGCCGGCACCTCGGCGGTGCGCGGTGCGGGAGCGGCGCCCTCGCCGCTCCCGGGGGGTTCCTGCCCGGCGGGGGCCGCGCCGTTCACCGCAACGGTGCCGTTCGCGGGGCCGGAGCCGTTGCCGTTGTTGCGCGCGAGCGAGGGCGACAGGGCCATTCCGCCGGTTGCCCGGAACAGTTCGTCGGCCCCCGGGAGGCTCACTCGGCGGGGCGGCACCGGTCGAGCACCTCCCTGGCGAGCTGGCGGTAGGCGGCCGCGCCGACCGAGTTGGTGGCGTAGGTGGTGATCGGCTCGCCGGCCACGGTGGTCTCCGGGAACCTGACGGTCCGCCCGATGACGGTGTGGAAGACGTGCTCGCCGAACGCCTCGACGACCCGGGCCAGCACCTCGCGCGAGTGCACGGTGCGCGAGTCGTACATGGTGGCCAGGATGCCGTCCAGCCGCAGCTCGGGGTTGAGCCGCTCGCAGACCTTCTCGATGGTCTCGGTGAGCAGCGCGACACCGCGCAGCGCGAAGAACTCGCACTCCAGCGGGACGATGACGCTGTGCGCGGCGGTCAGGGCGTTGACGGTGAGCAGGCCCAGCGAGGGCTGGCAGTCGATGATGACGTAGTCGTAGTCGGGCAGCAGCGGCTTGAGCGCGCGGGCCAGCGCCGACTCCCGGGCCACCTCGCTGACCAGCTGCACCTCGGCGGCCGACAGGTCGATGTTGGACGGCAGCAGGTCCATGCCGGGGATGGCGGTCTTCAGCAGGACCTCGTCGGCCGTCAGGCCCCGCTCCATGAGCAGGTTGTAGACGGTGACGTCGAGTTCCATCGGGTTGACGCCGAGGCCGACCGAGAGCGCGCCCTGCGGGTCGAAGTCCACCAGCAGGACCCGGCGGCCGTACTCGGCGAGCGCCGCGCCCAGGTTGATGGTGGAGGTGGTCTTGCCGACGCCGCCCTTCTGGTTGCACATCGCGATGATCTGCGCGGGGCCGTGCTCGGCGAGCGGCGCGGGGATCGGGAAGTACGGCAGCGGGCGGCCGGTCGGGCCGACCCGCTCGCGGCGCTGGCGGGCCGCGTCGGGGGCCAGGGTGGCGGCGTACTCGGGGTCGGGCTCGTACTCGGCGTCCGGGTCGTCGTAGGGCCCGTAGCCGAGTTCGCTGTAGGCCAGGCCGTACGCGGCGAAGTCGGCGTCGTAGTCGGTGGCGGCTGCCGCCGCGCTCTGGCGGGCCTCGAAGGTGCGGACCGCGACCGAGCCGACCTCCTGCGTGCCCACCGTGGCCTGCCGGGCTTCCTCGTTCGGCTGCCCGGCGGAGAGCTCCGCCAGTCCTGGCTGACCACCCCCGGGAGCAAATGTCGACTCATTCACAAGTCGTCTTACCTCCTTGGACGTCCAGGACTCTATGTCGATTCGTCAGCGTGGCAGCATGCCAACGGTTTGCGACTCTAGGCCGTTTCGGGCATTCGCAGCAACACAATCCACGGTAGTGGGCCGTGTGTGTCGGCCGTTCACCCACCCCGTGTCAAGACACGAGCCTAACGTTTCCGCCCCCGCGCCGGGCCGTGAGGGCCCGTCAGGTGTCCTTGTCGACAGAGCGGGTGACAAACCGCACTGGAATTGACCGCCGGCGGTCACCCCCGAGCCGTCCGGCCGCCCCCCGGGCATGCCGAAGCCCCCGGCGCGAAGGGGAAGGACGGCCGGGGGCGACAGCGGGTGAGGGGGCGTCAGGCGAGCACGCTCTCCAGGGGGACCGACTCCAGACCGAAGGCCTCGGCGACGGCCGGGAAGGTGATCTGGCCCTCGTGCACGTTCAGGCCCTTGGCGAGCGAGGCGTCCCGGCGCAGCGCCTCCTTCCAGCCGCGGTTGGCCAGCTCGACCACGTACGGCAGGGTCGCGTTGGTGAGCGCGTAGGTGGAGGTGTTGGGGACGGCGCCCGGCATGTTGGCCACGCAGTAGAAGACCGAGTCGTGGACCTGGAAGGTCGGCTCGGCGTGCGTGGTGGGGTGCGAGCCCTCGAAGCAGCCGCCCTGGTCGATGGCGATGTCGACGAGCACGGAGCCCGGCTTCATCTTGGCGACCAGCTCGTTGGTGACCAGCTTGGGGGCCTTGGCGCCCGGGATCAGCACGGCGCCGATCACCAGGTCGGCCTCGACGACGGCCTTCTCCAGCTCGAAGGAGTTGGAGACGATCGCCTTGACCTTGGTGCCGAAGACCTTGTCGGCCTCGCGCAGCTTGTTGATGTCGCGGTCGAGCAGGGTCACCTCGTAGCCCATGCCGATGGCGATGGTGGCCGCGTGCCAGCCGGAGACGCCGCCGCCGATGACGACCGCCTTGGCCGGGTGGGTGCCGGGCACGCCGCCGGGCAGCACGCCGCGGCCGCCGGCCGGGCGCATCAGGTGGTAGGAGCCGACCTGCGGGGCCAGCCGGCCCGCGACCTCGGACATCGGGGCGAGCAGCGGCAGCGCGCCGTTGGGCAGCTGCACCGTCTCGTAGGCGATCGCGGTGGTGCCGGAGGCGACCAGCGCGTCGGTGCCGGCCCGGTCGGCGGCCAGGTGGAGGTAGGTGAAGAGGGTCTGGCCCTTGCGCAGGCGGTGGTACTCCTGCGCGATGGGCTCCTTCACCTTGAGGATCATGTCGGCCGCGGCCCACACCTCGTCGGCGGTGGGGAGGATGGTGGCACCGGCGGCCACGTACTCCTCGTTGGGGATCGAGGAGCCGACGCCGGCGTTGTCCTCGATGACGACCTCGTGGCCGTTGCGGACCAGCTCATGCACACCGGCAGGCGTGATGGCCACGCGGTACTCGTGGTTCTTGACCTCGCGGGGGATGCCGACCTTCACGGCTAACACGTCCTCTTGCCATGGGGGATACCTGCCGGGGAAGCCCGGCGGGCGACGCACATGAAGGGCACAACGGACAGGCCGGTGCATGGACCTATGCGCGACTGAGTTCGAGTGTAATGAAGCCCAGTCGGCGTGTCAGCCTTCCAAAGTGACTAAATCAGCCGGACTCATTGGCAGGTTCGTAGGCTTGCATGCCTTCCCGGGCCACATTGCGGGGCGAACTCCGCATCTACGACATTACTCCGGAAGCGGGTGGCGGCCCTCCTGGCCGAGGTGCCGCTGGAGCCGCGCGGCCAGCGCCGCGACCTCCCGCTCGCCCCGCCCGTCGCCGGTGCGGCGCAGCACCGCGGCCGCCGAGCGGTACTCGCGCAGCGCCTCCTCGAAGCGCCGCAGCCCGGTGTGCGCCTCCGCCAGGCGCACCAGCAGCCGGGCCTCGGCCGGCTGGTCGCCCAGCGCCTGCCGCAGCACCAGGGCCCGCCCGTACGCGTCGGCGGCGCGCAGCGGGTCGCCGAGCGCCCGGTGCCCGTGGCCCACGCCCTCCAGCGCGCGGGCGCAACCCGCCTCGTCGCCCGCCCCGCGGGCCAGCTCGACGGCCCGGCGGTAGCGCTCCCCCGCCTGCTCCCAGCGCCCGGCGGCGGCCTGCAGGTCGCCCAGGTTCAGCAGCGCGGCGGCGGCCCGGCGCGGGTTGCCCTGCCGCTCGGCGACCTTCAGCACCGACTCGTGCAGGGCGTGCAGGTCGGCGGGGGCGGCCTCGCCGGTCAGCGGCAGGGCCCGCAGCAGGGCGGTGACCAGGCGGCCCGCGGAGCCGTCCAGGTCGCCCTGGCCGACCGCGTCGGCGACGGCCGTGAGCAGCAGTTCGCGCTCCCCCAGCAGCCAGCCCTCGGCGTGCGCGGCGGTGCGCAGCCGCAGCGGGCCGGGCAGCGGGTCCGGGTGGGGGCCGGCCGCCGGGTCCAGCAGCATCCGCGCCGAGTCCACCAGCCGCACCAGCCGTTCCAGCAGCCGGGCCCGGGCCAGCTCCACCTCGGACGGGCGGTCGGCCTCCCCGCGCAGCTCCACCAGCCGCCCGTACAGCCGGCCCGGCACCCGGTAGCGGGCGGTGCCGTCCGCCGCGTCCGGCTCGCGCTCCAGCAGTTCCAACTGCTCCAGCTCGGCCAGCGCCGCCCCCGCCTCCGGCGCCGGGCAGCCCACCAGCGCGGACGCCGTGCGCAGGTCGACCCGCTGGCCGGGCGCCAGCGTGCACAGCCGCAGCAACCGGGCCCGGGCCGCGGGCAGCCGCCGGTACGCCAGCTCGAACGCCCCGCGCAGCGGGTCGCCCTCCACCACCGGCACCGTCTCCCGCTCCGGGTCCGCGGGCCGCTGCGGCCCCTCCACCGCCACCGGGGCGGGCCCCGGGACGGTGCGCAGCCGGGCGGCGGCGTCGGTGACCGCCAGCCGGGGCTCGGTGCGCAGCCAGCCCGCCGCCAGGCGCAGCGCGGCCGGGCGGTTGGCGCACGCCTCGGCCAGGTCGGCGGCGCCCACCGGGTCGCAGGAGATCCTGGTCCCGCCGACCAGCTCGCCCAGCAGGTCCACCGCGGCCCGGTGGTCCAGCCCGCCGAGGATCACCGGGTCGATGCCGTCGATGCCCATCAGCGGCCCGGAGGTGGTGGCCAGCAGCAGCGACTCGGTCTTCTCGGCCAGCAGCGGCCACACCTGCCCGGCGTCCCGGACGTCGTCCAGCAGCACCAGTGCCCGGCGCTGCCCGAGCGCCTCGCGCAGCGCCTCGCAGGCCGGGTCCTCCTCGGCCGCGCCGGGCAGCAGCGCCGCGCCGGGCCGCTCGCCCAGCTGGTCCAGCAGCATCCGGGCGGCCCGCCCGGCCCCCACCCGGCTGCCGTCCGGCGCGGACAGCCGCGCGTACAGCAACCCGTCCGGGTGGTCGCCGGCCACCGACCTGGCCCACCGCACCGCGAGCGCGCTGCGCCCCGAACCGGGCCGCCCCGCCAGCACCAGCAGCCGCCCGCGCCCCTGCGCGGGCCGCCCCGCGGCGAGCGTCAGCGCCGCCAGCTCCGCCCCCCGCCCGGCGAACGGCCGGGCCCCCGCGGGCAACGCGTCGAAGATCCCGGCCGCCTCGGCCACCGCCGCCGTCTTCCTCGCCACCCGCGCCACTCCCGACCCGTCGCCCAGCGAACCCGACCCGCGCACCGGGCCCTGTCCGCGAAGCGTAGTTCGATCACCCCGCCCCGCCGAGACGCCCCGGTATGACCAACGGCCGAATCACCTCGCTGGAGCAAAGCGAAGACGGAACCGGGGGCACGGGGCGACCTGCGCGACAGAGCGGAACCGGGGGCGCGGGGAACTGCGCGGCCCACCACGCACCCGCAGCCGGGCCGCGACGCAGGACGACGGGTTGCACCGTCCCGCGATCTCGCCGACGTTCCCACGGCCGGTCGTGCAGTTCCCCGCGCCCCCGTCTGTTGGGGCTCAGTACGGCCGGGCCGGCCACTCCGCGTCGGCGGGCCGCAGCGCGTCGAGGCCCTCGCCCGCCAGGGCCGCGCCGAGCGCCAGGACGCCGGTGACCAGGGTCGGGTTGTGGAGTTCGCCCGCCAGGATCAGCCGGACGAGTTCCTCCCGCGGCACCCAGGCCGCCTCCAGCTCCAGTTCCTCGCCGTGCGCCTCGTAGCGCTCGCCGTCCGCGTCCGACAGGTCGGTCGCGAGGAAGAGCCGGACCGCCTCGTCGCTGCCGCCGGGCGAGGTGAAGAAGTCGACCAGGACGCGCCAGTGCCCGGCCTTGGTGTGGGCCTCCTCGAAGAGTTCCCGCTGCGCCGCGTGCAGCGGGTTCTCGCCGGGGACGTCGAGCAGCCCCGCCGGGAGTTCCCAGAGCCGGTGCCGGACGGGGTGCCGGTACTGGCGCAGGGTCAGCACCCGCCCGTCTCCGTCGAGCGCGAGCACCGCGACCGACCCGGGGTGCAGCTGGTAGTCGCGCTGCGCCCACGTCCCGTCGGGCATCCGGACCTGCTCGCTGCGCACGCCGGTCACCTTGCCCCGGAAGGGCGTGCTCCCGTCCCGGACGTCCCACTCCTCGGCCACGTCGTGAATCCCGGCCACCGGGCACCACCCCTTCTCGTCAGATAGACGCAATCTACCGGACGCCGCCCCGCGACACGCCGGAGCGCCCGCCGGGAAGATCCCGGCGGGCGCTCCGCGCCCCGGGGGCGCTCAGCCGATCTTGCGGTCGATCGCCGCCGCGACCAGCCCCGCGAACAGCGGGTGCGGGCGGGTCGGGCGGGACTTCAGCTCGGGGTGGGCCTGAGTGGCGACCAGGTAGGGGTGCACCTCGCGCGGGTACTCGACGTACTCGACCAGGTCGCCCTTCGGGGAGAGGCCGGAGAACTGCAGGCCGGTCTTCTCCAGGTCGGCGCGGTAGGCGTTGTTGACCTCGTAGCGGTGGCGGTGGCGCTCCTCGACGTACTGCTCGCCGCCGTACACCTCGCGCACGATCGAGCCCTCGGCGAGCTTCGCCGGGTACAGGCCCAGGCGCATGGTGCCGCCCAGGTCGCCCTTGCCGTCGACGATGGCCAGCTGCTCGGCCATGGTCGAGATCACCGGGTACTTCGCGGCGGCGTCGAACTCGGTGGAGTTGGCCTCCGGCAGGCCGGCCAGGTTGCGGGCGGCCTCGATGACCACGCACTGGAGGCCCAGGCACAGGCCCAGCAGCGGCACCTTGTGCTCGCGGGCGTAGGTGATCGCGGCGACCTTGCCGTCCACGCCGCGGTCGCCGAAGCCGCCGGGGATGCAGACCGCGTCCACGTCGCCGAGCTGTTCCTGCGCGCCCTCGGGGGTCTCGCAGTCGTCCGAGGCGACCCACTTGATCTGCACCCGGGCGTTGTTGGCGAAGCCGCCGGCCCGCAGCGCCTCGGTGACCGACAGGTAGGCGTCCGGCAGGTCGATGTACTTGCCGACCAGCGCGACCTTGACCTCGTGCTGCGGCTCGTGGACGCGGCGCAGCAGGTCGTCCCAGACCGTCCAGTCCACGTCGCGGAAGGCCAGGTCCAGGCGGCGCACCACGTACGCGTCCAGGCCCTCGCCGTGCAGCACCTTGGGGATGTCGTAGATCGACTTGGCGTCGATCGCGGCGACCACGGCCTCCTCGTCGACGTCGCACATCAGCGAGATCTTGCGCTTGATGGCCTGCGGCACCTCGCGGTCGGCGCGCAGCACGATCGCGTCGGGCTGGATGCCGATGTTGCGCAGCGCGGCCACCGAGTGCTGGGTGGGCTTGGTCTTCAGCTCGCCGGACGGGCCGATGTACGGCAGCAGCGAGACGTGCACGAAGAAGACGTTGTCCCGGCCGACCTCGTGGCGGACCTGGCGGACGGCCTCGAGGAACGGCAGCGACTCGATGTCGCCGACGGTGCCGCCGACCTCGGTGATCACCACGTCGACGTCCTCGGTCGCCATCCGGCGAATCCGGGACTTGATCTCGTTGGTGATGTGCGGGATGACCTGGACGGTGTCGCCGAGGTACTCGCCGCGCCGCTCCTTGGCGATCACGGTGGAGTAGACCTGGCCGGTGGTGACGTTCGCCGAGCCGTGCAGGTTGGTGTCGAGGAAGCGCTCGTAGTGGCCGATGTCGAGGTCGGTCTCGGCGCCGTCGTCGGTGACGAAGACCTCACCGTGCTGGAACGGGTTCATGGTGCCCGGGTCCACGTTGAGGTACGGGTCGAGCTTCTGCATCGTCACCCGCAGGCCGCGGGCCTTGAGCAGGGCGCCGAGGCTGGAGGCGGTGAGGCCCTTGCCGAGCGAAGAGGCGACACCCCCGGTGACGAAGAGGTGCTTGGTCGTCACGGCGCGGCCGTTGGCCGACTTGCCGGAATGGGGCTGTGCCAAGAGGGGGCTCCCGTGGGTCGCGTGTCGGAGGGTGACGCCGGTGGAGGGGCTCCCGGCCCTCGTTCCCACCAGTTCCACGGGATACCAGCGTATCAGTGCCCCGGCGAGTGGTCGTCCGCGTCCGGGTGCGGCGGCCCGGCGCGGATCGGCCGGACGGCGCATCGGCGCAGCTCGGACGGGGTCGCCCGGCATGGGCCCCGGCGCGCGCGGGCAGGCGGTGGGGGCGCGTGGGGGCGGCCGAACCACCCGAATCCACGTATTCTGCTCAAACGTCGACATCCTCGCCCGACCCTGTGCGCACCGTCCGCCGCGGGGCCCGCACGGAACGGAGAACCATGGCCGGTCGCATCGAGGACTACGCGCTGATCGGGGACATGCAGACCGCGGCGCTGGTCAGCCGGGACGGCGCGGTCGACTGGCTGTGCCTGCCCCGGTTCGACTCCCCCGCGGTGTTCGCCGGGCTGCTGGGCACCGACGAGCACGGCTTCTGGCGGATCGGCCCGGCCACCCCGGTCGAGCCGCCGCCCGCCGCGCCCGAGCCCCGTTCGGCCCTGCTGGACACCGGCGAGCTGCGCGTCCCGCCGGTCACCGCCGCCGCCCCCGCGGTGCCGTGCGACCGGCGCCGCTACCGGGGCGACTCGCTGATCCTGGAGCAGGAGTGGGACACCGAGGGCGGCACTGTCCGGGTGATCGACTTCATGCCGCCCCGCCACCTGCTCGGCACGCCCGACGTGCCGCAGATGATCCGGATCGTCGAGGGCCTGGCCGGCACCGTCCGGATGCGCTCGGCGGTGCGGATGCGCTTCAGCTACGGCCGGATCGTGCCCTGGGTGCACCGGGTCGAGCACCCGGAGGTCGGGCAGCGCACCGTCGCCGTCGCCGGGCCCGACTCGGTGTGGCTGGACGGCCACGCCGAGACCTACGGGCGCGACCTGACCACGTACGCGGACTTCACCGTCACCGCGGGCGAGCGGATCGCCTTCGGCCTGACCTGGAAGGCCTCGCACGAGCCGGCCCCCGCCCCGCCGGACGCCGAGGGCGCGCTGGCCTCCACCGAGCGGTTCTGGCGCGACTGGGTCGACCAGTGCACCTACCAGGGCCCCTACCGGGAGGCCGTGGTCCGCTCGCTGATCACCCTCAAGGCGCTCACCTACGCCCCCACCGGCGGCATCGTCGCCGCCCCCACCACCTCGCTGCCCGAGGACCTCGGCGGCGAGCGCAACTGGGACTACCGCTACACCTGGCTGCGCGACGCCGCGATCACCCTCTCCTCGCTGCTGCGCACCGGCTACCGCGAGGAGGCCCGGGCCTGGCGCGAGTGGCTGCTGCGCGCGGTGGCCGGCGACCCGGAGAACCTGCAGATCATGTACGGCATCGCCGGGGAGCGCGAACTCACCGAGTCCGAACTCGACTGGCTGCCCGGCTACGAGGACTCCCGCCCGGTCCGGGTCGGCAACGGCGCCGCCGGGCAGCTCCAGCTCGACGTGTACGGCGAGGTGGTCGAGGCCCTGCACCTGGCCACCATGTCCGGCCTGTCCCGGCACGACCACGCCCACCAGCTGCAACTGCGCCTGATCGAGTACCTGGAGGACCACTGGCGCAACCCGGACGAGGGCATCTGGGAGGTCCGCGGCCCGCGCCGGCACTTCGTGCACTCCAAGGTGATGGCCTGGGTCGCCGTCGACCGCACCCTCAAGCTGCTGGCCCAGGCCGACGAGCAGCCGCCCGGCCTGACCGAGCGCTGGACGGCCCTGCGCGCCGAGATCCACGCCGACGTGTGCGCCCGCGGCTACGACCCGCAGCGCAACACCTTCACCCAGTACTACGGCGGCAGGGAGCTGGACGCCTCGCTGCTGCTGATCCCGCAGGTCGGCTTCCTGCCGCCGGACGACAAGCGGGTCATCGGCACCATCGAGGCGATCCAGCGCGAACTGTCCACCGAGGACGGCTTCGTGCTGCGCTACCCGACCCACGACGACGACGGCAACAACGTGGACGGGCTGTCCGGGCACGAGGGCGCGTTCCTGGCCTGCTCGTTCTGGCTGGCCGACGACCTGGCGATGATCGGCCGGGTCGGCGAGGCCCGCGAGCTGTTCGAACGGCTGCTGGCCCTGCGCAACGACCTGGGCCTGCTCGCCGAGGAGTGGGACCCGCGGGCCCGCCGCCAGGTCGGCAACTTCCCGCAGGCGTTCAGCCACGTCCCGCTGATCGACACCGCCCTGCGGCTGACCGCGGCGGGCGGGCTCAACCTGTCCGACGGCTGACCGCCCGCCGGGCGGGCCGGTGACGGGCGGCCGGGCCGTCGACGGGGGGTCAGGGGCGGCGCTGCGCCAGCTCGTCGTAGATGGACAGCACCTGGGCGACGGTGGCCGCCTCGTCCGGCCAGGTGGCGGCCTGGGCCCGGCCGGCGGCGGAGAGCGCGGCGCGGCGGCCGGGGTCGGCGAGCAGGTCGCGGACGGCGGCGCCCAGCGCCCGGGGGTCGGCGAACGGGACCAGGACGGCGGCGTCGCCGACCAGTTCGGGGACGCCGCCGACGGCGGTGGCCACCACCGGGACGCCGGCCCGCATGGCCTCCTGGGCGACCAGCGAGCGGGCCTCCCAACGGGAGGAGAGCACCACCAGGTCGGCGGCGGCCAGCAGGTCGGGGATGTCGGTGCGGTAGCCGAGCAGTTCGACGGGCAGCTGCTCGGCGGCGATCCGCTCGCGCAGGTCCTGCCGCTCGGGGCCGTCCCCGGCCAGCAGGACGCGCGGGGCGGGGGCGCCGGGCGCGGCGAAGTGCCCGGCGGCGTCGAGCAGCAGCCCGAAGCACTTCTGCGGGACGAGCCGGCCGATCGCCAGCACCACGGGGCGGCCGTCGTCGCCGCCGGGCAGCGCCTTGCGGGCGTCGTCCCGGTCCAGGGTGCCGGGCGGCATCGGCGGGGCGGCGACCGGGCCCAGCCGGGCGTCGGTGGCGCCGAGTTCGCGGGCCCGGGCGACCAGGTCGGAGGAGGCGCCGAGGACCAGGTCGGCGGCCCGCACCACCCGGCGCTCCATCAGGCGCTGGAGGCGGCGGTCGAGTCCGGTGGTGAGCAGCGCGTGGTGCGAGGTGACCACCAGCGGGGTCTCCGGGCGGATGCCGGGGAAGCGGCCGGCGGTGCGCAGCGCCAGGTCGGACAGCAGGCCGGCCCGCAGGCCGTGGGCGTGCACGATGTCGGCGCCGGTGAAGGCGCGGCGCAGTTCGCCGATCGCGGTGGCGTCGCTGCGGGCCCCGGAGGTCGGGGTGATGTCGACGGTGTGCGGCCGGGCGCCGGCCGCCGAGAACCCGAACAGCCGGTCGGTGCCCTCGGGCGCGCAGACCGTGACGGTGACGCCGTGGGCGACCAGGCCCTGGGTGAGGGAGCGCACGTGGGCGCCGATGCCGCCGGTCGCGGCGGCGAGGACGAGCACCACGTGCAGCTGGGGGGCCGCGGCGGCCCGCGCGGCGGAATGGTCCACGTCTGTCTCGCTCCGACTCGTTGTCAGCTGGTGTCCGCTCGCCACCATGCCAGGTCGGTCCGCCTCTTGGACAGTCGGCACCGCCGCTGGCGCGTCGCCCGCGGCGGTGCCGGCCGGCCCCGGGTCAGCGGGCGCGGGCCGTGCGGGCCGCCTCCAGCAGCTCCTCGGCGTGCGCCCGGCCGAGTTCGGAGTCCTCCAATCCGGCCAGCATCCGGGAGAGTTCGCGCACCCGCTCCTCGTCGTTGAGCGTCTTGACGCCGCTGCGGGTGACGACGCCGTCGTTGGTCTTCTCCACCACCAGGTGCCGGTCGGCGAACGCGGCGACCTGCGGGAGGTGGGTGACCACCACGACCTGCGCGCTGCGGGCGAGTTTGGCCAGCCGGCGGCCGATCTCGACCGCGGCCTTGCCGCCGACGCCCGCGTCGACCTCGTCGAACAGGTAGGTGGGGACGGGGTCGGCGCCCGCGAAGACCACCTCGACGGCCAGCATGACGCGCGACAGCTCGCCGCCGGAGGCGCCCTTGGCGATCGGGCGGGGCTGGGCGCCGGGGTGCGGGGCGAGCAGCACCTCGACCTCGTCGACGCCGTGCGGGCCGTAGGAGACGCTGCGGCCCTCTAGCTCGATCCCGGCCAGGTCGTCCAGCTGGCTGATCGCGAAGGTCACCCGGGCGTGCGGCATGGCGAGTTCGGCGAGCTCGTCGGAGACCGCGGCGGCGAACTTGTCGGCGGCGGCGTGCCGGGCCCGCGAGACCTCGGCCGCCAGGTCGGCCAGCCGGGTGCGCAACTCGGTCTCCCGCGCGCCGAGTTCGTCGATCCGCTCGTCGTCGCCGTCGAGTTCGAGCAGCCGCACCGAGCCGGTCTCGGCCCAGGCGATCACCTCGGCCAGGGTGCCCTCGGTACCCGCGTACTTGCGCACCAGGTGGGTCAGCACGGCCCGGCGGTCCTCGACGGCGGCCAGCCGGACCGGGTCGGCGTCCAGGTCGTCGGCGTACCCGGCGAGGTCGCCGGCCACGTCGGCGAGCAGGTAGCCGCACTCGCCGAGCCGCTCGGCCAGCGCGGCCAGCCGCTCGTCGTGGTGGCGCACCGCGTCGACGGCGCGGCGGGCCTGGGCCAGCAGGGTGCCCGCGTCGACGGCCTCCGGGTCGGCCGGGTCGCCCGCGAGGGCGGCGTGCGCGAGCGTGGCGGCGGAGGAGAGCGCGTCGGCGTGGCCCAGCCGCTCGGCCTCCACGGCCAGCTCGGCGTCCTCTCCGGCGACCGGTTCGGCGGCGGCGATCTCCTCCAGTCCGAAGCGCAGCAGGTCGGCCTCCTGGGCGCGCTCCCGGGCCCGGGTGGTCAGCTCCTCCAGGGTCGCGGAGACCTGGCGCAGCTCCCGGTACACCTCGCGGTAGCGGGCCAGCGGCTCGGCGACGGCCTCGCCCGCGTACCGGTCCAGCGCGCCGCGCTGCCGGGAGGGGCGCAGCAGCCGCTGCTGGTCGGTCTGGCCGTGCACCGCGATCAGGTCCTCGCCGAGCTCGGCGAGCAGCCCGACGGGCACCGAGCGGCCGCCGACGTGCGCCCGGGAGCGGCCCTCGGCGGAGACGGTGCGGCTGACCAGCAGCTCGCCGTCGTCCAGCTCGGCCCCCGCCTCCAGGGCGCGGGCCACCACCGGCGAGTCCGGGTCGAGCGTCAACCGCCCCTCCACCACCGCCCGTTCGGAGCCGTTGCGCACCAACGCCGGATCGGCCCGGCCGCCGAGCAGCAGACCGAGGCTGGTCACCACCATGGTCTTGCCCGCGCCGGTCTCGCCCGTGACGGCGGTGAAGCCGGGGGCGAGTTCGACCACGGCGTCGTCGATGACACCCAGATCCCGTATCCGCATCTCGTCCAACACGGAGACGACCTTACGAGGTTCCACCGTCGCTTTGCGACGACCGCCCCCGGTTCACCCCTGAGTGGCGGCACCGGCGGGCGCCGTCCGGCCCTGCTCGGGGACGGTCAGCCGGGGCAGGAAGAACTGCACCAGCGGGCCGATCGCCAGGGCGTAGGCGAGGGTCCCGAGGCCGAAGGTGCCGCCGAGGAGGACGCCGGCGGTCAGCACGGTCAGCTCGATGCCGGTGCGGATCAGCCGGACGGAGCGGCCGGTGCGCCGGTGCAGGCCGGTCATCAGGCCGTCGCGGGGGCCGGGGCCGAGCCGGGCGCCGATGTACAGGCCGGAGGCGAGGCCGTTGAGGACGATGCCGGCGGCCAGCAGCGGGACGCGCACGGCGAGGGCGTGCGGGTGCGGGACGAGGGACAGGGTGGCGTCCATGGCCACGCCGAGGACGGCGACGTTGCCGAGGGTGCCGACGCCGGGCTTCTGCCGCAGCGGTATCCACAGCAGCAGCACCAGCGCGCCCACCACCGTCACCCAGGTGCCCACGCTCAGCCCGACGTGCCGGGCCAGGCCCTGGTGGAAGACGTCCCACGGGTTGCCGCCGAGCGCGGAGCGCAGCACCAGGCCCATCGAGACGCCGTACAGCACCAGGCCGACGGCGAGCTGGGCGAGTCGGCGGGGCAGCCGGCGGGACGGGCCGCGGGTCGGTGCGGTGCCGGGCGGGTCGGTGGGCGGCGACGCGTCGGTGCGGGACGGGGGCAGGGTCAGGGAGACCGCCATCGGTGGACCTCTTCTCGGTGCGGTGCTTGCCGTTCTCCGGCGCTGCACGCCACTATGGCAGTCCAAAACCCGACCCGACAGGGCCAATCCGAACCGAGTGGACTGATCGACGATGGCCGAGTGGCACAGCACGCTCACCCCGCACGCCCTCGCCCGCCAACTGCCCGCCCCGGACGGCCGCCGCCCCGCCTACCGGGCGCTGGCCGCGCAGGTCTCCCGACTGGTCGCCGACGGCCGCCTCCCGGTCGGCACCCGGCTGCCCGCCGAACGCGAGCTCGCCGCCGAGCTGCACCTGTCCCGCACCACCGTGGCCGCCGCGTACGAGGCGCTGCGCGCCGACGGCTACCTGCGCTCGCGGCGCGGCGCCGGCTCCTGGACGGCCCTGCCGGCGGGCACCGCGCCGCCCGCCGACGCGCTGCACCCCGTCTCCCCCGACCAGGGCGGCGTCCTCGACCTGGGCCTGGCCGCGCCCACCGCCCCGCCGCAGCTCGCCGAGGCCGCCGCGCACGCCGTCGCCCACCTGCCCGCGTACACCGCCGGGCACGGCAACTACCCGACCGGGCTGCCGGTGCTGCGCGAGGCCGTCGCCCGCCGCTACACCGAGCGCGGCCTGCCCACCGGCTCCGAGCAGGTGCTGGTCACCACCGGCGCGATGAGCGCCCTGCACCTGGCCCACCAGGCGCTGCTGTCGCGCGGCGACCGGGTCGCCGTCGAGGCCCCCAGCTACGCCAACACGCTGCGCGCCCTGGAGCGGGCCGGCGCCCGCCTGGTGCCCGTCCCGCTGACCGGCGACGGGGCCGGGCCCGCCGACTGGGACCTCGCGCAGTGGCAGCGGGTGCTGCGCGGCGCCGCGCCCCGGCTGGCCTCCGTCATCCCCGACTTCCAGAACCCCACCGGCGCGCTGGTCGACGAGGAGCGGCGCCGCGCCCTGCTGGCCCACGCCCGGGCCGCCGGCACCGCCGTGATCGCCGACGAGACCTGCGCCGAACTCGGCTGGGGCGTCGCCGACTCCGACCTGCCCCGCCCGCTGGCCGCGCTCGACCGGGACGCCCAGGTGATCACCGTCGGCTCGGCCGGCAAGATCCTCTGGCCCGGCCTGCGGATCGGCTGGCTGCGCGCCCAGCCCTCCCTGGTCCGCAAACTGGCTGCCGACCGGGCGCTGTACGACCTGGGCACGCCCGTGCTGGAGCAACTGGTCGCGGCCCGGCTGCTGACCGAGCACCTGTCGGCGATCCGGGCCGAGCGGCACGCGCAGCTGCGGGCCACCGCCGAGGCGTTCGCCCGCGAGCTGCCCCGGCACTTCCCCGCCTGGCGCTTCGCCCTGCCGCCCGGCGGCCTCGCGCTGTGGGCCGCCACCCCCGGGCTGCCGGCCACCGCGCTGGCCCGGGCCGGCGAGCGGACCGGCGTCCGGATCGCCTCCGGGGCCCGGTTCGGCGTCGACGGCGCGTTCGAGGAGCACCTGCGGCTGCCGCTCACCCTGCCCGCCGCGCACGTCCCCGACGCGCTGCGGCGGATCGCCGAGGCCGCCGCGCTGGCCCGCACCGAGCGCCTCTCCGGCGCCGACCCGGCCCCCGCCGCGCTCTGACCCGCCCTCCCCCGACGTCCCGTCAACCCGCCGATCCGGCCGGTCAGTTGTCCGACCGGCCGCGCCAACCCGTCACCGGGAGAGCGAACTTGGCGACCAGCCGGTCGGTGAACGGGGCCCGGTGCAGCCGGGCCAGCCGCACCGGGACCTTGCCCCGGCGGACCTCCACCCGCGCCCCGGCCGGGAGTTCGACCGAACGGCGGCCGTCGCACCACAGCACCCCGTTCGGGGTCCGCGGCTGCACCTCCACCGCCAGCACCGAGTCCGGCGAGGTCACCAGCGGCCGGGCGAACAGCGCGTGCGCGCTGATCGGCACCATCAGCAGCGCCTCCACCTCCGGCCACACCACCGGCCCGCCGCCGGAGAACGCGTACGCCGTGGAGCCGGTCGGCGTGGACAGCACCACCCCGTCGCAGCCGAAGTTCGACACCGGGCGGCCGTCCACCTCGGTGACCACCTCCAGCATCCGCTCCCGGGACGCCTTCTCCACCGACGCCTCGTTCAGCGCCCAGTCCTCGTGCAGCACGCTCCCGTCGGTGCGCACCAGCACGTCGATGGTCATCCGCTCCTCGACCTCGTAGTCGGCGGCCACCACCCGCTCCACCACGGTCGCCAGGTCGTCGCGCTCGGCCTCGGCGAGGAACCCCACCCGGCCCAGGTTGATGCCCAGCATCGGCAGCCCCGACTCCCGGGCCAGCTCCGCCCCGCGCAGCAGCGTGCCGTCCCCGCCCGCGACCAGGATCAGCTCGCAGCCGTCCGCCGCGCCGTGCCCGCCGGGCACCAGCTCCACCCCGTCCGGCAGGTCCAGGTCCGGCGCCTCGGACTCCAGCAGCCGAATCCGCATCCCCGCCCGCAGCAGGCCGTCCACCACGCCCTCCACGCTGCGCAGGGCCGCCTCCCGGCCGGTGTGCGCGATCAGGAAGACCGTACGACGATCGCTCATTCCCCGCTGCCCTCTCCCTACGCCCGCCGGGCCGTTGCGGCCCGACCACGACCTGCCAGTCTGCGCAACGCCCGGACGCCTGCCAAGTACCCTACTGGGGCCCCTCGGCCACGGCCCGGTCCGCCGCCGCCGGATCCAGCGGCTCCGCGTCCCGGCGCAGCCACAGGAAGTACTCGACGTTCCCCGACGGCCCCGGCAGCGGCGACGCCGCCACCGCCCGCACCCCCAGCCCCGACTCCCACGCCTGCCCGGCCACCCGCCGGATCGTCTCGGCCCGCAGCTCCGGCGAACGCACCACGCCGCCCGACCCCAGCCGCTCCTTGCCGATCTCGAACTGCGGCTTCACCATCAGCACCAGGTCCGCGTCCGGCGCCGCGCAGCGGGCCAGCGCCGGCAGCACCAGGCCCAGCGAGATGAACGACAGGTCGCCCACCACCAGGTCCACCGGTTCCCCGCCGATCAGCTCCGGCGTCAGCTCCCGCACGTTGGTGCGGTCCATCACCGTCACCCGCCCGTCGCTCTGCAACGACCAGGCCAGCTGCCCGTAGCCGACGTCCACCGCCAGCACGTGCGCCGCGCCCGCGCGCAGCAGCACGTCCGTGAACCCGCCCGTGGACGCGCCCGCGTCCAGCGCCCGCCGGCCCGCCACCACCAGGCCCTGCGGCACGAACGCCGCGAACGCGCCCGCCAGCTTGTGCCCGCCGCGCGAGACGTAGTCCGGGTCCGCGTCGTCCTTCGCGACCACCACCGCCGCCGCGGTCTCCACCTGCGTCGCCGGCTTCGTCGCCACCGCGCCGCCCACCGACACCCGGCCCGCCGCGATCAACTCGCTCGCGTGCTCCCGCGAACGGGCCAGCTTGCGGCGCACCAGCTCCGCGTCCAGACGGCGTCGTGCCACTGCCACTGCTACGTCAGCTCCCACATCGGACGGTCCTCACCCGCGGTCCAGCGCCGCGAGGGTCGCGGCGAGCCGCGCATGGACATCTTCGTACACCTCGACGCACCGCTCCGCCCCCGCCCCGTCCAGCTCCCCCAGCAGGGCCAGCGCCACGTCCACCTCGGACTCCCCCGTCCGGTCCCCCTCACTCACCACCGGCCCCCTCGTCCCCTGCTCCGGCTCCGGTCCCGGCCCGCCGCCCGGGGGCGGGGGCGTCCGCTTCGCGGTGGCCTTCTTCGCCGCACGCGGGTTCGCAGCGGTCCCGTTCGCGGGGTCCTCTTCGCGGCGGCCTTCTTCGCGACGGCCTTCTTCGCCGCGCCCTCGTTGACCGCGGTCCCGCTCGCGGCGGCCTTCTTCGCCGCGCCGCGCTTCGCCGGGGCCTTCTTCGCGGGCAGCGCCGCGCTCGGGGACGCCCCCTGCGCCGACGCGCCGCCGGCCGCCGGGACGGACGGGACCGTCCGCTTGACCGCCGCCTTCCCCGCCGCGGCCTTCTCCGCCAGCTCCGCGGGTGTCCCGACCACCGAATCCACCGAATCCGCCGAAGCCGTCGGGGCCGTCCGGGTCACCGGGGTCGCCTTGCGCGGCACCGAGCGCTGCGCCGACGCCTGCTTCGCGGCCGCCCCCTTGCGGGCCGCCGCCTTCCGCGCCGGAGCCCGTCGCGGTCCCGCCGGTGCGCCGTCCGCCGTCCCGGCACCCTCCCCGGGGGCCCGGCGCGCCGCGGCCTTCTTGACACCCGACGCCGACCCCGCCGCCTGCTTGCGGGCCGCCGCCTTGCGCGCCGCCGCCTTCCGGTCCCCGGCCGCCGCGTCCTCCGCCGGGGTCTCCGGCTCCGCGTCCCAACCCGCGTCGAACAGGCCCTGGGCCCGCGCGGCCGGGCGCACCACCGGGGCCACCGGCTCCTCGGGCTCGGGCTCCTCGTCCGGCGGCTCCTCCGCCGCGACCGGCTCCTCCTCGACCTCCCGGAGCTTCGACTCCAGGAAGCTCAGCACCACGCCGACCTTCACCACCTGGTCGCCGACCTTCTCGAACACCCGTTCCGCCTCGCCTCGGGCCACCCCGGCCACCAGGTCGACCCCGGCCCGTCCGGCCGTCACCGCCTCCTCGGCGAGCACCCGCAACTGCTCGACCCCGGGGGGCAGTTCACCCCTGGGCCTGAGCAGTTCCCCGGCCGTGTCCAGCACCCGGCGGCCCGCCCCCTCGGCCAGCTCCGCCGCCACCACCAGCACGCCCCGCACACCCCGCACCGCGTCCTGCAGCATCCGTCCGCCTCCTCGCCGCCGCCACCGACTACCGCCACCGACGCTACCCTCTCCGGGCCGCCGCCGTACGGCTCTGCGCTAGCGTGGAACGCCGGACGACCACCGACGGGAGCAAGCCGCAGACATGGCCACCACCGAGGAGTGCCGCACCGCGCTGGAGCAGCTCAGCCACAACCTCGCCGCCGCCGGCGGCGACATCCGCAAGGCCGCCGCCCTCGACCGCTCCCTCAGCTGCCACCTCACCGACCTCGACCTGACCTTCACCGGCCGCCTCGCCGACGGGCGGCTCACCGGCATCACCGAGGCCCCCGGCCCGCCCGCCACCAAGGCCGACATCAAGCTCACCACCACCGGGGACGACCTGGTCGCCCTGGTCGCCGGCACGCTCCCCTTCCCCACCGCCTGGGCCACCGGCCGCCTCAAGCTGGACGCGAGCCTCCGCGACCTGCTGCGCCTGCGCACCCTGCTCTGACCCCCGCCCCGCCGACCGACCGGCACCGGCCACCCGTCCCCCGAACGGATGGCCGCACCACGAACCGGCCCGGCCACGGACCCGTCAGTCCGCCGCGGGCAGCCCCGCCAGGGCCTTCGCCGACTCCGGCGCCGCGCCGTCGTGCCCGTCCGCCCACGTCCAGGCCGCCGCGCACAGCGCCCGCACCGCGTCGATCCGGCCGCCCGTGCCGTCCAGCGCCAGCACGCCGCCGTCCGCGCCCGCCGTCCAGCCGCCGCAGCCGAACCGGCCGCCGTCCAGCGCCGACACCTCCGGCTGCGCCTCCAGCAGGCCGCGCAGGTCCTCGGCCAGGTAGGTCGGGCGGTGCTCCGGCGGCGCGGCCAGCACCTGCTCGGGCGTGGCGATGCCGGTGAACACCAGCAGCGAGTCCACCCCGCCGTTGAACGCGCCCTCGATGTCGGTGTCCAGCCGGTCACCGACCACCAGCGGACGCTTCGCCCCCGTCCGCAGCACCGTCTCCCGGTGCATCGGCGGCAGCGGCTTGCCCGCCACCTCCGGCTCCACGCCGGTCGCCGCCTGCACCGCCGCCACCAGCGTCCCGTTGCCCGGCGCGATGCCCCGGGCCGTCGGGATCGACAGGTCGGTGTTCGAGGCCACCCACGGCAGGCCCCGGCCCACCGCGTACGAGGCCTCCGCCAGGTCCTTCCAGCCGACCGACGGGTCGTAGCCCTGCACCACCGCCGCCGGGTCGTCCTCCAGCGAGCGCACCGGCACCAGCCCACGCTCCTCCAGCGCCTCCAGCAGTCCCGCCCCGCCGACCACCAGCACCCGCGACCCCGCCGGCACCTTCTCCGACACCAGCCGGGCCGCCGCCTGCGCCGAGTTGATCACGTCCGCGGGCTCGGCCGGCACGCCCAGCTCCGTCAGGTGCTCCGCCACCGCCCGCGGCGGCCGCGACGCGTTGTTGGTGACGTACGCCAGCCGCATCCCGGCCGCCCGCGCCCGCTCCAGCGACTCCACGGCGTGGACGACCGCGTGCGGCCCGGCGTACACCACCCCGTCCAGGTCCAGCAGCGCCGTGTCGTACGCCTCCGTCAGCGCCTCCGCACTGGACCCCGGCACGCTCCGCACCGCCGCGGCGTTCTCCGTCATCGCTGCTCCACCCTCGTCACCTCGAACCGAACGGACACCCGCCAGCCTAGGCCGCGCCCGCCACCGCGCCCCGGTCAGCCCTCACCCGGACCGTCCGGGCCGTCCAGCCTCCCCGGGCCGCCCGAACCCTCCGGGCCCTCCGGGCCCTCCAGCGGCGCCAGGTACCCGGGCGCCCCCGGCAGCAGCGGCCCGTACGCCCCCGCCCGGGCCGCCAGCGTCGCCCTGGTCTGCCGCAGCGCCGCCTGGTAGTGCCGGTTGTCCGGCTGCATCGCCACCGCCAGCGCCAGGTGCTCCGCCGAGACCTCGAAGTCGCCCAGCCGGGCCGCCGACACCCCCCACCCGAACTGCGCGTAGTCGTCCGACGGATCGGCCTCCGCCACCGCCCGGAAACTCTCCAGCGCCCGCGCGTACTGCCCCGCGTCGAACTGCGCCCGCGCCAGCGCCTCCCGGATCGACCGCGACCCCGGCTCCACCTCCGCCGCCCGCGCCAGCAGCTGCACCGCCGCCGCCGGGTGCCGCTCCTCCAACAGCCGCACCCCGCGCCGGAACCAGTCGTACACCCCGCCGCCGGGCACCCCGTTCCCGCCCGCCCCCGGAACCGCCGCCCCGCCGTCGCCCTCGTGCTCCCGGTGACCCATCCGCACCTACCCCGCTTCCCGTCCGCCCGTCCACGTCCCGGATGACCTGGACGTCCACCCGCATCGCGATCTCCCAACAAGGACTACCCGACTAACATGCCCAGAATGAGCGCCCCTCGTGCCGAAACCGGCAACGAGCCCTCGGGCGGCCCCGGAGACCCCGGGCACGTCGCCACCGCAGGGCTGTCCCTGTCCCCGTTCCGCGGCCTGCGCTACGACCCGCACCGGGTCGGCGACCTGGCCGCGGTCACCTCACCGCCGTACGACGTGGTCGACCCCGGACGGCGCCTGGACCTGGAGACCGCGGACCCGCACAACATCGTCCGCCTGATCCTGCCCCGCCCCGAACCCGAGGACGCCGGCGACCGCCCCGACCGCGACACCCGCTACCGGCACGCCGCCCGCCTGCTCAACGACTGGCGCCACCAGGGCGTCCTGACCGCCGACCCCAGCCCCGCCCTGTACGTCTACGAGCAGCGCACCCCCTCCGGCGCCCTCCAGCGCGGCCTGATCGGCGCCCTCGCCGTCAGCGGCCCCGAAGCCGGCGTCGTCCTGCCGCACGAGGACGTCATGCCCAAGCCCGTCGCCGACCGGGTCGGCCTGATGCGCACCACCCGCGCCAACCTCGAACCGCTGCTGCTCACCTACCGCGGCCACGGCCGCGCCGCCGACGTCATCGAACGCGCCGCCGCCACCGAACCGCTGCTCGCCACCACCACCAGCGACGGCACCCACCACCGCCTGTGGGCCGTCACCGACCCCGCCGAACTCGCCGCCGTCACCCGCGACCTGGCCGGCTGCCGCGCCCTGATCGCCGACGGCCACCACCGCTGGGAGATGTACCTGCGGCTCCAGCGCGAACACCGCCACCTGCCGCGCAGCCCCTGGGACCGCGGCCTGGTCCTGCTCGTCGACACCGACCGCTACCCGCTGCGGGTCCGCGCCATCCACCGCGTCCTGCACCGCCTCCCGCCGGACGCCGCGCTCGCCGCCCTCGACCCGGCCGCCTGGCGCACCACCGAACTGCCCGGCGCCCTCCCCGACGCCCTCACCGCCCTCGCCGAGGCCCACCGCTCCCCCGGCAACTCCTTCGTCCTCACCGCCGGCGACGGCCGCTTCCACCTCCTCACCGGCCCCGACGAAGCCACCCTCGCCGCCACCGTCCGCACCGACCGCCCCGAGGAGTGGCGCCGCCTGGACGCCACCGTCCTGCACGCCGTCCTGCTCGACCGCACCTGGCACGTCCCCGACAGCCCCGAGCACATCGGCTACCTGCACTCCGCCGAGGCCGCCGTCCGCGAGGCCGCCCGCACCGGCGGCACCGCCGTCCTGCTCCACCCCGTCGAGGAACGCGTCGTGCGCCGCCTCGCCGAACAGGGCGTCACCATGCCCCGCAAGTCCACCTCCTTCGGCCCCAAACCGGCCACCGGACTGGTCCTGCGCTCCCTCGAACTCGGCTGACCCACCGCCGACCCCGCCGACCCGGTGCCGACCCGGCGCCGACCCGCCCGCGCGGAACGTGGAGAGGCCCCCGCTCCTACCCGGAACGGGGGCCTCTCCACACGCCGGTCAGCCCTGCTTCGGCTGCTCCTCGAACGAGTCCTCGTCGTAGTCCTCGTCGATCTCCTCGTCGTCCTCGTCGTAGAACTCCTCGACGTCCTCTTCGTCCTCGAAGATCATCCGGTCGTCGCCGACGTCGTCCTTGTCGATCTGACGGCGCGCCGGCTCCACGGCCTCCGCGCCCTCGTCCTCGACCTCGGCGTCCTCGTCCAGCGCGTCGGTGAACTCGATGCCGTCGATCTCCGCCAGCCGCTCGGCCGCGTTGGTCGACCCGTCCGTGTCCGCCTCCACGGCCTTCACGAACCACTCCCGGGCCTCGTCCGCCCGACCCGCCGCGATCAGCGCGTCCGCGTACCCGTAACGCAGCCGCGCCGTCCACGGGTGGATCGCCGAGGACGCCAGCTCCGGGCTCTGCAGCGTCACGACGGCCGCGTCGAACTGCTCCAGGTCCGCCCGGGCACCCGCCGCGACCAGCCGCATCTCGACCTGACCGGCCTTGTCCAGCTGCTTCACCTCGGGCTCACCGGCCATCGCCAGCGCCCGCTCCGGCCGGCCCAGACCGCGCTCGCAGTCCGCCATCACCGGCCACAGGTCGACCCGCCCGGTCATCCGCTTCGCCGCCCGGAACTCGGTCAGCGCCTCCGCGTACCGCTGCGTCATGTACGAGGCGAACCCGGCCGCCTCGCGCACGCTCGCCACCCGCGAAGCCAGCCGCAGCGCGACCCGCGAGTAGTTGTAGGCCTCCTCCGGCTCGCTGTCGAGCAGCCGCGCCACCATCACCAGGTTGCGCGCCACGTCCTCGGCCAGCGTCTTCGGCAGGCTCTTCAGGTCCTGCTTGACGTCCGCGTCGATCTCGAACCCGGTCACGTCGTCCGGGATCGGCAGCCGCTTCACCGGCTCCTGACGCCGCTCGTCGTACCCGCCCCGCTCGTCCCGCCCACCGCGGTACCCACCACGGTCGTCACGCCCGCCCCGGTACCCGCCCCGGTCGTCCCGACGCTCGTACCCGCCACTGCGCTGCGGACGGTCGTCACGACCACGGAAGCCGCCACGGTCGCCACCGCCCTGCGGACGGTCGTAGCCACCGCTGCGCTGGGGGCGGTCGTCCCGGCCGCGGAAGCCGCCACGGTCACCGCCACCGCTCTGCGGGCGGTCGTAACCGCCGCTGCGCTGGGGACGGTCGTCGCGGTCACGCCCGTACGAGGGGCGGTCCTCACGCGGACGGAACCCACCCCGGTCGCCACCGCTCTGCGGACGGTCGTAGCCGCCACTGCGCTGCGGACGGTCCTCGCGACCACGGAAGCCGCCACGGTCACCACCGCCCTGCGGACGGTCGTCCCGACGCTCGTAGCCACCACTGCGCTGCGGGCGGTCGTCGAACGAACGCTCCTCACGCGGCCGGAACCCGCCACCCTGGGGACGGTCGTAGCCGCCGCTGCGCTGGGGACGGTCGTCCCGGCCTCGGAAGCCGCCACCGCTCTGCGGGCGGTCGTAACCGCCACTGCGCTGCGGACGGTCGTCGCGGTCACGCCCGTACGAGGGGCGGTCCTCACGCGGACGGAACCCACCACGGTCGCCACCGCCCTGCGGACGGTCGTCACGACCCCGGTAGCCACCGCCCTGGGGACGGTCGTACCCGCCACTGCGCTGGGGACGGTCGTCCCGGCCGCGGAAGCCGCCGCGGTCGCCGCCACCGCTCTGCGGACGGTCATAGCCGCCACTGCGCTGCGGACGGTCGTCGCGGTCACGCCCGTACGAGGGGCGGTCCTCACGCGGACGGAACCCACCACGGTCGCCACCGCCCTGCGGACGGTCGTCACGACCCCGGTAGCCACCGCCCTGGGGACGGTCGTCCCGGCCACGGAACCCTCCGCGGTCGCCGCCACCGCTCTGCGGGCGGTCGTCACGGGAGCGGTAACCGCCACCGCCGGCGCCGCCACCGCCGCCGTACGAAGGCCGGTCGTCACGACCCCGGTAGCCACCGCCGGCGCCACCGCCCTGCGGACGGTCGTCACGGGAGCGGTAACCGCCACCGCCGGCGCCGCCACCGCCGCCGTACGAAGGCCGGTCGTCACGCGAGCGGAAGCCACCGCCGGCGCCACCGCGGTCACCGCGGTCGTCACGACCCCGGTAGCCGCCGCTTTCGCCACGGTCGTCACGACGCGGGCCGCGGTCGTTCGACCAACCGCCTCGCGACCTGGGCTCGTACCCCCGGCCGCCGTCGTTACGGCGCTCGGGCCGGTCCTGGGGCGGGTTCGACATGCTGGTGACTCCTGTCTGCACACTGCGAGTTCGAGAGGCGCCACTGCCGATCCACCGACACCAGCGCGAGATCCGGACGCCCTCCGCACCCCACCAGGGTCCGGAACGTCCGCCTTGTCCATTGTCCGGCATCCGGCGGAACACCGCGTCCGGGTGCCCGACCACCGTCCACCGGCCGTCCACGTGTCCGGCCGAGGCCCAACAAAAAAGGCCGAGGCCCCAGCGAATCGCTGGGGCCTCGGCCTATTGAAGAATTGTTCGGCGGCGTCCTACTCTCCCACAGGGTCCCCCCTGCAGTACCATCGGCGCTGTGAGGCTTAGCTTCCGGGTTCGAAATGTAACCGGGCGTTTCCCTCACGCTATGACCACCGAAACCCTATCGGGTATTCAGCGAACACACTTTTCAGTTGAAAAATGGTGTTGCTTCTTGTGGCAGAGCCGAAAGAATCGACTCCCTGCCGACGATAGCTGTTCGCTACCCGGGAACCACACAGTGAACGCGAGCGTCTGAGGACAAGCCCTCGGCCTATTAGTACCGGTCAACTCCACCCCTCACAGGGCTTCCATATCCGGCCTATCAACCCAGTCGTCTACTGGGAGCCTTACCCTCTCAAGGAGGTGGGAGTGCTCATCTCGAAGCAGGCTTCCCGCTTAGATGCTTTCAGCGGTTATCCCTCCCGAACGTAGCCAACCAGCCATGCCCTTGGCAGGACAACTGGCACACCAGAGGTTCGTCCGTCCCGGTCCTCTCGTACTAGGGACAGCCCTTCTCAACACTCCTACGCGCACAGCGGATAGGGACCGAACTGTCTCACGACGTTCTAAACCCAGCTCGCGTACCGCTTTAATGGGCGAACAGCCCAACCCTTGGGACCTACTCCAGCCCCAGGATGCGACGAGCCGACATCGAGGTGCCAAACCATCCCGTCGATATGGACTCTTGGGGAAGATCAGCCTGTTATCCCCGGGGTACCTTTTATCCGTTGAGCGACGGCGCTTCCACAAGCCACCGCCGGATCACTAGTCCCTACTTTCGTACCTGCTCGACCCGTCAGTCTCACAGTCAAGCTCCCTTGTGCACTTACACTCAACACCTGATTGCCAACCAGGCTGAGGGAACCTTTGGGCGCCTCCGTTACCCTTTAGGAGGCAACCGCCCCAGTTAAACTACCCACCAGACACTGTCCCTGATCCGGATCACGGACCCAGGTTAGACATCCAGCACGACCAGAGTGGTATTTCAACGGCGACTCCACCCGAACTGGCGTCCGAGTTTCACAGTCTCCCACCTATCCTACACAAGCCGAACCGAACACCAATATCAAGCTATAGTAAAGGTCCCGGGGTCTTTCCGTCCTGCTGCGCGAAACGAGCATCTTTACTCGTAATGCAATTTCACCGGGCCTGTGGTTGAGACAGTCGAGAAGTCGTTACGCCATTCGTGCAGGTCGGAACTTACCCGACAAGGAATTTCGCTACCTTAGGATGGTTATAGTTACCACCGCCGTTTACTGGCGCTTAAGTTCTCAGCTTCGCCCGACCGAAATCGGACTAACCGGTCCCCTTAACGTTCCAGCACCGGGCAGGCGTCAGTCCGTATACATCGCCTTACGGCTTCGCACGGACCTGTGTTTTTAGTAAACAGTCGCTTCTCGCTGGTCTCTGCGGCCACCACCAGCTCAGGGAGCACGTCCCGTCACCAGCAATGGCCCCCCTTCTCCCGAAGTTACGGGGGCATTTTGCCGAGTTCCTTAACCACAGTTCACCCGAACGCCTCGGTATTCTCTACCAGACCACCTGAGTCGGTTTAGGGTACGGGCCGCCATGAAACTCGCTAGAGGCTTTTCTCGACAGCATAGGATCATCCACTTCACCACAATCGGCTCGGCATCAGGTCTCAGACGCATGTTGCGCGGATTTGCCTACGCAACGTCCTACACCCTTACCCCGGGACAACCACCGCCCGGGCTGGACTACCTTCCTGCGTCACCCCATCGCTCACCTACTACCCCGTTGGGTCACCGGCTCCACCACGTCCCTTTGTCCGAAGACTCCGGGCCGGCTTCACGGGCTTAGCATCAAGAGGTTCGACGTTGGCGCTTCAAAGCGGGTACGGGAATATCAACCCGTTGTCCATCGACTACGCCTGTCGGCCTCGCCTTAGGTCCCGACTTACCCTGGGCAGATCAGCTTGACCCAGGAACCCTTGGTCAATCGGCGCAAGAGTTTCCCACTCTTGTATCGCTACTCATGCCTGCATTCTCACTCGTGAACCGTCCACAACTCGATTCCTCGGCTGCTTCACCCGGCACACGACGCTCCCCTACCCATCACAGCCTCCGTTGGGAGTATTGCTGCAATGACACGACTTCGGTGATGTGCTTGAGCCCCGCTACATTGTCGGCGCGGAATCACTTGACCAGTGAGCTATTACGCACTCTTTCAAGGGTGGCTGCTTCTAAGCCAACCTCCTGGTTGTCTCTGCGACTCCACATCCTTTCCCACTTAGCACACGCTTAGGGACCTTAGTCGGTGTTCTGGGCTGTTTCCCTCTCGACCATGGAGCTTATCCCCCACAGTCTCACTGCCGCGCTCTCACTTACCGGCATTCGGAGTTTGGCTAAGGTCAGTAACCCGGTAAGGCCCATCGCCTATCCAGTGCTCTACCTCCGGCAAGAAACACGCGACGCTGCACCTAAATGCATTTCGGGGAGAACCAGCTATCACGGAGTTTGATTGGCCTTTCACCCCTAACCACAGGTCATCCCCCAGGTTTTCAACCCTGGTGGGTTCGGTCCTCCACACGGTCTTACCCGCGCTTCAACCTGCCCATGGCTAGATCACTCCGCTTCGGGTCTTGGGCATGCAACTATGGGCGCCCTATTCGGACTCGCTTTCGCTACGGCTACCCCACACGGGTTAACCTCGCTACACACCGCAAACTCGCAGGCTCATTCTTCAAAAGGCACGCAGTCACAGCCCCAAAAGGACTGCCCCCACGGCTTGTAGGCACACGGTTTCAGGTACTATTTCACTCCGCTCCCGCGGTACTTTTCACCATTCCCTCACGGTACTATCCGCTATCGGTCACCAGGGAATATTTAGGCTTAGCGGGTGGTCCCGCCAGATTCACACGGGATTTCTCGGGCCCCGTGCTACTTGGGAGAAGCTCAAGCGAGCCGTACAGATTTCGTCTACGGGGGTCTTACCCTCTACGCCGGACCTTTCGCATGTCCTTCGACTACCCATACGGTTTCTGACTCGCCCAGCCGCCGGCAGACGACTGAAGAACTTTCCCACAACCCCGCTCTGGCAACCCCTGCCGGGTCTCACACCACAACGGTTTGGCCTCATCCGGTTTCGCTCGCCACTACTCCCGGAATCACGGTTGTTTTCTCTTCCTGCGGGTACTGAGATGTTTCACTTCCCCGCGTTCCCTCCACATACCCTATGTGTTCAGGTATGGGTGACAGCCCATGACGACTGCCGGGTTTCCCCATTCGGACACCCCCGGATCAAAGCTCGGTTGACAGCTCCCCGGGGCCTATCGCGGCCTCCCACGTCCTTCATCGGTTCCTGGTGCCAAGGCATCCACCGTGCGCCCTTAAAAACTTGGCCACAGATGCTCGCGTCCACTGTGCAGTTCTCAAACAACGACCAGACACCCACACCAGACCACCCTCACAGGTGGCCTCGCCTGAGGCCGGCATCCATGAGACAACGGCAAGCCGTTCCCTCAGGACCCAACAACGTGCCCGACACACCCGCTCCAGGAGCCGCGTTCCACACCCCGGAGGGCAGTACTGGCGGTCCATCACCGTGTGTGCCGAATAGTCAACGTTCCACCCATGAGCAACCGTGCGAGACATGCGCTCGCAAGCGGCTATGTGCTCCTTAGAAAGGAGGTGATCCAGCCGCACCTTCCGGTACGGCTACCTTGTTACGACTTCGTCCCAATCGCTGGTCCCACCTTCGACGGCTCCTCCCCTGACGGGTTAGGCCACCGGCTTCGGGTGTTACCGACTTTCGTGACGTGACGGGCGGTGTGTACAAGGCCCGGGAACGTATTCACCGCAGCATGCTGATCTGCGATTACTAGCAACTCCAACTTCATGGGGTCGAGTTGCAGACCCCAATCCGAACTGAGACCGGCTTTTTGGGATTCGCTCCGCCTCGCGGCATCGCAGCCCTTTGTACCGGCCATTGTAGCACGTGTGCAGCCCAAGACATAAGGGGCATGATGATTTGACGTCGTCCCCACCTTCCTCCGAGTTGACCCCGGCAGTCTCCTGTGAGTCCCCGACATTACTCGCTGGCAACACAGAACAAGGGTTGCGCTCGTTGCGGGACTTAACCCAACATCTCACGACACGAGCTGACGACAACCATGCACCACCTGTACACCGACCACAAGGGGGCTGATATCTCTACCAGTTTCCGGCGTATGTCAAGCCTTGGTAAGGTTCTTCGCGTTGCGTCGAATTAAGCCACATGCTCCGCTGCTTGTGCGGGCCCCCGTCAATTCCTTTGAGTTTTAGCCTTGCGGCCGTACTCCCCAGGCGGGGAACTTAATGCGTTAGCTGCGGCACCGACGACGTGGAATGTCGCCAACACCTAGTTCCCAACGTTTACGGCGTGGACTACCAGGGTATCTAATCCTGTTCGCTCCCCACGCTTTCGCTCCTCAGCGTCAGTAATGGCCCAGAGATCCGCCTTCGCCACCGGTGTTCCTCCTGATATCTGCGCATTTCACCGCTACACCAGGAATTCCGATCTCCCCTACCACACTCCAGCCTGCCCGTATCGTATGCAGACCCGGGGTTAAGCCCCGGGCTTTCACATCCGACGCGACAGGCCGCCTACGAGCTCTTTACGCCCAATAATTCCGGACAACGCTCGCACCCTACGTATTACCGCGGCTGCTGGCACGTAGTTAGCCGGTGCTTCTTCTGCAGGTACCGTCACTTGCGCTTCTTCCCTGCTGAAAGAGGTTTACAACCCGAAGGCCGTCATCCCTCACGCGGCGTCGCTGCATCAGGCTTCCGCCCATTGTGCAATATTCCCCACTGCTGCCTCCCGTAGGAGTCTGGGCCGTGTCTCAGTCCCAGTGTGGCCGGTCGCCCTCTCAGGCCGGCTACCCGTCGTCGCCTTGGTAGGCCATTACCCCACCAACAAGCTGATAGGCCGCGGGATCATCCTGAACCGCCGGAGCTTTCCACCAACCCCCATGCAGGAGAAGGTCGTATCCGGTATTAGACCTCGTTTCCAAGGCTTGTCCCAGAGTTCAGGGCAGATTCCCCACGTGTTACTCACCCGTTCGCCACTGATCCACCCCGAAGGGCTTCACCGTTCGACTTGCATGTGTTAAGCACGCCGCCAGCGTTCGTCCTGAGCCAGGATCAAACTCTCCGTGAATGCTTCCACGAAAGAGCGGCACGGCAACCACCGGAATAGGGCGGCCCCGCGCACTGCGTCCTCGCTAATATTTTACTTCAAAAGGAATCTCCAACCCCGAACAGAGTCGAGGCCGGGGATGTCAACATATCTGGCGTTGACTTTTGGCACGCTGTTGAGTTCTCAAGGAACGGACGCTTCCTTCGACCGGCCTTCCGACCGTATCTCCGGGCGCTTCGTTCTTTCGTGTTCCCAGCTTATCAGACGTTTTCCGCTCCGTTTTCCGGAGTTTCATTCGACCCGATTCGCTTTTGCCTTTCGGCACTCCCGAACTCTACCAGAGTTATTCGGTCCGCTTTTCCATCCGGAATTCGAATGGACGCGCGACGAATCGCTCATCAGGGTTTGGGGGTTCCGCCTACCGGTCCCAGCCGGTTCAGGCGACTCGGACTACGTTAGGTCACCAGGACGGGCGAGTCAAACACGACGGGGCCGGATCTGGCTGTATCCGGCCCCTGTGCGCGGTCTCCGCAGGTCAACTGCGGTCTGATTCAAGCCGTCTGTCGACGGTCGGCGAGCGGACGACTCACGCGCCGGCGAGTTCGACGGCGGCGAGGTTGCGCTTGCCGCGGCGCAGGACGAGCCAGCGGCCGTGCAGGAGGTCGTCGGTGGTGGCGACGGCTTCCTCGTCGGTGACCTTGGCGTTGTTGAGGTAGGCGCCGCCCTCCTTGATGGTGCGGCGGGCGCCGGAGCGGCTGGGGGCCAGGCCGGATTCGACCAGCAGGTCGACGAGCTGGCCGAGTTCGGCGACCATCGCCTTCGGGACCTCGGCGAGGGCCGCGGCAAGGGTGGCGGGTTCGAGGTCGGCGAGGTCGCCTTGGCCGAAGAGGGCCTTGGAGGCGGCGACGGCGCGCTCGTACTGCTCGGCGCCGTGGACGAGGGTGGTGAGTTCCTCGGCGAGGGCGCGCTGGGCGAGGCGGGCGGCGGGGCGTTCGGCGGTGTCGCGTTCGAGCTGCTCGATCTCCTCGTGGCTGCGGAAGGAGAAGATCCGCAGGAACTTGGGGATGTCGCGGTCGTCGGCGTTCAGCCAGAACTGGTAGAAGGCGTAGGGGGTGGTGAGTTCGGGGTCGAGCCAGACGGTGCCGGACTCGGTCTTGCCGAACTTGGTGCCGTCGGCCTTGGTGATCAGCGGGGTGGCGAGGGCGTGCACGGAGCGGCCCTCGGCCTTGCGGATCAGGTCGCTGCCGGCGGTGAGGTTGCCCCACTGGTCGCTGCCGCCGGTCTGCAGGGTGCAGTCGTAGCGGCGGTTCAGCTCCAGGAAGTCCATGCCCTGGAGGATCTGGTAGCTGAACTCGGTGTAGCTGATGCCCGCGTCGGAGTTGAGGCGGCGGGCCACCGCCTCCTTGGCGATCATGTTGTTGACGCGGAAGTACTTGCCGACGTCGCGCAGCAGCGAGATGGCCGACATGCCGGACGTCCAGTCCAGGTTGTTGACCATGCGGGCGGCGTACTCGCCCTCGAAGTCGAGGAAGCGGGCCACCTGGCCGCGCAGGCGCTCGACCCAGCCGGCCACCGTCTCGGGGTCGTTGAGGACGCGCTCGGCGGTGGGCTTGGGGTCGCCGATCAGGCCGGTCGCGCCGCCGACCAGGCCGAGCGGAAGGTTCCCGGCCTGCTGGATGCGGCGCATGGTGAGGATCTGGACCAGGTTGCCGAGGTGCAGGCTGGGGGCGGTCGGGTCGAAGCCGCAATAGAACGTGACCGGGCCGTCCGCGAACGCCTTGCGCAGTGCGTCCTCGTCAGTGGACAGGGCGATCAGCCCGCGCCACTGCAGCTCGTCGACGATGTCGGTCACGGTCCCGCGTCTCCTTCGGTCGGGTGCCCGGCGCGGTGGGCCCGGTGGGCGGCGCGCCTGGACGGTTCCAGCGGGGTAGAGCCTACGCGCTCGGGGTCCGGGGGTTTCGGCGCAGGTCGGTGGGCGGGGGCGGAAATTCCGTTGTTCGGGGGGAGGCGGGCGTTCACAGTGGTGCCACCGCCGTGCGGCGGGGGCGAGCACTGGAGGTGGCCCGTTATGCGCAACACCCTTGTCCTGAACGCGAGCTACGAACCGTTGAGCACGGTGCCGCTGCGCCGTGCCGTCGTGCTGGTCCTGCAGGACAAGGCAGTGGTCGAGCAGGCGCATCCGCTGCGGGTGGTGCGCGGTTCGGGGGTGCAGCTGCCGGTGCCGCGGGTGATCAGGCTGACCAGGTACGTGCGGGTGCCGTTCCGACAACGGGCTCCGTGGTCGCGGCGGGGGGTGCTGGCGCGGGACCAGTTCCTGTGCGCGTACTGCGGGCGGCGGGCAGCACGGTGGACCACCTGGCGCCCAAGTCGCGCGGTGGGGCCGATAGTTGGCTGAACACCGTGGCGGCCTGCGCGGAGTGCAACCAGCGCAAGGCGGACCGGACGCCGGAGCAGGCGGGGATGCGGTTGCTGCGACGGCCGTTCGAGCCGACGCCGGAGGCGACGTTGATGCTCGCGCTCGGGTTGCGGGCGGGTGAGCTGGGGGAGCTGGCCGCCTGGCTGCCGGGGGGCCGGAGCTCAGCGGCGACCGTACCGGCGGTGGCCGCACCGGTGACGGCGAGCGCGTGAGAGGCCGACGGGCCCGACCTGATCAGGGGACAGGTCGGGCCCGTCGTCGTGCTGCGGGCCACGGCTGAGCGGGGCGAGGTGGGGCGGGGTCAGCCCTTGCTGGTGAAGGCGGTGACCGCACTGTAGTTGGAGGCGTGCTCGGGGACGGCCACCAGGTGCCCGGTGGAGGTGCGCACCCGGCCGGCCGTGAGCAGCGAGCCGGTGCCCTGGGGGAAGGCGCCGCCCTGGGTCTCCTGGCCGCCGGAGAGCGCGAAGCGGCTGAGGTGGGCGGGCTGGTCGCCGTGCTCGTCGGCGGCGACCACCAGGCCGCCGGCGTCGACCCCGATCGGGCGGGCCTTGCTCTTCTCGGCGACGGGGGTGCGCCACTGCGGCTTGCCGGTGGTGAGGTCGTAGGCGGTGATCGCGGTGGGGTTGCCGCCGCTCTCGGGGACGACCGCGGCGAACATCGTGCTGCCCTGGAAGTACACGCCGGGGACGGGGTCGAAGCCGCCGCGGCCGACGTCCAGCCGGCCGCCGCCCTCGACGGCGAGCGGGATCTCGGCGGCCGGGTCGCCCTCGGCGCCCCAGGCGAACACCCGCTCGTCCTCGGGCTTCTCGCCGGTGGTGAGCACCACGGCGGGTTCGGCGGAGAGCACGGTGACGGTGGTGGGCTGGTTGTTCAGGCCGCGCCAGAACCTGACCTTGCCGTCGGAGACGTTGAGCGCGACGGCCTGGTCGGCGGGCGTGGAGTCGGCGCAGCGGCTGTGCAGCACCACGACGGAGGCGCCGGCGTTGCCGGAGAGCGTGCAGAACTTGCCCTGGCCGGTGTACTGCCAGGCTTCGGCGCCGTCGGCGGCGGCCCAGGCGGCGGCCTTGTCCTCGCCGACCGCGATCACCTTGTCGTCGGTGACGGCGACGTGGGTGGTGTAGCCGTCCTTGGCGTCGGAGAGCGTCTTCGTCCAGACCGCCTGGCCGGACTTGGTGTCGACGGCGGCGACGGTGCTGCACGGGCTCTTCGGGTCGGCGGCGGGGCGGTAGACGACCGCGCCGAGGCCGGAGCCGTTGACGGCCGGGGACAGGCCGCAGGGGACGGCGCCGTCGGCGGGGGCCTTGAGCTCCCAGGCGGGCTTGCCGTCGGCGAGGGCGTAGGCGTGCACGCCCGTCCCGTCGGCGCGGACCACGGTGTCGGCCAGCAGCCAGCTGCCGGCCAGGGTGTCGTCGGCGCCCTGGGTGCCGGCGGCGGCCTGGGCGGCGGCCACCGTCCAGGCCTTGGTGTGGGCGACGGCGATGTTCTGCGAGGCGCCCTGGGCGGTCTTGGCGGCGGGCGTCCCGGCGTCGTCGTCGGAGGTCGCGAGCACGCCCGCGGTGATCAGCACGGCCAGGGCGGCGACGCCCGCGCCGACCCGGATCGCCAGGCCGCGGCGGGTGGGCGCGCCCTCGCCGGAGAGCACCGCGGCCCGGGCCCGGGCGGCGAGGCCGGTGGCGGCGGGCCGCTCCCGGCCGGGGGTCGCCGCGCCGGAGCGGCCGGTGGTGGCGGGGACGCCGTCGCCACCGGGGGCGAACGGGTCCTCGGCGCTGGTCTGCGGGTAGTCGGAGGCGGGGGCCGGGCCGGACGCGGGGGCGGCCCCGGCGGCGGGCTGCTGCCCGTACGGTGCGGCCTGCGGCGGGTCGAACGGGCTCGGGCCGGGCTCGGCGGGCGCGTAGAGCTGCTGGGCGGACGGGTCCTGGTAGCCGGTCGGCTGCCCGGCGTAGGACGTCTGCTGCTCCGGGTAGCCGTAGCCGTGCTGCGGCTGGTCCTGGTAGGGCTGCTCCTGGTAGCCGTACGCCTGCTGCTGGCCCGGGTAGGGCTGCTGCCCGTAGGCGGACTGCTGGTCCGGGTAGCCGTAGCCCTGCTGCTGCGGGTCGGCGTAGGACGCCTGCTGCTCCGGGTGGCCGTAGGGCTGCGGCTGCTCGCCGTGGGGCTGCTGCCCGTACGCCTGCTGGTCCGGGTAGCCCTGCTGCTGGGGGTACCACGGTTGCTGGTCGTACCCGGGGGTCGTGGATGGTTCCTGAGCCATGCGTTCCGTCCGTCCCGACTGCGGTCTGGCAAGGGGCCAGCATCTCACGGCGCGGGGACGGGACTTGCCCGGGCTGCCGCCGGGGCCGACGGGGTCCGGGCGGGCCGGACGGGTAGCGGACGGGGGCGGCGGGGGCGGGTGGGGTCAGGCGGCGGCGTCGAGGGCGCGGTCGATCAGGTGGGCGAGTGTGATGTCGAGGCTGGTCAGGCCGTCCGCGCTGTGGGTGGTGAGCAGGAAGGTGAGGGTGCGCCAGCGGATGTCGATGTCGGGGTGGTGGTCGAGTGCCTCGGCCTGTTCGGCGACGGCGCCGACGACCCTGATCGCGGTGGGGAAGCTCGCGGTCTCGGCGGTGCGGGTGAGGGCCTCGCCGGTGCGGGTCCACTGCGGGAGGTCGGCGAGGGCGTTGGCGATCTGCTCCTCGCTGAGGCGGGTGCGGCTCATGGCGGTCTCCGTCCGGGCTGCGGCCGCGGGGCGGCCGTGACTCACCGCCGAGCCTACGTCGCCCGGGAAAGGCCCAGCCAGGCGGGCCGCGACGGGGGCGGGGAAGATCGGCGGGGAGGGTCGGCGGGAGGGCTGCGGGGTTCAGAAGAAGAGCAGTTTGGTGACGGCGGCGAGGCCGACCAGCACGATCAGGGTGCGCAGCGCGACCGGCGGCAGGCGGCGGCCGACCCTGGCGCCGAACGCGCCGCCGAGGGTGGCGCCGACGGCGACCAGCAGGGCGGCGGTCCAGTCGATGCTGGAGGCGAAGAGGAAGAAGACCGCGGCGACGCCGTTCACGAGCATGGCGAGGACGTTCTTGATGCCGTTGACGGTCTGGAGGTCGTCGGGGAGCAGCATGCCCATCAGGGCGAGCAGCAGGACGCCCTGGGCGGCGCCGAAGTAGCCGCCGTAGACGCCGGTGAGGCCGATGCAGAAGAGCAGCGGCCAGCCGCCGTCGGCGGTGGCGGCGGTGCCGGCGGCGGCGCGGCGGGCGGCCATCGCGCGGGCCACCCGGGGTTGCAGGACGACCAGGACCAGGGCGGTGAGGATGAGGACCGGGACGACGGCCTCGAAGGCGCTGCCGGGGAGGGTGATCAGCAGGGCGGCGCCGGTGAGTCCGCCGAGCAGCGAGGCGGTGCCGAAGCGGAGCAGGCGGTGGCGCTGGCCGGCGAGTTCGGCGCGGTAGCCGATCGCGCCGGCCAGTGAACCGGGCACCAGGCCGAGGGAGTTGGAGACGTTGGCGGTGACGGGAGGCAGGCCGACGGCGAGCAGGACGGGGAAGGTGATCAGGGTGCCGGAGCCGACGATGGTGTTGATGGTCCCGGCGGCGACACCGGCCAGCAGGACGGCGGTCATCTCCCACAGCGTCATCGGCTTCCCCCTCGTTGGCTGCTGTCGCGCCGGTCGATCATGCCGGAGCGGCGCGCGGCTTGGCCAGGGCGGTCCGCCATACGGAACGCACCCGGGAGGCACCCGGAACGCACCCGGAACGCACCCGGGACGCACCCGGGACGCACCCGGGACGCACCCGGGCCCCGGCCGACGCGGACGTCGGACGGGGCCCGGGCGGGGTGCGGTGCCGGTTACTCGTCGATCTTGGGGTACTCGCGGGTGGGCTCGACCCGGGGGCGGGCGGTCTTGTTCTCGGTGTCCACCGGGCGCGGGCCGGTGGCCGGGTCGACCGGGACGCGGGCGGCGGGCGGCGGGACGGCCGCCGCCGCGGGGGCGCCGCCGCCACCGGTGACGCCCTGGAAGGCGCCGCCGAGGCCCTTGAGCGCGTCGCCGACCTCGCTGGGGATGATCCACAGCTTGTTGGCGTCGCCCTTGGCGAGCTCGGGCAGGGTCTGCAGGTACTGGTAGGCGAGCAGCTTCTGGTCGGCGTCGCCCTCGTGGATGGCCTCGAAGACGGTGCGGATCGCGGCGGCCTCGCCGTCGGCCTTGAGGACGGCGGCCTGCGCCTCGCCCTCGGCCTGGAGCACGGCGGCCTGCTTCTCGCCCTCGGCGCGCAGGATCTGGGCCTGCCGGGCGCCTTCGGCGGTGAGGATCGCGGCGCGCTTGTCGCGGTCGGCGCGCATCTGCTTCTCCATCGAGTCCTGGATGGAGGTCGGCGGCTCGATCGCCTTCAGCTCGACCCGGTTGACCCGGATGCCCCAGCGGCCGGTGGCCTCGTCCAGCACGCCGCGCAGGCCGGCGTTGATGACCTCGCGGGAGGTCAGGGTGGACTCCAGGTCCATCGAGCCGATGATGTTGCGCAGGGTGGTGACGGTGAGCTGCTCGATGGCCTGGATGTAGCTGGCCACCTCGTAGGTCGCGGCCCGCGGGTCGGTCACCTGGTAGTAGATGACGGTGTCGATGTTGACGACCAGGTTGTCCGAGGTGATGACGGGCTGCGGCGGGAACGGGACGACCTGCTCGCGCAGGTCGATCCGGTTGCGGATGGTGTCGATGAACGGGACGACGATGTTCAGGCCGGCGCTGAGGGTACGGGTGTAGCGGCCGAAGCGCTCGACGATCGCCGCGCTGGCCTGCGGGATCACCTGGATCGTCTTGATCAGGGCGATGAAGGCCACCACGACCAGGACGATCAGGACGATGAGGACGGGTTCCAAGCGCTTCTCCCCTAGACGACCAGGGCGGTGGCGCCCTGGATTTCGACGACGTCGACCTGCTGCCCCGGCTCGAACACCGAGCCCGGGTGGAGCGCGCGGGCCGACCAGATCTCGCCGTTGAGCTTGATCCGTCCGCCCTCTCCCCCGTCGACTGTTTCCTGTACCACTGCGGTGGCGCCGGTCAGCGCCTCCACGCCCGTGCGGTAGGCCGGGCCCTTCTTGAGCTGGCGGTACGCGATCGGGCGGACGAACACCAGCAGCGCGGCCGAGACCGCGACGAACACCAGGAACTGCGGGACCACACCGCCGCCCAGACCGGCCGTCAGCGCGGCGGCGCTGGCGCCGACCGCGAACATCGCCAACTCGGGCATCGCGGTGACCACCAGCGGAATGCCCAGGGCGACGGCGAGCAGCAGCCACCAGATCCAGCTGTCCACGGGCTCCATCCTAGGGAAGTCGGGTCTCTCCCCGCGTAGCTTCCCGCAGGTGGGGCAGTGGAAACCGGCCGTGTGTACGACCGGTCCCCGTCGATCGGTTCGCGTCCGCCGGTCTCCGTCCCCCGGTCGCCGCTTGCCGGTCGCCGCCGTGCGTCCCGGCGGCGCGGTTCAGCCGAGCGGCAGGCCCCGCGCGGTTCAGCCGAGCGGCAGGCCCTGCGCGGTCCACCGGTCGCCGCGCTGCTCCAGGGTCAGCGGCAGGCCGAAGCAGTGCGAGAGGTTGCGGGCGGTGAGGGTGGTCCCGATCGGGCCGGCCGTCATCACCTTGCCCTGACGGATCATCAGCACGTGGGTCATGCCGGGGACGATCTCCTCGACGTGGTGGGTGACCATCACCATGGACGGCGCGTACTCGTCCCCGGCGAGCGCGGCGAGGCGGCGGATCAGGTCCTCCCGGCCGCCGAGGTCGAGGCCGGCGGCGGGCTCGTCGAGCAGCAGCAGCTCGGGGTCGGTCATCAGGGCGCGGGCGATCAGGGTGCGCTTGCGCTCGCCCTCGGAGAGGCTGCCGAACTTGCGGCCGACGAAGCCGGCCATGCCGAGCCGGTCGAGCAGCAGGAGGGCGCGCTGCTCGTCGGAGTCCTCGTAGGTCTCCTTGCCGTGCACGGTCTGCCCGTAGGCGGCGGTCAGCACCGTCTCCAGCACGGTCTGGCCGACCGGCAGCTTCTCGTACATCGCGGCGCTGGCCAGGCCGATCCGGGCCCGCTGCTCGAACACGTCGACCTGGTCGAGCTTCTCGCCGAGCACCACGGCCTCGCCGGAGCTGGGGAACAGGTAGGCGCCGGCGATCTGGAGCAGCGTGGTCTTGCCCGCGCCGTTCGGGCCGAGCACCACCCAGCGCTCGCCCTCCCGGACCGACCAGGACACGTGATCGACGAGCGCGCGCCCCTCCCGGACCACGGAAACGTCCACCAGCTCCAGCACGTCGCTCATGCCTACGCCTTCCCCAAATGCAAGAATCCGGCCGTCCGTGGGACCTGGGCGTGAGGTCCTCGGGGTGCGGTCCACCTGTGTCAAGCCAAACCTACGCCACCCGCCCGGCGCGCTTGTCCGTAGGCTGGTCGGATGCTCGCGACTCCTGCCGACAATCCGTACCAAGAACCCCGTTCGGGGCGGCTCACCGCCTGGGGCAACGCGCTGCTGACCGGCGCCTCCTCCCCCGACGACGCGGTCGCCGCCGTCCAGGGCGCGGACGATGCCCACCGGGTGACCGGCCTGCCCGGCGAGGCCCCGGACTCGCTGCACGGCCTGACCTGGGCGCTGGGGCGGCTGCGCTCGCTGGGCGCGCGGGGCCTGCGGCTGGCCCTCCCGGTGGCCGGGCACCCGCTCGGGCTGACCGGCCCGCCCGCGTTCAACGCGCTGGCGCTGGGCGCCGGCGAGGCCGTCCTGGCGGTCGGCGTCCCGTACGGTCTGGTGCCGGAGGTCGAGGTGTACGGGCCGGCCGGCGACCAGGGCGTGCGGGTGCTGTGGCAGTGCCTGCCGGTCGAGGACGCGCCGCCCGCCGACGTGCCCTCGCTGGACGAGGCCGAGCGCGAACTGGCCGACGGGCTGCGGGAGGCGACCGCCGCGCTGACCCGGCTGGACGTGGCGGGGGCCGGGCCGGAGACGCTGCGCGCCCTGGAGTCCTTCCGCCGGCAGGGCCACCGCGAGCTGCTGGCGCCCGGCTACCCGCCGCGCGCGGTGCGGGTGCTGCAGTCGGCCCGGCAGGTGTCCGCGCTGCTGCACATCGCGGCGGGCGGGCACGGGGCGGCGGTCTCCGCCTCCGAGATGGCCGCCCGGCGGGAGACCCTCGCCCCGCTGGACCGCACCGCCCGGCGGGCCCAGGTCGCGGCGCACAACGCGGCGGTGGACGAGCGGCACTGAACTCCCCGACCCCGTCTGCGGGCGTCAGCCCTGGTGGCGGACGGCCCAGAGGGCGGCCTGGGTGCGGTCGGCGACGTCCAGCTTCATCAGGATGTTCGACACGTGCGTCTTGACCGTCTTCTCCGACAGGTGCAGGGCGCGGGCGATCTCCCGGTTGGAGCGGCCGTCGGCGATGTGCGAGAGCACCTCGCGCTCCCGGTCGGTGAGGGTGCCGCCGCGGCCCTGCGGCGCGGCCGGGACGTCCTCGGCGAGCAGCGCGGCGGCCAGTTCGGGCTGGAGCAGGACGTGTCCGGCGTGCACCGAGCGGATCGCCCCGGCCAGCGCCTCCGGGTCGACGTCCTTGTACACGTAGCCCGCGGCGCCCGCGCGCAGCGCCGGGACCACGGTGCGGTGCTCGGTGAAGCTGGTGACGATCAGCACCCGGGCCGCGCTGCCGCGCTCGCGGAGCAGGCGCAGCGCCTCGATGCCGTCGACCTTGGGCATCTTGAGGTCCATCAGGACCACGTCGGGGGCGAGTTCGGCGGCCCGCTCGACGGCCTCGGCGCCGTCGGCGGCCTCGCCGACCACCTCGATGTCGTCCTGCACCTCCAGGAAGGTGCGCAGGCCGCGCCGGACCACCTGGTGGTCGTCCACCAGCAGCACGCGGATCGGTGACGCGGTGTCAGGCACCGGGGACCTCCAGTTCGACCAGGGTGCCCCGGCCCGGGGCGGACTCCAGGGACAGCCGGCCGCCGACCGCGGCGGCCCGGTCGCGCATCGACACCAGCCCGAGGTGCCGGCCGGCCCGGCGCACCGACTCGGGATCGAAGCCGCGGCCGTCGTCGCGGACGGTCAGCTTGACGCCGCGGTTCGGGGTGCCGGTGAGGGTGACCGTGACGGTGCCGGCCCGGGCGTGCCGCAGCGCGTTGTGCAGCGCCTCCTGGGCGACCCGCAGGACGGCCGCCTCCTGGGCGGCGGGCAGCGCGCGGACGCCGGTGGCGGTGAAGGCGACGGCGGCGCTGTGCGCCCGGTCCAGTACCTGGACCTGCGAGGCGAGGGTGGCCACCAGGCCGTCCTCCTCCAGCGCGGCGGGGCGCAGTTCGACGACCACGGCGCGCAGTTCGTCGGCGGCCTCGGCGGCGAGCCGGGCCACCTCGGCCAGGTGGTCGCGGGCCCGGGCCGGGTCCCGGTCGACCAGCTTGGCGGCGGCGCGGGCGGTCAGCCGCAGCGAGAACAGCTTCTGCGAGACGGCGTCGTGCAGGTCGTGGGCGATCCGGGCCCGCTCGCCGGACAGGGTCAGTTCGCGGCTGCGCTCGTAGAGCCGGGCGTTGCCGAGGGCGAGCGCGGCGTGCGCGACCAGGATGCGCAGCAGTTCCTCGTCGTGGTCGGTGAAGCCGCCGGGCTTGTTGGCCAGGAACAGGGCGCCGGCGATCTCGCCCTCGTCCATGATCGGCATCCCGAGGAAGTCGGTCATGTCCGGGTGGGCGTCCGGCCAGCCGCCGAACGCGGGCGCGGTGCGGACGTCCTGCAGCCGGGTGGGTTCGCGGTCGTGCAGCATCGAGGCCAGCACGCCGTGCTGGCGCGGCAGCGGGCCGATCGCCCGCCACTGCTCGTCGCTCACCCCGTCCACCACGAACTGGGCGAACCCGCCGTGGTCGTCCGGCAGCCCGAGCGCCGCGTACTCGGCCCCGAGCAGGGTGCGCGCGGAGGCGGTGATCCGCCGCAGCACCTCCCGGACCTCCAGCGGCCGGGACATCGCCAGCACCGCCGTGCTGACCGCCTCGATCGCCTGCAACGACGGGTCGCACCGGGGACTGTCCATGCCGCCCACGCTACCGCCGCGATCACGCCCCCACCTCGGGCCCCGGGCCTAGGCCGGAGGGCCCGGAGCGGGGCGGTGACCGCGGACGGCGCGGCGGGTCGGCGTCAGAACATGCCGTTGCCGTTGGCGGACCCGGTGGGGACGTCCTGGATGACGTCCCAGTGCTCGACGACCTTGCCGCCCTCCAGGCGGAAGTAGTCGGCGAGCGCGCGGCCGGGGTTGTCCGGGTTCCCGGGTTCGAGGTCGAGGTGGGCGTGGGTGGCGACCAGGTCGCCCTCGGCGATGACGCGCTTGATGTGCAGGCGCAGGTCGGGGTACTCGCCGCGGAGCCAGCGCACGAAGCCGACGAACGCCTCCGGGCCGTCCTGGGCGTCGGGGTTGTGCTGGACGTAGACGGGTCCGAAGTGGTCGGCGACGGCCTTCTCCGGGTCTCCGCCGAACGCGGTCGTGTAGTAGTCGACGACGACCCGCTTGTTCTCTTCGAGCTGCGACATGACGTACTTCCTCTCCAGGGGGGGCTCCCCGGGGACGACCGTCGCGGAAGCAGGGGGTTGCGCGGCACCGGGGAACCAGGATTTCTCGACTGGTCTGCCCTCGCGTCGTGGTGGCCGCCTGGGCGGGCGCGCCGACGCTGGTACCACTTTCCCTTGCCGCCCGGACTGCCGGGCGTACGGCAGGATCGACCGCCGTACGGCGGCGATCTCCTGTCGCACCCCCCACGGTACCGGCCTGGCGCCGACCGCGTGGGGCGCGAAGGTCCCGGGGCCACGGGACGAAGGACCCGGGAACGGCGAAGGGCCCCCGGAGGGGCCCTTCGCGCGCGGTGCCGGAGCGGTGCCGGCGGGGTCAGCCGTTCTGCATGACCTCGGGTTCGTGGCGCTTCTGGAAGCGCTGGATGGCGAAGCCCAGGCCCACCGCGATCAGGGCCAGGACGAACCAGTTGAGGAACATGATGCCCGCCGAGTGGTCCCAGAGGGAGTCCAGCGGGGCGGTCTCCGGGGGCTTGGCCACGACCACCGGGGAGATGTGGGCGAGGTCGAGCGTGTTGCCGCTGGCGGCGACGCCCCAGCGGGCGGGCATCAGCCAGCCGAGCTGCTCCAGGCCGGGCTTGTCGAAGAGCTGGAAGATCGCGCCGGTGAAGACCATCTGGACGATGGCGAACATGACCAGCAGGGGCATGGTCTTCTCGGCGGTCTTGACCAGCGAGGAGATCGCCAGGCCGACCATCATGGAGGTGAAGCTGAGCAGGATCACGCCGACGGACATCTCGACCGCGGGCAGGTGCTTGAGGATCAGGCCCTCGGCGGGGAGGGTGCGGACCTTGAACGCGATCGCGGAGATGATGCCGCCCTGGAGGAAGCTGATCGCGCCGAGCACGATGAACTTCGAGGCCAGGTAGGCGGAGCGGGACAGGCCGGTGGCGCGCTCCCGCTCGTAGATCGCGCGTTCCTTGATGAGTTCGCGGACCGAGTTCGCCGAGCCGGACAGGCAGGCGGAGAACGCGACGACCATCAGGATCAGCCGGGCGACGTCGTTGCGGCCGTTGCCGCACGGGGCGAGGCCGCACTTGTCGGGGATGACGGCGGAGACCGCGCCGAGGACCAGCGGCAGCAGCAGGGACAGCGCGATGAAGCCCTTGTCGGAGGCGATCACCGCCAGGTAGCGGCGGATCAGCGTCCACAGCTGGGAGCCCCAGCTCTGCGGCTTGGGCGGGCGCAGCTGGTTGACCGCGTTGGGCTGCTGCACCTGGGAGACCGCGGCGTCCACGTTGGCCGAGTACTGCTGGTGGTGGACGGAGTTGCGGTAGCGGCCGGCCCAGTCGTGGTCGGGGTAGTTCTCGAACGCCTGGAAGACGTCGGCCCAGGTCTCGTAGCCGAAGAAGTGCAGCGCCTCGCCGGGCGGGCCGAAGTAGGCCACCGAGCCGCCGGGGGCCATCACCAGCAGCCGGTCGCAGAGCGCGAGTTCGGCGACCGAGTGGGTGACGACGAGGACGGTGCGGCCGTCGTCGGCCAGGCCGCGCAGGGTCTGCATGACCTCGCGGTCCATGCCCGGGTCGAGGCCGGAGGTGGGCTCGTCCAGGAAGATCAGCGAGGGCTTGGTGAGCAGCTCCAGGGCGACCGAGACGCGCTTCTGCTGGCCGCCGGAGAGCGCGGTGATCCGGTTGTCGGCGCGCTTGTCCAGGCGCAGTTCGTACAGCACCTCGTCGACCCGGCGCGCGCGCTCGGCGGCCTCGGTGTCGCCGGGGAAGCGCAGCTGGGCCGCGTACTTGAGTGCGGTGCGGACGGTGAGTTCCTTGTGCAGGATCTCGGACTGCGGGACGAGGCCGATCCGGGAGCGCAGTTCGGCGAACTGGCGGTACAGGTTGCGGCCGTCGTAGAGCACGTCGCCGCGGTCGGCGGGGCGGTAGCCGGTGAGGGCGCGCAGCAGGGTGGACTTGCCGGAGCCGGACGGGCCGATCACCGCGACCAGGGACTTCTCCGGGACGGAGAAGCTGACGTCGTCGAGCAGGACCTTCTTGCCGCCCTTGAAGTCGACCTCGACGGTCAGGTGGTGGGCGGAGAAGGAGACGGCGCCGTTGTCGACGAACTCCTGGAGCTGGTCGCCGACCAGCACGAAGGAGGAGTGGCCGACGGTGAGCCGGTCCTGCGGGCCCATCAGCTGGCGGCGGGTGGGCTGGCCGTTGAGGAAGATCCCGTTGTGGCTGCCGAGGTCGACGATCTCCCAGCGGCCGTCCGGGAGCTGGCGCAGCTCGGCGTGGTGGCGGGAGACCTGGAGGTCGGAGACCACGATGTCGTTGTCGAGCGCGCGGCCGATCCGGATGGTGCGGCCGCCGGCCAGGCTGCGGATCATCGTCGGGTGGCCGAGCCCGCCGACCGGGGCGCCCGGCTGCGGCTGTCCGCCCGGCTGCTGGGCGGGCGGCCCGGCCGGGACGTGCGGCTGCGCGGGCGGCGGCTCGGGGAACTGCTGCTGCACCGGGAAGGGCTGCCGGGCCGGCGGCTGCGGCGGCCGGACCTGCGGCGGGACGGGCGCGGGGGCCTGCTGCTGGGGGAAGCCGGGGCGCGGGGTGGGGGCGTCCCAGCCCTGCGGGATCGGCTGCTCGACCGGCGGCGGCCGGTGGCCCGGCGCGGCGGCCGGGCCGGGGCCGAACTGCGGCTGCTGGTAGGGGGCCTGGCCCGGCTGCGGGCCGGCGGCGCGGCTGGTGGCGGCCTCGTGGATGCCGCCGCCCTGCGGGCCGGGGGCGGCGACCGGCGCGGTGAAGGCGAGCCGGGGTCCGTTCTGGCCGTTGCCGAGGTGCACGACGGTGCCGGGGTGGACCGCGGCCCGGGCGACCCGGGCCCCGGCGACGAAGGTGCCGTTGGTGGAGCCGTGGTCGGCGAGCTGCCAGGTGGCGCCGTCGAAGCTCAGGGCGGCGTGCCGCCAGGAGACCCGGGCGTCGTCGAACGGGAAGTCCGAGGCCGGATCGCGGCCGATGGTGTAGGCGCGGCCGGGTTCCAGTACCCGCTGCCGGCCGTCGATTTCAAGTACGAGTTGCGGCAACTCTCCGCCCGCCCTGCTCTCCGGTCCCCCAGGATGTTGCATCTGACGGGGGAATCATTCCAGCCCGGCGGGCGTACTCGGAAGTCGGAACGGGCTTCTGTGACCGCTCGGCAACCAGGTCGGGGCGGTCCCGGGGCATCCGGCGGGCCGCCGGGGCGGGACCGGGAGGGGCACCGAAGGGACGCCGGGACGCCCCGGACCGGGTGCGGGTCGGGTGCGGGTCGGGTGCGGATGGAGCGCCGGGACGGGTGCCGGGCGGCGGGTCCGGCGGGCGTCCCACGAACCGGACGCCTGCGGTCGGGGCGCGGGCGGTCCGGGTAGCGTGGGGGGCACCATGAACGCAACTGATCCGGCCGCTCAGGCCCTTTCCGCCGCGCCGCCCGTGAGCACCGACGCCGAGCGCACGCTGCTGGTCAAGGTGTTCGGCAAGGACCGCCCCGGGCTCACCGCGGGCCTGTTCGACCGGCTCGCCGGTTTCGGCGTCGAGGTGATCGACATCGAGCAGGTGGTGACCCGTGGCCGGATAACGCTGTGCGCCCTGGTCACTCCCCCGGCCGCGCCGGGCGCGGAGGGCGCGCTGCGGGTGACCGTGCACCGCTGGGCGGAGGAGCACAAGCTCCAGGCCGAGGTCATCTCCGGCACCGGCGACAACCGTTCGCGCGGCGAGGGCCGCTCGCACGTGACGGTGCTCGGCAATCCGCTGACGGCGGCGGCGGTGGCGGCGCTGTCGGCCCGGGTGTCGGAGACCGGCGGCAACATCGACCGGGTCTTCCGGCTCGCCAAGTACCCGGTGACCGCAGTGGAGTTGACCATCTCGGGGGTGGCCACCGAGGAGCTGCGCGCGGTGCTGGCGGCGGAGGCCGCGGCCCAACGGGTGGACATCGCGGTGGTCCGGGCGGGCCTGTACCGGCGGGCCAAGCGCCTGGTGGTGATGGACGTGGACTCCACGCTGATCCAGGACGAGGTGATCGAGCTGTTCGCGGCCCACGCGGGCTGCGAGGAGCAGGTCGCCGAGGTGACCGCGCAGGCGATGCGCGGCGAGCTGGACTTCGCCGAGTCGCTGCGCGCCCGGGTGGCGCTGCTGGCCGGGCTGGACGCCGCGGTCACCGAGAAGGTCCGCGCCGAGGTCCGGCTGACCCCGGGCGCCCGGACGCTGATCCGCACCCTCAAGCGGCTCGGCTACCAGGTGGCGATCGTCTCCGGCGGGTTCACCCAGGTCACCGACCACCTGGTGGAGCGGCTGGGCCTGGACTTCGCCGCCGCCAACACCCTGGAGATCGCGGACGGGAAGTTCACCGGCCGGGTGACCGGCGAGATCGTCGACCGGGCGGGCAAGGCCCGCTGGCTGGCCCGGTTCGCCGAGCGGGCCGGGGTGCCGCTGGAGCAGACGGTGGCGATCGGCGACGGCGCCAACGACCTGGACATGCTGAACGCGGCCGGGCTGGGCGTCGCGTTCAACGCCAAGCCGGTGGTCCGCGAGCAGGCCGACACCGCCGTGAACGTGCCGTTCCTGGACACCGTGCTGTACCTGCTCGGGGTGACCCGCGAGGAGGTCGAGGCGGCCGACGAGCTGGACGGCACGCCCACCGAGGACTGACCTGGCACCGACGGCGCAGGGGCGGCACCCGCGTACGGGTGCCGCCCCTGCGCCGTCGCCGCTCGGTCCTGCGGTACGGAGGCCGCCCGGCACGAAGGTCGCCCGGCGCCAAGGCCGCCGCTCAGTCCTGCGGCATGAAGTACGAGTCGAGCCGGGCCACCCCGGGCTCGACCAGCTTCCACGGCCCGCCGAAGCTGAGCACGGCCACCGCGGCGGGCGGGAAGCCGTTCAGGCGCAGCCGGTTGAGCGCCTCGGTGTCGCCCTCGTCGCCGGCCAGCACCTGGGTGAGGCCGAGCACGCCGGGGTTGTGGCCGACCAGCAGCAGGTCGGCGTGCTCGTCGGGGGTCTCCTGGATGACCTCGATCAGCCGACCCGGCTGGGCCTCGTACACCCGGTCCTCGTAGGCCGTCTTCCGGGCACGCTTGGGCAGCTCGTGGGCGACCAGCTTCCAGGTCTCCCTGGTCCGCAGCGCGGTGGAGCACAGCACGTGGTCGGGGTTGACCCCGGAGTCGGCCAGCCAGCGGCCGGCCACGGTGGCCTGGCCGCGGCCGCGGTCGGCGAGCGGGCGGTCGTGGTCGTTGACCTGGTTGGGCCAGTCGGCCCGGGCATGGCGGAGGACGATGATCCTACGAGGGGTGTCGGCGCTCATACCCCTAGAGCTTCGCAGAAAACCGGCCTCCGGTCGCGCCGTCCGGAAAGCTGCCACCCCTGCGGGTGGCGGCGGCCGGGAGCGGCCGCCGGGCGGGCGGTTCAGCCCATCGCGTTGGCCACCGTCGCCACGATCGCGATCACCACCACGATGCCGGCGATCAGGCCGAGCATCTGCAGCAGCTTCTTCTGCCCGCCCTGCGGGTTCGGGTCGAGTACCGGCATGACGCCGAGCCTAGCCGACGGCCTCGTCCTCGATGTGCCGGGCCCGGGCCGCGCGCAGCCCGACCAGCATCTGCGGCACCAGCAGCAGGGCGAGCAGGCCCAGCGGCAGGTACCAGCGGCCGGTGCCCTGGTAGAGCGCGCCCATCAGGATCGGGCCCGGGATGGAGATCAGGTAGCCCAGGCTCTGCGCGAACGCCGACAGCTGGGTCACCCCGCCCGGGGTGCGGGCGCGCAGGCCGAGCATGGTCAGCGCCAGCGGGAACGCGCACATCGACAGGCCGACCAGGACCGCCCACAGCCACGGCACCGTACCGGCCGCGAGCATCAGCCCGAGGAAGCCGGCGATACCGCACAGCCCGAGCACCACCACGTACAGCCGCTGGTCGCCGCGCCGGGCGGCCAGGTTCGGCAGCAGGAAGGAGACCGGCACGCTGACCGCCATCACCAGGGCCAGCAGCACGCCGGACGCCGACTCCGACACCCCGGCGTCGTGGTAGATCTTCGGCAGCCAGCCCATCGCGCTGTACGCGCTGGTCGACTGCAGGCCGAAGAACGCGGCCAGCGCCCACGCGGTGCGGCTGCGCAGGATCGGCAGCTTGACGTGCGCGGCCGCCGGGGCCGCCGACGCCGTGCCGGCCTTCTCCCGGCGCAGGAACAGCACCACCAGCCAGACCGCCAGCGCGGCCACCGCGAGCAGGCCCCACACGCCCAGGCCGAGCCGCCAGCTGCCGCCCATCGCGTCGGTCAGCGGGACGGTGGTGGCCGCGGCGAGCGAGGTGCCCACCGACAGCGCCATCGAGTACAGGCCGATCATCGGCGCCACCCGGTCCGGGAAGTGGCGCTTGATCACCACCGGGATCAGCACGTTGGCCAGCGCCACCCCGGCCAGCGCCAGTGCGGTCAGCAGCAGGAAGACCACGGCGGAGCCGGTGAACGAGCGGGCCAGCACGCCCGCCGCGATCGCGGCCATGGCGGCCGTCACCACCGCGACCGGGCCCGCCCGGCGGGCCAGGCCGGGCGCGCAGACGCCCAGCACCGCGAAGCACAGCGGCGGCACGGCGGCCAGCAGCCCGGCCGTCGTGGCGCTCATCCCCAGGCCGTCGCGGACCGGGTCGAGCAGCGCGCCGAGGCTGGTCACCACGGGGCGCAGGTTCACCGCGGCGGCGGCCACCGCGACGGCGAGCAGGACGGCGGCGCCGTCGCGCACGGCCGTCCCGGCGGGCGGAACGGTGGTCGGACCAGCGGGCGGAGCGGCGGTCGGGCCAGCGGGCGGAGCGGCGGGCGGACGGCTCCCGGTCTCGGTGGCGGAGGGGTCTGCTGCGGTAGACATGGCGCAATCATAGAATCATGGGATGACTTACCGCACCCCGGTATCCTGATGACCTGGCCCGCCGGATGACCTGGCCCACAGAAGGAGCACGACCTTGGCGCTGTCGACCACCCGTCGCACCCCGCTCTCCGACCAGGTGATCGCCCAGCTCCGGGCCCAGATCACCTCCGGCGAGTGGCCGGTCGGCTCCCGCATCCCCACCGAGGCGGAGCTCGTCGACCAGCTCGGCGTCGCCCGCAACACCGTCCGCGAGGCCGTCCGCGCCCTCGCCCACAACGGGCTGCTCGACATCCGCCAGGGCTCCGGCACCTACGTCCTGGCCACCAGCGAGCTCGCGGGCGTGCTGCACCGCCGCTTCGCCGACGCCGACCAGGACCAGGTCGCCGAGCTGCGCGCCACCCTGGAGACCTCCGCCGCCGGCTTCGCGGCCCTCCGCCGCACCCCGCGCGACCTCGAACTCCTCGACGCCGCGCTGGCCCGCCGCGACGCCGCCTGGAACTCCGGCGTCCCCGAGGACTTCATCCAGACCGACGCCGCCTTCCACCAGGCCGTGGTCGCCGCCGCCCACAACGACGTGCTGGCCGCCGTCTACGCCGACCTCGGCGAGGTCCTGCGCGCCCACCTGCGCCACGACGTCGGCCCCGACCTGCTCCCGCACCGCTGGGTCCCGCACACCGCGATCCTCGACGCCATCCGGGCCGGCGACCCCGAGCGGGCCGCCGACGAGGCGGGCCGCGCCATCGGCTTCTGCAAGGAGAACCCCTAGCCCAGCGGCCCTCGGGAGCGCGAACGGGCGCGGCCGCGTCCCCGGGGGGAACGGCCGCGCCCGCGCGCGGAGCAGCTCGGAACGGGGTGCTCAGGCGCCGATCGCGTGCAGCCCGCCGTCGACGTGGATGATCTCGCCGGTGGTCTTCGGGAACCAGTCGCTGAGCAGGGCGACGACGCCGCGGCCGGCCGGCTCCGGGTCGGAGAGGTCCCACTTGAGCGGGGAGCGGGTGTCCCAGGTCGCGGCGAGGTCCGGGAAGCCGGGGATCGACTTCGCGGCCATCGACCCGATCGGGCCGGCCGAGATCAGGTTGCAGCGGATGTCGCGCGCGCCCAGGTAGCGGGCGAGGTACCGGTTGGTGGACTCCAGGGCGGCCTTCGCCGGGCCCATCCAGTCGTACTGCGGCCAGGCGAACTGCGCGTCGAAGGTCAGGCCGACCACCGAGCCGCCGTCCTGCATGAGCGGGAGCAGCGCCGTGGTGAGCGACTTGAGCGAGTACGCGGAGACCTGCATCGCGGTGGCGACCGACTCCCACGGGGTGTCGAGGAAGTTGCCGCCGAGGGCGTCCTGCGGCGCGAAGCCGATCGAGTGGACGACGCCGTCGAGGGTGGGCAGGTGCTCGCGGACCTGGTCGGCGATGCCGGCCAGCTGCTCCGCGCTGGAGACGTCGAGCTCCAGGACCTTGACCGGCCGGGGCAGCTTCTTGGCGATGCGCTCGGTGAGGCTGGGCCGGGGGAAGGCGGTGAGGATGATCTCGGCGCCCTGCTCCTGGGCGAGCCGCGCGGTGTGGAAGGCGATGGAGGACTCCATCAGCACACCGGTGATCAGGATGCGCTTGCCTTCGAGAATTCCAGTCATGGTCAGTGGCCCATGCCCAATCCGCCGTCGACGGGAACGACGGCTCCGGTGATGTACGCGGCCTCGTCGGAGGCCAGGAACCGCACGGCCGAGGCGATCTCGGCGGGGGCGGCGTAGCGGCCCAGGGGGACGTCGGAGACGATCTCCTTGCGGCGCTCCTCGCTGAGCACGGCGGTCATGTCGGTGTCGACGAAGCCGGGCGCCACCACGTTGACGGTGATGCTGCGGGAGCCGAGCTCGCGGGCGAGGGAGCGGGCGAAGCCGACCAGGCCGGCCTTGGAGGCGGCGTAGTTGACCTGCCCGGCGGAGCCGCTGAGGCCGACCACCGAGGAGATCAGCACGACCCGGCCCTTGCGGGCGCGCAGCATCTTGGCGGCGGCGCGCTTGACCACCCGGAAGGTGCCGGTGAGGTTGGTGTCCAGGACGGAGGTGAAGTCCTCCTCGGACATGCGCAGCAGCAGGGTGTCCTTGGTGATGCCGGCGTTGGCGACCAGGACCTCGACCGGGCCGTGCGCGGCCTCGATCTCGGTGAAGGCGGCGTCGACCTGCTCGGCGTCGGTGATGTCGGCGCGGACGGCGAGGACGTCGTACTTGGCGAGCTCCGCCGGGACCTCGCCGTTGCGGCTGGTGATGGCGACCTTGTCGCCCGCCTCGGCGAAGCTCTGGGCGATCGCCAGACCGATGCCCCGGTTGCCTCCGGTGACCAGTACCGAGCGGCTCAAGGGTCCACCTCTCTCTCGATGTGCGTCGGCAGTGCACGCGCGACCGCGCGCAGTTCACCAGCGACGCTATCGGTAGGGTGCGATCCCGGGCGAAGCCGCCTCCGACAGGGGCGTCCGGTGAGAACTGTCGTATCCCCACAACGGGGCGGCGGGGGTCGCCGGGAACGCCGCACGGGCGGCGGGCGTTGCCCCGAAGGTGTTCCGGAGAGTCCGGGGCGCCGATTCCGGGCGAGCCGAACGGAGCGGACGCGAGATGAGTGGTGCACACCCTGGCCGGACGGGCCGCCGCAGGCTGGCGGCGCTGGCGGCGCTGGCCCTGGCGGGTGCGGCGGCGTGGGCGTTGCGCGAGGTACCGGCCCAGTTCGGGCGCCGGCCGAGCAGGGCGGACCCGCGGCTGCGGGCCTCCCCGCAGTACCGCGACGGGGTGTTCCACAACGCGCCCTCCGAGGTGTCGGCCGGGGCGCCGGGCCGGCCGGACGCGGCGACGCTGCGCCGGATGCTGTTCGAGAAGGAGGGCCGGGTGCCGGCCGCGCCGGTGCCGCTGGCGGTGCCGGAGGTCTCCGACGGGTCGGCCGGGGGCGTCGCGGTGACGTGGTTCGGGCACGCCTCGGCGCTGCTGGAGCTGGACGACTGCCGGGTGCTGGTGGACCCGATCTGGTCGGACCGCTGCTCGCCCTCGCAGCTGACCGGCCCGAAGCGGCTGCACCCGGTGCCGGTGGAGCTGGCCGAGCTGCCGCAGGTGGACGCGGTGCTGATCTCGCACGACCACTACGACCACCTGGACATGGCGACGGTGCGCCGCCTGGTGGAGCTGCAGTCGGCGCCGTTCGCGGTGCCGCTGGGCATCGGCGGCCACCTGCGCCGCTGGGGCGTGCCGGAGCACCGGATCATCGAGCTGGACTGGGACGAGACCTGCACGCTCGGCGAGTTGACGCTGACGCTGACGGCCGCGCACCACTTCTCCGGCCGCAGCCTGGCCCGGAACACCACGCTGTGGGGCTCCTGGGTGGCGGCCGGCCCGCGGCACAAGGTGTTCTTCACCGGGGACTCCGGCTACTTCGAGGGCTTCGCCCGGATCGGCGAGCAGCACGGCCCGTTCGACGCGGCGCTGATGGCGGTCGGCGCCTACGACCCGGCCTGGGCGGACATCCACCTGAACCCGGAGGAGGCGGTGCGGGCGCACCTGGAGCTGCGCGGCGGGCTGCTGCTGCCGATCCACTGGTGCACCTTCAACCTGGCGCCGCACCCCTGGGCGGAGCCGGTGGAGCGGCTGCTGGCGGAGGCCAAGGCGCACGGCGTCCCGCTGGCGGTGCCGCGCCCGGGGCAGCGGGTGGAGGTGGCCAACCCGCCGGAGCTGGACGGCTGGTGGGAGGCCCTGGCATAGCGCGGACCTGACGGGGCATCAGGGTGGCGCGGCGGATATTTGCTGGCCGTACGCCCTGCGGCCGGGGATGATGCGAGCGGGTGCGCCCTCGGCCGGGGGCGGCCCGCCGCGCCCGACCCTCGACCCAGGGAGCCCGATGCCGCCCTCCGCGCTCGATCCTCAGTTCCTCTCCTACCCGTTGCGCCCGCTGGCCGACGCGGCCCTGTCCCGGGCCCGGCGGCTGGGGGTGACGCACGCCGACTTCCGCCTGGAGCGGGTGCGTTCGGCGTCCTGGCGGCTGCGGGACGCCCGCCCGGCCGGCTCGTCGGACACGGTGCAGCTGGGCTTCGCCGTCCGCGTCCTGCTGGACGGCGCCTGGGGCTTCGCGGCGGGCGTCGACCTGACGCCGGAGGCGGCCGCGGCGGTGGCCGAGCAGGCGGTGGCGGTGGCCCGGCTGGCGGGCGGGATCAGCCGCGCGGCGGGCTCCGGCGAGCGGGTGGAGCTGGCCCCGGAGCCGGTGTACCCGGACGTCGAGTGGGTCTCCGCGTACGAGGTGAACCCGTTCGAGGTGCCGGACGCGGAGAAGACCGGCCTGCTGGCCGAGTGGTCGTCCCGGCTGCTGGCCGCCGACGGCGTGTCGCACGTGTCGGCCGCGGTGCTGACGGTGCAGGAGAACAAGTTCTACGCGGACACCGCGGGCACCGTGACGACCCAGCAGCGGGTGCGCCTGCACCCCTGGCTGGAGGCCACCAGCGTGGACGAGCGGACCGGCGCGTTCGACTCGATGCGCACCATCGCCCCGCCGGCCGGGCGCGGTTGGGAGTACCTGCGCGGCACCGGCTGGGACTGGGACGCCGAACTGGCCGAGCTGCCCGGGCTGCTGGCCGAGAAGATGCGCGCGCCGAGCGTCGCCGCCGGCCGCTACGACCTGGTGATCGACCCGTCCAACCTGTGGCTGACCATCCACGAGTCGATCGGCCACGCCACCGAGCTGGACCGCGCGCTGGGCTACGAGGCCGCCTACGCGGGCACCTCCTTCGCCACCTTCGACCGGCTCGGCAGCCTGAAGTACGGCTCCGAGCTGATGCACGTCACGGGCGACCGGACGGCCGAGCACGGCCTGGCCACCGTCGGCTACGACGACGAGGGCGTCGCCACCCAGTCCTGGGACCTGATCCGCGACGGCGTCCTGGTCGGCTACCAGCTCGACCGCCCGATGGCGGGGCTCAAGGGCTTCGCGCGCTCCAACGGCTGCGCCTACGCCGACTCCCCGGCGCACGTGCCGGTGCAGCGGATGGCCAACGTCTCGCTCCAGCCGGCCGCCGGCGGGCCGGACACCGCGGGCCTGGTCTCCCAGGTGGAGAACGGGCTGTACATCGTCGGGGACCGCTCGTGGTCGATCGACATGCAGCGGTACAATTTTCAGTTCACCGGCCAGCGCGCCTACGCCATCCGCGACGGCGAACTCGCGGGCCAGGTCAAGGACTTCGCCTACCAGGCCACCACCACCGACTTCTGGGGCTCGATGAGCGCCGTCGGCGGCCCGCAGACGTACGTGCTCGGCGGGGCCTTCAACTGCGGCAAGGCCCAGCCGGGCCAGGTCGCCGCGGTCAGCCACGGCTGCCCGTCCGCGCTGTTCCGCCAGGTCAACGTGCTCAACACCCAGCAGGAGGCGGGTCACTGATGTCCCTCACGCACCCCCACGAGCTGGTGGAACGCGCCCTCGAACTCTCCCGGGCGGACGGCTGCGTGGTGATCGCCGACGAGGAGTCCACCGCCAACCTGCGCTGGGCCGGCAACGGCCTGACCACCAACGGCGTCACCCGCGGCCGCCGCCTCACCGTGGTCTCCACCGTGGCCGGCGCCACCGGCACCGCCTCCGGCGTGGTCGCCCAGGAGGCCGTCACGCTCGACGAGGTCGAGCGGCTGGTGCGCGCCGCCGAGGCCGCCGCCCGGGCCGCCGGACCCGCCGAGGACGCCCAGCCGCTGATCGCGGGCCGCGCGGCCGACCCGCGCTTCACCGAGGCCCCGGAGGCCACCGACATCGGCGTGTTCGCCGACTTCGCCCCGGCCCTCGGCGAGGCGTTCGCCCGGGCCCGCGCGGGCGGCGAGCTGCTGTACGGCTTCGCCCGGCACGAGCGCACCACCTCCTACCTGGGCAGCTCCACCGGCCTGCGGCTGCGCCACGACCAGCCCACCGGCACCGTCGAGCTGAACGCCAAGACCACCGACCTGTCCGGCTCCGCCTGGGCCGGCGCCGCGACGCGGGACTTCACCGACGTCGACGTCACCGCCCTGCACACCGACCTGACCCGCCGCCTCGGCTGGGGCCGCAAGCGGATCGACCTGCCCGCCGGCCGGTACGAGACGCTGCTGCCGCCCTCGGCCGTCGCCGACCTGATGGTCTACCTCTCCTGGTCCTCCGGCGCGCGGGACGCGGCCGAGGGCCGCTCGGTCTTCTCCCGGCCCGGCGGGGGCACCAGGATCGGCGAGCGGCTCAGCCCGCTGCCGCTCACCCTGCGCTCCGACCCGGCGGAGCCCGGCCTGCAGGCCGCGCCGTTCGTGCTCGCGCACTCCTCGGGCGAGAACGACTCGGTCTTCGACAACGGCTTCCCGCTGGCCGCCACCGACTGGCTGCGCGAGGGCCGCCTCGCCAACCTGCTGTCCACCCGGCACTCCGCCGCCCTGGCCGGCCTGCCGCTCACCCCGCCGATCGACAACCTGGTCCTGGAGACCGCCGCCCCCGGCGCGCCGACCCTGGACGAGATGGTCGCCCGCACCGAGCGCGGCCTGCTGCTCACCTGCCTCTGGTACATCCGCGAGGTCGACCCGGCCACCCTGCTGCTCACCGGCCTCACCCGGGACGGCGTCTACCTGGTCGAGCACGGCGAGGTGGTCGGCGCGGTGAACAACTTCCGCTTCAACGAGTCCCCGGTCGACCTGCTCGGCCGGATCACCGAAGTGGGCCGCACCGAACGCTGCCTGCCCCGCGAGTGGGGCGACTGGTTCACCCGGGCCGCGATGCCGCCGGTCCGGGTGCGCGACTTCAACATGAGCTCGGTCAGCCAGGCGTCCTGAGCCTGCCGACCCGCACCCCAGGGGGGACCCCGATGGACGAGAAACGCACCGTGAAGGCGTCGAGGACGCTCTCCCGCATCCTGCGCCACGACCCGGGCGCCGTCGGGGTCACCCTGGACGCGGCGGGCTGGGTCGAGGTCGACGTCCTGCTCGCCGCGCTCGGCCGGCACGGCCGCCCGCTGAGCCGCGCCGAGCTGGACCACGTCGTCGCCACCAACGACAAGCGCCGCTTCGCCTACTCCGCGGACGGCCGCTCGATCCGGGCCAGCCAGGGCCACACCGTCGAGGTCGACCTCGGCCTGCCCGCCGCCGTCCCGCCGGACGTGCTCTTCCACGGCACCGCCGAGCGCACCCTGCGGTTCATCCTGGCCGAGGGCCTGCGCCCGATGTCCCGGCGGGACGTCCACCTCTCCGCCGACGCCGGGACGGCCGTCAAGGTCGGCTCCCGGCACGGCCGCCCCGTCGTCCTGGAGGTCGACGCGGCGGCGATGGCCCGGGACGGCCACGCGTTCCGGGTCTCCGCGAACGGCGTCTGGCTCACCGACGCGGTCCCCGTCGCGTACCTGCGCCGCACGCCCTGAGCCCCCGCCGCCCGCCGCGCCGGACCCGGGTGGGTCCGGTCGGCGTCAGCGGGGTTACCGTGGAGGACCGTAGGGGTGGCCGAACCGACCCGAGAATGGATGGGACCATGCCCAAGAGCGCGGACGACGGCCAGGTCTTCCGGATCACCGGGGCCCGCAGCAGCCTGAGCGAGGACGTCCGGGGGCGCCAGCGCCGCTACGTCATCTCGATGCTGATCCGCACCGCGTGCGTCCTGCTCGCGGTCATCCTCTGGGACGTCCAGCGCTGGCTCGCCTTCGTCGCGCTGGCCGGCGGCATCCTGCTGCCCTACTTCGCCGTCCTGATCGCCAACGCGGGCCGCGAGCGCGCCCCCGGCCTGCCCTCGACCTTCGCCTTCTCCCCGGACACCCCGCTGATGCTCGGCCCCGGCGGGACGGGCGGCGGCGGCGCGAGCGCCGAGAATCGGCCACAGGACTGAGAATCCCTCAATCCTGCTGTCCGGTATCGCCGTTCATGTGCCGTTATGACCGTCGGAAAGCTCAGACGATCCTCAAATTAATCACCGGACAGGGACACCCACGCCCCTCCCGCCGTGCCATACTTCCTTAGCGCTCCGCATCCCCCGTCGGAGCGACAGACCGACGCCGGGCAGCTCCCCCCGTGGCTGCCCGGCGTCGTCGTGCCCGGACATAGGATCGACCCCATGGACACCCCCGCGCACCCCCTCTTCGGCACTCCCCCCGGCGGCCCCGACACCCCCGCCGGCCCCCCGAAGTGCTCCGCCAAGGGCTGCCGCGACCTCGCCACCTGGTCCCTCCGGTGGAACAACCCCAAGCTCCACACCCCCGACCGCCGCAAGACCTGGCTCGCCTGCGACACCCACCGCGACCCGCTCAGCCAGTTCCTGGCCGTCCGCGGCTTCCTCAAGGACACCGAGCCCTTCTCCGGCTGAGCGGCCGGGAACCCGCTCAGCCGCCGATCGCCGACATCGGCCGCTCCGGCTGGTGGAACTCCGGCCGGTCGATGCCCGCGCCGGCCTTCTTGCCCCACATCGCCGCCCGCCACAGCTCCGCCAGCTCCGCGTCGTCCGCGCCGTCGCGCATCGCGCCGCGCAGGTCGGTCTCCCCGGTCGCGAAGAGGCAGTTGCGGACCTGCCCGTCGGCGGTGAGCCGGGTGCGGTCGCAGGCCCGGCAGAACGGGCGGGTCACGGAGGCGATGACGCCGACCGTCGCGGGGCCGCCGTCGACCAGCCAGCGTTCGGCGGGGGCCGCGCCGCGGGCGGCGGCGGGCTCGGGGGTGAGCGCGAAGCGGGCCCGGAGCAGGTCGAGGATCTCCTCGGCGGTGACCATCCGGGTCCGGTCCCAGCCGTGCTGGGCGTCCAGCGGCATCTGCTCGATGAAGCGCAGCTGGTAGCCGTGCTCGACCGCCCAGGCGAGCAGGTCGGCGGCCTCGTGGTCGTTGACGCCGCGCATCAGGACGGTGTTGAGCTTGACCGGCCGCAGCCCGGCGGCCTCCGCGGCGGCGAGGCCGTCCAGGACGTCCTGGTGGCGCCTGCGGCGGGTGAGCCGGGCGAAGGTCTCCGGGTCGAGGGTGTCGAGCGAGACGTTGACCCGGTCGATCCCGGCGTCCCGCAGCGCGCCGCCCACCCGGGCCAGGCCGATGCCGTTGGTGGTGAGCGAGAGGTCCGGCCGGGGTTCGAGCGCGGCGCAGGCCGCGACGATCGGCACCAGCCCGGGCCGCAGCAGCGGTTCCCCGCCGGTGAAGCGGACCTCCCGGACGCCCAGCGAGCCGACCGCGAGGGCGACCAGCCGGACGATCTCCTCGTCCGTCAGCAGCTCGGGCTTGCCGAGCCAGCTGAGCCCCTCCTCCGGCATGCAGTAGGTGCAGCGCAGGTTGCACCGGTCGGTGAGCGAGACCCGCAGGTCGACGGCCCGCCGGCCGTAGGTGTCGAGGAGCATCCCGGCCCGCCTCTCTGCGAAGAGCCCACTGGCCCGACCGCCGTTCGGCGGTCGGGCCAGCTTAGGCCCTGTCCGGTTGACCTTGTCGGCTCAGTGCGCGCCGAGGCCGGTGAGCGAACGGACCTCCAGTTCGGCGTACTTCGCCGGGTCGGCCTTCTCCCGGGCCAGGTAGGTGCCGATCACGCCGGCCAGGAAGCCGACCGGGATGGAGACCAGGCCGGGGTTCTCCAGCGGGAACCAGGAGAAGTCGCTGTGCGGGAAGAGCGAGGTCTTGGGGTTGCCGGAGACCACCGGGGAGAAGACCACCAGGGCGACCGAGGTGATCAGGCCCGCGTAGGTGGAGGCGACCGCGCCGGTGGTGTTGAACCGCTTCCAGAACAGCGAGTACAGCAGGGTGGGCAGGTTGGCAGAGGCGGCGACCGCGAAGGCCAGCGCGACCAGTGCGGCGGCGTTCAGCTTGTCGGCGAAGATCGACAGCAGGATGGCGACCGCGCCGATCGCCACCGCGGCGAACTTGGCGCTGGCCACCTCCTCCTTCTCGGTGGCCCTGCCGCGCCGGATCACGTTGGCGTAGAGGTCGTGGGCGAAGGAGGACGAGGAGGCCAGGGTGAGTCCGGCGACCACGGCCAGGATGGTGGCGAAGGCGACCGCGGAGATCACCGCGAGCAGCACCGCGCCGCCGGTGGTGCCGGCGCCGCCGCCGAGGTGCTCGGCGAGCAGCGGGGCGGCGGTGTTGCCGGACTTGTCGGCGGCCAGCGCCGTGCGGCCGACCAGCGCGGCGGCGCCGAAGCCGAGGGCGAGCGTCATCAGGTAGAAGACACCGATGATGCCGATCGACCAGAGCACCGACTTCCGGGCGGTGCGTGCGGTCGGGACGGTGTAGAAGCGGACCAGGATGTGCGGCAGCGCGGCGGTGCCGAGCACCAGGGCGATGCCGAGGCTGAGGAAGTTGAGCTTGGTGGTGCCGTTGGCGCCGTAGCGCAGGCCCGGTTGCAGGAACTTGTCGCCGCTGCCGCTGGCCTTGGCGGCCGAGCCGAGCAGTTCGGACAGGTTGAAGTGGAACTTGGCGAGCACCAGGACGGTCATCAGCCCGGCGCCGAGGATCAGCAGCACGGCCTTGATGATCTGGACCCAGGTGGTGCCCTTCATGCCGCCGATGACGACGTACAGCACCATCAGGGCGCCGACCGCGACGATGGTCCAGCGCTTGGCGGAGTCGCTCTGGGCGCCGAGCAGCAGCGCGACCAGCGAGCCGGCGCCGACCATCTGGGCCAGCAGGTAGAAGATCGACACCACGATGGTGGAGATGCCGGCGGCGGTGCGCACCGGCCGCTGGCGCATCCGGAAGGCCAGCACGTCGGCCATGGTGTAGCGGCCGGAGTTGCGCAGCGGTTCGGCGACCAGCAGCAGCGCGACCAGCCAGGCGACCAGGAAGCCGATCGAGTAGAGGAAGCCGTCGTAGCCGGCCAGCGCGATGGAGCCGGTGATGCCGAGGAAGGACGCGGCGGACATGTAGTCGCCGGAGATCGCCAGGCCGTTCTGGAAGCCGGTGAAGCCCCGGCCGCCGGCGTAGAAGTCGGAGGCGTCCCGGGTGCTGCGGCCGGCCCACAGGGTGATGCCGAGGGTGGTGAGGACGAACAGCCCGAACAGGGACATGATCAGGGTGCGGTGGTCGCTCGCGGAGGTGGCCAGCTGCGTCATTCGGCGGCCTCCTCGGCCACGGCGGTGTGGTCGGCGGACTGGGCGGGCAGCGCGGCGTCGGCGCGGCCGCGGATCACCGCGGCCCGCGGGTCCAGTTGCCGGTCGGCGAACCGGGCGTACCAGGCGGCGATGGCGAAGGTGCTGACGAACTGCAGGATGCCGAGCACCAGCGCGAGGTTGATGTTGCCGGCGACCTTGGTGCTCATGAAGCCGGGGGCGTAGCAGCTGAGCAGGACGTACAGCAGGTACCAGAGGACGAATCCGGCCGTGACCGGGAATGCGAAGTTCCGGAAGGAGCTCCGCAGTTGCCGGAACTCCGGTGACTCCTCGATACGTTGGAACGATTCGGGGAGGGAATCGGGCGGGGGTGCCACGCGGGGTCTCCTGACGTCTTCGGTGCGACGGACGATCAGATGGACGTGAGTGACGTCACATTGAGTGCGCTGCATGCTAGATCCAGGAGCGGGTGCCGAGAAGCTTCCCCACGCGATGTGGCCGAAAACTGACCGGAACACGCCACCGGGGCGGCCGTTTTGCGGCCACCCCGGTGTGATGATCGTTCAATTACCCCTGTTTCGGGGCGCGTTCAGAACGCGATCCGGACCTTCAGCGCCGTCCGCTCGTCCATCGCCCGGTACCCTCGGGCACCCCGTCCAGGCCCACCGTGCGGTCGAACACCGCGCCCGGGTCGATCGCGCCGGAGAGCACGTCGGGCAGCAGCTCGGGGATGTACGCCCGGGCCGGGGCCACCCCGCCGACCAGCCGCACGTTCCGGTTGAACATCTGGCCGATGTCCACGCCCGCGCTGCCGCCGTGCGGCACGCCCACGTAGCCGACCGCGCCGCCGTCCCGGGCGATCGAGAGCGCGGTGCGCATCGACTCCTCGGTGCCCACCGCCTCCAGCACCGCGTGCGCGCCCTGCCCGCCGGTCAGCTCGCGCACCGCCTCGACCGCCGCCTCGCCGCGCTCGGCCACCACGTCGGTGGCGCCGAACGAGCGGGCGATCGCGGTGCGGCCCTCGTGCCGGCCGAGCGCGATGATCCGGCCCGCGCCGAGCCGGTGCGCGGCCAGCACGCCGCACAGCCCGACCGCGCCGTCGCCGACCACCGCGACCGTCGCCCCGGGCCGCACGCCGGCCGAGACCGCCGCGTGGTGCCCGGTGGACATCACGTCCGACAGCGCCAGCAGCCCGGGCAGCAGCTTCTCGTCCCCGGCCGCCTCCTTGGGCAGCTTCACCAGCGTGCCGTCCGCGAACGGCACCCGGACGGCCTCGCCCTGCCCGCCGTCCGACCCCGGGGTGCCCCAGAACCCGCCGTGCGGGCAGGAGGTCTGCAGGCCCTCGCGGCAGTACTCGCACACGCCGTCCGACCAGACGAACGGGGCCACCACCAGGTCGCCGACCGCGAAGCCGCGCACCTCGGCGCCGACCTCCTCGACGAAGCCCAGGAACTCGTGCCCGATCCGCTGCCCGGGCTGCCGCTTGGCCACGCCCCGGTAGGCCCACAGGTCGCTGCCGCAGATGCAGGCGTTCAGCACCCGCACCACCGCGTCCCCCGGCCGCTCGATCCGGGGGTCGGGCACCTCCTCGATCCGGATGTCCTGGGGGCCGTGGATCACGGTGGCGCGCATGGGGGAAGTCCTTCGGTGTACGGGTGCCGCGGGTGTCTGCACCCGCGTTTCCACTGTAAGCCGGGGCCGTCCCGGGCTATTCCGTCCGGGGCCGCCCGCCGTTCCCCGTAAAGTGGTGCCCCATGTACGCGCCATTCCCCACCTCGCCGTTCCCGGCACCGCGCACCGGCCCCGGCGGGGACGCCGGGCGCGGTTTCGCGGTGGTCGACGTGGAGACCACCGGCCTCGGCCGCTCCGACCGGGTCATCTCGGCGGGCGTCTACCAGCTCGACCCGGACGGCGAGATCACCGACCACTGGTACACCCTGGTCAACCCCGAGCGGGACCCGGGACCGGTCTGGATCCACGGCCTGACCAGCGAGACCCTGGCCGGTGCGCCGACCTTCCCGGAGATCGCCGCGGAGTTCGCCGAGCGGCTGCGCGAGCGGGTGCTGGTCGCCCACAACGCGCTGTTCGACTGGAACATGATCTCCCGCGAGTTCTCCCGGGCCGGCCTGCGCGCCCCGGTCGAACAGCGGCTGTGCACCATGGTGCTGGCCCGCGACCTGCGGCTGCCGCTGCCCAACGGCAAGCTCTCCTCGCTGGCCGCCCACTTCGGGGTGCACCAGCGCCGGGCCCACCACGCGCTGGACGACGCCCGGGTGCTGGCCGAGGTGTTCCGCCCCTCGCTGGAGCTGGCCCGCAGCGGCGGCGTCCCGCTGCCGCTGACCGCCTGCGTCGCGGTCACCGACCTCGGCGAGGACGCGTCGGCGTCCGCGACGGCCGCCGGCCCGGCCCGCGGCTCCTGGGGCTCGTCCTACCGCCCCGGGCGCAAGCGCCCGCCCTGCCCGCACCCGAACCCGGGCCGCTGGGTGGACGGCTCCCCGCTGGTGCAGGGCATGCGGGTGGCGATCACCGGCGACACCGCCACCGACCGCGAGCTGCTGGAGGACCGGGCCACCGAGGCCGGCCTGCACATCGCCTCCTCGGTGAGCCGGCTCACCAGCCTGCTGGTCACCAACGAGCCGGGCTCGTGGAGCGGCAAGGCCCGCAAGGCCCGCGAGTACGGCACCCCGGTGGTCGGCGAGGACGCGTTCCTGCAGCTGCTGCGCGAGGTCGCGCCGCACCCCGGTGCCTGACCCGGCGGTAAGGGGGGTTAGCGTGCCGGGTGTGTACCGATTCCTGCTGTCCCTGCGCTGGGCGGTCATCGTCCTGGTGGCCGCGGTGCTGGTCCCGACCATGATCAAGCTGGGCTTCTGGCAGTACCACCGGCACGAGGCCCGGGTGGCCCGCAACGACCTGGTGGCGCGGAACCTGGGCAGCGAGCCGGTCGCCTTCGACTCGCTCTCCGCCCCCGGCTGGTCCGTCCCGACCGGCCAGGTGTGGCGCACCGTGACCGCGAGCGGCCACTACGACACCGGGCACGAGGTGGTCATCCGCGGCCGCACCGAGCCCGGCGGCTCCACCATCGGCTACTTCGTGGTCACCCCGCTGGTGCTCGCCGACGGCAAGGGCTCGGTGCTGGTCAACCGCGGCTGGGTGGAGTCCGCCGCGGACGCCGCCAGCCTCCCGGACGTCCCCGCCCCGCCGGCCGGCGAGGTCACCGTCACCGGGCGGCTGCGCGCCGACGAGACGTACGCCTCGCTGGGCGTGAAGAACCGCGGCGGCCTGCCGGAGCGGATGTTCAAGGTGATCAACACCGCCGAGCAGGCGAAGTACGCGGGCACCACCGTGCTCGGCGGTTACCTGGAGCTGTCCTCCTCGCAGCCCGCGGCCGGCCCCTCCCCCGAACCGCTCGCCGAGCCCGGCCACTCCGACATCGGCCCGCACATGGCGTACGCCGTCCAGTGGTGGCTGTTCACCGCGCTGATCCCGGTCGGCCTGGTGGTGATGGCCCGCCGCGAGGCCGGGCAGGACGCGACCGGGCGGGCCGCGCCCGCCGACGGGCTGGTCGGCGCCACCGGCTGAACGGCGCCACCGGCCGAGCGGCGCCACCGGCCGAGCGGCGGCGGGTCGAGCGGCGCTACCGGCCGAGCGGCGGCGGGTCGAGCGGCTGCTCGGCCCAGATGGTCTTGCCGTTGCGGGTGTAGCGGCTGCCCCAGCGCTCGGTCAGCTGGGCGACCAGGTACAGGCCGCGACCGCCCTCGTCGGTGAGCCGGGCCCGGCGCATCCGCGGCTGGGTGGCGCTCGGGTCGGAGACCTCGCAGGTCAGCACCGAGGAGCGGATCAGCCGGACCATCACCGGCCCGCCCGCGTAGCGGATCGCGTTGGTGACCAGTTCGCTCAGCACCAGCTCGGTGGTGAACACCAGCGCGTCCAGCCCCCACTCCTCCAGCGTCCGGGTGGCGGCCTCGCGCACCCCGGCGACCGCGGACGGGTCGGCCCCGATGGTCCACGCGGCGGTGTCCGAGGGCGGCACCGGGTGCAGCCGGGCCAGCAGCAGCGTGACGTCGTCGCTCAGCCCGGCGGTGGACATCTCCGCGACGATCGCCCGCCCGGCCGCCGCCAGGTCCCCGCCCAGGTCGGCCTCGCCGAGCCGGGCGGCCAGCTGGTCCATGCCCTCGTCCAGGTCGCCGCCGGCCCCGCCCTCGATCAGCCCGTCGGTGTACAGCGCCAGCACGCTGCCCGCGCGCAGCGCGCACTCGACCGTCTCGAACGGCAGCCCGCCGACGCCGAGCGGCGGCCCGGGGTTGACCGGCAGGTACTCGACCCGCCCGTCGGGGTGCACCAGCGCGGGCGGCGGGTGCCCGGCGCTGGCGGCCTGGCAGATGCCGGAGACCGGGTCGTAGACGGCGTACACGCAGGTCGCCCCGGACGGGTCGGCGACGCCGCGCTCGCGCTCCTCCTCGCTGCCCTCGACGACCAGCTGGGAGACCAGGTCGTCCAGGTGCACCAGCAGCTCGTCGGGCTCCAGGTCGAGGTCGGCCAGGGTGCGCACGGCGGTGCGCAGCCGCCCCATGGTGGCGCTGGCCTGGAGGCCGTGGCCGACCACGTCGCCGGCCACCAGGGCGACCCGGGCGCCGGAGAGCGGGATGACGTCGAACCAGTCGCCGCCGACGCCGGTGGCGGTGTCGGTGGGCCGGTAGACGCTGGCGGTGGTGGCGGCGGGCACCGCGGTCTCGGCGGGCGGCAGCAGCGAGCGCTGGAGGCCGACGGCGGCCCGGTGCTCGCGGGTGTAGCGGCGGGCGTTGTCCAGGGCGAGCGCGGCCCGGGCGGCGATCTCCCGCAGCAGTTCCAGGTCCTCGGCCTCGTACGGCCCCTGGTCGGGGTCGCGGCGGACGGTGACCCGGCCGAGCGGGCCGCCGCGGGCGTGCAGCGGGGCGCTCATCGCGGGCGGTCCGTCGGCCGCGGCGGCGGGGCGGCCGAGTTCCGCCCGGTCGAGCGGGCCGAGCGGGCCGAGCGGGCGGTCGTCCGGCCCGGGCGGCCCGGCGGTGGCGGTGCGGCGGACGCGGAGCAGCCCGTCGGCGCCGACCGCCGGTTCGTCGCCGGTGAAGACGGCCTCGGCGATGTCCACCTCGGCACGGGTGCCGAGGCCGGGCACCAGGACGCCGGCCAGGTCCTCGGCGGTACCGGCCACCGAGAGCGAGCCGCCGACGGCGGCGGTGGCCCGGTGCAGCACGTCGGCGCGCCGCCGGTAGCGGTGCAGTTCGGTGACGTCGCCGAACAGCGCGGTGACGCCGATCAGCGACCCGTCGGGGGCCTGGAGCCGGAAGGCCTGGATCTCCATCATCACCCCGGGCCCGGGGTCGTCCAGGGTGCGGATCGGCAGGGTGGCCCGGACCAGCGGCTCGCCGGTGGTGAGCACGTTCCGCAGGATCTCCTCGGTGGCCTCCGCGTCCTGCGGCTGGAGGAAGTCGCCCAGCCGGTGGCCGGCCAGGTCGGTGGGCAGTCCGGTGTAGGGCAGCAGGTGGGTGTTGGTGCGCAGCAGCCGCAGGTCGGTGTCGAAGAAGGCCAGGCCGATCCGGTCCTGTAGGAACAGCTCCCGGGTGAACGCCTCGTCCTGGCGCCACCGGGTGACGGTGTCGGCGGGGGTGGCCAGCACCAGGGCCCGGACCTCGCCGTGCTCTCCGGCCAGCGGCAGCACCTGGTAGGCGACCTCCAGCGGCACGCCGCCGCCGGTGCGCAGCCGCACCTCGCCGGTCCGCCGGCCGAGCGCGGCGGCGTCGGCCGCGCCGTCGGCCAGCAGGTCGGCGGCGGGGCGGCCGGTGACCTGGGCGGCGGGCAGGCCGAGCAGGTGCTCGGCCGCGGCGGTCCAGCCCACGACGCGTCCGTCGCCGTCGACCAGGGCCGCCGCGACGCCGTCGATGTTCGGCAACCGCCGACTGTCCATGCGCTGCACCTCGGGTGGGTGGTCCGGTTCCCCCATCTTCGGACGGTTCCGGGCCGCGCGCCATCGACGCCCGGCGGGCGCCCACCCATTGACGCCCCGTATTGGTCTAGTCCAAATTGGCCGTGCACACGCCCCGCACGCTCTCTCCCCCACACTGGAGCGACCGCCATGACGTACCGCTCGCACCGCCGCGCCGCCGCGGCCGGCGCCCTCGCCCTGGGCGCCACCGCCCTGGCCCTGCTGCCCGCCCGGGCCGGCGCGGCCACCGAACTCCTCGCCAACGGCGGCTTCGAGTCCGGCACGCTCTCCCCCTGGAGCTGCGCCGGCACCGCCGCCCCCACCACCGCCGCCCCGCACTCCGGCACCACCGCGCTGAGCGCCACCCCCGGCGCGGCCGACCTCGCCCCGTGCAGCCAGAGCGTCGACGTCCAGCCGAACACCGGCTACAGCCTGACCGCCTGGGTGAAGGGCTCCTACGTCACCCTCGCCGCCGCCGGCACCGGTGTGTCCACCTCCACCTGGGCGAACGCCCCCGGCTGGACCCAGCTCACCCGCACCTTCACCACCGGCCCGGGCACCACCCGGGTGACCGTCACCCTCAGCGGCTGGTACGGCAGCCCCTACCAGGCCGACGACGTCTCCCTGACCACCCTCGGCGCCGTCCCGTCCACCTCGGCCTCCCCGTCCCCCTCCCCCACGCCCTCGCCGTCTCCCTCCGCCCCTGCGTCCCCCTCGGCGTCCGCCTCCCCTTCGTCCTCCGCCCCGCCCGGCGCGAACACCGTCCGGGTCTCCACCGCCAAGGAGCTCCAGGCCGCGCTGAGCGCCGCTGTCCCCGGCCGCACCATCCAGCTCGCCGACGGCAGCTACTCCGGCAACTTCAAGATCACCACGGCGGGCACCGCCGCCGCCCGGATCACCCTGACCGGCTCGCCGAACGCCGTCCTGAGCACCACCACCGGCGGCGGCTACGGCCTCTCGCTGACCGACGCCTCCTACTGGACCGTCCAGGGCGTCACCGTCACCGGCGCCCAGAAGGGCATCATGGTCGACGCCTCGGACTACGTGGTGCTCGACGGCGTGACGGTCCACCACACCACCATGGAGGGCGTGCACTTCCGCAACTCCTCCAGCCACGGCGTGCTGCGCAACTCCACCGTCCACGACACCGGCACCTCGCACGACGGCAAGGGCGAGGGCGTGTACGTCGGCACCGCCAACACGCTCTCCGACAGGAGCGACTACGTGCAGATCCTGAACAACACCATCGGCCCCGGCATCGGCGGCGAGAACGTCGACCTCAAGGAGGGCACCACCGGCGGCCTGGTCTCCGGCAACCGCTTCGACGGCAACGGGCTGACCAACGTCAACTACGACGACTCCTGGGTCGACGTGAAGGGCAACGGCTACGTCATCGAGAACAACACCGGCGTGCGCACCATGAACGACGGCTACCAGACCCACACCCAGCAGCCGGGCTGGGGCTGCGGCACCGTCTTCCGCAACAACAGGTCCGACCTGAGCGGCGCGAGCGGCTCCAACCCCGCCAAGTACGCGATCGACGTCACCAACTATGACGCCGCCGCCTGCCCGGTCACCGTCACCGCCGACAACACCGTCACCGGAGGCACCGCCCTCGCCAACCCCGGCGTCCCGGTGGGCTGACCCTCCGTCCGGAATCCGTGCCGACCGGTCAGAATGGTCGGCATGGATCTCGGACTCAAGGACAAGGTGTACGTGGTCACCGGCGCGACCCGGGGACTCGGCCACGCCACCGCCCGGCAACTCGTCGCCGAAGGCGCCAAGGTGGTCGTCACCGGCCGCACCGAAGCGGCCGCCACCGCCGCCGCGCGCGCCCTCGGCGAGAACGCCCATGGCATCGGCGCGGACAACGCCGACCCGGACACCCCGCAGCGCCTGGTCGACGCCGCCCGGGACCGCTTCGGCGGCTTCGACGGCATCCTGATCAGCGTCGGCGGGCCCGCCGCCGGGCCGGTCGCCACCGCCACCGACGACGCCTGGCGCACCGCGTTCGACTCGGTCTTCCTCGGCGCCCTCCGGCTGGCCCGCACCAGCGCCGAACGCCTACCCGCCGGGGGCGTGATCGCCTTCGTGCTGTCCACCTCGGTCCGCCAGCCGATCGCCGGCCTCGGCATCTCCAACGGCCTGCGCCCCGGCCTGGCCATGGCCGCCAAGACGCTCGCCGACGAACTCGGCCCGCGCGGCATCCGGGTCCTCGGCCTGCTGCCCGGCCGCATCGACACCGACCGCGTCCGCGAACTCGACGCCCTCGCCCCCGACCCGGCCACCGCCCGCGAGACGGCCGCCGCCGGCATCCCGCTGCGCCGCTACGGCACCCCCGAGGAGTTCGGCCGCACCGCGGCCTTCCTGCTCTCCCCGCCGCCTCCTACCTCACCGGCCTGATGCTCCCGGTCGACGGCGGCGCCACCCGCGGCCTGTAACCGGGGCAGCGGAGGAACGGCAGAACCGGGGGCGCGGGGAACCGCGCGGCCGGCCGAGCACGCACCGCCGGATCGCGACGCGGGACGAGAGCTTGCACCGTCCCGCGACCGCGCTGACGTACGACTCCCGCCACGCGCGGTTCCCCGCGCCCCCGACGTCCCTCTGCTAGCGCACTCGCGGGGCCTTCTTCCGGCTCCGCTCCTTGCGCGCCTTCCCCCCGCGCAGCCGCAGCTGGGCGGGCAGCTCCGCCAGGCCCAGCGAGTGCCGGGCGTGCTCGACCGGGCCGGTGCGGTAGGCGGCGACCAGGGCGGCGGTGTCCGCGCCGGGGGCGATCCGCACCGCGGTGCGCACCTGGGGGCGGCGGGCCGCGCCGGTGACCTTGGTGGTGACCCGTTCGACGTCCGGGAGGGCGACCGTCTCGCTCTCGATCGCCTCCTCGACGGCCCGGCTGCGCACCCGCAGGGCGAAGTGCGACTCGCCGGACGCGGTGGGCGAGGGCAGGTCGACCCCGGCCGGGCCGCCGCGGCGCAGCTGGGAGAAGAGCCACCACAGGCAGCCGACGATGACCAGCGCGGGGACGGCGATGGCCACCGGCCACCACCAGCCGCGGTCGGTCCAGCGGGTGCGGCTGGCCGTGCTGAGCACGGGCTGGTCGGGCGAGGTGAGCGGCCACCAGCCGGGCGGGGTGATCCCGAGGTGCCGGTAGGCGTCGAGCCCGCCGAGCAGCACCAGCGCCCCGCCGGCCAGCAGGACCAGCCCGACCAGGGCCAGCAGGGTGCGGTTGACGGTGCGTCGGCTCATCGGGGCGGCTCCAGCTCGGCGAGTTCCCGGCGGTGGTGGCGTTCGGGCACCGGCCGGGTGCGGACGTCCAGCCGGTGCGGGGCGGCCAGCGGAATCCGGGCCAGTTCGGCCCGCAGTGCGCGCTCCGCCCCCGCCGGGTCGGTGTCACCGGTCAGGACGACCTTGGTGCGCCGCCGTCCGACCTTCACCTGCCAGGAGTGCACGTCGGAGCGCTGCCGGGCGCGCCCGGCGATCAGCGCGCCGACCGTGCTGCGGTGGATCGCCGCCCCGCGCGGCTCCAGCGCGAGCCAGCCGCGCAGGCCCCGGGCGAACGCCAGCCAGAGCAGCAGCAGCCCGAGCACGACCGCGCCGCCCGCGATGCCCAGCACCCATGCATCGTCCAGGTGCCGGGTCGCCAGCTGCTTGGACAGCTCCCGCCGCCAGGGCCTGGCCTGCCCGCCGGCCCGTACCGCGATCACGTCGTACAGCAGCGTCCCGGCCGCCACCAGCAGCACCGCCACCACCAGCGCGGTCGGCACGCCGCGCTCGGAGCGCAGCCACCGTCCGGCCCGGCGGCGACGGCGCGGCGGCGCCGTCGCGGACCGCGGTTCCGGCTGCGGCTGCGGCTGCGGTTCGTGCTGGGGCCCGGTCTCCGGTCCGGTCTGCGGATCGGTCATCCGGCCACCGCCGGGTGCAGCCGGTCCACGATCACGTCCGCCCCGGTGACCGGCGTGCCGGTCAGCTCGGCGACGGTGCGGCAGGCCGCGTCCCGCGCCGTCCGGGCCAGCGTGCCGACGTCGGACGGGAACGGCAGCTCCAGGTGGAGCGTCAGCCGGACCCGGCCGTGCGAGAGCAGGGCCGAGACCTTCGGGTGCGGGACCGGACCGGGCCGGTCCCGCCAGGCCGGGGCGAGCGCGTCGGCGGCGGCCCGGGCCGCGATCCGCCGGTACACCCGGTCCGCGACCCGCTCGCCGCCGCGCTGCGCGACCACCCCCGGGTGGGCCATCAGCGCCGCCGGTCCCGGCCGCGCAGGAGGTCGCCGAGGTCACCGAGCTCGACGTCCCCCTCGATCAGCCGCCCGACCACGAAGCCCAGGGCTCCGAGCACCGCCACCAGCAGGAACGCGCCGAACCCGCCGAAGTAACCGGCGAAGCCGAGGGCCATGCCTGTGAGCAGGCCCATCAACGCCAGGTTCATCCGCTACTCCTTCGCGATCCTGCTCGGTATCCGGAACGGTCAACACTCACTGCACGCGGGGGCGCTTGCCGGAGGACGACGAGTCGTCCTCGTCCTCCTCGTCGTCGTCGGGGTCGTCGGGCAGGTGGACGTCGTTCACGGCGATGTTCACCTCGACCACCTCCAGGCCGGTCATCCGCTCGACCGCCTCGATGATGTCCCGGCGGACCTCGGCGGCCAGTTTGGGGATCACCACCCCGTACTCGACCACCAGCGCGATGTCGATGGCGGCCTGCTTCTCGCCGACCTCCGCCTTGATCCCGCGGCTCACGCCGGACTTCGAACCGGAACCCGGCACCCGGTCCCGCATCGCGCCGAACGTCCGGGAGAACCCGGTCCCCAGTGCGTGGATGCCGGCGACCTCCCGGGCGGCCATGCCGGCGATCTTCTCCACCACGCCGACGGCGAGGGAGGTGCTGCCGCGCTCACCGCTCGGGCGGTTCTCCGGCGCGTCCTTCTGCAGGTCCGCAGGGGTGGGGGTGTGGGGCTGCGTCATCTCGGGTCTCCTGACGTTTCGACACCAGCTATACCGCACATCACCTCAAGCCTGGCATTTCGCCGCGCGCCACGCACCGCAGGTACCTACAGATGGGGGCACGGGGAGCTGCGCCGCCCCCCGTGCCCCGTTCCGGCCGTCCGCTCCGGGTCAGAGCCCGGCGAGGTCCCGGAGCCGGCGCGCCTGCGCCTCGCGCTCGGCGGCGCGCTGCTGGTCGTAGGTGCGGTCGATGGCGCCGCGCAGCAGTGCCTTGGTCTCGATCACGGCGCTGCGCGGGGCGGCCAGCAGGGCGGCGATCAGGTCGGCGGCGGCGTCCTCGAGGTCGCCGAGGGGGACGGCCAGGTTGGCCAGGCCGATGGCGACCGCCTCGTCCGCGCTGATCCGGCGGCCGGTGGCGCAGATCTCCAACGCGCGGGCGTAGCCGACGAGTTCGGTGAGCGGCTTGGTGCCGGTGAGGTCGGGGACCAGGCCGAGGGAGGTCTCCTTCATGGCGAACTGGACGTCCTCGGCGACCACCCGCAGGTCGCAGGCGAGGGCGAGCTGGAAGCCCGCGCCGATCGCATGGCCCTGGACGGCGGCGACGGTGACCAGGTCGGTGCGGCGCCACCAGGTGAAGGCCTCCTGGTAGAAGGCGATGGTGGCGTCCAGCTCGGTGTCGGAGGAAGCGGCGAGGCCGAGGAAGGAGGGCTCGCCGGGGATGCCCTCGGGGGTGAACATGGCGCGGTCGAGGCCGGCCGAGAAGGAGCTGCCCTCGCCGCGGAGCAGCACGGCCCGGACGTTCCCGGGCAGGGCGCGGCCGACGCCCGCGAGGGCGCGCCACATCGCGGGGTCTGGGCGTTGCGGCGGGCGGGGTCACAGAGGGTGACGGTGGCGAGTTCGCCGTCCAGGTCGAGGCGGACGCCCGCCTTCTCCCACGCGGTGCGGTCGGCGTCGGGGATGTCGGTGCTCATGGCGGTTACCTTCCAGCGGCAGGGCAGGGGCACCCGCCGACCCCGACGGGCTACTGGAGGGTAACAAAGCGGCCGATCCCCGTACAGGAACGGGCGCGAAGGGGTCCGGAAACGGCGGTCGGCGGCTCGGGATGACCCGGCCGCCGATCCGTTGTGGAGCGTCGTGCATGGCGAGCAGCGTGCTGGTGAGCCGTGGGCGGCCGGAGCTGCTCGGGTGTCGCCCGCCCGAGGTGACGGCCCGTCAGGAACCGGCAGCGGCAGCGGCCTTGCCCTTGCCGCGGGTGGCGCCGCCCCGGCCCCGGAGGTTGACACCGGACTCGCTGAGCATGCGGTGGACGAAGCCGTAGGACCGGCCCGTCTCCTCCGCGAGAGCGCGGATGCTCGCCCCGGAGTCGTATTTCTTCTTGAGATCGGCCGCGAGCTTCTCACGCGCGGCACCTGTTACCCGGCTGCCCTTTTTCAGAGTCTCGGCCACCCGTGCCTCCTCGTAGAGGTGATCGGTCAGATTCCCATGATCACCCATTGCCCCGTTCCTGGCCACCCATTCGACAAGGTCCGTCACGGGAAAGCGGGGTCGAGCGGTGGTGCGCGCTCCGCACCAGGGCGCTCACGGAGGGTGTGCGCGCCCCCGCGCCGTTCGCCCCGCCGAGCGAATCCGCTGATCAGCCCGGACCGTCAGCGGGCAAACCGCGCGCTCCGACACGGAAAACGGCGGCGGTCCTCCCGGTGTTCCCGGACGGGACGGGGGATGAGTTCTCCTCGTACCGGCGACGGACCCCGCGTCTACGCGCGAGGTCCGTGCGGGGCCCGGAGCGGGCCGCCGGGGCGCCCGGCGTCCGGGCTGACGGTCAGGCCAGCGAGACCAGGTCGTGGTAGGCCGGGCTCCACAGGTCCTCGACGCCGTCCGGCAGCAGGATGATCCGCTCCGGCTGGAGCGCCTCCACCGCGCCCTCGTCGTGGGTGACCAGGACCACCGCGCCGGTGAAGGTGCGCAGCGCGCCGAGGATCTCCTCGCGGCTGGCCGGGTCGAGGTTGTTGGTCGGCTCGTCCAGCAGCAGCACGTTGGCGCTGGAGACCACCAGCGAGGCCAGCGCGAGCCTGGTCTTCTCGCCGCCGGAGAGCACCCCGGCCGGCTTGTCCACGTCGTCGCCGGAGAACAGGAAGGAGCCGAGGATCTTGCGGATCTGCACCAGGTCGGTGTCCGGCGCGGCGGAGCGCATGTTCTCCAGCACGCTGCGCTCGGGGTCGAGCGTCTCGTGCTCCTGCGCGTAGTAGCCGATCTTCAGGCCGTGGCCCGGGATCACCTCGCCGGTGTCCGGCTGCTCCACGCCGGCCAGCATCCGCAGCAGGGTGGTCTTGCCCGCGCCGTTGAGGCCGAGGATGACGACCCGGGAGCCACGGTCGATCGCCAGGCCCACGTCGGTGAAGATCTCCAGCGAGCCGTAGGACTTCGACAGGCCCTCGGCCGTCAGCGGGGTCTTGCCGCACGGGGCCGGGTCGGGGAAGCGCAGCTTGGCGACCTTGTCGGAGACCCGGACCTGCTCCAGGCCGGAGAGCAGCTTCTCGGCGCGGCGGGCCATGTTCTGCGCGGCGACCGTCTTGGTGGCCTTGGCGCGCATCTTGTCGGCCTGCGAGTTGAGCGTCGCGGCCTTCTTCTCCGCGTTGGCCCGCTCGCGCTTGCGGCGCTTCTCGTCGTCCTCGCGCTGCTGCTGGTACTGCTTCCAGCCCATGTTGTAGATGTCGATCGCGGAGCGGTTGGCGTCCAGGTAGAAGACCTTGTTGACGACCGTCTCGACCAGGTCGACGTCGTGCGAGATGACGATGAAGCCGCCCTTGTAGGTCTTCAGGAAGTCCCGCAGCCAGGCGATGGAGTCCGCGTCGAGGTGGTTGGTGGGCTCGTCGAGCAGCAGGATGTCGGCGTCCGAGAAGAGGATTCGGGCCAGCTCGACCCGGCGGCGCTGGCCGCCGGAGAGGGTGTGCAGCTCCTGGCCCAGGATGCGGTCCGGCAGGCCGAGCGCGGCGGCGATGGTGGCGGCCTCGGCCTCGGCGGCGTAGCCGCCCTTGGTGAGGAACTCGGTCTCCAGCCGGGCGTACTTCTTCATCGCGTTGTCGCGGGTGGCGCCCTTGCCGTTGGCCATCCGCTCCTCGTTCTCGCGCATCTTCCTGAGCACGGTGTCGAGTCCGCGGGCGGACAGGATGCGGTCCCGGGCGAGGACGTCGAGGTCTCCGGTGCGCGGGTCCTGCGGGAGGTAGCCGACCTCGCCGGAGGAGGTGACCGTGCCGCCGGCCGGGAGGCCCTCGCCGGCCAGCACCTTCGTCAGGGTGGTCTTGCCCGCGCCGTTGCGGCCGACCAGGCCGATCCGGTCGCCCGGGGCGATCCGGAAGCTGGCGGACTCGATCAGGATGCGGGCACCGGCACGAAGCTCCAGGGCGTTCGCGGAAATCATGGCTGGGGTCTCTCCTCGACGTGGCTATGGCACTCAGCCATTGGGCCCAAGTCTACGGGAGGGCGGGAAGGCCTTTTCCGGGCCCGGCCGGCGGGCGGTGCCGGCCGGGCCCCGGGAGGTCACTTCGCGCAGGACGGGCGGGCCGCGGCGAACGGGGCCCCGGCGGTGCCGCAGGCGGCCTCGCGCAGGCCCAGGGTGGTGTCGTAGACCCAGCTGCCGATCACCGGGCCGTCCTCGACCGAGACCCGGTGGCCGTCCAGCCGGCGCAGCACCACGTCGGGGCCGGTGCTGAGGAAGTTGCCGCGGTCGGTGAGCGAGAACACCATGACGCCGCCGGGCTGCTGGCGGGCCGCGGCGGCGGTGGCGGCCGGGCACAGCCGGGGCACCAGCACCGCGTCGTCGGTCTGCGCGGTGCGCACCGGGTCGAAGGTGCAGCCCGCCGGGGGGCGAGAGTTGAAGCGCAGGTCGCCGTCGCGCTCGCGGAAGCCCATCAGCAGGCCGGGGGTGACCACCGTCACGAACGCGTCGTTGACCTTGTCGTCGGACGGGTGCAGGGCGTCGGCGGCGCGCTGGACCATGAGCTGCGCGCGCTCATCCTCGGTGCGGGTGTCCGCGCCCGGCTCGCCGTCGGCGCGCAGCCAGTCGGCCAGGCCGGGGAAGCCGCGGTGCCAGCGCACCGAGTGGTCGGTGGTGTCGACCGCGGTGACCATGCCGTCGTCCCAGACCACCACGGCGTCCTGGCCGACCCGGACCAGGTGCAGCGCGGTGGCGCCCTCGCGGCGGTAGGACCACAGCCGCTCGCCGGTGGTCGGCGAGTAGGCCTCCACGCCGGGGCCGACCTGGAGGTCGGCCTGCGCCGCGCCGGTCGACTGCGCGCTCACCGGGCTGGCGTCCGCCGCGCCGGGGACCACCCGGTCGCCGAACGGCTCGGGCCGGTTGGCGTGGGCCGCCGCACCGGCCGCGAGGACCAGCAGAGCGGCGGCGGCGGGCAGGACCGATCTCGGCGACAGGCTTCGCAGCGGGTTGAAGGACACCCGCGGAGTTTATCCGGCGGGTGCTGACGGGGGCCCGCGGTTTACCGGCCGCCCGCTCGGGCGTGTCACTGGTCCATACCTTTATCCGGGTCCGACACGACCCCGCCCGACCTGCGGGGCAGAGGAAGGGGCGCATGCCCGCGGCCGGTTAGGGTACGCGTGCGGCGGCCCCACGGACTGTTACAGAGGTGAGACGGAATGCAGTTTGACGACGATGCTCAGCTCGACAGCTCACAGGTGCAGGACCGGCGCGGCATCCCCGGCGGCGGACTGGCGGTCGGCGGCGGGGTGGTCGGCCTGCTCGGACTCGTCGTGGCGCTGCTGTTCGGGGTGGACCCGGGCATGTTCGGCGGCTCCTCCCAGCCGGCCGCGCCGCCGGTCGGCCAGGCCACCAGCTCCGCCCAGCTGGCCTCGGCCTGCAAGACCGGCGCGGACGCCAACAAGCGGCAGGACTGCCGGATCCTGGCCGTGGTCAACAGCGTCCAGACCTACTGGCAGTCCGAGTTCACGACCGAGGGCCGGGACTACCGCCAGGCGTCCACCGTGCTGTTCACCGACCGGGTCGACACCGCCTGCGGCGCGGCGACCTCCGCGGTCGGGCCGTTCTACTGCCCCGGCGACGGCAAGGCCTACTTCGACCTGGGCTTCTTCGACGACATGACCCGGCAGCTGGGCGCCCAGGGCGGGCCGTTCGCCGAGGCGTACGTGGTGGCGCACGAGTACGGGCACCACGTGCAGGACCTGCTGGGCACCACGGCCAAGGTCGGCAACGACCGGCAGGGCGCGGACAGCGGCTCGGTCAAGCTGGAGCTCCAGGCCGACTGCTACGCGGGGGTGTGGACGCACCACGCCACCACCACCCCGCAGCCCTCCACCGGGCGGCCGCTGATCACCCAGCTGACCGACCAGGACATCGCGCTGGCCCTGGACGCCGCCGGTTCGGTGGGCGACGACCGGATCCAGCAGCGCTCCACCGGGCGCACCAATCCGGAGACCTGGACGCACGGCTCCTCGGCGCAGCGCCAGCAGTGGTTCACGACCGGCTACCGCAGCGGCGACCCGGCCAGTTGCAACACCTTCGGCTGACCGGCCCCCCGCTTGACCCGTTGGGGTGACTTGGGGCATTTATGACGGTCCGTCAGGCTAGGCTCCTGAGGCCGGAATCGTCCCTGGACCCACGGAGATCCCATGCGTCTCGGCCGCCTGACCCTGGCCGCCGCCGCGCTGCTGCTGGTGACCACCGCGAGCGTGCCCTCGGGCACGCCGCTGAGCCAGACCGAGCGCCACGCGGCGCTCTCCTCTGACGCCATCCAGCCGCGCGGCGCGGCGCCCCGTCCGGCGGTGCAGCGGGCGGTGCACGAGGTGCCGTTCGGCGCCTTCGTCGGCTCCTGGGACAGCTACATCCCGAACATCGCCCGGATGGCCTCCTGGCTGAACAACGCCAACCTGCAGGTCGGCCACACCTACCTGGCGGGCAACGGCTGGCAGGACATCGAGGGCGAGCCGCTGGTGCTCGGCCTCTGGTCGCAGTGGCGGCAGTCCGACCCGGGGCGGCGGCTGGTGCTCGGCGTGCCGATGCTCGTCCCCAACGAGGGCAACGTGCCGGACGCCGAGGTGGCCCGGCTGCTGGCCCGCGGCAACCAGGGCGAGTTCGACCAGCACTTCCTGCGGCTGGCCCGGAAGCTGGTGGCCTTCGGCGGCGGCGACACCGTCATCACCCTGGGCTGGGAGATGAACGGCGTCACCTACACCTCGCGCTGCAAGCCCGACCCGACGGCCTGGAAGGCGTACTGGCGGCGGATCGTCGGCGTGATGCGCTCGGTGCCCGGCCAGCACTTCTCCTTCGACTTCACCCCCACCCGCGGGCTGGACGCCATCCCCTGGACGCGCTGCTACCCGGGCGACGACGTGGTCGACATCATCGGCATGGACAGCTACGACCAGCCCGCGGGCGGCACCTTCGACGAGTACGTCTCCGAGCCGTACGGGCTGCAGGACCAGGTGGAGTTCGCCGCCAAGCGCGGCAAGCCGGTGTCCTACCCGGAGTGGGGGCTGTTCCGCAACGGCGACAACCCGGAGTTCGTCCGGCGGATGGTGGAGTGGATGCGCACCCACGACACCGCCTACCAGACCGTCACCGACTACTGCCCGCACGGCTTCTGGCAGTGCAAGGACAACCCGAAGTCGGCGGCGGTGTACCGGCAGCTGATGTCGGGCTCCTCCGGGGCGCTCGGGCCGGTGAAGAACTCACCGCAGGCGCCGTCGCGCTAGCGCCTCCTTCAGCTTCGGCATCCGGGTGCGCAGCAGGTGCACGGCGGCGATCCGGGCCCGGACCCGCAGGGCGCGGGCGGCGGCGGCGGGGGCGAGCCGGCCGGGGCCGAGCACCAGGCGCTGGTTGGACAGCTGGTCCGGGCGCCAGCGCTGCTTGTACGGCTCCTGGCCGCGCAGCAGGCTGAGCTGCGGGATGCCGGCCGCGCGGACCTCGTCCAGGGCGGCGCCGAACAGCAGGCCGGCGATGTCCAGCTTCTCCCGGAGCCCGGGGTGCGCGCCGTACATGTAGAGGCCGCCGAACGGGGCGCCGAGGATCACCAGGTTCACCGCCACCACCTCGCCGTCCAGCTCGAACCGGTGTATCGCGGCCCGGCCGGTCGCCACCAGGCCGGCGGTCGACTCGGTCAGGTGCTCGGCGAAGCGCGCGGTGCGGTGCTCCGGGGTGACCCCGCGGTCCTGCCACTGGAGCATGTGCAGGCGCAGCAACTCGCTGACCGTGTACGGGACTTCCTCGGGGGTCGCGGAGTGCACCAGCACCCCCGAGCTGGCGATCTTGCGGAGCTTGACCCGGCTGCGCTGGGCGGTCTTGCCGGGCAGCCGCTTGAGCAGCTCGTCCATCGGCACGGCCGGCAGGTACTGGCAGAGCGAGTCGGTGAACCGGTGCCGGCGGCCCCGCCAGTGCGCGTACACCCGCTGCACGGCCGCCGACGGGTGCACCTCGCGCAGCTCCAGGCTGTGCCAGGGGCGGCGCAGCGGCAGGGCGGCGGCCAGTTCGGCGGCGGCCCGGTCGGCGCAGTCGTCGTCGAGCAGCACGTCGGTGAAGTCGACCAGGCCCGCGCCCAGGTTGGTCAGCCCGCCGAACGGGCCGCGGCGGCGCAGCGCGGCGGCCCCGACCAGCCGCCCGTCGCGGCGGACCAGCACCAGCACCAGCGCGCCGGGGCGGCCGTACCGGCGCCACCAGGAGCGCAGCCAGGGCGCGGCCTGGAAGGAGGTGGCGGTGGCGCAGCGGCGGTGCAGGTCGTCCCAGTCGTCGGCGAGCCGGTCCAGGGCGTCGTCGGCGCGCAGCACCTCGGCGGTCCAGCGCTCCCGGTCGGCGGCGCCGCGGGCCGGCTGGACGGGCACCCGGGGGCCGCGCCGCTGGTGGAGCTTCACCGGACGGCCGCCGGTTCGCGGGTCTGCGCGGCCGGCGTGGCCTCGGCCTGGGCGGGCAGCGCGCCCGCGTCGGCCCCGGCGGTCGCGTCGGCCCCGGCGGTCGCTGCGGCGGGGCCCGGCTTGCGGCGGGTGAGCATCACCAGGGCGCCGACCAGCACGCCGGCGGCGGCGCCGACCGCGGTGTCCAGGCTCGCGGACGGGGAGGCCGGGGCGTCGGGCTCGGCGGCGGGGGCCAGCGGGACCAGCCGGACGCCGGTCTCCTTGCTGCTGGTGTTGCCGAACGCGATCAGCGACTTGGCGACCGCGTCGGCGTTCTTCACCGCCTCCTCGCCGCGGGCGCCGGTCCCGGTGATCTCGATCATCGGGGCGTCCGGGGAGGTGGTGCCGCGGACCAGTCCGGCCAGCGTGGTCACCGTGTGGCCGGTCTCGGCGGCGGCCCCGATCAGCACCTGCGGCTGGCCGGTCAGCCGGCCGTACGCCTGGGCGAAGTTGACGGCGGTGGCGTTCTCGCCGGGGTTGTTCGGCACGACCACCACGTAGGAGCTGGCCGAGTAGCTGGGGTGCGAGACGACGGCGTAGCCGGCCCCGGCCGCCGCACCGAGCGGGACGGCGAGGGCCAGCGGCCACCATCGGCGGGCCAGCGCACGGGCGCCGCGGCGTGGTTCGGGCATCGGTGACTCCAGGAGGGTCGAAGGGGTGAACGGTTCAGTGCGCGGCCGGACGGCGCCCGGCGGAGCGCCCGGGGCCGGTCGGCGCGCCCCGCCGCCCGGGGCGGGCGGCGGGGCGGGGGCGGGCAACGGGGTCAGCCACCGGGCTGCCGCCGCCGGCCGGAGGGGGCCGCGGCCGCCCGCCGGGAGCGGCCGCGGGGCAGGGGGTCGGCGGGCTCCCGCCCGGTGCGGGGGGCGGCCGGGGCGGGCACCACGGGGACGGCGGCCGGCGGGGTGCCGACCGACTCGCGGTAGAGGGCGGCCAGTTCGGTCGCGATCCGGGCGATGTCGTAGTGCGCGACGGCGGGCGGGACCGGGAACGGGCCCGGCCGGGTGGTCGCCAGCAGGGCCAGCTCCCGGGCGTACGGCTCGGGTTCGGAGGGCAGCAGCCGGGCGTGCGGGGCCGCGGCGGCGGGCAGTTCGGCCAGCGCCGGACAGGCCGAGTGCAGCAGCGGGAGCCCGGCGGCCAGTCCCTCCAGGGCGGCCAGTCCGAAGGTCTCCTCACGGGACGGGGAGACCAGGACGTCGACGGCGGTGAGCAGTTCGGGCACGTCGTCGCGCTCGCCGGTGAGCACCAGGCGGTCGCGGACGCCGAGCCGGGCCGCGCGGTCGAGCAGCGCGGCGCGCTCGGGGCCCTCGCCGATCAGCAGCAGCCGGGCGTCGGGCAGCCGGGCCAGCGCCTCCAACGGGACGTGGAAGCGCTTGCCGGGCACCAGCCGGCCCACCGCGCCGATCACGAACGCGCCGATCGGCAGGCCGAGTTGGGCCCGCAGCCGGCCGCGGTGGGCGGCCCGGGCGGTGGGGGTGAAGCGGTACCGGGCGGCGTCCACCCCGTTGGGCAGCAGCCGGACCCGCTCGGCCGGCACGCCCCACTCGCCGAGCACCCCGGCGACCTGGCCGGAGACCGCCAGGGTGGTGCTGCCGAGCCGTTCGGCGCCCAGGTAGAGCGCCTTGACGCCGCGCGAGGTGGGCCGGCCCTCGATCACGCCGGACTGCAGCGAGTGCTCGGTGGCGATCACCGCGCGGACGCCGGCCAGCCGGGCGGCGAGGCGGCCGTACAGCATGGCCCGGTACAGGTGGGTGTGCACCAGGTCGTAGCGGCCGGAGCGGATCAGCCGGGTGAGCCGGGGCAGCACCGCGAGGTCGCGGTTGCCGCGCATGTCGAGGTGGTGGACGGTGAAGCCGTCGGCGCGCAGCTCCCGGGCGACCGCGCCGGGGTCGGTCAGCGCGGCCACCTCGTGCTCCTGGTCGGCCGGCAGGTGCCGCAGCAGCAGGGCGAGCTGGCGTTCGGCGCCGCCCGCGTGCAGGCCGGTGACCACGTGCAGGACTCTCATCGGGGCTCCCCCGCGACGGCCTTCGGCGCGGACTTCGGCGGGGCCCAGCGCAGCCCGGTGACGGCGTCCCGCCAGCGGTGCCGGCTGTGCTTGGCGCGCAGCCGCCAGGCCCCGTCCCGGTCGCCGACGTAGCAGCGCGGCAGGGCGTGCCGGCCGGTCAGCCAGGAGTGGTCGATGGCGCAGGCGTAGTCGTACCCGGCGTCCCGGACCGCCCGGGTGGCGGGCAGGTCGACCGCGCCGTACGGGTAGCAGAAGCCGGTGACCGGGCCGCCGACCAGGTCCTCCAGGGAGCGCCGGCTGTCCGCGGTCTGCCGCTCCAGGGCGGCCGGGGACAGGCCGGGCAGCGCCTGGTGGCCGAGCCCGTGCGAGCCGATCTCCCAGCCGGCCCGAGCCAGTTCGGCGACCTGCTCGACCGTCAGCAGTTGCTTGCGCGGCCCCTCGGCGTCCCAGCCGTTCTCGCTGCCGAGCAGGTCGGGGACGACGTACGCGGTGGCGGTGAAGCCGTACTCGCGCAGCACCGGGACGGCGTGCCGGGCGAAGTCGGCGTAGCCGTCGTCGAAGGTCAGGCCGACCAGCCGGGCCTCCCGGCCGCGGGCCTGCGCGGCCAGCAGTTCGCGGACGCTGACGCCGCGCCGGCCGGTGCGGTGCAGCCAGTCCATCTGTTCGGCGAACCGCTCGGGGGAGACGGTGAGCAGGTACGGGTCCTCGTCCTCCTCTGCCACCGAGTGGTACATCAGAATCCAGGGCGCGAGCCTGGGCGCGAGTGCCTGGGCCGGCAGGCGGGGATCAGCGGCCATGCGGCTTCCCTTCGTCAGCGGTGGACGGGGTGGGCTGCGGCCGGCGGGCCCGGGCCAGCAGTCCGAGCACCGGGCCGCGCACCTCGGCGGCGCCGAACAGCGCGCCGAGGGCGGCGAAGGACAGCAGGACGGTGGTGCCGCCGAGCAGCGCGGCGGGCAGCGGTCCGGCGGCGGTGCGGGCGGCCAGCGCGCCGAGCCCGGCGGCGGCGACGGCGGCGGCCAGCAGCCGGGCCTGGCCGCCGAGCACCAGGGGCAGCCGGAGCGCGACGCCGCGCAGCATCAGGCCGCGCATCAGCAGCGCCGCGGTGGTGGTGATGCCCGCGGCGTTGCCCGCGGCCAGGCCGAGCGCCCCGAAGTGCGGGGTGGCGCCGACGCCGACCGCGACGGTGACGGCCAGGCCGAGCAGCATCGCGCCGACCGGGTACCAGTCCAGCCAGGTGATCCGGTCGCCCTCGGCGCGCGGGACGTCGGCGCGGCGCACCACCGGGCGGACGCAGAAGTACGGCCGGACCATCACGCCGATCATCGCCTGCGCGGGCAGCCCGAAGGAGTAGACCCGGATCACGGCGGCGGTGGCGGAGGTGTCGGCCGGGCCGAACGCGCCGCGCTGGAACAGCAGGGCGACCAGCGCGGGGGCGCAGGCCATCAGGAAGGCGGTGCCCAGCAGGACCAGCGCGGCGGCCTGCCCGAGGTCCTTCTCGACCCGGTCGCGGGCCGCCGTGAAGTCCCCGGCGGCCATCGCCCGGGCCACCACCGGGAAGGTCACGGTGACGATCAGGATCGCCGAGGTCATCGCCAACTGGCTGACCTTCGCCGCGTAGTTGAGGTGCGAGATGGTGCCGGGCGGCAGGGCGGAGCCGAGGTAGCGCTCGATGAAGACCTGGGCCTGCCGGGTCAGCGTGAACGCGGCCACCGGCAGCAGCGCCAGCGGGATCAGCACCAGCCGGCGGGCCGCGCCCCGGCGCAGCCCGCGCCGCCGTCCGCCGGAGCGCAGCCGGCGGGCGAACGGCAGCACCAGCACGCCGGCCATCAGCGCGCTGCCGACCGCGACGCCGATCGCCGCGGAGCGCACCCCGAGCAGCCGGTGGCCGCTGAGCAGCAGCGCCAGGATGCCCAGGTTGTACATCACGTAGATGACGGCGGGCGCGGTGAAGGAGTGCAGGGCGCGCAGCGCGGAGGCCAGGTAGCCGGCGACGCCGAACGGCAGGATGGTGAGCGCGGTGATCCGGGTGCAGGTGACGGCGAGCTGCGGGTCGGCCAGGCCGGGGGCGAGCAGGTCGACCAGTTGCGGCGCGCCGAGCGCGACCGCGCCGGAGAGGGTGCAGAGCGCGAGCAGCAGCCAGGGCAGCGTGGAGCGGGTCAACTGCCTTACCGGGTCCGGCCCGTGCGGGCGCTCCTCGCGCAGCACCAGGGCCAGGCTGAAGGCCGGCACCATCAGGAACGCCATCGCGTCCTCGATCAGCAGCGGCGCGGCGGTCTCCGGCACCGTCCAGGCGACCAGGAAGGCATCGGTGCCCTGGTTGGCGCCGAAGTAGCGGGCCAGCAGCAGGTCGCGGAGCAGGCCGAGGCCGGAACCGGCCGCGCTGAGCAGCGCGGTGACGCCGAACGCCTTGGCCAGGAAGCCGCGCCGGGCGGGTTCGGCGGCCGGGCCGGGGCGCGGGGCGGGGACGGCGGTGGGGACGGGTGCGGGGGCCGCGGCCACCGGCTGCTCGGTCGTCATGCGCCGTCCGCCTCACGGGAGTCGGGTCCGGGGAAGGCGGTGCGGGCGGCCAGGCCGAGGACCACGGAGGTCAGCACGGTGGTGGTACCGCCGATGTCGGCGTAGAGGAAGTCCCAGAGCACCCAGCAGAGCAGGGCGAGGGCGGCCAGGCCGGGGCCGGTGGCGCGGCGCAGGCAGCCGAGCAGCAGGGCGAGGAAGAGCGCCAGGTAGGCGACCGCGCCGAGCAGGCCCTGCTCGCTGAGCACCAGGAAGTACATGTTGTGCGGGGAGAGCAGCGGTTCGCGCTGGAAGCCGATGGTGGCGTCGGCGGCGTCGCTGCCGGAGGAGAGCCGCAGCGGGGCGTGGCTGTCGCGCAGCTGCTGGAACGCCTTGGGGCCGGCGCCGGTCACCGGGTGGTCCTGCCAGATCCGGCCGGCGGTGGCCCACAGGTCGTAGCGGTCGGAGACCGACTGGTCGGGGGCGGCGGAGACCGAGCCGATCGAGCTGAGCCGCTCGGTGACGCCGGAGGCGCCGAGGCCGAGCCCGCCGACCAGCACCACCGCGGCGGCGGCGCCGACCAGCACGCCCCGGACGGCGAGCCGGGCGTCGGCGCGCAGCAGCAGCACGCTCGCGGCGACGGCGGTGGCGATCCAGCTGCCCCGGCTGAACGAGACCGCCAGCGGGAAGGCCAGGAACGCGGCGCTGCCCCACATCGCGCGGCGCAGCCAGCGGTTGCCGCCGGGGCGGCGCTCGGCGAGGGCCAGGCCGAGGGCGGCCAGCAGCCCGTACGAGACGACGGTGGACATCGCCATGATGTCCAGCGCGCCGAAGGTGCCGACGGCCCGGATCGGCTCGCCGGTGTAGGAGGCGCCGGTGCGGGTCAGGTACTGGTTCGCGCCGACCGCGCCCTCGATCAGGGCGGCCAGCACGAAGGAGCCGAGCACCAGGCGCCGGTCCAGGGTGTCGCGGACGGCGAGCAGCACCGCGGCGGGGACCAGCACGAAGATCTGCACCAGCCGGACGAAGCCGGTGAGGCTGGCGGCCGGGTCGATGGAGTGCGCGGTGGCGACGGCGGCGGCCAGCACCACGGCGCCCAGCAGCGCGCAGACGGCCGGGTCGAGGCGGGGCAGCCGGCCGCGCAGCAGGTCGAGGGCGATCAGCCCGACCAGGGCCAGCGAGGCGAGGTCGGCGGGGGTGACGTGGACGGCCGCGGCGACGTCCTTCTCCCCGGTCGGCACGCACACCAGCAGCACGGTGGCCGCCGCGAGCCAGCTCGGCCGGGCCGGGACTATCCGGGCCGACCACGCTGCCGGGTGGGGCGGTCGGAGGGCGATGGCCATGGGTTCAGCTCCCGTCCGGGCGGACTGCCAGGGCGGCGGTGCGGAGCAGGATCTTGGCGTCCCCCCACAGGCTCCAGCCCTCGATGTAGCGGTTGTCGAAGCGCGCCCGGTCCTCGATCGAGGTGTCCCCGCGCAGTCCGTTGACCTGGGCCAGGCCGGTCAGCCCGACCGGGACCCGGTGCCGGTCGGCGTACTCGGGGTACGCCTGGGCGAACCGCATGACGAAGTAGGGGCGTTCGGGGCGCGGGCCGACCAGGCTCATGTCGCCGCGCAGCACGTTCCACAGCTGGGGCAGCTCGTCCAGCGAGGTCCTGCGCAGGAACTTGCCGATGGCGCCCATCCGGTGGTCCTGGGCGATGTTCCAGCGGGTGGCCGACTCGTGCTCGTCGGAGGGGCGCAGGGTGCGGAACTTGAGGACGGTGAAGACCCGGCCGTCCAGGCCGGTGCGCTGCTGGCGGAAGAGCACGCCCGGGCCGGTGTCCCAGCGCACCGCGAGGGCGCAGGCGGCCAGCAGCGGGGAGATCAGCAGCAGGCCGAGGCCGGCCGAGGCGATGTCGAAGCCGCGCTTGACGGCCCAGCCGCCGCGCCGCATCGCGGGGGCCTCCAGGCGCAGGCAGGGGAAGCCCCAGAGGTGGTCGCCCGCGCCGCGGACCGCGTCGAACTCGCGCAGGCCGGGCACCAGCCAGACCTGGCAGCCGAGCCGGGCGGCGTGCCGCAGCGCGGCCAGCGTCTCGGCCTCGTCGGCGGCGCCGGCGGTGGCCAGCACGTGGTGGATGCGGTAGCGGCGCAGCACCCGGCCGAGCACCTCGCGCCCGCCGAGCACCGGCAGCGGGGCGCCGGGCGGCAGCAGCACCGGGTCGGGGTCGAGGTAGCCGACCGGGCGCAGGCCGTACTCGGGGTGGTCGGTGAGCACCGCGGCGATGTGCTGGCCGAGTTCGCCCGCGCCGAGGATCAGCACCGGGCTGGGGCGGCGGCGGCGGGCCCGGCGGGTGAGGTGGTGGACGAAGGCCCGGCCGAGGGCGGCGAGCGGGAGCAGCAGGAGCAGCAGGGTGAGCAGCCGCAGCGGGCTGACCGGCCCGAGGTCGGCCCAGCGGCCGGCCAGGCAGGTGTCGGCGGTGATCGCGAAGGCGGTGGCGACGGCGGCGCGGGCGGCCAGGCCCGGGAGTTCGTCGAGGGCGGAGAGGCTGAGCCGGGTGCGGTAGAGGCCGCCGGCCAGGTTGAGCGGGAGCAGCGCGGGCAGCAGCAGGGCGGCGGTGGCCACCGGGCGGGTGCCGGCGGGGGTGGTCGCGGCCGCGGCCAGGCCGACCGCCAGGGTGTCGGCGGCGGCCAGGGCGAGCGGGAGGGCGACCCGGGAGTGCAGCCGGCCGCGGTGCCGGCCGACCCCGGCCGAGGTCCGGGGCGCGGCGGCCCGGGACTTGGGGCGGCCCTTCGTCCGGATTCGCGGCCGGTCGAGCACGCCCGTGCCGGGTGCGGTGCCGGGCCCGGCACCGGGCCCGGTGCCCGCCCGAGCGCCGGGGCGGCCGGGACCCGTCAGCGTTCTGCCCGGTCGCGGCACGCTCTCGTGGTCAATGGTCATCAGCGCACGAACTCCCCTGCTGTGTACCCGCCGCGGCCGGGCAGTCGGACCGGACGTGCGCCGGCTCGGCGCCTCGACCCGGTGGACGCGGTCCAGGTAAGCACCTGCTGCCGTGAGAGGCGGTCGGCCATTCCGCTACCGAAAATGGGGACGAAGCAGGCAAAATCAGACATTACCGAACGCCGACCGGCACGCAGGAGGCTGACATGCCATTTCATTCCACCCGCCCAATAATCAGACTTTCAGGGAAGAAGGCCGCACCTGCGCGGGCGGGCGTTCACGGCCTGACAAACGATCAGAACCGCTGCGGGACACGGCCGGTGCGACCCGCCGGGACCACCCCGGTCCGAACAATCGTCCGGTACACCGCCGCCACCTGCTGAATCACTCCCCGGATATCGTGATGATCTGCCACGTATGACCGGGCCAGCAGCCCGCGCCGTTCGCACTCGATCCGATCGCCCAGGAATTCGACCAGCCGTTCGGCCATCGCGCCGGGATTCTCCGGCGGCACCACCGCCCGCTCCCGCTCCCCCGGCGGCAGGCACTCCCGGGCCCCCGGCACGTCGGTCAGCAGCACCGGCCGCCCGCAGGCCATCGCCTCCAGCGGCGCCAGCGCCATCCCCTCCCAGCGCGAGGGCAGCACCACCAGGTCGGCCGCCGCCAGCCACAGCCGCGGATCGGCCACGTCGCCCACCATCCGCACCCGGGACGGGTCCGGCAGCCCGCGCACCTGCTCGGCCAGCGCCTCGGCGTCCGGGCCGCCGCCGACCAGCACCAGCCGGGCCGCCGGGCGGGCCAGCTGCACCCTGGTCCAGGCGTCCAGCAGCACGTCCTGGCCCTTCTGCCGGCACAGCCGCCCCACGCACACCGCCAGCGGGTCGGCCCGGTCCAGGCCCAGGGTCATCCGGGCGGCCCGCCGGGACGCCGGGTCGGCGGGCGCGAAGTGCTCCAGGTCGACGCCGTTGGGCACCACCCGCCAGTCGGCGACCAGCCCGGCCGCCTCGCCGTCCGCCCGCTCCCGCTCGCTGACGCACAGCACGGTGCGGGCCCAGCGGGTGGCGTGCCGCTCCCAGCGCAGGCTGGCCCCGGCCATCGCCCCCTCCACCGCCGCGAACGACCAGGCGTGCGGCTGGAACACGGTGGCCGGGGTGCCGCGGGCCGCCAGCCGCCCGGCCAGCCCGGCCTTCGCGCTGTGCAGGTGCAGCACGTCCGGCCGGGCCCGGCGGACCAGCCGGCGCAGCCGCCACACCTCCCCGGCGGTGGACGGGCCGGGCGAGCGTTCGGCGGGCCAGTCCAGCACCCGGGCGCCGGCCGCGGCGGCCTCGCGGGCGAGCCGGCCGCCGGGCGGGCAGGCCACCAGCACCCGGCACCCGGCCGCGCGCTGCCCGCGCACCAGGTCCACCACCACCCGGGCCACCCCGCCGTCGACCGGCTGGGACACATGAAGGATCGTCATCTGCACGGCCCGGAGCCTAAGTTGACGGCGACCGCCGACCGGGCCCGCTTCACCCGTCCCGGGGAAGCAGAACACCCGTACGGCTGACGCGCCGTACAGGTGTCCGAGTGCTGCCGGGGCTCGGGGCGGCTCAGCCGAGTTCGGCCGCCAGGTTGGCCAGCACCTGGTCGTGGATGCGGTTGAGGCCCTTCGGCGCGAAGGTGCGCTCGAAGAAGCCGCCGATCCCGGTGGCGCCGGTCCAGCTCGCCTCCACGGTGACCCGGCTGCCGCTCCCGCCGTCCGCCGCCACCGTCCAGGTGATCACCATCGAGGAGTTGGCGTCGGTCTCCACCAGCTTCTCCGGGCCGGGCGCCGACACCGTGAACAGGCAGTCCCGGACCCGCTTCTCGGTCGCCCGGAGCTTCCAGTGCACCTGCGTCCCGGCGCCCCGGCCGCCGGCCCGCACCTCGTACTCGCTGTACTGCGCGGGCAGCAGCTTCGGCCGGGTCACCGCGTAGTCGGCCAGCGCCTCGTACACCCGCGCCGGGTCGGCCCCGTACGTCCGCTCGGTGGTGGCGTGCACCTTGCCCATCGCTTCACATCTCCTCGGTCGGCTGCTCGACGGTCGCGCCCAGCCAACCACCGCCGCGACCGGCCGCCAAACCCGGGGCGGTCCCCCGCGTTAGGGTGGGCGGATGCTCGACGAGGTGAAGGCGCTGCGCTATGTCGACCCGCTGCGGGCGGGCGGGTCGGTGCCCGGGGTGGTGGAGGCCGACGACCTGGGGACGTACGTGGTGAAGTTCACCGGGGCGGCGCAGGGCGTGAAGGCCCTGGTGGCCGAGGTGATCGTGGGCGAACTGGCCCGGCGGCTGGGGCTGCGGGTGCCGCCGCTGGTGCTGGTGGACTTCGACCCGGCGGTCGCCGCCGACGAGCCGGACCAGGAGATCCAGGACCTGCTGCGGGCCAGCGCCGGACGGAACCTGGGCATGGACCTGCTGCCGGGCGCGCGGGACTTCCGGCCGGGGATGATCGAGGTGTCCCCCGCCGAGGCGGGCCGGGTGGTCTGGCTGGACGCGCTGACCGGGAACGTCGACCGCAGCGTGCACAACCCCAACCTGATGGTGTGGCACGGGCGGCTGTGGCTGATCGACAACGGCGCGGGCCTGGTCTTCCACCACCGCTGGGCGTCCGCGCCCGCCGCGGTGCACCGGCGCTACGACCTGAGCGGCCACGCGCTGGGCGGCTACGGCCCGGACCTGGCCGCCGCCGACGCCGCGCTCGCCCCGCTGGTGACGCCGGAACTGCTGCGTGAGGTCGCCGCGCTGGTGCCGGACGCCTGGCTGGCCGGCGAGCCGGGCTTCGACTCGCCGGCCGCGGTGCGGGAGGCGTACGTGGCGCACCTGGCCGCCCGGGTGGCGCACTCGGCGGCCTGGCTGCCGGAGGGCTTCGCGACGCCCGAGCAGATCCGGGCCGCCGAGGAGCGGGCCGCCGCCGCGCGGCTGGCGGCCCGTCCGGCCTGGCTCAAGCAGGTGCCGAACCGGGCCGGTCTGGCCCCGGTGGAGCCGGACTGGTCCCGGCACGTCGGCGACGGCGGGTGACCCGCCGCCGGGCGGTCGGCGTCCCTGCGTCACGTCAGAGGCGCCACCAGTCGGCCGCCTTGGCGGCGGAGACGACGCCCGCGCCGTAGAAGCCGTTGTCGTGTCCGGAGCCCTCGCAGGTGGCCCGGTAGAGCCCGGTGCCGCCCGGGTCGAGGACCCCGCCGGTCGGGCAGGCGTGCGGGTCGGCCTGGTCGACCAGCAGGGCGCGCAGCTGCTCGGGGCCGGCCCACGGGTGGGTGGAGGCGAGCAGCGCGGCCACCCCGGCCACGTGCGGGGAGGCCATCGAGGTGCCCGACATGTAGCCGTACGTGCCGCCGGGGAGGGTGGAGAGCACCCCGCCCTTGGCGTCCGGGGTGTCCGGCACCTGGTAGCGGCTGTCGCCGCCGGGGGCCGCCACGGTGACCTTGTGCAGGCCGTAGCTGGAGTAGTACGACTTGTCGCCCTTGACGCCGATCGCGGAGACCGCGACCACGCCGGGCAGTTCGGCGGGCAGGTCCAGGCAGTCGGCGCCGATCGGCCGGGTGGCCGGGACGGTGTCGTCGGGGCTGGAGACGTCGACCGTCTTGTGCGCCAGGTCGATGTTCTCGTTGCCCGCGGCGGCGACGTTGAGCACGCCGTTGCGGCGCGAGTAGTCGACGGCCCGGCGGACCGCCTCGCTGACCGCGGCCTGGTCGGGGTCGGCGGCGCAGTTGAACATCCACGGGTCCACGTAGTAGCTGTTGTTGGTGACCTGGAAGTGGTGCTCGGCGGCCCAGACGAAGCCGCAGATCGCGTACTCGGGGTAGATGAACCCGCCGTCGTCGACCACCTTGACGGCGGCCAGCCGGACGCCGGGGGCGATGCCCTCGACGCCCTTGCCGTTCTTGGCGGCGGCGATGGTGCCGGCCACGTGGGTGCCGTGGCTGCTGGTGGTGGGCTGCCAGGACTGCCAGCTGGTGTCGGGGCTGCCGCTGAGGCAGGACGCGGAGAGCTTCGGGTCGACGTTGGCGGCGAGGTCCTCGTGGGTGGCGTCGATGCCGGAGTCGAGCACGCCGACCACCACCGAGCGGCTGCCGAGGGTCTGCCGGTGCGCCCGGTCGACGCCGATCTGCCGCATGTCCCACTGGTTGGCCCAGAGCGGTTCGCTGCCGTCGGCGGGCGCGGTGGCGGGGACGGCGGTCTCCTGGACGGCGCCCTCCACGTCGGCGGCCTCGATGCCCGCGGTGCGGCTGGCGCCGACCGAGTCGACGGTCTTCGACGTCCGCAGCCGGGCGGCGAAGCCGGGGTCGGTGGAGCGGGCGATCACCACGCCTATCCGCTCGTAGGAGGCGACCACGGTGCCGCCGGCCGCCCTGATCTCGCGCTCGGCCTTCTGGGTCTGGCCGTGGTTGGCCCTGGTGTTGACGACGTAGCTGAGCAGGGGTCCGTCGGCGGTCGCCGCGGCCGCGCCGGCGGTGGGCAGGGCCAGTGCTCCGGCCGTGGCGAGTGCGAGACAGGCCGCGGTGCGTGCGGAACGGCGAATCCGGGGAACGCTCATAGGGGTTGACCCTCCCGAGTGTCGGCGGCGCGATCGTGGGTGATCGATGGCGTCCGAATGGCCGGGAGACTATTCAGCACATATGACAAAAATCAAGAGGGAGTAAAACAATCTCCTCAGAACGGGCGAGTGCCCGGTCCGCTGTCGGTCGGACCGGGCACTCGCGCTCGGGTGACGGCTCGTCAGCCGTCGGCTCGCTCCGCCGGCGGCCCGTCAGCCGCCGAACAGCTCGCCGTAGGTCGCCATCGCCGTGGCGACGTCGGCCTGCGCCCAGAACCGGTGGTACGTGAAGGTCGGCGCGGCGCCGCCGTTCAGGTACGTCTGGACCTTGGCGAACGACGGGTCGTTCCGGTAGAAGGACCGGATCGACAGGAAGGTGGAGGCGCTGTTGACCGGGTCCCCGTTGGGCATGGTGCCGGTCCAGCCGCTCGGCACCGCGAGCGGCTCGTTGAAGCGGCTGTAGTCGGTGCGGGTCTCCGGCACCGAGACGCCCAGCGCGTCCTGGTTGTGGGCCCACATGCCGTCGAGCAGCTTCTGCGCCGCGCCCTTGGCCGCCGCGTTGCCGGACTTGGCCGCGTAGTAGGCCAGCAGCTTGGCGTAGGAGCCGGCCACCCCGACGTCGTTGGTGTAGTCGACCACGCTCACGTGCAGGCCGGTGTTGGCGCCCGGGGAGGCGGCGTTCCAGGTGTCCGGCTTGCCGCTCCAGGCCAGCGTGGACGGGATCTGGTAGCTGCCGTCCGCGGTGAAGGTGGTCTTGGACAGCGCCCAGGTCACCCACTTGTCCAGGATGGCCTTGGCCTTCGGGTCGCCGCTGGAGTAGTAGTACTCGGCCATCCGCTCCAGGCCCCAGGCCTGGAAGCCGAACCACTGGTTGGAGGCCGGGTCGTGGTAGACCGGCGCCTCGTCGTAGAACATCCCGTAGAAGGTCGGGGTGCCGGCCGGCGGGGTCCCGTAGTCGCCCTCCCAGCTGTTGGTCGCGCCGCCCGCGATCGCGCCCTCGCTGGACTGCAGCCACTGGGTGAACTCGACCTGACGGCCCATCGAGGTGGTCCAGTCGGACTTGCCGGTGGCCGACTTGGGGGCCATCGCCGGGTCGTTGACCAGCGCGTACGCGGCCATCGGGTTCTGGTAGCCGCCGTGCGCCGCGCTGTCGCCGATCCGCCAGGACCAGCCCGCCGAGGTGTCGGTGGCGCCGCCCCAGGCGTAGTACCAGGAGAGCAGGTAGTGCTCGGAGCTCTTGCCGCTGCCGGCCGCGCAGCTGTTCGGGCCGACGCAGTTGCCGATCTGCTTGAAGTACTTGTCGAAGAACGAGTACCGCAGGTAGTCACCCATCTTGCCGGCCTTGGCCACCGTGGTGGCCACCTTCGCGCCGTTGCCCTGCGCCTTGGCCCAGGTGTCGGCCCAGTACGCGGCCTGGACGGCGCGCGCGTCGGCGTCCGGCGCGTCGGTGTACTTCCACTGCTTGGCGTAGGAGTTGTCCTTGACGAACAGGTCCAGGTACCCGTTCTTGCCGCCGTACCTGAAGTTGTCGCAGGTGGGCTGCGGGATGGTCTCCCACACCGACTCCTGCGCGCCGCGCTGGTAGGTGTTGATGAACGACGGGCCGGTGTCGCTCGGGCCGGCTTCGCACTTGCCGGGCGCGTTGCCGTAGCCGTAGACGTTGTCCACGTCCTGTAGCCAGTGCATGCCGTAGATGTCGTCGGTGCCGTAGGCGCTCTTCAGCTCGCCGGCGATCGGGTCGGCGCCCGCGGTGACCGAGGTGTCCAGCGCGGCCGGGTAGTCGCTCGGCAGCGGGCGCTCGGGCGCGTAGGTGGCCGGCTTGGACGCGTTGTAGAACGCGTTGGTCGGCTGGTCGGCGTGGCCCGGGATCATGTACGTCTCCATGAGCGTCCACGCCGCGTTGAACTTCGACCAGTCCTGGGTGACCCGCCCGTACTGGGCCTCCAGCCAGAGCAGGTACGAGTACGCCTCCGAGGTGGTCTCGTGGCCCTGGTCGGGGGCCTCGACCAGCAGGGTCTCCACCGAGTGGTAGGGGATGCCCTCCGGCGAGAAGTAGCCGTTCGCCGGGTCCTTGATCTTGTTGTAGAGCTGGAGGAACCGGTCGTTGTACACGCCCGAGGCGGCGGCCAGCTCGGTCACCGTGACCGCCGAGGAGGTGTACCCGGTCGCGGTGGAGGTGAAGGTCGCCGAGCCGGTGGAGGAGGCGTCGGCGGTGAGCGTGACGGTCTGCGCCGTCGACCAGTCGGCCGGGGTGAAGGTCAGCGTCGCGCCGGAGCTGACGGACAGTCCGGTGTTGCCCGAGGTCCGGGTGGTGGTGACGGTGACGTTGGCGCTCGGCCGGCTGCTGAGCTTCACGGCGAAGCTGCCGGTCTTGCCCTGGTTCACCGACAGGGTCAGCGGGGTGGCGCTGATCGCCGGACCGGCCGCGACCGTGATGCCCGCCGGGGTCGACTCACTGCTCGCGCCCAGGCTGTCGTACGCCTTCGCGTAGATCGAGTGGTTTCCGCTCGCCGCGCCCGTCCAGGTGAAGGTGTACGGGGCGCTGGTGGCGGTGCCGATCAGCGTGGTGTTGTCGTAGAACTCGACCTTGCTGATGCTGGCGCCGTCCGCCGCCGTGGCCGTCGCCGCGAGCGGGACGGCCACCCCGGCCTGGTAGGTGGCACCGGGGGCGGGACTGGTCAGGGTGGTGGTCGGGGCCGCGTGGGCGCCGGTGCAGCTGGTGCCGTTGACCGCGAAGGCGGTCGGGGCCGCGTTGGTGCCGCTGTACGAGAAGTTGGCGCCCGCGGTGGCCGAGCCGCCGGCCGGGAGGGTGGCCGCCCAGGCCGGGGCGGCGACGGTGACGTTCTTGCCGGACTGGCTCCAGGTGCCGTTCCAGCCGCTGCCCGAGAGCGTCTGGTTGCCGGTGTAGGAGTAGGTGAGCGTCCAGCCGTTGAGCGCCGCGGTGCCCCGGTTGGTGATCGCCACGTTGGCGGTGAAGCCGCTGCCCCAGTCGTTCGTCGTGTAGTCGATGGAGCACTGGACGGCGGCGGCGGAGGCCGGGACGGCGACCGCGGTCGACAGGCCGGCGGCGAGCAGCGTGAGGGCGGCGGTGAGCGCCGGGACCCGGTTGCGGGGGGTGCGAGGTGGAGACATGACGGCTCCTCGGAGGGGGTGGGTGGGGGAGTCCGAAGACGGTCGTCCGCGGGACGTCCGCCGGGCCGTTCTTGTGGGAGCGCTCCCAAATATCGGGAGGGCCATCCGCACTGTCAAGAGAGTGAGCGCAGCCGGAACGTGTTGGCAACTCCCTTGCCCCTGGCTATGGTTCGGGGCGGGCCTGTGGGAGCGCGCCCACTTTTCCCCTCCTCCGAGGAGTCGGACATGACCGTCCGCACCACCACCACGGCGCTGGTCGCGGCGCTGGCCGCGACCGCTGCGGCCACCCTCGCACTCACCGGCGCCGGCCCGGCGGCCGCCGCCGGCGTCCGGTGCTCCGTCGACTACACGACGAACGACTGGGGCAGCGGCTTCACCGCGAACGTGAAACTTACCAACGCCGGCACCGCCCCGATCGACAACTGGAGCGTCGGCTACTCCTACACCGGCAACCAGACCCTCTCCGGCTCCGGCTGGAACGGCACCTGGAGCCAGTCCGGCAAGAACGTCACCGTCACCGCCCCCGCCTGGGCGGCCACCCTCGCGGTCGGCGGCTCGATCAGCGCGGGCGCCAACTTCTCCTACAGCGGCGGCAACGCGGCCCCGACCTCGTTCACCGTCAACGGCGTGACCTGCGGCGGGGCGGCGAGCCCGTCGCCCTCGCCGTCCGCTTCGGCGTCCCCCTCGCCCTCCCCCTCGCCGTCCGCGTCCGCGTCCGCTTCGGCCTCGCCGTCGCCGTCGCCGTCGGGGAGCACCGGCACCGGTGGCGGCAGGGCCCCGGCGCTGCGCGTCTCCGGCAACCGGCTGGTGGACGCCAACGGCGCGCAGGTGGTGCTGCGCGGCGTGAACCGCTCCGGCATGGAGTTCATGTGCGTCCAGGGCTACGGCTTCGCCGACGGCCCGGTGGACGCCGCCTCGATCGCCGCGATCAAGAGCTGGAAGGCCAACGCCGTCCGCGTCCCGGTCAACGAGGACTGCTGGAACGGCTACGCCAACGTCAAGCCGGAGTACGCGGGTGAGAACTACCGCACCGCGGTGAAGAACTTCGTCTCCGCGCTGCGGGACGCCGGGCTCACCCCGATCATCGACCTGCACTGGACGCAGGGCCTCTACACCGGCAACTCCTCGGGCTGCTCGGACACCAACTCGACCTGCCAGAAGCCGATGCCGGGCGCGGGCGCGGCGACCTTCTGGTCCTCCGTCGCCGCCGCCTTCAAGAACGACCCGTCGGTGGTCTTCGACCTGTTCAACGAGCCCTACGCGGACCGCGCCGTCTCCGGCCTCGACCAGGCGTGGAACTGCTGGCGGGACGGCGGCAGCGCCTGCCCCGGCATCGGCTACCCGGTCAGCGGCATGCAGACCCTGGTGAACGCGGTCCGCACCGCGGGCGCGAACAACGTCATCCTGCTCGGCGGCCTGGCCTACTCCAACGACCTCGGCCAGTGGCTGGCCCACAAGCCGACCGACCCGGCGGGCAACCTGGCCGCGGCCTGGCACGTGTACAACTTCAACACCTGCTCCAACCAGTCCTGCTGGAACTCGACCGTGGCGCCGCTGGCCGCGCAGGTCCCGGTGGTGATCGGCGAGATCGGCGAGAACGACTGCGCCCACTCCTTCATCGACCAGGTGATGTCCTGGGCCGACGCCGCCAAGGTCTCCTACCTCGGCTGGACCTGGAACACCTGGGACTGCGGCCAGGGCCCGTCGCTGATCTCCGGGTTCGACGGCACCCCGACCGCGTTCGGCCAGGGCCTCAAGAACCACCTGGCCGCCGTGAACTGACCCCGATCCGGTCCCGCGCGGCCGCCCGGCTCCCCCCGGGCGGCCGTGCCGTTCCCGGGAGACGCTTCCCGGAGGGTCGACCCCGCGTCAGGACGGCCGGGACGCCGGGAAGGGGCGATCGACGGGTTCCGGCCCGTCGGCGGCAGGACCGCGAGGAGGCGTGCGGCGTGGTGCGGCGCGCGGCTCAGAGTCGGGTGGGGCCGCCGTGGCGGGCGAAGAACTGCTCGGCGAACAGAGCGAACAGGACCACGTCCCGGTGTTCGCCCGCGACGAAGAAGTGCCGGACCAGTCGGCCCTCCTCGACGAAGCCGAGCCGCCGTTGGAGGGCCAGCGAGGGCGCGTTGTGGGCGAACACCCGGGCGGTGGCCTTGTGGTGGCGGCGCTCCTCGAACTGGTGGCGCAGCACCAGGCGGACGGCCTCGGCCGCGTAGCCCCGGCGGCGGTGCTCGGCGCCGACGGTGATGCCGTACTCGAACAGCCCGCTGCGGCCGTCGGCCCGGTGCACGGCGATCGCGCCGACCGCGGTACCGGCCGCAGTGCCGACCGCGGTACCGGCCGCGGTACCGGCCGCGGCGCCGTCGGGGAGCGACTCGATGATCAGCTGGTAGGTGCCGGCGGTCGGGTCGGCGGCGGCCTTCTCCCTGGCCAGCGCCGTCCAGCCCTCGGCGGAGCGCGGCGGGTCGAGCGCGTCCCCGAGCCGCTCCTCCTGCGCGGAGAGCCGGGCCAGCAGCGGTCCGTCCTCCGGTTCGACCGCGCGCAGCCGTACCCGTCGGCCCGTCCAGTAGCTCGTCATCGGATCTTCGTACCACGCCCGGCATCCCGGCGTCCGCCGGCTTTCCCGGCCCGTTCCGGGGCCGCCGCCCACCATCGGTTCGCCCGGCGCGGGGCGGCGACTCGACCGCTGAACTTCCCGTACAGAAAGCGTGGTTGAGCAGCAGCAGCCCCACCCGCGCCTCCCCGCTCCCACTGCGCGGGCCGGGGCGGGGGTCAGTAGCGGTAGCGGACGGCTTCGACGATCTCCTCGGGGGTGCGGTCGGCGAAGCGGGCGATCTCGGCCTCCCGGACGTCGATGACGGCCTGCCAGAGTTGCTCGCCCATGGCGGCCCGCAGCACCGGGGAGGCGCGCAGTGCGGCGACGGCGTGGCCGAGTGTGGCGGGGAGGCGTTCGGCCGTGCCGTCGGGGTCGCCGGTGGTCTCGGGGGCAGGCGGAGGGCGGCGTCGAGGCCGGCCAGGCCGGCGGCCAGGACGCCGCCGACGGCGAGGTAGGGGTTGGCGGCGGCGTCGAAGCACTTGATCTCGGCGTTGGCCTGCTCGGGGGCGGAGCCGGTGATCAGGCGGAGCGCGGCCTCCCGGTTCTCCAGGCCCCAGCAGCGGTGCGGGCCGGACCAGCGGCCGGGGACCAGGCGCAGGTAGCTGGCGACGGACGGGGCGCCGAGGGCGAGCAGGGCGGGCAACTCGGCGAGCACCCCGGCCAGGAACGCCTCGGCCTCCCGGGTGAGCCCGTGCGGACCGGTGCCACCGTGGCCGAGGTTGCGGCCGTCGCGCCACAGGCTGAGGTGCAGGTGGCCGCCGTTGCCGACGCCGTCGGGGGCGGTGACGGGGGCGAAGCTGGCGCGCAGGCCGTGCCGCAGCGAGACGGCCTGCACGGTGTGCCGGACCAGCAGGGTGGTGTCGGCGGCCTCGACCGGGCCTTCGGGGGCGACGGACAGCTCGTACTGGCCCTCGGTGTACTCGGGGTGCAGTTGGAGGACGGTCATCCGCTGTTCGCGCAGGGCGCGCAGCAGGTCGCGCAGGTAGTCGCTGTTGCCGATCAGGCGGCGCATGCCGTACGCGGGCCCGGGTTCGCCGCCGTCGACGATCCACTCGACCTCGATGCCGGCCCGGACGGTCAGGCCGTGTCCGGCGAGCGCCTCGGCGGTGCGGCGGGCGAACTGCCGCTGGCAGCCGGGGTGCGGTTCGCCCTGCTGGGTGCGCCGGTCGCCGGGGGCCCAGGCCCAGCCGGGCTGGGCGGCGAGGCGGTGCAGCGCGGTGAGGTCGGGGACCAGGCGCAGGTCGCCGACGGGGCCGCCGGAGGGGGCGAGCGAGTCGTCGACCAGGAAGGCGTCGAAGCAGGGCGCGGCGCCGACGCCCCAGCGGGCGGCGGACTCCAGGCCGCGGACCGGGACGGCCTTGACCCGGGTGACGCCCGCGTTGTCGACCCAGCCGACGACGACCCCGTCGACGCCCTCGGCCTCGATCCGGGTGGCGGCCGTCCGGGCCTCGGCGGCGTGGTCGGCGGGCGGCGCGGTGATCCTCATGGGCCTATCCTGACCAGGGCTTTCCGGCCGATCGGGGGAACGCGCCGGGAGGTCACCCGTCCGTGGCCGCACCGATGTGACGCAGGTCACATCGGATGATGAAATTTCCGGGACGGATTCCCCGTTTAGACATCTGTCCGCAACGAAACGGGGAGATGATCCCCGCATCGGAAACCGCGCCGGAGTCCGCCCGAGGGGCGGTTCCCGGACCCGCCGCCGCTCGAAGGGAGCGCACCATGACCGTCGTCGCCGCCGCTCCCGTCCGCCGCGCGGACGCGGCCCGCAACCGGGCCCGCATCGTCGCCGCGGCCCGGGAGGCGTTCGTCGAGTACGGGGCGATGGCCTCGCTGGACGAGATCGCCCGCCGGGCGGGCGTCGGCAACGCCACGCTGTACCGGAACTTCGCCGACCGCCGCGCCCTGATCCACCAGGTGTCGATCGCCGTGATGGAGCGGATCGTGGCGCACGCGCACGCGGCCACCGCGCAGGAGCCCGACTCCTTCGCCGCGTTCAGCCGCTTCGTGCACGCCGCGGCCGAGGAGCGGATCGGCGCGCTCTGCCCCCTGCTGTCCGACCCGATCGACTTGAACGACCCCGAACTCGCCGAAGCCCGCGCCGAGATGAAGCAGGTCACCGAGGACCTCATCGCGCGGGCCCAGGCCGACGGCCTGCTCCGCACCGACGTCGGAGCCGGCGACATCGTCGTCGCCATGGCCCAGCTCACCCGACCGCTCCCCGGCTTCGGCTGCCTCGACCTGGACCCCCACGTCCGGCGTCACCTGCAGTTGCTGCTGGACGGCCTGCGGGCTCCCGCGCCGTCCGTGCTGCCCGGCCGTGCCGCGACCCTGGAGGACCTCACGCCCCGCGTCTGACCCCCCTCGGTCCCGCCCGCGGGCCGACCGGCCTCGCACGCCCCCGAAAACCTCCCGCAGGAACCGCCCCTCGACGGCGCGACGCCCCTGCACCCCTCCGTACGCTCTCGCACACACAAGTGGGTACCTCCATGTCTGACACCCTCCAGCCGGACCCTCGCCGGTGGAAGGCGCTCGTCTTCATCGCCCTGGCGCAACTGATGGTCGTGCTGGACGCGACCGTGGTGAACATCGCGCTCCCGCACGCGAAGGAAGACCTCGGCTTCGCCGACAGCACCACCCAGTGGGTGATCACCGCCTACGCGCTGGCCTTCGGCAGCCTGCTGCTGTTCGGCGGCCGGGTCGCCGACCTGTGGGGCCGCCGCCGGACCTTCATGGTCGGCCTGGTCGGCTTCGCCGCGGCCTCCGCGCTCGGCGGCGCCGCCGCCAACACCACCATGCTGCTCGGCGCCCGCGCCCTGCAGGGCGTGTTCGGCGCGCTGCTGGCGCCCGCCGCGCTGTCGCTGCTGGCCGTGATGTTCACCGACGGCAAGGAGCGCGCCAAGGCGTTCGGCATCTACGGCGCGGTGGCCGGCGGTGGCGGCGCGATCGGCCTGATCCTGGGCGGCGCCCTCACCGAGTACCTGAACTGGCGCTGGACCTTCTACGTCAACATCCCGTTCGCCCTGGTCGCCATCGCGGGCGCGGTGCTGGTCATCAGCGAGCCGGCCGTCGGCCACAACCGCAACCGCCTCGACATCCCGGGCGTGCTGCTGGTCACCACCGGCCTGGTCTCCCTGGTGTACGGCTTCACCCGGGCCGAGCAGGAGGGCTGGGGCGACAGCAGCACCATCGGCCTGTTCGTCGCCGCCGCCGTGCTGCTCGCCGCGTTCGCGGTGGTCGAGAGCCGGGTCAAGGCCCCGCTGCTGCCGCTGCGCGTGGTCACCGACCGCAACCGCGGCGGTGTCTACCTCTCGCTCGGCATGGCCGTGATCGGCATGTTCGGCCTGTTCCTCTTCCTCACCCTCTACATGCAGGGCGTGCTGGGCTACAAGCCGCTGGTCAACGGCTTCGCCTTCCTCCCGATGGTGGCCGGCATGATCACCGGCTCCACCCAGATCGGCGCCCGCCTGATGACCCGGGTCCCGGCCCGCTACCTGATGGCGCCCGGCTTCCTGGTCGCCTCGCTCGGCCTGCTGATCCTCACCCAGATCGACGTCGGCACCTCGTACTGGCAGATCCTGCCCGGCCTGATCCTGATGGGCCTCGGCATGGGCACCGCGTTCATGCCCGCGATGAGCCTGGCCACCTACGGCGTGCAGCCGCGGGACGCCGGTGTCGCCTCCGCGATGGTCAACACCTCCCAGCAGGTCGGCGGCGCGATCGGCACCGCCCTGCTGAGCACCGTCGCCCACAGCGCCGGCACCTCCTGGGCCAAGGCCCACGCGGCCACCGCCACCGACCAGCAGCTGTTCCAGCTCCAGGCCCAGGTGCACTCGTACTCGGTGGCCATCTGGTGGGCCTTCGGCATCCTGGTCCTGGCCGGCGTCACCGCCTTCGCCCTGATCAACGCCGGCAAGCCCGAGCACCACACCGAGGGCGCCCCGGCCGAGGACGCCGTCCCGGTCATGGCGCACTGACCCTCCCCGCAGCACCCACCACGACGGCCCGCCCGGAACCCTCCGGGCGGGCCGTCCGGCGTCTCAGCGGCTGAACTCCTTCAGCTCCTCGGTGTCGAGGCTGACGTTCACCGGCTCCGGCAGCTCCACGACGTGCCCGTAGGTCAGCGTCACGACACTGTGGTAGCGCCCGTCCTCCGGCTCGCTGTGCACCGAGACCGCACCCGCGTCGCGGTCCACCAGCAGGAACACCGGGATGGCGGTCTCCGCGTAGGCCCTCGGCTTCTCGACCCGGTCGCGCCGGTTGGCGTCGGCGTCGTACGAGGTCACCTCGACCACCATGAGGACCTCGGCCGGATCGGCCCACTCCCCCTGGCCCGCGAAGCTACGCCGCGGCGCGAGCGAACCGTCCGGCTTGGCCAGCCCGTTGCGGTAGTTCGCCACCTGCAGGCCCTGCTCGGGGTAGAGCCGGAGATCCGGGCGCTGGGCCAGGCAGCGCTCCAGCAGCCACATGACGATCTCGCCGTGGTCGCCGTCGGGCACCGGCTTGACTCCGATCCTGCCGTTGACGAACTCGAGCACCACGTCTTCCCGCTCGGCCGCTATGGCGATCTCCCTGAACTGCTCAAGTTCCATCTGCGGACGCTCAGTCGTCATGACAGCCATGGTGTCCTCCTTCGGCAGCTGCGGCCACAGTATGGGTCGGTGCGCGGACCCGGCGTGCCGCTTCCCCTCTTCCTACCCGTCGGTAGCTGGGCTACAGTGTCGGCACGCGTCAGCGCCGGGCTTCGGGAGCCGCACCGGCAGGGCGCCTTCGCACCGCACCGTGTGCGTGTCGGCGTCGCTCCATGATCTGACGGAGCGCCTGAGCACCACGGCACCACCCCTCGACGGAACCGGAGCGGACCGGTCCGTACCGCGGGGCGCCGCTGTTCTTCTTCCGTTCCCGTTTCTCCCGTGCCGTCGGCACACCCTCCCCCGTCACACCCTCCGTCCGGGTTCGCGCTGTCGCGGCCGGGCGGTGGCGGGGGCCGCGGCGCGGGGCCCTGACCAAGGAGTATGGACAATGGAGCGTCCCTTCCCCACTGTCGCCGTCATCGGCCTGGGCACCATGGGTGCCGGGGTGGCCGTGGCCCTCGCCCGCAGCGGCCGCCGGGTGATCGGCGTGGAGGCCGGTCCGACGCAGGCGCTGCGGGCGCTGGACCGGATCGAGGCGTCCACCGCGCGGGCGGTGGAGCGCGAGCGGCTGACCGCCGCGGAGCGGACGGCGCTGCTGGAGCTGATCGAGGTCGGCGACGACCTGGCCGCGGCGGCCGGGGCCGACCTGGTGGTCGAGGAGGTCCCGGAGGACCTGGAGCTCAAGCGCGCGCTGTTCGCCGAGCTGGACCGGATCTGCCCGCCGGAGACGGTGCTGGCGACCGGCACCACCGCGCTGAGCGTGACCCGGATCGCGGCGGCCACCGGCCGCCCGGAGCGGGTGCTGGGCGTGCACTTCTTCAACCCGGTGCACAGCATGCGCCTGGTGGAGGTGGTCCGCACCGTGCTGACCTCCCCCGGGCGGCCGAGCAGGTCGCCGAGTTGGCCCGCGACCTGGACAAGGAGCCGGTGGCGGCGGGCGACCGGGCCGGGTTCATCGCCAACGGCCTGCTGTTCGCGTACCTGAACCAGGCGGCGGCGATGTTCGAGTCCCGGTACGCGACCCGGGAGGACATCGACGCGGCGATGCGGCTGGGCTGCGGCCTGCCGATGGGCCCGCTGGCGCTGCTGGACCTGATCGGCGTGGACACCGCCCGCACCGTGCTGGAGGCGATGTACGCGCAGTCCCAGGACCGGCTGCACGCCCCGGCGCCGATCCTGGGGCAGCTGGTCGCGGCGGGCCTGCTGGGCCGCAAGTCGGGCCGCGGCTTCTACACCTACGAGGCCCCGGGCTCGTCCAGGGTGGTCGCCGAGGAGACCGCGGCGGCGGAGGCCCGGCCGGCCGGGCGCGCGGTGCGCAGCATCGCGGTGTGCGGCAGCGGGACGATGGCGACCGGCATCGTGGAGGTGTTCGCCAAGGCGGGCTTCCCGGTGCTGCTGGCGGCCCGCAGCCGGGAGAAGGCGGAGCTGGCGAAGGCGCAGTTGGCGCGGTCGCTGGAGCGTTCGGTGGCCAAGGGCCGGCTGACCGGGGAGCAGCGGGACGCGGCGCTGGCGCTGGTCGTCCCGACCGGCTCGTACCGGGACCTGGCGGACGCCGACCTGGTGGTGGAGGCGGTGGCGGAGGACCTGGCGGTCAAGCGCGAGCTGTTCACCGTGCTGGACGGGATCGTCAAGCCGGGCGCGGTGCTGGCCACCACCACCTCCTCGCTGCCGGTGATCTCCTGCGCGACGGCCACCTCGCGGCCGCGGGACGTGGTCGGGATGCACTTCTTCAACCCGGCGCCGGCCATGAAGCTGGTCGAGGTGGTCTCCACGGTGCTGACCGCGGAGGACGTCACGGCGACCGTGCTGGAGCTGTGCGCGAAGGTGCGCAAGCACCCGGTGGAGTGCGGCGACCGGGCCGGGTTCATCGTGAACGCGCTGCTGTTCCCGTACCTGAACGACGCGGTGCGGATGCTCCAGGAGCACTACGCGACGGTGGACGACATCGACACCGCGATGAAGCTGGGCTGCGGCTACCCGATGGGCCCGTTCGAACTGCTGGACGTGGTGGGCCTGGACGTGTCGCTGACCATCGAGCAGGTGCTGCACCACGAGTTCCGCGAGCCGGGGCTGGCGGCGGCGCCGCTGCTGGAGCACCTGGTGGCGGCGGGCTGCCTGGGGCGCAAGACGGGGCGTGGTTTCCGCGACCACGCACGGCGATGACCGGCCGTCCGGTGCCCGCTCCAGGGGGCCGTCCGGTGCCCGGCGGGGGCGTCAACCCGCTTGCGGCGAAGCCTCCTTGGGGCCCCGGCGCGGTCTCCTCGCGGTGGCCGCGGCCCGCCGTGGCGCCGCCCGCGGCACCGGTGCGCCGGGGCAGGCCGGCCGGGGCCGGGGCGGGTGCGTGTAGCGTTCCGAACATGGATCGCCAGACCTCGCCCCCCAGCAGCAGCCGCCGGCCGCCGGGCCCGATCAGCCGCGGGCGGGGGTGGAGTCCGGGCCGGGCAGCCGCCGGGCCGCCGCCCAGCGGCTGCAGATGCGCCAGGACCTCACCGCCGCGGCGATGGAGCTGTTCGCCACCCAGGGGTACGAGGAGACGACGGTCGATCAGATCGCGGCCGCCGCCGGGGTCGCCCGACGGACCTTCTTCCGGTACTTCCGGTCGAAGGAGGAGGCGATCTTCCCGGACCACGACGACACCCTGGTGCGGGTGGCGGACCTGCTGGCCAGCGCCGACGCCGAGGAGCACCCGCTGGACGTGGTGTGCCGCGGCATCAAGGAGGTGCTGCGGATGTACGCCTCCACGCCGGAGATGTCGGTGGCCCGCTACCAGCTGATCCGGCAGGTCCCGGCGCTGCGCGAGCGGGAGATCGCGGTGGTCTCCCGCTACGAGCGGCTGTTCACCCGCTACCTGCTGGGCCGGTTCGACGCGGCCGAGCAGACCCCGCCGGGCTGGCAGCGCGGCGGGGACGACGACTCGATGCTGGCCGAGGTGTCGGCGGCGGCGGTGGTCGCGGCGCACAACCACGTGCTGCGGCGCTGGCTGCGGGCCGGCGGCCACGGGGACGTGGAGGCGCAGCTCGACCACTCCTTCGGGGTGATCCGGGGGACGTTCTGGCCGACCCCGCCGAGCGGTGCCCGCCGCCGCGGCACCACGCTGGCACCCGGTGCCACTGGTGACGGAGTGCCACCGGAGGAGCCCGGGGCGGTGAGCGCACTGAGTGCCAGTCCGAGCGGTGAGGTGCTGATCACAGTCGCCCGGACGGACGCACCGCTGGAGGCGGTGGTGGATTCGATCAGAGCCGCCCTGACCGGGAGAACTCCCGCGTAATCCAGGGGGTTTTCGCAGATCACCGGCACATTCGAAGGCCCGTTCCCGGTTTCGGGGACGGGCCTTCGGCGTTCCCCGGCCGACCGGGCACGGCGTGTCCTGGCTCACGCCACGACTTGGCACCGCGTGTCTTTACGAGTGGCACAGGGTGCCATTACCGTGTTCCCACCGGCTGCGGCGCCGCGGCTCCCCACCTCGGCGCGCCGTCTTCCGGCGTCCCCCACCGAGGGGACGAGCACCAGCCCCACCCACGCGACACCACCCACCCGTCGCACCAGCCAAGCACCACCCTCAGACCCCTCAACGCGAAGCCGGTGTCCGCTCCCGGCTCCCCCAGACGCCCTGTGTCCCTCGCACAGGTACGCCTTCGGAGGCAGCCATGCAGGAAATTCTCGACGCGATCCTCAGCGGCGACGCCACGTCCGCCGACTACGCCGCCCTGGCGCTGCCCGAGTCCTACCGGGCGGTGACGCTCCACAAGGACGAGGAGCAGATGTTCGCCGGGCTGGCCAGCCGGGACAAGGACCCGCGCAAGTCGCTCCACCTGGATGACGTCCCGCTGCCCGAACTCGGCCCGGGCGAAGCCCTGGTGGCCGTGATGGCCAGCTCGGTCAACTACAACACCGTGTGGAGCTCGATCTTCGAGCCGGTCTCCACCTTCGGCTTCCTGGAGCGCTACGGCCGCCTCTCGCCGCTGACCGCGCGCCACGACCTGCCGTACCACGTGCTCGGCTCCGACCTGGCGGGCGTGGTGCTGCGCACCGGCGCCGGCGTCAACGCCTGGAAGCCCGGCGACGAGGTCGTCGCGCACTGTCTGTCGGTCGAGCTGGAGTCCCCCGACGGCCACAACGACACCATGATGGACCCGGAGCAGCGGATCTGGGGCTTCGAGACCAACTTCGGCGGCCTGGCCCAGCTCGCCCTGGTCAAGACCAACCAGCTGCTCCCCAAGCCCAAGCACCTCACCTGGGAGGAGGCCGCCTCCCCGGGCCTGGTCAACTCCACCGCGTACCGCCAGCTGGTCTCGCGCAACGGCGCCGGCATGAAGCAGGGCGACAACGTGCTGATCTGGGGCGCCAGCGGCGGCCTCGGCTCGTACGCCACCCAGTACGCGCTGGCCGGCGGCGCCACCCCGATCTGCGTGGTCTCCAGCCCGCAGAAGGCCGACATCTGCCGGGCGATGGGCGCCGAGGCGATCATCGACCGCAGCGCCGAGGGCTACAGGTTCTGGAAGGACGAGCACAACCAGGACCCGCGCGAGTGGAAGCGCCTGGGCGCGAAGATCCGCGAGTTCACCGGCGGCGAGGACGTGGACATCGTCTTCGAGCACCCGGGCCGGGAGACCTTCGGCGCCTCGGTCTACGTCACCCGCAAGGGCGGCACCATCGTCACCTGCGCCTCCACCTCCGGCTACATGCACCAGTACGACAACCGCTACCTGTGGATGTCGCTCAAGCGCATCGTCGGCTCGCACTTCGCCAACTACCGCGAGGCGTTCGAGGCCAACCGGCTGATCGCCAAGGGCAAGATCCACCCGACCCTGTCCAAGGTCTACGCGCTGGAGGAGACCGGCCAGGCCGCCCTGGACGTGCACCACAACAAGCACCAGGGCAAGGTCGGCGTGCTCTGCCTGGCCCCGCAGGAGGGGCTGGGCGTGCGCAACGCCGAGTTGCGCGAGCAGCACCTGACCAAGATCAACGCCTTCCGGAACGTCTGATGGGCGCCCAGGAGCGCGACCGTCCCTGGCTGATGCGGACCTACGCCGGGCACTCCACCGCGAGCGACTCCAACGCGCTGTACCGGCGCAACCTCGCGAAGGGGCAGACCGGTCTGTCGGTGGCGTTCGACCTGCCGACCCAGACCGGCTACGACTCCGACCACGTCCTCGCCCGCGGCGAGGTCGGCCGGGTCGGCGTGCCGGTCGGGCACCTGGGCGACATGCGGACCCTGTTCGACGGCATCCCGCTGGAGCGCACCAACACCTCGATGACCATCAACGCCACCGCGATGTGGCTGCTGGCGCTGTACCAGGTGGTCGCCGAGGAGCAGGGCGCGGACATCGCGAAGCTCACCGGCACCACCCAGAACGACATCGTCAAGGAGTACCTGTCGCGCGGGACGCACGTCTTCCCGCCCGGCCCCTCGGTGCGGCTGATCACCGACATGATCGCCTACACGGTGGCGCACATCCCCAAGTGGAACCCGATCAACATCTGCAGCTACCACCTGCAGGAGGCCGGGGCGACGCCCGTCCAGGAGATCGCCTACTCGATGTGCACCGCGATCGCCGTCCTCGACGCCGTCCGCGACTCCGGGCAGGTCCCGGCCGAGCGGATGGGCGAGGTGGTCGGCCGGATCTCCTTCTTCGTGAACGCGGGCGTCCGCTTCGTCGAGGAGATGTGCAAGATGCGGGCCTTCAACCGGCTCTGGGAGAAGGTCACCCGGGAGCGCTACGGCATCGAGGACGCCAAGCAGCGCCGGTTCCGCTACGGCGTGCAGGTCAACTCGCTGGGCCTGACCGAGGCCCAGCCGGAGAACAACGTCCAGCGGATCGTGCTGGAGATGCTGGCCGTCACGCTCTCCAAGGACGCCCGGGCCCGGGCCGTCCAGCTCCCGGCCTGGAACGAGGCGCTGGGCCTGCCCCGGCCGTGGGACCAGCAGTGGTCGCTGCGCATCCAGCAGGTGCTGGCGTACGAGTCGGACCTGCTGGAGTACGGCGACCTGTTCGACGGCTCGCACGTGGTGGAGGCGAAGACCGCCGCACTGCTGGCCGGCGCCGAGGCGGAGATCGCCAAGGTGCTGGGGATGGGCGGGGTGATCCCGGCCGTCGAGTCCGGCTACCTGAAGTCCGAGCTGGTCGCCTCGCACGCCGAGCGGCGGGCCCGGATCGAGGCCGGCCAGGACAAGATCATCGGCGTCAACTGCTTCGACACCACCGAGGAGAACCCGCTCACCGCGGACCTGGACACCGCCATCATGGTGGTCGACCCGGCCGCCGAGCGCTCGGTGCTGGCCCACCTGGAATCCTGGCGGGCCGGGCGCGACGAGGCCGCCGTGCGGGACGCGCTGGCCCGGCTCAAGGAGGTGGCCGCCACCGAGGAGAACCTGATGGCGGCCACCCTGGCCTGCGCCCGGGCCGGCGCCACCACCGGCGAGTGGTCGTTCGCGCTCCGCGAGGTGTTCGGCGAGTACCGGGCGCCCACCGGCGTGGGCGGCGCCCCGGTCGCGGTCGCGGCCGAGCCGGGCGGCGAACTCGCCGCCGTGCGCGAGGCGGTGGCCGCCACCGCCGCCGAGCTGGGCGCCGGCAAGCTGCGCCTGCTGGTCGGCAAGCCCGGCCTGGACGGGCACTCCAACGGCGCCGAGCAGATCGCCGTCCGGGCCCGCGACGCCGGGTTCGAGGTGGTCTACCAGGGCATCCGCCTGACGCCCGAGCAGATCGTCTCGGCGGCCGTCGCCGAGGACGTGCACTGCGTGGGCCTGTCCATCCTGTCCGGCGCGCACCCCGAGCTGGTGCCGGACGTCCTGCACCGGCTGCGCCGCGCGGGGGTGGAGGATGTGCCGGTGATCGTGGGTGGCATCATCCCGGCAGCCGACGCGGAGGTCCTGCGGACCGCCGGCGTGGCCGCCGTGTTCACACCCAAGGACTTCGGCATCACCACCATCATCGGCCGGATCGTGGACGAGATCCGGCTGGCCAACAGGCTCCAGCCCTGGGCCGCGACCACCGCCGCGACCAGCTGACCCCGGAAGGAACACCCCTCCTCATGACGACCGTGAACCGCCTCCGTCCGCGCCGTTCCTGCCTGGCCGTGCCCGGCAGCAACCCGCGCTTCCTGGAGAAGGCCCAGGGCCTGCCGGCCGACCAGGTCTTCCTGGACCTGGAGGACGCCTGCGCCCCGCTGGTCAAGGAGAGCGCCCGGCACCACATCGTGGACGCCCTCAACAACGGCGACTGGGGCGGCAAGACCCGGGTCGTCCGGGTCAACGACTGGACCACGCACTGGACCTACCGCGACGTGATCACCGTCGTCGAGGGCGCCGGCCAGAACCTGGACTGCATCATGCTGCCCAAGGTGCAGGACGCCCAGCAGGTGGTCGCCCTGGACCTGCTGCTCACCCAGATCGAGAAGACGGTCGGCCTGGAGGTCGGCAAGATCGGCATCGAGGCGCAGATCGAGAACGCCAAGGGCCTGGTCAACGTCGACGCGATCGCCGCGGCCTCGCCCCGGCTGGAGACCATCATCTTCGGCCCGGCCGACTTCATGGCGTCCATCAACATGAAGTCCCTGGTGGTCGGCGAGCAGCCGCCCGGCTACGGCGCCGACGCCTACCACTACATCCTGATGCGCATCCTGATGGCCGCCCGGGCCAACGACCTCCAGGCGATCGACGGCCCCTACCTGCAGATCCGCAACCAGGAGGGCTACCGCGAGGTGGCCCGCCGCTCGGCCGCGCTGGGCTTCGACGGCAAGTGGGTGCTGCACCCGGACCAGGTCGGCGCCGCGAACGAGATCTACTCGCCCTCCCAGGAGGACTACGACCACGCCGAGCTGATCCTGGACGCCTACGACTGGTGTACCTCGGAGGCCGGCGGCGCCAAGGGCTCGGCGATGCTCGGCGACGAGATGATCGACGAGGCCAGCCGCAAGATGGCCCTGGTCATCGCGGGCAAGGGCCGGGCCGCGGGCCTGGAGCGGACCACCAAGTTCGAACAGCCCGTTACCGACAAGACGGCTGGAGCCTGAGCCATGCAGTTCGGACGCACCTACGAGGAGTTCGAGGTCGGCGCGGTCTACAAGCACTGGCCCGGCAAGACGGTCACCGAGTACGACGACCACCTGTTCTGCCTGCTCACCATGAACCACCACCCGCTGCACCTGGACGCCAACTACGCGACCACCACCGTGCAGGGCAAGAACGTCGTGGTCGGCAACTACGTCTACTCGCTGCTGCTCGGCATGTCGGTGCCGGACGTCTCCGGCAAGGCGATCGCCAACCTGGAGATCGAGTCGCTGCGGCACGTCGCGCCGACCTTCCACGGCGACACGCTGTACGGCGAGACCACCGTTCTCGACAAGCGCATGACATCGAAGCCGGATCGCGGCATCGTGTACGTCGAGACCAAGGGCTACAACCAGGACGGCACCGTCGTCTGCACCTTCCGCCGCAAGGTGATGGTGCCGACCGCGACGTACGTGGCGGAGCGCGGCGGCGAGCAGCCCGGCCGCCCCGAGCCGCTCGCCTGAGCGCCCTCCAGAGCCCCGGACGGGCGGGCCGCCGTCATCGGCCTTCGCCCCACCCGGTTCCCGGGGGCTCCGCGGCAGCCACGCGCCGCGGAGCCCCCCAACCCCACCCCTCCGCCCTCACACCCTTCCGGAGCCGCACGATGGGACGCCTCGCACAGACCGACGGCCTCACCGAGATCCAGCGGGACATCCTCGCCACCGTGCGGGAGTTCGTCGACAAGGAGATCATCCCGGTCGCCACCGAGCTGGAGCACCGGGACGAGTACCCGACCGCCATCGTCGAGGGGATGAAGCAGCTCGGCCTGTTCGGGCTGACCATCCCGGAGGAGTACGGCGGCCTCGGCGAGTCGCTGCTCACCTACGCCCTGGTGGTGGAGGAGATCGCCCGCGGCTGGATGTCGGTCTCCGGCATCGTCAACACCCACTTCATCGTGGCGCACATGATCAACGCGCACGGCACCCCGGAGCAGAAGGAGCACTTCCTGCCGAGGATGGCGGCCGGCGAGCTGCGCGGCGCCTTCTCGATGTCCGAGCCGGGCCTGGGCTCCGACGTCTCGGCGATCTCCACCAAGGGCGTCCGGGACGGCGACGCGTACGTCCTGAACGGCCAGAAGATGTGGCTGACCAACGGCGGCACCTCCTCGCTGGTCGCGGTGCTCTGCAAGACCGACGAGGGCGGCAGCACCCCCTACAAGAACATGACCACCTTCCTGATCGAGAAGACCCCCGGCTTCGGGGCCAACCCGACCGTGCCCGGCCTGACCGTGCCCGGCAAGATCGAGAAGATGGGCTACAAGGGCGTCGACACCACCGAGTTGGTGCTCCAGGACGTCCGGGTCCCGGCCGACCGGGTCCTCGGCGGCGTCCCCGGCAAGGGCTTCTACCAGATGATGGACGGCGTCGAGGTCGGCCGGGTCAACGTGGCCGCGCGCGGCTGCGGGGTGGCCCGCCGCGCCTTCGAGCTGGGCATCTCCTACGCCCAGCAGCGGGTCACCTTCGGCAAGCGGATCGCCGAGCACCAGGCGATCCAGTTCAAGCTGGCCGAGATGGCCACCAAGGTCGAGGCAGCGCACCAGATGATGGTGATGGCCGCCCGCAAGAAGGACAGCGGGCAGCGCAACGACCTGGAGGCCGGCATGGCGAAGTACCTGGCCTCCGAGTACTGCAAGGAGGTCGTCGAGGACTCCTTCCGCATCCACGGCGGCTACGGCTTCTCCAAGGAGTACGAGATCGAGCGGCTGTACCGGGAGGCCCCGATGCTGCTGATCGGTGAAGGTACGGCGGAGATCCAGAAGATGATCGTGGGACGCCGGCTGCTGGAGGAGTACCGGCTCACCGACTGAAGACCCTCTCCCGGTACGGACGGTGGGCGTGCGGCCCGCCGTCCGTACCGCGCCGCGCCCGCCCCGGCCTGGTCAGCCGTCCCGGGGGCGGGACCGGCGCTGGAGGCGGTCGACCGGCGCGTTTGTGCAGGTACGCGCCGGTCGACCGCCCCCGCACACCGCGTGTCACACCGCCGTCACTGAGACGTGAATCACCCGTGACCCGCCACCTCTTGGGGAACCGGCTCCGCTCCGGTTACGGTCGTATGCATAGCAGGCGCTCGGCCGAGCAGGCAGGCGCAGTTCGACTAGCAGGCGGCTTGCCCATATACGGGCAGGTCCCGATAGCATCCACCCGGACAGCAGCCGTCCACACCACTCGATCCCCGCGGTGGCCCCCAGTCCAGGGGCGATTCACTGTCCCCGCGCGGGCCGCGACTAAAGGTCCTCGATGCCCATCAGCCCGTCCCCTCACACCTCCGCCCAGGGTCCCGGACCCGAGGGTCGCCGTCCCCGCGTGACCATCGCGCGCGGCGCCACCCCCTGGTTCGTTCCCACGCTGGCCACCGCCGCCGTGACGACCGCCCTCACCCGGCGTTCCGGCAAGTGGGCCCTGGCGGCCGTGCCCGCCTGCGCCCTGAGCGCTGGCATGCTGTGGTTCTTCCGCGACCCGGAGCGCGAGATCGGCGCCGGCCGGGTCATCTCCCCGGCCGACGGCGTGGTCCAGTCGATCGACGAGTGGCCGGACGGGCGCACCCGCGTCGCCATCTTCATGAGCCCGCTCAACGTCCACGTCAACCGGGCGCCGCTGGCCGGCACCGTGACGTCCGTCGAGCACGTCGCCGGTGGGTTCGTCCCGGCGTTCAACAAGGACAGCGACCGCAACGAGCGCGTCGTGTGGCACTTCGACACCGAGCTCGGCGACATCGAGATGGTGCAGATCGCGGGTGCCGTGGCCCGCCGCATCGTCCCCTACGTGGACGCCGGCACCAAGGTCGAGCAGGGCGAGCGGGTCGGTCTGATCCGCTTCGGCTCCCGCGTCGACACCTACCTGCCGGCGGGCGTCGAGGTCGGCGTCACGGTCGGCCAGAAGACCACCGCCGGGGTGACTCGCCTTGACCGTGACTGATCCGGAAACCCTCATGGAGCTCGACGACGAAGAGTCGACCGAGCTCCGCCGTCGACGCTGGGCCCGGGACCGCGAACTGCGCGCCCCCCGCTCCCCCAGCACCTGTCCACCGCCGACTTCCTGACCCTCGGCAACGCCGTCTGCGGCTTCCTGGCGATCTACTCGATCACCACGGGCATCCTGATGCCGCACCTCACCGACGAGTCGACCGCACCGGTCAAGCACAGCGCCGCCACCGCGGTCACCCTGCTGCTGATCGGCTCCATGTGCGACCTCTTCGACGGCCTGGTGGCGCGCAAGCTGCGCTCCTCCGCGCTCGGCGCCGAGCTCGACAACCTGGCCGACCTGATCAGCTTCGGCATCGCGCCGGCCTACTTCGTCGCGGTGTGGGGCCTGGTCTCCCCCGGCTCCAACCAGCAGCTGTCCGCGTTCATCGCGCTGACCGTGCTGCTGGCCGTGGTGCTGCGGCTGGCCCGCTTCTCGGCGGTCAAGATGCGGCCCGGGATCTTCCAGGGCATGCCCTGCCCGATGGGCGCGATGACCGTGCTGGCCATCGTGCTGCTCGACCCGCCGTTCGTCCCCGGCCTGCTGATGATCTTCGGCGTGGCCTACCTGATGGTCAGCCGGATCGAGTACCCCAAGCCGCAGGGCCTGCTCGCCACCGCGACGCTGGCCTGGATCGTGGTCTCCATCGGCTGCCTCGCCTCCTGGGCGGCGGGCCTGCCCGGCGGCGACACGCTGATGCACATCGGCGCGGTCGCCCAGATCGCGCTGGCCGCGATGGCGCCGCTGCTGGTCATCCGCCGCAAGGTCGGCGAGAAGGTCGGCGTGGTGCGGGCGCGACGGGCGGAGAACCGGGGCTGACACCCCGCGGTACGCGAAGAGAGCCGCCCTCCCGGAGAACTTCCGGGAGGGCGGCTCTTTTCTTGCCGTGGCGCTCCGTGCTGTCGCGTTCCCCTGTGCGGGGAGGCGGCTATGCGCCGCCGTTGTGCACCGAGAAGGCGCTGCGGCGGGCGGCCCGGGCGACCGCCGGGTCGGGGTGGACCGAGGCGACGGCCGTCAGGACGCTCGCGGCGCGCGGGTGGCCGGACTGGCGGGCCCGGTGGAACAGCCGGACCGGCTCGCCGGCCGACGCGCCCTCGACGTGGCCGACCAGCAGCGCGGTCTCGCCGTGGTCGAGCACGGCGGCGGCGGTGTCCACCCACAGCCAGGCGGCGTCCTCCGCGCCCAGCACGTCGGCCGGGGACACGCCCTCCTCGTCCAGCTGTTCGGCCAGCCAGAGCAGCGCGTAGGGGCGCAGAACGGCCTCCTCGACCGCGCCCCGCACGCCCTGCTCGGCGGTGGAGCCGGCCACCACCCGCAGCGCCTCGAAGGCGAGGCCGCGGACCAGCGCGTCCTCACCGCGGGCGGCCTCCAGCAGCTCGGCGACGGCGCGGTCGGCGGGGCGGGCGGCGACCCAGGCCCGGAACTCGGCGCGGGCCGGGCCGGGGCTGTAGTCGGCGCAGGCGCTGAGCAGCTCGGCGGCGCTCTGCTCGATGTGGCCGGCGGCGGTCTGCGCGACGGTGCAGATCTCCTCCAGCTTGGCCCGGACCGCCCAGTGGCCGAGCGGCGAGAGCTCGGCGGCCTCGTCGCGGCGGCCGAGCGCGCCGACGGCGGCCAGGCCGTCGAGCATCCAGTCGAGCACGGCGGCGACGTCGGCGGGCGAGTGCGGGGTGTCGATCTGCGGCTCGCGGCAGGTGCCGCGGACGGCGGAGACCGCGAACGCGGCGTGCGGGACGGGCGACAGCGGGAAGGTGCCGGAGCTGGGGCCGAGGCGGCGCTCGTCGAGGCCGCGGCGGAGCAGTTCGAGCAGTTCGCTGTCGGCGACCGGGCCGTCCACCAGGTGCAGGAAGGACAGCAGCTGGGGGGCCTGGTCGACGGCCTGCCCGGCCAGCTGGGCGAAGACGCCGCGCAGCGCGGCGGGCGGGACGGGGGCGAGCAGCGTCCAGGCGTCGAACAGCGCGGACCAGCCGCGGACCACCGCCTCGTCGTCGTGCTCCCAGGCGTGCAGCCGCCAGCCGGGGCCGGCGCCGCCGTCGCGGAGTTCGACCAGGCCGACCAGCAGGGCCTGGCCCCAGGCGTTGGCGGCGGCGCCCACGGTCATCGCCAGGGCGCGCCCGGCGGCGCGGGCGTCGTCGGGGAGCAGTTCGCCGCGCTTGTCGACCTCGGAGAGCTCGCCGGCCCAGCGGGCGACGCGGACGGCGTCGGCCAGCATCCGGCGGGCCAGCGGGGCGAGCTCGGAGGGGGCGGGGAAGCCGTCCGGCACGGGCGCCCGGCCGCGCCCCGGCTTCGCGGGGACCCGGCGGCGGGTGGCGGCGGCGGGTGGGGTGCCCTCCGCACGACCGACGGCCGCCGTTCCGGGCAGACGGGTCACCGTCGCACCGGTGCGGTGGGGCGGGTGCGGGGCATCACGGTCGCGCGGGTTCCGAGACGTCACGCCGTGCAGTCTTCCCCTTGTACGGGCCTTCTGTCACATCGACTGCCGCGCTGTCTCGGCCCGATGTCCGAACGGCTCGAACGGTGGGGGACGAGTCGCCGCGAAACGGGAGGAATCACTCCGCTTTTCGACGTGGACATGGCGGATATCGTGACCGCTCCGAGACGGAGACGCGGTGGGCGGCGCTCCGGTTCCCACCCGCGCGGCGGGTTCGCGGGGCGGGGCGGGTTCGCGGCAGCGCGGCGGGTTCGCGGCAGCGCGGCGGGTTCGCGGGGGCGGGGCTCACAGCAGCGGGGTGAGGAAGCGGCGCAGCGCCTCGGTGTACCCGTCCGGGTCGGCGTTCCACAGGGCGGCGTGCTCGGCGTGCGGCACCGGGTGCAGGCTGACCAGGTCGTCGCGGCCCTCGGCCAGGCGCCGGGCGGCGCTCCACGGGGCGACCGGGTCGTCGGGGCTGTGCAGCAGCAGCGCGGGCGAGGCCAGGTCGGCACCGGAGGCGATCCGGGCGAAGTCGGCGAGGTCGACGCCGGTGCGGCCCTGGGCGGCGAGGGTGCCGAGTTCGCCGAGGGCGGGGGACGACCAGCTCCGGGTGGTGCCCCGGCGGACGGTCTCGGACCAGTCCAGCACCGGGGAGTCCAGCACCAGTCCGGCGATCCGGTCGCGCCAGGTGGAGCGGGCCGCGGTGTGCAGGGCGATCGTCGCGCCGACCGACCAGCCGTACAGCACCACCTTGGTGGCGCCCTGGGCGAGCGCGTACCGGACGGCGACGTCGACGTCCTGCCACTCGGTCTCGCCGAAGTGGCCCAGGCCGTCGGGCGGGGCGGGCGTGCCCGCGTCGCCGCGGTAGCTGACGGACAGCGTGGGCAGCCGCAGCGCGTGCAGCAGCGGCAGCACCGGCAGCGCCTGCTCGCGGTCGACGCCCGGGCCGTGCACCAGGACCACCCAGGTGCCGCGGATGCCGGCGGTGCGCCAGGCCGGGAGGTCGCCGAGTTCGCCGGCCACCGCGACCTCCGCGTAGTCCAGGCCGAGGGCGGTGCGCGGGTCGCCGAGCAGCACCCGCGGGGTGACCCGGACCTCGGTGCCCACCGCCAGGGTGCCGCCGTCGGCGCGCTCCAGCCGCCGGACGACCCGGTCGCCGGCGTTGTCCAGCACCTCGCCCACCACGGCGTGGCCGCCCCCGCCCCACTCCAGCGCGTAGTGGCCGGGGCGCAGGGTGTCCGGGGTGGCGGTCAGCACCACCCGCCCGGGCCCCAGCGCGTGCACCTTCACCTTCATCGGCGCGGGCCCGAACGCCCCGCGCGCCGGGTCGGGGCGCACCACCCGGTCCGACACTCTCCGGCCGAGCAGCAGGAAGGCCGCCGCTCCGGTTCCTGCGGCGGCGGCTGCGACGACGGCGGCGGTTCCCCAACGCATGGCGGTCTCCCGGGTCCTGGCGGTCCTGTCCTCCCAGTCCACCTGCCCGCAGGACGGACGGCGAATCGGGGCGGCGCGGCGGGTGACGGGACGGCGCGGTCGTCGCACCCGGGATTGACCGGGCGCGGACGGCCTTCAGGTCCGGCGCTTCGCTGCCGTACGCGGTCCGATGGCGACCGCCCGGTCGGATCGTGGGTGGTCCGGCCGGTGAGGCAGCCGGGATCTGCCGGTCCGTCGGGCAGGAGCGGCAGGGCCGAGGCCCGCGGTGTGCCGGCGCCGGAAGGGCGGCGGCGGGGGCGCGGGAGGATGTCCGTCCCGGGTCACGGGGAGGGGTCCGGCAGGAGCGGGCGCATGAAGGTGCGTTCGTAGCGCAGGACGCAGCCGCTGTCGTCCCTGATGCGGTCCGCTTCGACGAAATCGGGGTCCTTGCCGAACAGGGTCCGGTACTGCTCGTAGGCTGCGAGGCTGGGGAAGCTGAAGAGGGCGAGCGCCTTGTCGCTGGCGCCCTCCGCCGGCAGGAAGTAGCCGTGGTGCGTGCCGCCGTGCCGGTTGACCAACTCCATCCAGCGGCGCCCGAACCTCTCGAAGGCTTCGATCTGCGCCGGATCGATCACGTACTCCACTACGCAGGTCATCATGCGTCGAGGCTGGCGAGTTGGCGCGCGCGGGCCGTCCCCGCTCCCCCGGGACCAGCCGCTCGCACGCGGAGGCCGAGCCGCCGGCCGGTCGGACGCGGGTTCGGGCGCGGTCTCAGGCGCGGTCGTGGAGGGTGACGTGGTAGCCGTCGGGGTCGGCGAAGGTGAAGGTCCGGCCGAAGGGGCCGTCGATCGGCGCGGAGACGATGGTGTGGCCGTCGGCGGCGAGGGCGTCGTGGACGGTCTGGACGTCGGTGGCGTGCAGCCAGATCGCGGTGCCGATGCCGGGCCGGGCGGCGGAGTCGAGGTCGGTGCCGGGGACGAGCTCGCGGAGGGCGAACGCGATCGGCCGGGTCGCGAAGACGACGGCGTGCGGCGGTCCGGCGGGTGAGCGGACGAGGCCGAGGTAGCGCTCGTAGAACGCCTGCGAGGCGGCGAGGTCGCGGGCCTGCAGCGAGAGGAAGTCGGGGCCGGTGGCGGGCATGGCGGTGCTCCTTTCCTTCGTGTCAGATTCCTGACACGCACCAACGTATGTCAGACTACTGACATGAGTCAAAGCGGCCCCGGCCCCGGCATCGACCTGGACAGCTCACTGGGCTACCTGCTGAAGGAGGCGTCGAGCGTCCTGCGCTCGGCCATGGAGGAGGTGCTGCGGCCGCTCGGCATGACGGTGACGCACTACTCCTGCCTCGAACTGCTGGCCCAGCGGCCGGGCCTGTCCAACTCCGAGCTGGCGCGCGGCGCGTTCGTGACCCGGCAGTCGATGAACGTGCTGCTCCAGAACCTGGAGCGGGACGGCTACGTGACCAGGCCCGCGGAGCCCCCGGTCGGGAAGGCCCTGCCCGCCCGGCTCACCCCCCGGGGGCGGCGGAGCCTGGAGCGGGCCAGCGCGGCGGTCCGGTCCGTCGAGGTCAGGATGCTGGCGGGCATGACCGAGGCCGAGCGGTCGGACGCGCTCCGGAGCCTGCGGAGCATGGTCCGCTCGCTGCGCGACGGCCCGGACGGCCCGGACCACCGGGACGGCCGGGAGGGCGGCGCCGGCGCGCCCGCCGCACACCCCTCCTGAGCTGGCACCTTGCCCCGCCGACCCGCCCGGCGGGGCCCGGTCCGGGGTGTGACCAAACCCTCCGCCGGCTCGGTTGACTGCCCCGAAGCGGGCGTGGTGGGATCTTCGGGCCAAACGGAGGCAAGCAGAGGAAGCCGGTGCGAGTCCGGCGCGGTCCCGCCACTGTGACCGGAACACCCCGCGCGGGGTGACCGGAAGTCAGGAGACTCTGGCCCCCGTTCCGTCGATCCGGGGCGCGGACCCTGAGTGAGGACACAACGCCATGGGGGCAGCCCCGTACCTGGTGGGCGCGGCCGCGGGATACCTCGCGGACGCCCGGTTCGGAGATCCCCGGCGCGGCCACCCCGTCGCCCTGTTCGGCACCGCCGCGGCCCGGCTGGAGCGCAGCCTGTGGCACGACCACCGCGGGGCCGGGGCGCTGCACACCGCGCTCGCGGTCGGCGCGGTCGCGGGCGGCGCGGGGCTGGCCGTCCGGGCGGCGCGGCGCTCGCCGCTCGCGGCGGGGGCGCTGGCCGCCGCGGCGGCCTTCACGGTGCTGGGCGGGACGTCGCTGACCCGGGAGGCCCGGACGATCGGGCGCTCGCTGGCGGACGGCGACCTGGCCGGGGCCCGGGAGCGGCTGCCGCACCTGTGCGGGCGCGACCCGTCCGGCCTGGACGAGCGGCAGGTGGCCCGGGCGGTGGTCGAGTCGGTCGCCGAGAACACCGCCGACGCGGTGGTCAACGCCCTGGTGTGGGGCGGCGTGGCGGGCGTGCCGGGGCTGCTGGCCTTCCGGGCCGTCAACACGCTGGACGCGATGGTCGGGCACCGGTCGGCGCGCTACCGCCGCTTCGGCTGGGCCGCGGCCCGGCTGGACGACGTCGCGGGCTGGCCGGGCGCCCGGCTGACCGCGCTGCTCACCGTCGCCGCGTCCGGCGCGCCCGGGCGGACCTGGCGGGTCTGGCGGCGGGACGGCTCCGCGCACCCGAGCCCCAACGCGGGCCAGGCGGAGGCCGCGTTCGCGGGCGCGCTGGGCGTCCGGCTGGGCGGGACGCTGCGCTACGGCGAGCGGGTCGAGCACCGGCCGGTCCTCGGCGCGGAGCTGCCGCCGGTCGGCGCCCCCGACATCGAACGGGCCTGCCGCCTCTCGCGCCGGGTCGGCGCGCTCGCCCTCGCCACGACGCTCGCCGCGCGGGCCGTCCTGGCCGGGCGGCGCGGGTGAACCCGAGCGCGCGGCGCGCGCGGGCGGGGCGACCGGCTCCGGCTCCGGCCCGTTCCGGCGGACCGCCCGCCTCCGTCCGTCGTTTCCCGCGTCCCGTCCGGGCCGCTGCGCCCTCCCCTCTTCCCCTCCGTTGTGAAGGAGTCCTGCCGTGAACGGCGCGCTGCTGGTGGCCGGTACGACCTCGGATGCGGGGAAGAGCGTGGTGACGGCGGGGATCTGCCGGTGGCTGGCCCGGCAGGGGGTGCGGGTGGCGCCGTTCAAGGCGCAGAACATGTCGCTGAACTCCTTCGTGACGGTCGACGGGGCGGAGATCGGGCGGGCGCAGGCGATGCAGGCGCAGGCGGCGGGGGTGGCGCCGGAGGCGGCGATGAACCCGGTGCTGCTGAAGCCGGGGGCCGACGGGCGCAGTCAGGTGGTGCTGCTGGGGCGGGCGGTGGCGGAGGTCGGGGCGCTGGACTACCGGGAGCGCAAGCCCGTCCTGCTGGAGCGGGCGCTGGAGTGCCTGGCGGACCTGCGGTCGCGGTTCGACGTGGTGGTGTGCGAGGGCGCGGGCTCCCCGGCGGAGATCAACCTGCGGGACCGGGACATCGCCAACATGGGGCTGGCCTCGGCGGCCCGGCTGCCGGTGGTGGTGGTCGGGGACATCGACCGCGGCGGGGTGTTCGCGTCGATGTTCGGGACGCTGGCGCTGCTGTCGCCGGACGACCAGTCGCTGGTCGCGGGGTGGCTGGTCAACAAGTTCCGCGGGGACGCCCGGCTGCTGGCGCCGGGCCTGGAGATGCTGCGGCAGCTGACCGGCCGCCCGGTGCTGGGGACGTTCCCGATGCTCCAGGGGCTGTGGCTGGACGCGGAGGACTCGCTGGACCTGGCTTCGGTCGCGGCGCGCCCGGCGGCGGGCGCGCCGGTGGGGGCGCAGGTGCTGCGGGTCGCGGTGGTGCGCTTCCCGCGGCTGTCGAACTTCACGGACGTGGACGCGCTGGCGCAGGAGCCGGGCGTGCTGGTGCGCTGGGCGACCCGCCCGGAGGAGCTGGCCGACGCCGACCTGGTGGTGCTGCCGGGCACCCGGGCCACCGTCGCCGACCTGGCGTGGCTGCGGGCGCAGGGGCTGGCGGAGCCGCTGGCGGCCCGGGTCGCGGCGGGGCTGCCGGTGCTGGGGGTGTGCGGCGGGTACCAGATGCTGGGGCGGGAGATCGTCGACGAGGTGGAGTCGAAGGCCGGTGCGGTGGACGGCCTGGGGCTGCTGCCGACCCGGGTGGTGTTCGGCGCCGAGAAGGTGCTGGCCCGGCCGTCGGGGGTGGCGCTGGGCGAGCGGGTGGAGGGGTACGAGATCCACCACGGCGTGGTGGCGGTGGAGGGCGGCGAGCCGTTCGTCGCGGACGCCGCCGGCCGACCGCTGGACGGCTGCCGCACCGGCGCGGTGTGGGGGACGACCTGGCACGGCGTGCTGGAGAACGACGCGTTCCGGCGGGCGTTCCTGGCCGAGGCGGCCCGCGCCGCCGGGCGGTCCTTCGTCCCGGCGCCGGACACCTGCTTCGCCGCCGCCCGCGAACAACGGCTGGACGCACTGGGCGACTTGGTCGCGGAGCACGCCGACACGGACGCGCTGTGGAAGCTGATCGAGAACGGGGCACCGGCGGGTCTGCCGTTCGTGCCGCCCGGGGCTCCGGCCCCACTGGAGATGGGGAGTGCCAAGTGACCGAGGCCCGTTATCCGTTCACGGCGATCGTGGGCATGGACGACCTGCGGCTGGGGCTGCTGCTGAACGCGGTCTCGCCGGCCGTGGGCGGGGTGCTGGTGCGCGGCGAGAAGGGGACCGCGAAGTCGACGATGGTGCGGGCCCTGGCGGGGCTGCTGCCGTCGATCGACGTGGTGGCGGGCTGCCGGTTCGCCTGCGACCCGGCGGCGGTGGACCCGCAGTGCCCGGACGGGCCGCACCAGGGGGCGGCGGGTGCCGAACGGCCCGCGTTCCTGGTGGAGTTGCCGGTGGGCGTCTCCGAGGATCGAGTGGTCGGCTCGCTGGACCTGGAGCGGGCGCTGGCCGAGGGCGTGAAGGCGTACGAGCCGGGCCTGCTGGCGAAGGCGCACCGCGGGGTGCTGTACATCGACGAGGTGAACCTGCTCCAGGACCACCTGGTGGACCTGCTGCTGGACGCGGCGGCGATGGGCCGCTCGTACGTGGAGCGCGAGGGCGTGTCGGTGCGGCACGCGGCGCGGTTCCTGCTGGTCGGGACGATGAACCCGGAGGAGGGCGAGCTGCGCCCGCAGCTGCTGGACCGGTTCGGCCTGACGGTGGAGGTCGCGGCGACCCGGGACGCGGACGAGCGCGCCGAGGTGGTGCGCCGGCGGCTCGGCTACGACGCCGACCCGACCGGCTTCGCGGCGCGCTGGGCCGACCGGGAGCGGGAACTGGCCGAACGGATCACCGCCGCCCGGGAGTTGCTGCCGCAGGTGGAGCTCTCCGACCTGGCGCTGCGTCAGATCACCGCCGTCTGCGCGGCGTTCGAGGTGGACGGCCTGCGGGCGGACATCGTGATGGCGCGCACGGCGGTGGCGCTGGCCGCCTGGGCGGGCCGCACCGAGGTGCGGGAGGAGGACGTCCGCACCGCCGCCCGGCTGGCGCTGCCGCACCGGCGGCGGCGCAACCCGTTCGACGCGCCCGGGCTGGACGAGGAGCAGTTGGACCGGACGCTGGCCGAGCACCGGCCGGAGGAGCCGGAGGAGCCCCAGGGCCCGCCGGAGGACGACGGCCCGGACGGTGGCCCGGACGGCGGCGGACCGGAGAACGGTGGCGGCCCGGACGGCGGCGACGGCGGCGACGGCGGCGGGCCGGACGGCGGTGGCGGCGCGCCGGAGCCGTCCGGTCCCGACGACCTGCCCGCGCAGGAGGGTCCGACCGAGGCGCCCGCCCCGCCGCGGCAGCGCCCGGGCGGCGGGCGGGAGTCGGCGCCGGTGGCGTCCGAACAGCCCTACCGGACGCGGCTGTTCAAGGTGGACGGGACGGGACGGGGCGCGCAGGGTCGCCGCTCCCCCGCCGAGACGGACGCCGGGCACACCATCCGGGCGCGCCGCCCGCGGGGCCGGCTCTCCCGGCTGCACCTGAGCGCGACGCTGCGCGCGGCGGCGCCGCACCAGGCGGCGCGCGGGCGCAGCGGCCGGGCGCTGGTGCTGCGCCGGGACGACCTGCGCGAGCAGGTCCGCCGGGGGCGGGAGTCGAACCTGGTGCTGTTCGTGGTGGACGCCTCGGGGTCGATGGCGGCCCGGCAGCGGATGACGGCCGTCAAGGGCGCTGTGCTGTCGCTGCTGATGGACGCCTACCAGCGGCGCGACAAGATCGGCATGGTGACCTTCCGGGGCGCGGACGCGGAGCTGGCACTGCCGCCGACCTCCTCGGTGGAGGTGGGCGCGGCCCGGCTGGAGCAGCTGCCGACCGGCGGCCGGACGCCGTTGGAGGCGGGCCTGCTGCGGGCGCACGAGGTGCTGCGGGTGGAGCGGCTGCGCGACCCGGACCGGCGTCCGCTGCTGGTGGTGGTGACCGACGGCCGGGCCACCGGCGGCAAGGACGCGCTGGCGCGGGCCCGCCGGGCGGCCGGGCTGCTGGCCGCGCAGGGCGTGGCCGCGGTGGTGCTGGACTGCGAGTCCGGCCCCGTCCGGCTGGGCCTGGCACGCGAGTTGGCGGCGCACCTGAACGGTGACGCGGTGAGCCTGGAGGAACTGCGGGCCGAGGGCGTGGCCTCGCTGGTGCGGGAGACCCGGACGACCATGACGACGATGCGAAAGGCGGCGTGAGCGACATGCCCAAGGGAGTGGCGGAGAACGTCCCGGACGACGGGCTGACCACCCGGCAGCGGCGGACGCTGCCGATCACGGCGGTGCACACCGGGCCGGGCAAGGGGAAGTCCACGGCGGCGTTCGGGATGGCGCTGCGGGCCTGGAACCAGGGCTGGCCGGTCGGGGTGTTCCAGTTCGTGAAGTCGGCCAAGTGGAAGGTCGGCGAGGAGAACGCGCTGCGGGTGCTCGGCGAGTCCGGGCAGGGCGGCACGGTGGCCTGGCACAAGATGGGCTCGGGCTGGTCCTGGGTGCAGCGCGACATCGAGTCCTCCGAGGAGGCGGCCCGGGAGGGCTGGGAACAGGTCAAGCGGGACCTGGCGGCCGAGACGTACCGGTTCTACGTGCTGGACGAGTTCACCTACCCGCTGCACTGGGGGTGGATCGACGTGGCCGAGGTGGTCGGGGTGCTGCGGGACCGCCCGGGCAGCCAGCACGTGGTGGTGACCGGCCGGTACGCGCCCGAGCCGCTGCTCGAACTGGCCGACCTGGTCACCGAGATGACCAAGGTGAAGCATCCGATGGACGCGGGCCGCAAGGGCCAGCGCGGTATCGAGTGGTAGCGAGTTGAACGACGTGATACCCCGCCTGGTGGTCGCCGCGCCCTCCTCGGGGGCGGGCAAGACCACGGTGGCCACCGGACTGATCGCGGCGCTGGCCGCGCGCGGGCTGGCGGTCTCCCCGCACAAGGTCGGCCCGGACTACATCGACCCCGGCTACCACGCGCTGGCCGCCGGGCGCCCGGGCCGCAACCTGGACGCCTGGATGAGCGGCCCGGAGCGGATCGCCCCGCTGTTCGCGCACGGCGCGGCCGGGGCGGACGTCGCGGTGGTCGAGGGCGTGATGGGCCTGTACGACGGGGCGGCCGGGCGGGGCGAACTGGCGTCCACGGCGCAGGTGGCGAAGCTGCTGCGGGCGCCGGTGGTGCTGGTGGTGGACGCCTCCTCGCAGTCCCGCTCGGTGGCGGCGCTGGTGCACGGCTTCGCGTCCTGGGACCCGGAGGTCCGGCTGGCCGGGGTGATCCTGAACAAGGTCGCCTCCGACCGGCACGAGACGCTGCTGCGCGAAGCCCTGGAGGAGGGCTCCGGGGTGCCGGTGCTGGGCGCGGTGCGCCGGGCCGGGGCGGTCGACACGCCGTCCCGGCACCTGGGCCTGGTCCCGGCCGTGGAGCGTTCCGCCGAGGCGCTGCGGGCGGTGCGCGAGATGGGCGAACTCGTCGGCCGGTCCGTGGACCTGGACGCGGTGCTGGCGCTGGCCCGCACCGCCCCGCCGCTGTCCGCCGCGCCCTGGGACCCGGCGGCCGAGGTCGAGCCGCTCACCGGGCCCCGGCCGCGGGTCGCGCTGGCGGGCGGCGCGGCGTTCTCCTTCTCGTACGCGGAGAACGCCGAACTGCTGGCCGCCGCCGGGGCCGAGGTGGTGCCGTTCGACCCGCTGCACGACGAGCGGCTGCCCGAGCGGACGGCCGCGCTGGTGATCGGCGGCGGCTTCCCCGAGGTGTACGTCACCGAGCTGAGCGCCAACGCGGCGCTGCGCGGGGCGGTCGCCGACCTGGCCGCGAGCGGTGCGCCGGTGGTCGGCGAGTGCGCCGGACTGCTGTACCTGGGACGGGAGTTGGACGGCCTGCCGATGTGCGGGGTGCTGGACTCCACGGCCCGGATGACGCCCCGGCTGACCCTCGGCTACCGGGAGGCGGTGGCGCTCGCCGACTCGCCGCTGGCGGCGGCCGGCACCCGGGTGCGCGGCCACGAGTTCCACCGCACCGCCACCGACCCGGCGGCCGGCCCGTCCCCCGCCTGGGGCTGGCGCACCCCCGCCGGCCCGCACACCGAGGGCCACCTGCACGGCTCGGTGCACGCCTCCTACCTGCACCTGCACTGGACCGGCGCGCCCGCGCTGCCCGCCCGGCTGGTCCGGCACGCCGCCGCGTGGGCGGCCGGGCGGGCGGCCGGGCGGGGCTGAACCCGGGCGCGGGCGGGTGACCCGGGCCGGACGCGGCCGGGGCCGGGTGACGGGGTGTCACCCGGCCCCGGTGGGGCGGCACGGGACGCGGCGGGGTCAGACCGCCTGGTTCGAGGGGTGCTTGGCGGGCTCCTGGTCGTGGGTGGCCAGGCCCAGCCCGCGGCGCAGGTCGAGGATCAGGTCGTCGCCCAGGTGCTGGTAGCCGGCCGTCAGCTCGCGTTCGATGTCCTCGGCGCCGGTCAGCTTCCCGGCGGCCCGGAAGTGCCGGGCGGCCTCCCGGGACTCGCCCACCAGCCGGTCGACGGTCTTCCGGTCGGCGGTGGTCCACTGCGCCCCGGCGAGCAGCGCGGCCTGCTTGTCGGCGGCGGCGGCCAGCCCGTCGGCCCAGGTGCGGAACGCCGCCGGGTCGTCCGCGACGTCGAGGTCCTCGTTCGGGGCCTCGGCCCAGGCCCGGTCGAACTGGTTGGTGGCCAGCAGCAGGTGCAGCTGGTCGGAGGTCAGGGTGGTCTGGTCCTTGCGCAGCGGGGCGGTGAGCGGCTTGCTGTCGGTGAAGAAGCAGACCAGCCGTCGGCCGCCGACCGCGTCCCAGCTGTTCCGGTCGGGGTAGACGTAGCGGTAGTCCAGCGAGTCGCCGAGCGTCCAGGTGTCCATCACGTACTGGTCGACGTGGTCGGTGCAGCCCTTCTCCGCCTCGTCCTCCAGCACGCTCGTGGCCGGGTAGTCGCCCGTCTCGACCGGGATGCCGGTCCAGAAGACCTCGCCCTTGTGCGGCTGCGCGCAGTCGACCCGCTTGGTCACCAGCGTCCCGACCAGGTCGAAGCACTCGCCGACCTCCAGCCGCAGCGCGGAGGCGGCCGGCACCACCGCGGAACCGTGGCGGGTGGAGGTCGGGCGGCCGTCGCCGTCGTCCTGGCCGGAGGCCGGGTCGAGGGCGTTGGCGACCAGCACGACCGCGAAGAGCACCGCCCAGATCGAGCCGATCACGATGGCCGAGATCGCCAGGCCCCGGCCGCGCTCGCCGGTCCGCTTGATCTGGCGCAGCGCGATCGGGCCCATGATGACGGCGGCGGTGCCGAAGAAGCACAGGAAGCTCACCACCAGCGAGGCGATGGCCAGCCCGTTGGTGTACAGCGACCGCTGCTGCGGGAACGCCGGGTAGCCGGGCGCCCCGAACTGACCCGGCACCTGGCCGGGCACCTGGCCCGGGTACGGGCCCGGGCCGGGGTACGGGCCCTGCGGGGCGGGAAGGCGCCGCTCCCCCACGGCTGCCGGCCGTCCGGGGCGGGGGCCCACGGGTTGGCGGCGGGCGCGGGCGCACCGGTCTCCGCCGCACCGGCCGCGGGGGCCGCGGAGGCCGTGGCGCCGGGTGCGGGGGCCGCCCACGGGTTGGCGGCGGGAGCGGGCGCGGGCGCGGGAGCGGGAGCGGGAGTCGCGGCGGCTGCCTCGGCGGCTGCACCGGGGGCGGGCACCGCCCACGGGTTGACCGGCTGCGGGGCGACGGGCGCGGCGGCGGCATCCGCAGCGGACACGGTGTCGGCGACGGGCACGGTGTCGGCGACGGGCGCGGCGGCGGCAGCGGGCTCGGCGGTGTCGCGCTTCGCGAAGGAGACGGCGGGGACGGTCCGCTGGGCCTCAGCGGTCGGCTCGGCGCCCGCCTCCGCCTCCATCTGCGCCCCCGGCCCCGCCTCAGCGGCCCCGGCGGCGGGCTTCTCCAGCGAGAGGGCAGGCGGGGCGGCCGGAGCGCCGTCCCGGGCGTCGGCCCGGGCGTCGGCCCGGGCGTCGTCCGGGCCGTCCTTCCCGGTGCCCTCCTGGTCGAGCGGCATGGCTGTTCCCCCTGCGAGTGAAACTGGTCGAGGCTGCGCGAATATAGCGGACCGGGCCGTCGGCGCCCCACCGAGTTCCCCACCTGCGACTGTGCCGCACGCGCAGGGTCATTGCATGCAATGCATGCAGCGCTCTACGCTGGCCCGGTGCAGACCGAGAGCACCCGCGTGCGACTGCGGGAACTGATCCTGGACGGCCACTACCCGCCGGGCTCCCGGCTGGGCGAGATGGAGGTCGCCGGGGCGCTGGGGGTGAGCCGCACGCCGGTGCGGGAGGCGTTCCGGGCGCTGGCCTCGGACGGGCTGCTGGCCCCGGCCGGGCGGGGCGTGCGGGTGGTGCGGCTGGACGGCGCGGAGCTGGTGCACGTCTACCGGGTGCGGGCCGCGCTGGAGGCGCTGACGGCCGAGCTGGCGGCCGAGCGGCAGCGGGCGGGGCGGCTGGCCCCGGCCGAGCTGGCCGACCTGGCCGCGCTCGCCGACCGCACCCACCGGGCCACCGTGGACGGGGAGTTGACCGCGGCGGTGCGGCTGAACCGGGCCTTCCACCGGCAGGTCGCCGAGCTGGCGGCCAACCCGGTGGCGCTGCACAGCCTGGACCGGCTGTGGGACCAGATCCAGGTCTCCACCCGGCGCACCCTCGGCCCGCCCGGACGCACCGCCCTGGTCGACGCCCAGCACCGCGACCTGCTCGCCGCGATCACCGCCGGGGACGGGGCCGCCGCCGCGGCGGCGGCCCGCCGGCACGTCCTGGACACCTGCGCGGCCGACCGACCGGCCGCGCCCGACGACACGGAGTGACCCGCATGGCCTTCTCCCACGACCACCACTACGCGGTCCGGGTCGAGTGGACCGGCGACCTCGGCACCGGCACCGACCACTACCGCTCCTACGCCCGGGACCACACGGTCTCGGCCGAGGGCCTGCCGGACGTCCTGGGCAGCGCCGACCCGACCTTCCGCGGCGACCGCTCCCGGTGGAACCCGGAGCAGCTGCTGCTGGCCGCGCTCGCCCAGTGCCACCTGCTCTCCTACCTGCACCACTGCGCGGTCAACGGCGTCGTGGTGCGCTCCTACGCGGACGACTCCACCGGCACCATGCGCACCGAGGGCAACGGCGGCCGGTTCACCGAGGTGGTGCTCCGCCCGCGGATCGAGGTCGCCGAGGAGTCGATGCGCGCGCAGGCGCTGGCCCTGCACGGCCCGGCGTCCCGGGACTGCTTCATCGCCTCCTCGGTGAACTTCCCGGTCCGCCACGAGCCGGTGGTGACCGTCCGCCCGGCCGGCTGACCGACCGTCCGCCCGGCTGACCGACCGTCCGCCCGGCTGGCCGACCGACCGGCTGAGCGACCGCACCGGCGCCCGTGCCGCCCGGCAACCGTTCCGCCGGTCGGTACGTCCGGGTATTTTGGCACCCACGCACACGCGCAGGTCAGGAAAACGGGGGCACCATGGCGATCGAACTGCCCGGCGAGGTGGTGGACTTCCTCTCGATCATCGGCATCAACTGGCCGACGGTGAACGAGGACAAGGTCCGCGAGTTCGCGGGCCACGTACGGGAGTTCGCGGAGAACGTGGACGCCTCGCACCAGCAGTCCACGGCGACCGTCCAGCAACTGGGCCAGGCCTACGAGGGCGCCTCCTACGAGGCGCTGCTCACCAAGTGGGCGGCCGTCTCCGACCAGCACCTGAACGAACTCGTCCAGGCCTGCCACGTGGTGGCGCAGGCACTGGACGCGGCGGCGGACGTGATCGTGGCGATGAAGGTGGAGACCATCGCCGAACTGGTCGCGCTGGCCGCCGCGTTCGTCGCCGACCAGGCCGCCGCGATCGCCACCCTCGGCGCGGCCGAAGCCGCGGTCCTCCTGATCGAGGAGGCCGCCAAACGCCTGATCAACTACCTGGAACAACAACTGGAGCAGTACGTCATCGGCCAGGTGGTGGAAGCCGCCATCAACCCGCTGGTGGACACCGTCGCCAACGCCGTCCAGGGCATGGTCTTCCAGGCCGCCGAAGGCGCGCTCGGCGTCTCCGCCGCCGGCGCGGGCGGCACCGGCTTCCGCATCGACCCCGACGCCCTGGACGAACACGCCCGCACGATGCACGACCACGCCGAGACCGTCGCCGGCCACGCCCAGGTCTTCCAGTCGAAGATCGCGGGAGTGAGCTTCGAGTGAGCAACCAGATCGTCAAAGCACTCGAACACGGCGCGCAGAAGCTCGGCAAGACACTCGCCGAGGACGCCGGCAAGGCGTTGAAGTCCTTCTACCGCAAGGCCGGCGACAACCTGAGGACCGTCGCCAAGAACACCCGCGAGATCGAGCAGAAGCACGTCAAGGACCTGGAGAAGATCCTCAAGGGCGAGGGCAGGGACGGCGTCCCGCACCCCCGTTCGGGCGGCGGCGGGCGCGGGTCCGCCCCGCACAACGAGGGCCGGGGCCGCGAGCGGGTGGCGGACCCGCACCGGCCGGGCCGGCCGCCCGAGTCGCGCTGCCAGGGCGGCGAGCCGGTCGACGTGGCGACCGGCGTGATGTTCATCGAGCAGCAGGACGTCGCCCTGCCCGGCGCGCTGCCGCTGCTGTTCAAGCGCTCCTACGAGTCGGACCACCGGGCCGGCTGGTGGATGGGCCCGACGTGGGCCTGCACCTTCGACGAGCGGCTGGAGATCGACGCCGAGGGCGTCGTCCACCTCACCCCCGACCGCACCGCCCAGGCGTACCCGCACCCCGCGCCCGGCGAGCCCAGCCGGGCCGGCGCCGGCGCCCGGCTGGACCTCGCGCTCGCCCCGGACGGCGGCGGCTACACGCTGACCGACCGCGCCGGGGGCCTGGTCAAGGAGTTCACCCGCCGCCCGGCCGGGGACGTCGCCCTGCTGACCGCCGTCCGGGACCGTTCCGGCCACCGGGTGGACCTCGTCCACGACGCCGACGGCGTCCCGCTCTCGCTCACCCACTCCGGCGGCTACCAGGTACTGGTGACCGTCGACGGCGGCCGGATCACCGCGCTGCGCCTGGCCGGCGCGGGCGAGGAGGGCCGCGACCTGCTGCTGGCCCGGTACGGCTACACCGACGGGCACCTGAGCTCGGTCTACGACTCCTCCGGAAGGCCGCTGCGGTTCGGCAACGACGCCGCCGGCCGGATCACCGCCTGGACCGACCGCAACGGCACCGAGTACCGCTACACCTACGACGCCCGGGACCGGGTCACCGACGAGGGCGCCGCCGACGGCACCCTGCGCTTTCACTTCGAGTACGGCGAGCCGGACCCGGACACCGGTCTGCGGACCACCACGGAGACCAACGCCCTCGGGCACACCACCACCTACACCGTCAACGAGCGCCACCAGATCACCGCGATCACCGACCCGCTCGGAACACCACCCGCTTCGAACGCGACGCGCACGACCGGCTGCTGTCGCGCACCGACCCGCTCGGCCGCACCACGCACTTCGCCCACGACGGCGTCGGCGACCTGACCGCCGTCACCCGCCCGGACGGCGAGCGGTCCACCGCGGCGTACTTCGGCGACACCAGCCTGCCCACCGAGATCACCCGACCGGGCGGCCTGACCTGGCGCCAGACCTACGACGCGGCCGGCCGGCGCACCTCGGTCACCGAGCCGACCGGCGCCACCACCCGCTACCGGTACGACGAGGACGGCCACCTGGCCGCCGTCACCGACCCGCTGGGCCACTCCACCCTGGTGCGCTGCAACCCGGCCGGCCTCCCGGTCGAGATCACCGACCGGGACGGCGCCACCACCCGCTACCGGCGGGACGCCTTCGGCCGGATCACCGCCGTCACCGACCCGCTGGGCGCCGTCACCCGGCTGGAGTGGACCCCCGAGGGCCGGCTGCGCGCCTGCACCGCGCCCGACGGCACCACCGAGACCTGGACGTACGACGACGAGGGCAACCTGCTGGTCCGCACCGACGGGCTGGGCCGGGCCACCAGGTACGAGTACACCCCGTTCGAGACGGTCGCCGCCCGGACCGACCCCGACGGCACCCGGCTGGTCTTCGACTACGACGCCGACATGAACCTGGTGGCCGTCACCGACCCGCTGGGCCGCCGGTGGAGCTACGCGTACGACGCCGCCGGGCGGCTGGTCGGCGAGCGCGACTTCGACGGCCGGACGGTCGGCTACCAGCTGGACGCGGCCGGGCAGGTGGTCGCCCGCACCACCCCGACCGGCAGCCTGGTCCGCTACGCCTACGACCTGCTGGGGCAGGTGGTCGCCAAGGACGTCGACGGAGCCGCCACCACCTACGCCTACGACCCGGCCGGGCACCTGCTGCGGGCCACCGGGCCGGACGCCGAGGTGCTGCGCACCGTCGACGCGCTGGGCCGCGTCCTCACCGAGACGGTCGACGGCCGCACCCTCACCCACACCCGCGACCCGCTGGGCCGCAGCGTGCGCCGCACCACCCCGGCCGGCCACGCCAGCGACTGGGCCTACGACCCGGAGGGCCGCCGGACCGCGCTGGCCACCGCCGCCGGCACCCTGGAGTTCCGCTACGACGAGGTCGGCCGGGAACTCGAACGCTCCCTCGGCGAACGGCTGACCCTGGCCAGCAGCTGGGACACCGAGCACCGGCTGACCGGCCAGATCCTGCGCTCCGAACGGGACGTCCTGCAGCGCCGCGACTACGCCTACCGCGCCGACGGCCTGCTGACCGGCGTCGACGACCGGCTGAACGGCCTGCGCACCTTCGAGCACGACGCCGCCGACCGGGTCACCGCCGTCCGGGCCGAGGGCTGGACCGAGAGCTACGCCTACGACCCGGTCGGCAACCTCACCGAGGCCGACTGGCCCGCCACCGGCGCCACCGAGGCCGCCCGCGGCAGCCGCGTCCACACCGGCACCCGGCTCACCGCCGCCGGCCGGGTCCGCTACGAGCACGACGCCGCCGGACGCACCGTCCTGCGGCAGGTCACCCGGCTGTCGCGGAAGCCCGACACCTGGCACTACAGCTGGGACGGCGAGGACCGCCTCACCGGCGTCACCACCCCCGACGGCACCCGCTGGCGCTACCTGTACGACCCGTTCGGGCGGCGGACCGCCAAGCACCGGCTGGCCGCCGACGGGACCACCGTCGAGGAGCGCACCGAGTTCACCTGGGACGGCTCCGTCCTGGTCGAGCAGACCACCTCGGCGCCCTACCTGCCCGGCCCGCACACCCTCAGCTGGGACCACAAGGGGCTCCAGCCGCTCGCCCAGACCGAGACCATCACCGACCGGGAGCAGGTCGACCGGCGCTTCTTCGCCATCGTCACCGACCTGGTCGGCACCCCCACCGAACTCGTCGACCCGGCCACCGACACCATCGCCTGGCGGGCCACCCCCACCGTGTGGGGCCACACCACCTGGCCCGGCGACAGCACCACGTACACCCCGCTGCGCTTCCCCGGCCAGTACTTCGACCCGGAGACCCGGCTCCACTACAACCTCAACCGCTACTACGACCCCGAGACGGCCCGCTACACCAGCCCCGACCCGCTCGGCCTCTCGCCCGCGCCCAACCCGCACGCGTACGTCCACAACCCGCACACCTGGGCCGACCCGCTCGGCCTGATGCCGGAGGCGTCCGGCGACCTCAAGAAGGAACTGATGGAGCTGGGCAAGAAACGCGCCCAGCAGGTCGCCGCCGGGCTCGGCGAGGACGAGACGCCGCCGGGCGCCTACACGGTGGGCCGCGACCGCACCACCGGCAGGACCTACTACGGTGAGAGCGGCCCGGAGAGCGGGCACCACCAGAAGGTCAACGAGGCGATGCCCGCCGAGTCGCAGCGCACCGACGGCCGGCCGCCGGGGGTGTGCGGCGAGCCGCGGATGTTCACCAACGCGGCCAAGGACGGCGCGGACCCGAAGAACATCGACCTGGTCACCGTCAACACCAAGGGCAAGAAGTTCAAGATGTGCGAGAACTGCGGAAGTTGGGTCCCCCACTTCGGAGGCGAGGTACTGACCGGATGAGCGGCACCGACGGGCGCACGGGCGTCCCGGCCCTGCGGGAGGCGCTGGGCGGCGCGGCGGAGGTCGAGGTCCACCCGTTCGACCCGGAGCGGGCGTGCGCGGACTACGCCGAGGAGGGCTACCAGGTCACCGACCGGCTGCGGGAGTTCCTGGCCGCCTGGGGCGGGCTGACGGTGACCTGGCGGTTCCGCGGCGCCGAGACGGCCCTGACCACCGCGACCGAGCCGACCCTGGAGTCCACCCACGCCTTCCCGCGCAGCGTGGGGATCTGGTCCCGGCGGCTGGGGCAGCAGGTGGCCCTGGTCGGCACCGCCTTCGGCACCGAGGAGGCGCTGCTGCTGGCCGAGGACGGCGACGTGCTGCTGGTCGGCGACGCCGGCTTCCAGCGGGTCGGCCACGGCTTCGCGGAGGCGGTCCGGCGCCTGGTCGCCGCCGACTACGACCGGACGTTCTTCTGGCCCGACCCGCCGACGCCCGCCGCCGGTTAGCTCCGGTCCGGGCGGGCGCCGTCAGCCCAGGTAGGCCGGGGCGACCGCGGAGCGGACCAGCAGCGCGGGCGCGCCGCTGCCGTCGGCCGGGACGCTCCACAGGTCGGAGCCGTAGTCGCCGGGCATCGAGTAGAGCAGGGTGTGGTCGTCGGACCAGAGCGCCTGGTCGTCGATGTTGCGCTGCTCGGCGGTCGCGGTCTCGGTCATGGTGGCCAGGTCCAGCACGTACAGCCGCCACGGGGCGGCCGGGTCCGCGTCGGCGACCCGCTTCTTGTAGGCGACCCGGGTGCCGTCCGGCGACAGCGAGGGGCACTCGACGTTCTGGTGCAGGGTGGTGAGCGTGCGGGCCGCCAGGTCGCCCCTGACCAGGTAGGTCCGGCCGCCGGTGGCGACCGTCGCGTAGAAGCCGCTGTCGTCGGCGAAGGTCACGCCCCAGACGTTGACGTCGGCGGCCTGCACCTGGTGCCCGTCCCGGAGCAGCCGGAAGTTCTCCAGGTTGTCGTAGAACGTCCAGTCGCGGGTGTCGACGATCGCGGTGCGGGTGGAGAAGTCGGTGCCCGCGTACGAGTCGCCGCTGACGAACACCGTCCAGCCGACCAGGTGCCCGGACGGGGAGACCCGGGCCCGGGTCGGGATGCCCGGGGCGGGGAAGCGCCGGACCTCGTGCAGCGCGGAGTCCAGCACCGAGGCGTGGTAGGTGTCGTCCAGCGCGCCGCGCTCGGCCTGCAGGCAGATGCCGGTGCCGCCGGCGGCGTGGAAGCGCAGGCACTTGACCCCGGACGCGGTGCGCGGCCCGTCCGGGTCTTCGGCGGGCACCGCGGCGACCTCGTCGCGGTGCGGGCCCCAGGCCAGGTTGCGGATCAGCAGCTGCCGCCCGCCGGACGCGTCCAGCGCGACCCTCCCCTCGTGCACCGGCGGCCCGCCCGCCTGTTCCTGGTCGCGGCGGTCGGAGCGCTGCGCGGCGTACCGCACCGCGACGGTGCCGACGGTGGCCAGCAGCAGCACGGCGAGCAGCAGCACCAGCAGCTTGCGCCGGACCGACGCGGGGCCGTCGGGGGCGGTCGCGGACGCGTCGGGGCCGGGGGCGGCACCGGGGTCGGAACCGGGGTCGGGGTCGACGGCGGCGGGAGCGGTCATGCCAGTGCCCTCCGGGCGGGGATGCGGGGCGTATGGGGCGGGTCGGTGCGGGGCCGGTACGGGGGTCGGTACGGGTGACGGCCGGTCAGGCGGTGTCGGCCGGGCCCGCGGTGGGGCGCAGCAGCCGGGTGGCGGCGAGGGCGGTCGCGGCGAGGGCCGCCGCGGTGACGGCGAGGGCGGGGCGGGGGCCCCAGACCGACCAGGCGGCGCCGAAGGCCAGCGAGCAGGTGAAGCGGGCCAGCGCCTGGCCGGTGCCGACCAGGGCCTGCCCGGCGCCCTGCCGGTCGTCGGGGACGGTGGCGGCGGTGGCGGCAGCCAGCACGCCGTCGGTGGCGGCGTAGAAGGTGCCGTGCAGCAGCAGGACCAGCGCCGCGGCGGGCAGCCCGCGCAGCGGGGAGAGGACCACCGCGTAGCCGCCGAGCAGGACGGCGTGGCCGAGCAGGAACAGGGTGCGGCGGCCGATCCGGTCGGCGGCCAGGCCGAGCGGGACGGCGAGCAGCAGGAAGACCGCGGCGGTGCCGAGCGGCAGCAGCGGGAACAGGTGCGCGGGCAGGTCGAGTTGGCGCTGGAGCAGCAGGTAGAGGAAGGAGTCGCTGACGGTGGTGAGGCCGAGCAGCACGGCGGCCAGGGTGAGCCGGCGCAGCGCGGGCCGGGACAGCAGGGCGAGCGCGTCGCGCAGGGTGGGCCGGGGCCCGGTCGGGGCGGCGGCGGGCCGGCCGTCCCGGGCGGGCCGGGCCGGGACGAACAGCACCAGCAGCAGCACGCCGAGCGCCGCGACGCAGCCGGAGACCGTGAACACCGCGCCGTAGGAGGACCGTTCGGCCCGGTCGTCGGCGATCCGCAGGACCGCGAAGGCCAGCAGCGGGCCGATCAGCGCGCCGGTGGTGTCCATCGCGCGGTGCACGCCGAACGCCCGGCCGCGGTGCTCGGGCGCGGTGGCCAGCGAGATCATCGCGTCGCGCGGGGCGGTGCGCAGGCCCTTGCCGGTGCGGTCGACCGCCAGCACGGCGCCGATCAGCGGCAGGGTGTGGACCAGCAGCAGCAGCGGTTTGCAGAGCGCGGACAGGCCGTAGCCGAGCCCGGCGACCAGCTTGTGGCCGCGTCCGCCGCGGTCGGCGAAGTGGCCGCCGAGCAGCCGGACCAGCGCGCCGACGCCGTTGTTGATGCCGTCGAGCAGGCCGAAGCCGAGCGGGGACAGGCCCAGCGCGGTGACCACGTACAGCGGCAGGACCGCGCTGACCATCTCCGATGAGACGTCGGTGACCAGGCTGACCGCGCCGAGCGCGAGCACGGTGCCGGGGACGGCGGCGCGCCGCCCCGGGCGGGTGCCCGGGACGACGGCCGCGGCGCGGTCACTCTTGGTGGAGCGGGCGTCCGCGAGGTACATCGGGCGTCAGTTCCAGATGCCGGTGATGTCGGTGGCGGAGGCGGCGTTGCCGGCGTGGGTGCTCAGGCCCGCCAGGTCCTCCAGGGTGCGCAGCACGTTGTAGTGGTTGTAGGTGGTGGAGGTGCTGGAGCCGGCGACGACGTGCTCGCCGTAGACCAGGGTCGGGATGCGGTTGCCGGAGAGGCTGTTGTCCTCGTCGAAGGTGACGATCAGCAGGCTGTTGTGGGTCTTGGCCCAGCTGGCGTACCCGCCGAGGTTGTTCTTGATCCAGGTGTCGCCGGTGGAGACCGAGCAGTCGTGCATGTCGCTGCACAGGTTCGGCACCACGAAGGAGACCTTCGGCAGCGTCGAGTAGTCGGTGGGGAACTGGGCGAAGGTGTACGCGGTGCTGGTCGGCACGTTGGAGAAGCCGAACCACGGGTTGTGCTTCTGCGCGTACTTGCCGCTGGAGCAGACCGTGGAGCCCTGGCTGGGCAGGGTCTCGTTGTACGAGCCCCAGGTCTTGCCCGCGGCGATCAGCTCGGAGGCCAGGTTGGCCGCGCCCTTCGAGCCGACGCCGACGCAGCTGTCGTCCGTGCGGCCCTGGTTGGAGCCGGAGAACAGCATGTAGTAGTTGGGCTCCGACGGGTGGGTCAGGCCGTAGGACTGGGTCAGGCTGGCGCCGCCGGCCTTGATCGTGTTGTTCAGGTACGGGGCGCTGGAGCTGCCGACGACCTGGCTGTAGGCGTGGTTCTCCATCACCACCACGATCACGTGGTCGGGGCTGGGCAGCGCGGCGGCCTGGGCGGCGGTGCCGGTGGCGGCCCACAGGCCGAACGAGGCGGCGGTGAGGGCGACGGCGCTGCCGATCGCGGTCAGGCGGCGCTTGGCGCGGCGGCTGAGCTGAGCGGACATCTCGGGGGTCCTCCGGGGCGGGAAGGTGCCGGACAGGGGTGGTGGAGCGCCCGAAAGGCTAGGGCGGCGTCCATGGCCGCCGGGACTTTTGACACATGAAGAACAAGCGAACGGTTGGCTGAGCAACTTCGCCGCGCCGACGCTTTTCGGCCGACCGGGCGACGCTTCTCACACCTGTCCCGATTGACCCTGCTCGGACCGACATGGTGGGATTCCAGGCGGCCCGGCGGACGGCCGGCACGGAGCGGAACGGACGGGAGGCCGGGCGTGGCGGACGGCGCACCCGACCCCCCGGCGCGCGCCCCCCGGCTGGTGCTCGGCCTCGGACTGCGGCGCGGCACCCCCGCCGCCGACCTGCTGCGCACCGTCGACGCGGCGCTGGCCGCCCTCGGCCTGGACCGCACCGACCTCGCCCTGGCCGCCACCCTGGACGGCAAGCTCGACGAGCCCGGACTGCTGGCCGCCGTACGGGAGTTGGGCGTCCCGCTGACCGGCCACCCGGCCGCCGTGCTGGCCGCCGTCCCGGTGCCCGGCGGCTCCGCCCGGGTCGCGGCCGCGGTCGGCACCCCCAGCGTCGCCGAAGCCGCCGCGCTCGCCTCGGCCGGGCCCGGCGCACGCCTGCTCGCCCCGCGCACCGCCACCGCCTCGGCCACCGCCGCGCTCGCCGCACCGCCCCAGGAGGACAACAGGTGAACCAGCAGCCCGATCTGCGCCATCACGGCGACGCCGAAGTGCGCGCCGCCGGGCTGGTCGACCTCGCCGTCAACGTCCGCACCGGCACCCCGCCGGCCTGGCTGCGCGCCCGCCTCGCCGCGACCCTCGGCGACCTGGCCGCCTACCCCGACGGCACCGCCGCCCGCGCCGCCGTCGCCGCCCGGCACGGCCGCCCCGCCGCGGAGGTGCTGCTCACCGCGGGCGCCGCCGAGGGCTTCGTGCTGCTCGCCCGGGTCCTGCGGCCGCGCCGCGCGGTGGTCGTGCACCCCCAGTTCACCGAGCCGGAGGCGGCGCTGCGGGACGCCGGGCACCCCGTCCACCGGGTGCTGCTCACGCCCGAGCAGGGCTTCCGGCTGCCGCCCGGCGCGGTGCCCGAGGACGCCGACCTGGTGGTGATCGGCAACCCCACCAACCCCACCTCCGTCCTGCACCCGGCCGCCGCCCTCGCCGCGCTGGCCCGGCCCGGCCGCACCCTGGTGGTCGACGAGGCCTTCATGGACACCGACCCCGGCGAGCCGCAGAGCCTCGCCGCCGTCCGCGACCTGCCCGGCGACGTGGTCGTGCTGCGCAGCCTCACCAAGACCTGGGGCCTGGCCGGCCTGCGGATCGGCTACCTGCTCGCCCCCGCCCCGCTGGTGGCCGCACTGGCCGCCGCGCAGCCGCTCTGGCCGGTCTCCACGCCCGCGCTGGCCGCCGCCGAACTCTGTTCCGGCCCGGCCGCCCTGGCCGAGGCGGACCGCGCCGCGCGCACCACCGCCGCCCACCGCGAGCACCTGCTGGCCGGGCTGGCCGCGCTCCCCGGCGTCCGCGTCCACGGCACCCCGGCCGCGTCCTTCGTGCTGGTCCGGCTGGCGGGCGCCGACGCCGTCCGCGCCCGCCTGCGCGAAGCGGGCTACGCCGTCCGGCGCGGCGACACCTTCCCGGGCCTCGGCCCGGACTGGCTGCGCCTGGCCGTCCGCGACCCGGCCACCACCGACGCCTTCCTCACCGCGCTGCGAGCCGCGCTCGCCGCGCGCTAGCCACCCGCCTGCGCACCCCGTAGTAGCGGGCCACCAGGATGCCGATCAGCGGCCCGAGCAGCAGCACCGGGGCCGAGAACGCGGCGGCCAGCGAGTGCCCGGTGGCCAGCGAGACGGCGAACCAGACGGCGTACACCACCAGGAAGACGAAGACGGGCCACAGCAGCGCCCGGCGCGGGGAGATCACCTGGTTGCTCATCCGATCTGTCCTTTCGAAGCGGAACGTCCCGGCCGCCGCACCCGGCGCACCCGCCCTCCGCTCCGGTCGCCCCGTCGGCGGGGTGCCGGGCGGCTGGTACCGGTTCGGGTGCCCGGGGGCGGGCGGTTCATGCCGTCCGCCCGAACGGCCGCCGAGCTCCCGGCACTTGCCGCCCCCTCAGTGCAGCGTGACCGCGTCCCCCGGTGCCACCGTCCCCGGGACGACGACCTGGGCGTAGGCGCCCAGGCAGGGCAGCGGCGGCAGTTCGGGCAGCGGCCGGACCCGGTTCTCCCGGGCGGGGCGGCGCAGCGCCTCCGGGTCGGCGGGGAGGGCGCCGTGGGCCAGGGTGGGGATCGCGCAGCGCGGGGTGGTCGCGATGACCCGCAGGCGCAGGCGGGGGCCGACGGCGAGTTCGCGGCCGACCCAGGCGTTCTCGGCGTACGGCCCGCCGTCGTGGTCGATCACCAGGTTGGGGCGGTAGCGGGCGGCGGGGGCGCCGGCCAGGCTCGCGGTGGTGACCAGGTGCAGCGGGGCGAAGTCGAAGAAGCTGCCGGGCGCCGCCGCCCCGCCGAACTCCTGCACGGTGTACTCGACTTCGGCGTCGATCCCGGCGGCGAGCACCTGCTCGGGGACGGAGCGGCGCAGCGTCGCCCCGGGCGGGCGCTCCTCGATCAGCCGGACGGGGCGGCCGAGCAGGGCGGAGATCGCCGCGTCGTCGAGTGCGGCGCCGTCGGGGCCGGTGATCCGCACCCCGCCGTCCCCCGTCTCGGCCCGCAGCGTGAGCAGGCGGCGCCAGGTGCGGGGCTCCTTGGCGCTGGCGATCCGGCCGTCGGTGAGGTCGAGCAGGGCGTAGTGGCGGTCGCCGTCCAGGCCGCCCGCGTCGATCCGGGCCCGGGCGACCTCCTCGCCGAGCAGCGACTTGACCGGGTGGCGGTGCAGGGCGGCGAGTCTCAACTCCCGTTCTCCTCGGCCCAGTCGGCGAGCGCGGCGAAGTCGGCGGGGCGCAGACCGCACCGGTGGTCGACGGTCAGGGTGAGCGCGGGGGCCGGGTGGTGGGCGGCGATCCAGGCGGTGTCCTGCGGTTCGATCTCGTCGTCCACCCAGGCGAAGGGGCGGCCGGCCGCCCAGGCGACCAGGTGGCGGGTCTTCCAGTGCAGGCCGTCGGGGTCGCCGTGGTGCATGGACGGCCAGTCGACGTACGGGAGTTCGGGCAGGCCGAGGAGCGGGGCGAGGTGCTCGTTGGCCTCGTCCTTCCAGGTGGTGGCCCAGACGAGTTCGTAGGGCAGGGCGCGCAGCGCCGGGCCGTGTCCGGGGTGCAGCCAGACCCGCAGCGGTTTGGGGGTGCGGATGCCTGCGGCGCGCTGCCGCTCCCGCCAACTGCGCACCGGGAGGCGGTGGGTGAGGTAGCCCTCGGGGCGGCGGTAGGGGCGGCCGACGTAGGGGGCGAGCGGGCCGTCGACGTCGAGCAGCAGCAGCGGGCGGGTCACCGGGCCTCCTCGCGGGCGAGCCAGGCCCGGGCGGCGGCGATCCGGCGGCCGGTGGCGGGGTGGGTGGCGAGCAGCAGCTCGACCGCCCGGGGCGGGTACGGGTCGGCGATGTTGGCGACCGCGAGGCGGCGCTGCATGGCGATGAACTGCTCCGCGTCGCGGGTGAGTTCGAGGGCGTGCCGGTCGGCGCGGGCCTCGATCCGGCGGCTGGCGGCGCACTGCGCGGGGATGCTGAGCGCGCCGAGCAGGGCCGCCAGGGCGGCCAGCAGCGGGAGGGAGCGCGGGTCCTGGGCGCGGTCGGCGCCCGCCGCGTCCAGCAGCGGACGCCAGGCCAGCAGGGCGGCCAGCACGGGCACCACGACGGCCGCGCCGAGCGCGCCCAGGGCGGTGCCGGTGGCGACGTCCCGGTGCTTGACGTGGCCGAGCTCGTGGGCGGCGACCAGTTCGATCTCGCGCGGTTCGGCGGTGGACAGCAGGGTGTCGTACACCACGATCCGCCGGGTCGGGCCGAACCCGGAGACGTACGCGTTCAGCGCGGTGGTGCGACGGGAGGCGTCGGCGACCAGCACCTCGCGCACCGCGACGCCGTCGCGGCGGGCCAACTCCAGCAGCGCGGTGCGCAGTTCGCCCTCGGGCAGCGGGGTGAACCGGTTGAATAGCGGCTCCAGCACCAGCGGGTGCAGGAAGGACAGCACGACGGCCAGCAGCGCCGCCCCGACCGCCCCCGGCACCCACCAGCGGCCCGGCCAGCGGCCGATCAGCGCGTACAGCCCCAGGGCCAGCGGCAGGAAGAGCCCGAGCGTGACGGCCGTGCCGCGCACCACGTCCACCGCCCAGCCGCCCCACCCCTGCGTGACCAACCCGTACCGGGCGGACACCGCCCGCACCCGGGCCGAGAACGGCACGGCCACCACCCGGCCGAGCAGCACCAGCGCCGCGCTCCCCGCCAGCACCTCGGCCGCCCAGCCACCCCCGAACCAGCCACCGACCACACCCACCAGCCCCGCCCCGGCCGAGGTGAAACCGAGCACCACGCTCAGCACCAACCCGGCCACCTGCCCACCCAGCGCCCACGGCAACCGACCCCGACGCAACGCCCGCCCCCGGGCCAGTTCCCCCGGGGTGAAGTCGGCATCAGCGGGCGCGGTATCGGTCATGGGCCCAGCCTAGGGCCCGCGACGCCCCTCGGGAGGGGGTGCGCGGCCCGGCCGTGCACCGACCGGAGACCGCAGCCGACCCGGACCGCACAGCCCGGCGGCGCTCGCCCCGTCCGCCGTACCGCCGCTCCCGGCGGAGGCCCGGGCCGGTGGGAGACCGCTCGGGGTGGGTGGAGGGGGCGGCCTACGATGGCCGGATGGTCGAGGAGAGCTTGCGGGTCGCGCTGGAGTTCCGTCGCGGGTTCGCCCGGCGGCAGGCTGCCGAGGTGGTGGAACTGCCGGGCGGGTTCGGGGTGTTGAGCGAGGAGTTCGGGTACTCGCACGAGCACAACCAGCTGGTGCTGGACGCTCCGCCGAGCGGGGTGGACGTGGCGGGGCTGGCCGAGGAGGTGTTGGGGCACCTGGGGCACCGGCGGATCTCGGTGTTCGACGACGCGTCCGGGGTGGCGCTCGCGCCCGGGCTGGCGGCGGCCGGGTACCGGCACGAGACCGAGGTGGTGATGGTCCACCGGGGGTCGGTGCCGTCCGGCGGGGGTGCCGGGCCGGTCGGGCTGGAGGAGTTGGCCCCGGCCCTGGAGCGGCAGTGGCGCTGCTGGCTGCCGTGGGCCGCGGACGAGTCGATCGCCCAGTTGGTGAACCGTCGCACCGCCCGCGCCGGGGGCGCCGAGCGGGTGCTGACGCTGGCCGCCCGGGACACCGACGGCGAGTTCGGCTCCTGGGCCGACCTGTACCAGGACGCCGCGGGCACCGCCCAGATCGAGGACCTGGCCACCGCCGAGGACCGCCAGCGCCGCGGCCTGGCCGACGCCGTGCTGGCCACCGCGCTGCGGCTGGCCGCCGACCGCTCCCCCGACGGCCTGCGCTTCCTGGTCGCCGACGCCGAGGACTGGCCGCAGCGGTGGTACGCCCGGCGCGGGTTCGTCACGGTCGGCCGCACCCACGGCTTCGTCCGGATGTGACGCCCGGGAGCCCCCGGACGCGGCAGCACCCCCGGACGCGGCGGCGTCCCCGGACGCGGCGGCGCCCGCCGTCCCCTCGCGGGGGCCGGCGGGCGCTGTCGTGCGGTACGGGGCGGGTCAGACCTGGCCGGCCTTCTCCAGGGCCTCGCAGCAGGTGTTGACCAGCAGGCGGGTGACCACGTACGGGTCGACGTTCGCGTTCGGGCGGCGGTCCTCGATGTAGCCCTTCTGCTCCACCTCGACCTGCCACGGGATGCGGACCGAGGCGCCGCGGTTGGACACGCCGTAGGAGTAGACGTTCCACGGGGCGGTCTCGTGCTTGCCGGTCAGGCGGGACTGGATGTCGTCACCGTACTGGTTGACGTGCTCCAGGACCTTCTCCTGGGAGGCGCCGAGCGACTCGCAGGCGGTGATGATGGCGTCGTAGCCCTCGCGCATCGCCTTGGTGGAGAAGTTGGTGTGCGCGCCCGCGCCGTTCCAGTCGCCCCTGGCCGGCTTGGCGTCGAGGGTGGCGTCGATGCCGAACTCCTCGGAGGTGCGGTAGAGCAGGTAGCGGGCGATCCACAGGTCGTCCGAGACGGTCAGCGCGTCGACCGGGCCGATCTGGAACTCCCACTGGCCGGGCATGACCTCGGCGTTGATGCCGCAGATCGCCAGGCCGGCGTCGATGCAGCGGTCGAGGTGCAGCTCGACGATCTCGCGGCCGAAGACCTCCTCGGCACCCACGCCGCAGTAGTAGCCGCCCTGCGGGGCCGGGTAGCCGCCCTCGGGGAAGCCGAGCGGGCGGGAGCCCTTGAAGAAGGTGTACTCCTGCTCGATGCCGAAGATCGCCTCCTGGGAGGCGTAGCGCTCGGCGACCTCGCGCAGCGCGGCGCGGGTGTTGGTCTCGTGGGGGGTGCCGTCGATCTCCAGCACCTCGCACAGCACGAGGATGTTGTCACCGCCGCGGATCGGGTCCTTGACGACCTTGACCGGCTCCAGCACGCGGTCGGAGGCGTGGCCCTCGGCCTGGTTGGTCGACGAGCCGTCGAAGCCCCAGGTGGGGATCTTGTCCGCGTTCGGCAGCACCCGGGTCTTGGAGCGGAGCTTGGCGGTCGGCTTGGTGCCGTCGATCCAGATGTACTCGGCCTTGATCGCCACTGCGGTGATCCTCACTGCTTGGGTGGTGGGGTGCCCGCGTAGCGTCGCAAGCCGCCGTTTCCCGGTTGTTCCTCCGATGTAACGCCCATGTGAACCAACGGTCCGCAGCGGCACGCTCACCCACCGGGAGTGCCTGTCTCACGATGCGGTCACATCGGTGAGACAGAAGGGGCGGAACGGACGCCCGCGCGGCCGCCGTCCCGCCTCCGACCAGCGGTGACGCGTCCGGGTCAGCGGTGCCGCGCGTGCGCCGCCCGGCGCCGCCGCGTCATCCACACCGCGGCGGCGCCGGCCACCAGCAGCGTCCCGCCGCCCGCGGCCAGCACCGTGCTGCCCGAGGAACCGGTGTACGCCAGCTCCTCCTTCGCCGCCTCGGGCACCGCGCGGTTCTGCGCGGACGCCGGGGCCGCGGGCGCCTTCGACGGCGAGGCCGCGGGCGAGGAGACCGCCGCGGCCGGGACGACCGCCGCCACCGGCTTCCGGCAGGACACCGAGGCGACCGTCACGGTGCCGTTCACCTTGGCGACGTTCAGGTTCAGCGGGTTCAGCGCGACCTTCACCTCCAGCGCGGCGGCGGCCGCCGCGTTGGAGGTCACGGTCTTCTTGGCGAACTCGACGTCCACCGAGCCGATCGCCGGAACGTCCACGTGCGTCGGCGAGTTGAGGCCCACCGTCACCGACTTCCCCAGCACCGTGAGCTTGGCCGGCGCGATGACGTGCGCGGTGGGCTGCCCGTCCACCGGGCAGTTCGCCTCGGCGCTCATCGCCTCCAGCCCGAGCAGCGTGGTCAGCGGCAGGCCCGGCACGTGCAGGTCGGCGTTGACCAGCTTCACGGACGCCGCGGCCAGCCGGTCGTCCACCTTGGTGACCGACTTGCCCACCTCCGCCTTCACCAGCGTCACCGGCCGCCCGCCATCCACCCCGTCCACCGTCGCGGTCAGCACCGCGCCGTCCCGCTGGGCCGGCGACTCCACCCGGTTCAGCGCCACGTCCACCGGCACGTTCACCGTGTTCAACAGGGTGACGTCCAGGTCAAGTTGGGCCGTGACCGCGCTGGCCTTCCCGGGCTCGGCGGAGGTGCCCCCGGCATCGGCGGCGAAGGCCGCCGGGGACGGCAGCGCGACCGCGAGCGCGGTCGCCGCGAGGACCGAGGCGGCGACCGAACGCAGAACAGACATGGCAGGAACCCCCACACGTGGTGAACGGAAGAGCGCGTCCGCGACCTCACCCGGCGCACCGCACGGGGAGGGGACTGGCGCTCTCGACTGCCGCCAGTCTCTTCGAACAGTGCGTCACTCCAGCAACACAGAGCGTCATTTCACTCTTTCGGGTGAGGTTGACGCTCCGAGCTGACCGTTGTCGACGCATCCCCGTGCGAGTTCGTCCGCGGAAGCGCGGCCGGAATCCGGGAATTCCACATCGGCGGGCCGGAACGTGCATCAGTGCGCCGGAGCCGAGCAGAAGAAGGAGCGAGTCGGGCCGCCACCGAGGAGGCCCGAACCGGCCAACTGGAGGATGACCCATGGCAACCGCCCACAGCAGTGCCCGACCCTGGGCCTCCACCGCTCCCCGGCGGCGGAGCGGCACGACCGGCCGGACGACCGCGCGCCTCCGGCCCTGGCCCGCGGAACAGCCGGCGCCGGAGCGGCCCGCGGAGCAGGAGCAGCAGCCCGGCGCCGAGGACTGGCGCCACCGCGCCGCGTGCGCGCAGGAGGACCCGGAGCTGTTCTTCCCGGTCGGGACCGGCGGCTCCGCCCTGCGGCAGACCGAGCGGGCCAAGACCGTGTGCCACGGCTGCCCCGTGCTGAAGCAGTGCCTGAGCTGGGCGCTGGAGTCCGGCCAGGAGTACGGCGTCTGGGGCGGCACCGGCGAGGAGGAGCGCCGCGCCATGAAGCGCCGCGCCGCCCGGGAGCGGACCCGTAACGCGCACTGACCTCCGCGGCCCCGGACTCCCCGCACCGCGCGGGGAGTCCGGGGTTCGGCGTTCGGGGTCCGGGGTCCGGGGTTCGGGGTCCGGCGTTCGGCGTTCGGGGTTCAGCTCAGGGCAGCCGCCAGTCGACGGGCTGCCCGCCCTGGCGGACCAGCAGGTCGTTGGCCCGGCTGAACGGCCGGGAGCCGAAGAAGCCGCTGTTCGCCGAGTAGGGGCTGGGGTGCGGCGATTCGATGCTGGGGACCTGGCCGAGCCAGGGGCGCAGCTCGCGGGCGTCCCGGCCCCACAGGATCGCGACCAGCGGGCCGCCGCGGGCGGCGAGCGCCCGGATGGCCTGTTCGGTGACGGCCTCCCAGCCCTTGCCCCGGTGGCCGTTGGTCTTGCGGGCCTGGGTGGTGAGGGCCCGGTTGAGCAGCAGGACGCCCTGGTCCGCCCACGGGGTGAGGTCGCCGTTGGAGGGCGCCGGGAGGCCGAGGTCCTGGCTGTACTCCTGGTAGATGTTGACCAGGCTGGCCGGTATCGGCCGGACCTCGGGCGCGACGGAGAAGCTGAGGCCGACGGCGTGCCCCGGGGTGGGGTACGGGTCCTGCCCGACGATCAGCACCCGGACGTCCGCGAACGGCTGCTGGAAGGCCCGCAGGACCTGCGGGCCGGGCGGCAGGTAGGAGCGGCCGGCCGCGATCTCGGCGCGCAGGAAGTCCCCCATCGCGGCGACCTGTCCGGCGACCGGCGCGAGGGCCTGGGCCCAGCCGGGTTCAACGACTTCGTGCAAGGGTCGAGCAGCCATGACGGCAGCCTATCGGCCGGACCGACAACCGGAGTTCACGAGGGCCCGCCCGCCGACCACCGGGGCCGGGGCCGGGCCACTGGGCCGGAACGGAGCCGCCGGGCCGGACACGGGCGCGGGGCTCACACCGGCTTCCCGTTGAGCACCACGTGCGCGGGCGCGGCCAGGACCCGCAGGTCGGCGCGCGGGTCGGCCGGGTAGAGGACGAGGTCGGCGGGGGCGCCCTCGGTGAGGCCGGGGCGGCCGAGCCAGGCGCGGGCGGACCAGGTGGTGGCGGCGAGCGCCTCGACGGGGGTGAGGCCGGCCCGGGTGAGTTCCCTCGCCTCCTCGGCGACCAGGCCGTGCGCGAGCGAGCCGCCCGCGTCGGTGCCGACGTAGATCGGGACGCCGGCGTCGTGCGCGGCGCCGACGGTGTCGTAGCGGCGGGCGTGCAGGCGGCGCATGTGGGCGGACCAGGCGGGGAACTTGGCCTCGCCGCCGTCGGCGAGCTTCGGGAAGGTGGCGATGTTGACCAGGGTGGGGACGATGGCGACGCCGCGCTCGGCGAAGGCCGGGATCAGGTCCTCGGTGAGGCCGGTGGCGTGTTCGACGCAGTCGATGCCGGCGGCGAGCAGGTCGGGCAGCGCGTCGGTGGCGAAGCAGTGCGCGGTGACCCGGGCGCCCTCGGCGTGGGCGGCGGCGATCGCCTCGGCGAGGGCGTCGCCGGGCCAGCAGGCGGCGAGGTCGCCGACGCCGCGGTCGATCCAGTCGCCGACGAGCTTGACCCAGCCGTCGCCGCGCCGGGCCTCGGCGGCCACGTACGCGGCGAGGTCGCCGGGTTCGATCTCGTGGGCGTAGTTGCGGATGTAGCGGCGGGTGCGGGCGATGTGCCGGCCGGCCCGGATGATCTTCGGGAGGTCGTCGCGGTCGTCGATCCAGCGGGTGTCGGCGGCGGAGCCCGCGTCGCGGATCAGCAGGGTGCCGGCGTCCCGGTCGGTGCGGGCCTGCTGCTCGCTGGTGTCGCGGTCGACGGCGCCGTGCGCGTCCAGGCCGACGTGGCAGTGGGCGTCGACCAGGCCGGGCAGCGCCCAGCCGGTGAGGGTGGCGGTGGGCTCGGCGGCGGGGCGCTCGAAGGTCACCCGTCCGTCCACGGACCAGAGTTCGTCCCGGACGTCCTCCGGGCCGACCAGTACCCGGCCCTTGATGTGCAGCACCGCGCGGTCCGTCATGCCTGGCACTGTACTCGGCGTGCTCGGCGGCACCCGGCGCACCCGGCGTCGGTCGCGGGCCGGCGGCCGATCTGCGGCAGACTGGTCGGCGGCGACCTCACGTCCCCGGCCCGCCCCGGCGGCCCTCCGCTGCACCGAAAGGCTCCCCCGCATGCTGCTCGACCTTCCCCCGCTGACCGCCGCCCGGTTCGCCGCGATCGAGGACGGGGTGGCGGCGCTGCTGCGCACCGGCAACGACGTGATCGTCACCCAGGGCGAGGCGCTGCTGCCGCTGGAGGCGGCGATCAAGGGCGCGGCGCACCCGGGTTCGACCGCCCTGAACGTCGTCACCGGCCCGTACGGGCAGACCTTCGGCGGCTGGCTGCGCGCCGCCGGGGCGAAGGTGGTCGACCTGGTGGTGCCGTTCGACGAGGCGGTGAGCGCCGAGCAGGTCGCGGAGGCGCTGGCCGAGCACCCGGAGATCGACTTCGTGTCGCTGGTGCACGCCGAGGCGGCGACCGGCAACACCAACCCGGTCGCGGAGGTCGCCGAGGCGGTGCGGCGGCACGGCGCGCTGCTGATGCTGGACGCGGTGGCCTCGGTGGCCGCCGAGCCGCTGCTCACCGACGAGTGGGGCGTCGACCTGTGCGTGATCGGCGGGCAGAAGGCGATGGGCGGCCCGGCGGGCGTCTCGGCGGTGTCGGTGAGCGAGCGGGCCTGGCAGCGGATCACCGCGAACCCGGCCGCGCCGCGCCGCTCCTACCTCTCGCTGCTGGACTGGAAGGAGCGCTGGACGGACGCCGGGCGCACCCAACTGCCGCACGCTCCGGCCCAGTTGGAGATGCTGGCACTGGAGGAGTGCCTGGCCGCGATCGAGGCCGAGACGCTGGACGCGGTGATCGCCCGGCACCGCGCCGCGGCCGCCGCCACCCGCGCGGGCGCCCTCGCCCTGGGCACCGTCGCCCCGTACGTGCGGCGCGCCGAGCACGCCGCCCCGGTCGCCACCACGCTGCGCACCGCCCTGGGCGCGAGCGCGGCCGACCTGGCGGCCGAAGTCCACCGCCGCGCCCCGCAGTTGCCCGTGCAGGCGGGCGGCGCGCTGGCCGCCACCATGCTGCGGCTCAACCACTACGGCCCGGCGGCCAACCCGGAGACCGTGATCGCCACCCTGGAGCTGCTCGCCGAGGCCACCGGCGCCCCGGCCGCGGCGGCAGTCACGGCGGCCACCGAGGCGTGGGAGCAGGCGATCTGACGCTGCGTCAGTGGTCGAGCCAGGAGACCGGCAGCTTTTCGCACAGCGCGTCCAGCGCCTCCTCGCTGACCGCCCGCATCGCCAGCCAGGAGCCGTCCTGCACCACCAGCAGGCCCTCCGGGCGGGCGAAGAACCGGGTGTCGACGCCGGGTTCGTGCAGGCGCGGCAGTTCGGTCCAGTCGGCGAGGTCGGCCGGGTCGACCTCGCCCGCGTCCACGTACGCGTCCTCGTCGAGCAGCGGCTCGGTGAGGACGACGGCCAGGCACTCGGTGGAGAACCGGGCCGTCCAGGGGGTGGTCTCCAGCGGCACGGACGGGGCGACGTCCGGCCAGCCGACGGTGGGCGGGTCGTCCTGGCCGAGGGCGGCGAGCGGGATGCCCCAGTAGGCGCAGGACTGGTTCTCCACCCGGTGGACCAGGCAGCCCTGGTCGACGTACAGCTCCGCGGGCGGCAGCAGGGTGTCGTGGTTGCTGGTGAGGTCGGGCCGGTCGCCGATCAGCCGGTGCGCCTCGCGCAGCGCGGCGGGCAGGCGCAGACCCAACCGGGCCTCGGCGGCGTCGAGTTCGGCTTCGAGTCCGGCGTCGGCTCCGGTCGCGGTTCCGACGCCGACTCCGGTTCCGGCCCCGGTCCCGACTCCGGTTCCGGTCCCGGGGCGCAGCGGGGTGCCCCAGAAGGCGGCGATCTCGGCGATCAGCCGCCAGGCGGCGGCGCGGTTCGCGAGGGCGGCGGGCAGGTCGCGGGCGAGGTCGAGCGTCATGCCCGGAAGGGTAGCCCCCGGCGGTGACAGGGTTCGGCCGCCGGTGGTCCGCCGTTCACCGGGCGGGCGGGTGGCGTACGCCCATGGGGTCTTGGCTGGGCAGCCCGCGAAGTTGGCTGTACAACTTCCGGTACACCTGGAGGCTGCCCGATGTCCGTGCCCCACCCGTACTGGCTGCGCGACAACTGCCCGTGCGCCGACTGCCGCGACCCGCGCGGCGGGCAGAAGCTGTTCCAGATCGGCGACCTGCCGGACGACCTGGCCGCCGCCGAGGCGGTCGAGGACGCCGCCGGTCTGACAGTGCTGTGGTCCGACGGCCACCGCTCGCACTACCCGGCCGGGTGGGACGCGCCCGCCGGCCCCGACGAGCGCACCGAGCACGCCAAGCGGCTGTGGGAGGCGGCCGACTTCGCCCACGGCCTGCCCGAGGCCGACTGGGCCGGGTACCTGGCCGACCCGGAGGAGCGGATCGCCGTGCTGGCCGCCGTCCGCCGCTCCGGCTTCGCGCTGCTGCGCGGCGTCCCGGTCGAGGAGGGCCGGGTGCTGGCCGTGGCACGGAGTTTCGGCTACGTCCGGGAGACCAACTACGGCGAGCTGTTCGACGTCCGGGTCGAGCCCGACCCGGCGAACCTGGCCTTCACCGGCGCCGCCATCGCCCCGCACACCGACAACCCCTACCGGGACCCGGTGCCCACCCTGCAACTGCTGCACTGCCTGCGCAACGACGCCGAGGGCGGCGACTCCGGCCTGGTCGACGGCTTCCGCGCCGCCGCCCTGCTGCGGGACGAGGACCCGGCCGCGTTCGCGCTGCTCACCCGCACGCCGGTGCCGTTCCGCTACCGCGACCGCGGCGCCGAACTCTCCGCCGAGCGGCCGCTGATCGGGCTCGACCCGCGCGGCGCGATCCGCGAGGTCCGCTTCAACAACCGCTCCACCGGGACGCTGCGCGGCCTGGCCCCCGCCGAACTGGACGCCTTCTACGCCGCCTACCGCCACTTCGCCGCGATCACCCTGCGCCCGGAGCTGCGCCTGGACTTCCGGCTCGCCCCCGGCGACTGCCTACTCTTCGACAACACCCGGCTGCTGCACGCCCGCACCGCCTTCGCCAGCGGTGAAAGCCACGACCGCAGCACCGGCGAAGGCACCGGCGAAAGCCACGACCGCAGCACCGGCGAAGGCACCGGCCACCGCCACCTCCAGGGCTGCTACGCCGACCTCGACGCGCTCTCCTCCACCCTCGCCGTGCTGCGCCGGAACACCGCCGCCCTGGACGAACTGGAGGCCCTGTTCGAGGGCGAGGGCGCCGGCGAGTACCTCGGCGAGGCCGTCACCATGGCCGCGCACATGCTCCAGGCCGCCGCCCTGGCCCGCGCCGCCGGCGCCCCGCCCGCGCTGGTGGCCGCCGCCCTGCTGCACGACATCGGCCACTTCCGGGGCAGCGGGCTGGAGTTGATGGCCGGCACCGACAACCGCCACGGCGCGACCGCCGCCGCCCGGCTCGCCCCGTACTTCCCGCCTGCCGTCACCGAGCCGGTCCGTCTGCACGTCGACGCCAAGCGCTACCTGTGCGCCACCGAGCCCGGCTACGCCGCCCGCCTCTCCCCCGCCTCCGTCCGCACCCTGGCCCTCCAGGGCGGCCCGATGCCCCCGGCCGAGGCCGCCGCCTTCGCCGCCCACCCCCGCCATGCCGACGCCGTCGCCGTCCGCCGCTGGGACGAGGCCGCCAAGGACCCGGCCGCCGAGACCCCCTCCTTCGCCGAGTTCCGGCCGCTGCTACTGGAGTTGATGCGCTAGCCGCGAACGAGGGCCAGCTCGAACCAGACCTTCCGGCCGAAGAAGCTGTGCTCGGCGCCCCACCGGTCGGCGAGCCTGCTCAGCAGCAGCAGGCCCCGGCCGGTCCCCTCCTCGCCGTACGGTTCGACGGCCTCCAGGTCGGGCAGTTCGCGGTGGTCGTCGGTGATCTCGACCAGCAGGCGGTCGGTCGCCACCAGGTACAGCCCGATCGGGCTCGTCGCCACCCCCACCGCGTCGGTGACCAGTTCGCCGATCAGCAGTTCCGCGGTGTCGGCGATGAACTCCAGTTCCCACTCGACGAGTTGGCTCCGCACCAGCCGCCGGATCAGCGGCACGTCGCGCGGCCGGGGCCACACCTCGTAGCGGGCCGCCCTCACCCGCCGGGCGCCGTCGAACGCGGCGACCAGCACGGCGAGGTCGTCCCGGCGCTCCGCCGCGCCCGGCGCCTCGAAGGCGACGTCGCACAGCTGCTCGGGCGACCACCCCGACCCGATCAACTTCGCGCAGTGGTCCGCCAGTTCGACCTGACGGCCGGTGCACAGCACCAGCGCGGAGCCGTCCGGCACCTCGATGGTGCGGGCGGTGAACGGGACGCCGCCGACCCCGATCGGGGCGCCGGCGGGCAGGGCGACCTCCGTCGAGCCGCCGCCGGGGTGCAGCAGGACGGGCGGCAGGTGGCCGGCCGTGGCGAGTTCGCAGGTGCGGGCGACCGGGTCGTAGACCGCGTACAGGCAGGTGGCGAGGTGGTCGTCGCCCAGGCGCTGGGCCAGGTCGTCCAGGTGCCGCAGCAGCCGGGCGGGGGGCACGTCCAGCAGGGTGAAGGCCTGCACCCCGGCCCGGAGCCGGCTCATCGCCTGGACGGCGGGCAGGCCGTGGCCCAGCACGGCGCCGACCACCAGGGCGATCCGGTTGCCGTGCAGCGGGACGGCGTCGACCCAGTCGCCGCCGGCCCCGTCCCGGTGCTCGCCCGGCCGGAAGCGGTGCGCCAGCCGCACCCAGGGCGCGCCCGGCAGGGTGCTCGGGATCATCGACCGCTGGAGGGCCCGCGCCAGCCGGGCCTCCGCCCGGTGCAGCCGGGCGCTGTCCAGCAGCAGCGCCCCGCGCTCCGCCAGCCCGGCCAGCAGCTCGGTCTCGGCCCGCCCGTACGCCGCCCGGCCCGTGCCGCCGGCCAGCCGGAGCACCCCGAACACCTCGCCCCGGACAGCCAACGGCAGTGCCAGCAAAGGCTGTTCGGGCAGGTCAGCGTGCGCGGGGGCGCCCTCCCGCAGGGGTCGTTCGACCTGTCCGCGCGGCACGGCGACCTGGCCGCGGGCCGGGCCGTCGGGCGGCTCCCCGGCGGCGGCGAGCCGGTGCAGGAGGACGGCGTCCGGGGTCCAGCCGTCCGGCGACTCCTCGTCGTCGACGAACGCGGTCCGCACCTCGACGGTGGCCGCGGCGGCCCAGCCCGGCACGAAGACCGCGCACAGTTCGGCGGCCGTGGTCTCCGGGTCGGCCCCGGTGCCGACCGTCCGGGCGAACTCCCGGGTGAGCACCGCCGCGGGCGACTCCAGCTCCGCCCGGTAGCCGAACTCCCTTTCCTGGCGGGCCCGCTGGGTGACGAGCGCGGCCTCGGCGGCGAGCAGGCGGGCCTCCAGCCGGACGCACTGCTCCTCGGCGTCGCGGCGGAGCGACTGAGCCCGGGCGAGTTCGGCCCGCAGCAGGTCCAACTCGCGTTTCAACGCCCGCAGTTCCTCCCGGGCGTACTCGGCGCCGGAGCCGTCCGAGCGGCGTTCCAGCCCGCCGGGGCCGGGGTCGTAGCGGGCGGCGGCCCGGTCGGCCTCCAGTTGCCGGTAGCGCTGTTCGGCCTGCGCGGCCTGCGCCTCGGTGGCCTCCAGCGAGCGCAGCAGGTGCCGTTCCCGGACGCCCGCCAGCTGGAGTTCGCGCTCCGCCGCGCCGAGCCGGTCGCGCAGCTCCTCCACCTCGTGCCGGGCGGCGTTGCGCACCCGCAACGCCGCCATCCGCAGCCGGTGGGCGTGCTCCCGGACGTCCGGGGAGACCGACTGCCCGGTGGTCGCGGCGACTTGGCCCAGCAGCTCGTCGACGAAGTCCTTGGGGGCAATCCGCGCCCCGCTCAGGTAGCGCGAGACACTGCCCTTGTCGCGGCTGCACCGGGCGGCGTACCGGGTGAGCGAGACGCCCAGGGCCCGGAACAGCTGGTCGAGGAAGGCGGTGAAGGCCGCCACCTCCGGCTCCCCGCCCGGCAGTTCGAGTGCCATCGCCCGCCCTCCCCCGTTGTCGGACATCGGCAATCCGTTGCGTCTGGCGCAACGCCCGGCCTCCCCGAAGAGTAGGGGGAACCCGCAACGGCCCGCAGCGAAAGGCACCTTGATGTTCACCGAAGTCGTCCGCGCCCTGGCGGCCTGCCAGCGCCCGGTCATCGTGGCGCTGGCCCTGCTGCCGGTCGTCCTGGTGACGGCGGCCTGCCTGCCCGCCGTCCTGCTGCTGCCCGCCTTCCCGGGCGGCGTCCGCCGGCTGACCGCCCTGCTGGCCCAGCTGCGGCGCTGGACGGAGGCCGTGCTGGCCCGCAGTTAGCCCGGCAGCGCCGCCGTCAGGTCGATCTCGACCAGTTGGCCGGTGTAGCCGAGGGCGGTGACGCCGAGCAGGGTGGAGGCGGTGGTGAGGGCCGGGGCGAGCGGAGAGGCGGTCAACCGGTCCCAGGCACCGGCGAGGACCTCGCTGCGGTCGCTGACCACGTAGACCACCGAGCGCACCACCCGCTCAGGCCCGATGCCGATCGCGGCCAGCGCCGTCATCGAGTTGGCCACCACCTGGTCGATCTGGGCGTCCAGGCTCCCCGCGCCGACCAGCTTCTCCTCGCCGTCCAGCGGGCACTGCCCGGCCAGGTGCGCGGTGCGCCCCGCCTCCACCACGGTGATGTGCGCGTAGCCGGAGGTGGGGTGGAGTTCCGCCGGGTCGATGCGCGTGATGTCGGTCATCCGGCGATTGTCACTCCGGGCGGTCCGGGCGGCACCTGGTTTTCGGCCAACGTTCTCAGTCGTCGTCGCGGGCGTGCCGGGAGAGGGCGGAGGAGGCCAGCGAGTTGTGGATGGAGAAGGCGACGGTGCCGGGCAGGTAGCGGTCCTGGGACCACTCGACGGGGGTGCCGGTGGGGTCGGTGGTGCGGCGCTTCTCGCGCAGCAGCGGGCTGCCGCGGCGGCAGGTGAGCAGGCGGGCGTCGTCGGCGTTGGCGGCGACCACGTCGATGGTGTGGTCGGCGTCGGTGAACAGGATGCCGTGCTCGCGCAGGGGTTCGGTGTGCGAGACCACGTCGGGCGGGAGCTGGGCGACCAGTTCGCCGACCAGGGGCGGGTAGACGGTGCGCTCGACCATGACGGGGACGCCGGAGAGGGTGCGCAGCCGGAGCGTCACGTAGACCTCGGCGCCGGGGTCGAGGCGCAGCTGTTCGCGTTCGGCGGCGTCGGCGGGGCGGCGGATCAGCGATTCGAGCCGGCCGCCGGGCTCCTCGCCCATCGAGCGGGCCCAGTGGGTGAAGGAGAGCAGTTCGGAGAAGGACTGGACCCGGGCGCTGCCGAGGACGACCCGGCGGGTGCCGCGGCGGGAGGTGACCAGTCCGTCGGCGCGCAGCATGGCGAGGGCCTGGCGGACGGTGCCGCGGGAGACGCCGTACTGCTCGGCGAGGGCGCCCTCCGCCGGCAGGCGTCCGGCTTCGCCGAACGAGCCGGAGGTGATCGCCTCGCGCAGGTCGGCGGCCACCTTGCGGTAGAGCGAGCCGGCGGCGCGGTCCTGGTCGAGTGCCACGTGCGTCGAGTTCCCTTGGCTGGTACGGAGATTGGGCCGTGTCCTGCGCGTGACCGCGCGTACACCACTGACTGTAGCCCGTGCGGCCGGGGCGGCCCGACCCGGGCGCGACCGTTCCCGCAGCCGACCCCCGTCCTGGGCCGTCCGTTCACCTTCCCGTCACCGGCTTCGGGCGTACTTGCTTCCGGCGACGGAAGTTGGCTGGCCAACTTGGCCGGACAACCGGACGCGCCGCGCACCGCACACCCCTCGTGATCTCTGCAGCTCCACTTCCTCCAGGAGACCCTCCCGTGACCGTGCACCGCCACCGCGCCGCCGCCCTCGCGGCCGTGCTGACCGCTGCCGCGCTCTCCCTCTCCGCCTGCGGCTCCGCCGGCTCGTCCGCCACGTCCGGCGAGGCCGCCAAGGCCGGCGGCGGCGCGGTGAACGCGAAGACCGCGACCTCGCTGGCCGACTTCGGCGGCATGGACGGCCTGGTGGCCGCCGCGAAGAAGGAGGGCAAGCTGCACGTCATCACCCTCCCGCGCGACTGGGCCAACTACGGCAAGCTGATGGACGACTTCAAGGCGAAGTACGGCATCGAGATCGAGGACGAGAACCCGGACGGCTCCAGCCAGGACGAGATCAACGCGATCAAGTCCCGCAAGGGCCAGGACCGCGCCCCGGACACCGTCGACCTCGGCTCGGCCTTCGCGCTGTCCGCCGCCAAGGAGGGCATCCTCGCCCCCTACAAGGTGGCCGGCTTCGACAAGATCCCCGCCACCATGAAGGACCCGAACGGCCTCCAGGTCAACGACTACGGCGGCTACGTCTCGATCGGCTGCGACGCCAAGAAGGTCGCCGTCTGCCCGAAGACCTTCGCCGACCTGCTCAAGCCGGAGTACAAGGGCCAGGTCGCGCTGAACGGCAACCCGACCAAGTCCGGTTCGGCGTTCGGCGGCGTGTACGCGGCCGCGCTGGCCAACGGCGGCTCGCTGGACAACGTCCAGCCCGGCATCGACTTCTTCGCCAAGCTGAAGCAGTCCGGCAACTTCAACCCGGTCGAGTCCACCCCGGCCACCATCGAGAAGGGCGAGACCCCGATCTCGATCGACTGGTCGTACCTGAACGCCGGCTACACCGACGAGTTCAAGAACAAGGGCATCGACTGGCAGGTGGCCGTGCCCAGCGACGGCTCCTACGCCCAGTACTACAGCCAGGCCATCAACAAGGACGCCCCGCACCCGGCGGCGGCCCGCCTGTGGATCGAGTACCTGTACTCGGCCGAGGGCCAGAACGGCTTCCTCGGCGGCTACGCCACCCCGGCGCTGTTCGACGCGATGAAGGCGGACGGCACCCTGGACACCGCCGCCGCGGCCAAGCTGCCGGTCGTCGAGAAGCCCTTCACCACCTTCCCCACCCCGGAGCAGGTCGACGCGGCCAAGAAGGTCGTGACCGACAACTGGGCCAAGGCCATCGCGGGCTGATCACCGACATGACCACGGCTCCCACCCCGGTGCCGACCCCGGCCGCCGCTGACCCCAGCGGCGGCCCGGGGGCTCCCGGCACCGCCACCGCCTCCCCCACCCCGCCGCCCGTCCGGCGCCGCCCGCTGCGCGGCGGCTCCTGGCTGGCCACCGTGCCGCTGCTGGCCTTCTTCCTAGTCGGCTTCGGCCTGCCCGCCGTCGCCATCGTCACCGGGGCGTTCACCGTCTCCAGCGACGCGGAGAGCGGCGCCGGCTCGTTCACCACCGCCAACCTGACCGACTCGGTGCAGGGCGCGTACTGGACGGCGCTGGTCTCCAGCGTGAAGCTGTCCGCGCTGACCGCGCTGATCGGCACCGTGCTCGGCGTCCCGATCGCCCAGGCCGTGCTGACCTCGCGGTTCCGGCTGCTGCGCGAGGCGGTGCTGACCGCCTCCGGCGTGCTCGCCAACTTCGGCGGCCTGCCGCTGGCGTTCGCCTTCGTCGCCACCCTGGGCAACGCGGGCGAGCTGACCAAGCTGTTCCACCTGACCGACCACGGCTGGTCGCTGTACAGCTTCACCGGCCTGACCGTCACCTACCTGTACTTCCTGGTGCCGCTGATGGTGCTCACCATCACCCCCGCGCTGGAGGGCCTGCGGGTGCAGTGGCGCGAGGCCGCCCAGAACAACCGGGCCACCGCCCTCCAGTACTGGCGGCACGTCGCGCTGCCGATCCTGTTCCCCTCGCTGCTCGGCGGCTTCGTGCTGCTGTTCGGCTCGGCGTTCGCCGCGTACGCCACCGCCGCCGCGATGGTCGGCGCGACCGTCCCGCTGATCAGCCGCCAGATCGCCGACGCGCTCTCCGGCAACGTGCTGGTCGGCCAGGGCAACCTGGCGCTGGCGCTCAGCCTGGACATGATCGTCGTGGCCGTCCTGGTGATGGCCGTCTACCTGCCCCTCCAGCGCCGGAGTGCCCGATGGCTCAGCTGATCTCCCGCCTGCGGGTCTGGCGCGGCGCGGTCCTGCTGCTGGCCGGCCTGTACTTCGCGGTCCCGCTGGCCGCCTCGGTCTGGTTCTCGATCGACGACGTCAACGGGATCTCCTTCGAGGCGTACACCGGCCTGCTCTCCGCCCCCGGCTTCACCGACAGCCTGGTGCTCACCCTGGAGCTGGCCGCCGTCACCGTCGTGGTGCTGCTGCTCCTGCTGGTGCCCGCGATGATCGCGGTCCGGCTCGGCTCGCCCCGGCTGCGCCCGGTGCTCGAAGTGGTCTGCACCCTGCCGCTGGTGGTGCCGCCGGTCGCGCTGACCGCCGGCCTGATCGGCGTGCTGCGCTGGGGCCCGGACCACCTGATGGACACGCCGCTCTTCCAGACCTTCGTGTTCGTCCAGCGGCCGGAGTTCCCGCTCGTCCTGGTGATCGCGTACGTGCTGATGGCGCTGCCGCTCGCCTACCGCGCCCTGGACTCCGGGCTGCGCGCCGTGGACGTGCGCACCCTGGTCGAGGCCGCCCGCAACTGCGGCGCGAGCTGGCCGCGGGCCGTCCTCTCGGTGATCGTGCCGAACCTGCGCGGCGCGCTGCTGAACGCCGCCTTCCTCACCCTGGCCCTGGTCCTGGGCGAGTTCACCACCGCCTCGATCCTCGGCTACCAGCCCTTCGCGGTGTGGATCTACTCGGTCGGCAACAGCCGGGGCCAGATGTCCGTCGCGGTGTCCGTGCTCAGCCTGCTGATCACCTGGGTGCTGCTGCTCCTGCTGGCCGCCGCCGGCCGCGAGCGCCGCCACCAGACCGCCGCCACCTCCTGACCGCTCCCGGAGACCGCCACCCATGAGCACCGCCACCGCCCCCCTCGCCCAGGACGCCGCCACCGGCGGCGCCACCGTCGAATTCCGTTCGCTGCGGCGGACGTTCGGCACCACCACCGCCCTGGACGGCCTTGACCTGACGGTCCGCCCGGGCGAACTGCTCGCCCTGCTCGGCCCGTCCGGCTGCGGCAAGACCACCGCGCTGCGCGTCCTCGCCGGGTTCGAGACCCACGACTCCGGCGAGGTGCTGGTCGACGGCGAGGACATCACCCGCATCCCCGCCCACCGGCGCGACGCCGGCATGGTGTTCCAGTCCTACAGCCTCTTCCCGCACCTGACCGCCGCCGACAACGTCGCCTTCGGGCTGCGGATGCGCGGCGTCGGCAAGGCCGAACGGCTGCGCCGCGCCCAGGAGTTGCTGGAACTCGTCGGCCTCCCGCAGCGCGCCGCGCACTACCCGCACCAGATGTCCGGCGGCCAGCAGCAGCGCATCGCGCTGGCCCGCGCGCTCGCCCTCCAGCCGCGCGTCCTGCTGCTGGACGAGCCGCTCTCCGCGCTCGACGCCAAGGTCCGGCTCGCGCTGCGCGAGGAGATCCGCCGCCTCCAGCAGGGGCTGGGCATCACCACCCTGTTCGTCACCCACGACCAGGAGGAGGCCCTCTCGATGGCCGACCGGGTCGCCGTCCTGCGCGCCGGGCGCCTCGAACAGTGCGCCACCCCTTCGGAGTTGTACTCCCGGCCGGCCACCGCGTTCGTCGCCGAGTTCGTCGGCACCATGAGCCGCATCCCGTGCTCGCGCACCGCCGACGGCGAGGTCGAGGTGCTCGGCCGCCGCCACCCCGTGGACGGCGCCCTGCCCGCCGACGGCGAGCTGCACGTCCTGGTCCGCCCGGAGAACGTCGAACTCGCCCCCGCCGAGGACGGCACCGCCCTGGTGGTCGCCGCCTCCTTCCTGGGCGCCGTCACCCGCCTCACCGTGCGCCTGGCCGACGGCACCGAGATCAAGTCCGACCTCCCCACCGAGGCCGCCGCCACCCTGCCGCTCGGCAGCCGCGCCACCCTCGTCCTCCCCGACCGCCCCGTCCTGGTCGACCGCGCCCCGGTCGCCCGCCCCTGACCCCGGGCCCCCGCGCCCCGGCACCGACCGGGGCGCGGGGAACCGCGCGGAGCGGGCGGCCACCGGTCGAGGACCGCGCCCCGGGTCCCGCCCCGCCTGCCCCCGACACCTCGCGCGCCCCGCCTGCCCTGCCTGCCCCGCCTGCCCCGCACGGCCCGCGCGCCCGAAACCACCCCGTAAGGTACCGCCATGCCTGCACCCCGCCCCGCCGCCGTCCTGTTCGACATGGACGGCACCCTGGTCGACACCGAGCACCTGTGGTGGCAGGCCGCGGCCGAACTCGCCGCCGAGCTGGACCTGACCCTCACCGACGCCGACCTCCCGGACGTCCTCGGCCAGGCGGTCGAGCACACCGCCGCCCACCTGCACCGCAGCAGCCGCACCTCCCGCCCGGAGGCCGACCTGGTGGCGCACCTGAACGACTCCTTCGCCGCCAAGGTCGGGGCCGAGGTCGTCCCCCGCCCCGGCGCCCTCGCGCTGCTCGCCGCGCTGCGCGACGCGGACGTCCCGACCGCCCTGGTCTCGGCGTCCCCGCGCCGGGTGGTCGACCTGGTGCTGCGCGCCATCGGCCCGCACTGGTTCAGCACCACCCTCGCCGCCGAGGACACCCCCCGCACCAAGCCCGCCCCCGACCCGTACCTGGCCGCCGCCGCCCGACTGGGCCTGGCCCCGGCCGTCTGCGTCGCCGTCGAGGACACCCCGACCGGCGTGGCCTCCGCCCGCGCCGCGGGCTGCCCGGTGCTGGCGGTGCCGTCCGCCGTCCCGATCCCCAGCGCGCAGGGCACCACCGTGCTGGACAGCCTGGCCGACGCCGACCTCCCCTTCCTCGCCGCGCTCTCCCCCGCCCGCTGATGCCGTACCTGCTGCTCGCCCTGGCGATCACCAGCGAGGTCTGCGCCACCAGCCTGCTCAAGCTCACCGACGGCTTCTCCCGGCTGTGGCCCAGCCTGGCCGTCGCGGTCGGCTACGCGCTCTCCTTCGCCCTGCTCGGCCGGGCCCTCAAGCACATACCCGTCTCGGTCGCGTACGCGGTCTGGTCGGGTGCGGGCACCGCCGCCGTCGCGGCGATCGGCGCGTGCTTCTTCGGCGAGGCGCTGGGCCGCCTCCAGTGGTGCGGCCTCGCCCTGGTGATCGCCGGCGTGGTGCTGCTCAACCTCCGCTCCACCCACTGACCTGCCCGAATCCGGTTGACCGCAGCCGGGGCGGACCAGCAGAATCCGGGGCCGTGAGTGTCGAATCCACCCTGGTCAGAGCTGCGGCCGACCTGCGGGAGGGCCGCGAGCCGCTGGCCCTGCGCCGGCTGCACGGCCTGCTGTCGAACGACCCGACCGACCTGGCGGCCCGCCGCCGCCTCGCCGACGCGTACCGGCGGACCGGGCGGCTGGACGAGTGCGGGCGCTGGAACTACCTGGACGAGGAGCTGTCCGGCCTCGAACTGGCCGCCTTCGAACGGCGCTTCCGCGACCCGGCCCGCCGCCTGGCCGTGCTGCGCTGGCCGGACCCGGCGCGCCGCCCGCCGCCGACCCCGACCGCCCGCCGCCGCCTGGCCGCCCTGTACCGGGCGGCCACCGGCACCGACCCCGACTGGCCGGAGCACCGGGAGGACGCCGCGGCCCCGGCGCCCGCGACCGTCGGCCCGCCGGCCCCCGCACCGGTCGCGCCGGTCGGCCGTCGGCCCGCCCGGCGGCACCACGCCGAGGCCGACCTCCGCCCCCAACGGCCCGCGCACGTGGCCGCGTTCCGCCTCACCCTGGTGCTCGTCGCCGTGGCGGCGGTGCTGCTGGCGCTGGTGCTCTGACGGCCGCCCGCTACTTGAGCGTGCCGCGCAGCGCGTCGACCCGCTGGGCGGAGGCGGTGAAGTCCTTCCGGTCGAGCTGCCCCGAGGCCAGCGCCGAGGCCAGCGCGGCGGCCGCCGCGTCGCCCTGGGCGACGTCCCGGCCGGAGCAGAGCAGCAGGTCGACGCCCGCGCGGGCGACGGCGAGGGCGCGCTGCTGGGTGCCGCCGACCGGGTCGAGGGCCTTGGCCTCGATCGCGTCGGTGATGGTGACGCCCTGGTAGTGCAGGCGGGTGCGGAGCTCGTCGCGGACGATCGTGCCGGACATCCCGGCGGGGGTGCCGGGGTCGAGGGCCGGGTAGACCGCCCAGGAGAACATCACCAGCTGGACGCCGGCGGCGATCGCGTCCCGGTAGGGGCGTTCGTCGACGGTGCGCAGCTGGTCGAGGGAGGTGTCCAGGGTGACGGGCTGCTCGTCGGTGTTGGCCCCGGCGGGGGCGCTGCCGAGGCCGGGGAAGTGCTTGGCGGTGGCGGCCACCCCGGCGCCCTGCTGGGCCTTGAGGAAGGCGGAGCCGAGCCTGCCGACGGTGGCCGGGTCGGTGCTGTAGGAGCGCTGCGCGGAGTCGGCGAAGTCGCCGGGGGTGCGGTAGACGTCCAGCACCGGCGCGAGGTTGAGGTTGAGGCCGAAGGCGGCGAGCGCGGCGGCGGCCTCGTCGCCGGTCCGGGTGGCGGCGGCCGTCGGGTCGGCGGAGCGGCCGACGTCCTTGGCGGACTGCGCGGGCCCGCCGGGCACCCGCCGGACCACGCCGCCCTCCTGGTCGGTCATCAGCAGCAGCGGGCGCGGGCTGGGGCTCTGCTGCTCGGCCTCCCGCAGCCGGTTGACGGCGGTGCGCAGCGCGTCGCCGCCGCTGCCGACGTTCTCGGCGAAGAAAATCACCCCGGCGGCCCGGCCCTCGCGCACCCGCTGGAGCAGCGTGTCGGGGACGGTGGTGCCGGGGTACGAGTAGACGATCCGCTGCCCGGCGAGCTGCGCGTCGCTCGGGCCGGTGGTCGGCGCGGCGCTGGACCGGGTGGGCGTGGGGGTGGGGCTGGGGGTCGGGGTCGGGGTCGGGGAGGGCGTCGGGCTGGGGCTCGGGCCGGCGGGCGGGCTGCTCCCGGTGGGTCGGGCGCCGCCGGTCGCCGTCCCGGCGCTGCCGGACGGGGCGCCGCCGCCGCTGCCCGAGGAGCCGCAGCCGGTGAGCAGCGCCAGTCCGAGGGTGAGCACTCCGAGCGAACGCAGTGACCGCAACATGCCATCAGATAACCACGCAAAAGCCGCGCGGACCAGTACCGCCCGGCCCCGGGGCGTCGTCGGGGCCGGGCGGTGGTGGCGGAGTGAGACCCCGTCAGCGGGCGGTCGTCAGCGGGCGGCCAGCAGGGCGGGCAGCTCGGCGACCGAGGCGAGCACGTGGGTGGCGCCGTCGGCGCGCAGCCGGTCCGCGTCGTGCGCGCCGGTGAGCACGCCGGCCACCACCGAGGCGCCGGCCCGGCTGCCGGTGAGCATGTCGTAGCCGGTGTCGCCGGCCACCGCGACCTGCCGGACCGAGTCGGTGCGGGTGCGCAGCAGCGCGGTGAGGGCCAGGTCGGGGTAGGGGCGGCCGCGGCCGGCGTCGGCGGGCAGAGCGTCAGGTCGGCGATGTCCTGCCAGCCGAGCGCGGCCAGGATGCGGTCCTGGGTGGTGCGGGCGAAGCCGGTGGTGAGCGCCACCTTCCGCCCCCGCCCGCGCAGTTCGGCGATGGCCTCGGCGGCGCCGGGCAGCGCCTCGCAGCGGCCCTGGTCGACCAGGTCCTCGTAGGCGGCCTCGAAGGCCAGGTTGGCGCCCTGCGCCCGGTCCTCGTCGCCGAACAGGTGCCGGAAGACGGAGATCTTCGACTCCCCCATGGTGGCCCGGACGTGCGCCAGCATCGCGGCGTGCTCGGGGCTCCCGGTCTCGACCCCCTGGGTGCGGGCGGCGGCGTCGAACGCCAGCTCCACCAGGCCGTCGTCGGCGACGGTGGTGCCCGCCATGTCGAGCACCACCAGGGTCACATCGTGCGCGTTCATGTCCAACCTTCTTGTCACGCAGGTACGTTGACGTCGGTGCCGGGGCCCCCGGGCCCCGGGTGGGCGGGCCGCCGGCTCAGAGGCCCGCGGCGTCCGCGGTGGTCTCGGCGATCGCCGGGGAGCAGGTCATGCCGCGCCCGCCGGGGCCGGTGACCAGCCAGGCGGTGTCGGCGAGCCGCTGGCGGTGGACCACCAGGGCGGGGTCGGTGCACTGGGCGTAGACCCCGGCCCAGCGGCGGCGGACGCGGGGCAGCGGGCGGCCGAGCAGCTCCCCGGCGACCTCGGCGAGGTGGTCGTACGGGTCCTCGACCACGTCGAAGCCGAACGGCTGGTCGTACTCGTGGGTGTCGCCGACGGTGAGTCCGCCGTCCCGGCGCTGCACCATCAGCAGCTGCATCCGGTGCTGTTCGGCGACGGGGGGCTGCGGCTGGCCGGCCCGCAGGGCGTCCAGCTCGGGTCCGGCGAAGGCCGGGTAGTAGCGGAAGGAGTCGCCGTCGGCGACCGAGGTGGTGAGCGGCTCGCCGAGCGGGTCGGTCTGCATCATCTGGAGGCGGACCCGGCGCACCGGCAGGTCGGGGGCGAGTTCGCGGACCAGGCCGCCGAGCCAGGCGCCGGTGCACAGGATCACCAGGTCGCCCTCGTGCAGCTGCCCGTGGTCGTCGCGGACGGCGCGGTCGCCGACCAGGTCGCGGACCTCGCGTCCGGGCAGGAAGGTGTAGCGGCCGGTGGCCTCCAGCGCGGCGCGCAGCGCGGGCTGGGCGACGCGGGGTTCGACGGCGGCGTCCCGGGTGCAGTGCAGGCCGGCCAGGAACTCGCCGCGCAGCGCGGGGTTGAGGGCGCGGACCTGCTCCGGGTCGAGCAGCCGGTAGCCGCGGGCCTCGGCGTCGGGGAGCTTCGACGCGGCTTCGGCGACCGCGAGTTCGGCCTCGGTACGGGCCAGGGTGAGCGAGCCGTTGGGCCGGAACCACAGGCCGGGGACGCGCTCGCCGATCCGCTCCCACAGCTCGCGGGCGCGCAGCGCGGTCTCCAGCTCCGGCCCGGCGGCCCGGCCGCTGACCCAGACCAGGCCGAAGTTGCGGACGGAGGCGCCGCGGGCCTCGGTCTCGCGTTCCAGGTGGACGACCTCGTGACCGCGCTCGACGGCCTGCCAGGCGTGCATGGTGCCCAGCACGCCCGCTCCTACGACGATGACTCTCATGCGGACAGGCTCGGGCGTCGAGGTGGCCGCCGGGCGTCGACCTCCCTTCGGGAAGGTGAACCGCCCGCAAGAGTTGTCCATACAACCTGGCCAGCCCGACGCGTCAGGCACCCTGCCCGCCCCGGCCCGGTCCAGCCCGGCGCAGCCCGGCCCAACACGGTTCGGCCCAGCACGGTTCGACGCAGCACAGCTCGGCCCAGCGCAGCTCGGCCCAGCACAGCTCGGCTCAGCGCAGCACCCGCGCGTGCAGGTACTCGCGCCGCCCGAACCGCGGCTCGTCCACCGCCGTCAGCTCCTCCACCTGGAAGCGGTACAGCGCGGCGGGCCCCCGCCCCGCCAGGAACTGGGCGGCCACCTCCGGGTCGGCGGCGAACGCCGGGTAGCGGCCGCGGTAGGCCGTCAGCGCCGCCTCGGCCTGCCGCCCCCAGGCCTCGCTCGCGCTGCCGGTGAGCTGGATGCCGCGCAGCTGCTCGCCGTACGCGGGCGGCTGCAGGTGGACGGTGGCGGCGGCCCTGGCCTCCTCGGCCAGGTGCAGGCTGTGCCGGGTGGAGCGCTCGCTGACGAAGTACAGCACCAGGTCGGAGTCGAAGGCGTAGAAGGCCAGGTTGGCGTGCGGGCCGCGCTCGTGTCCGGCGGTGGCGAGGCTGAGCACCGTGCTGTCCGCGAGCAGGCCCTCCACCCCCTTCCCGAGCTCGTCCGCGGGCCAGTTTCCCTGGATGACGTCGAGTCGGTACGGCATGGCACGTCCCTCCGCAGAGCTGCAGGAAAAAGCGAGCCGGGCGGGGGAGTCACCCCTGCCCGGCTCACATGCTCTCCCCGGGCGGCGCGGCGGCACAAGAGGCCGACCGGCCCGGATCGACCGGGCCCCCGGCACCCCGCTCCAGGGGCTCCGACCGGCCCGTTCCCGGCCTCCGACCGGCTCCCCTCCCGGGGGCTCCGAGCGACCCGCCCGGACCGCTCAGACCGCCCCGGCGCCCAGGACCGGCCCCAGTGGTCCGGTCCGCAGCCGGTCGACCAGCGGGGCGGCGCGCCCGGCCAGCAGCGCCAGCGGGACGGCGACCAGGACGCCGACCAGCGCGGCGGCCAGCACGTCGTGCGGGTAGTGCGCGCCGACCCAGACCCGGGAGGCACCCATCAGCACGGCGGCCAGCAGGGCGACCCAGCCGATCCGGCGGTCGGCGTACCAGAGCGCGGCGGCGGCGGAGAACGCGGCCACCGTGTGGTTGCTGGGGAAGGACCAGTCGCCGGCCGGCGCGCAGGACTCGACCACGAAGCTGCCGGGGAGCTGCCGGCACGGCCGAACCTCCTCGACCAGCGACTTGAGCACCGAGTTGACCAGGTAGGCGACCACCACGATCAGCGGCGAGGCCAGCACCCGGGCCATCACCACCGAGTCGGCGGCCCGGGCCCGCCACCAGGCCCAGAGCATCAGCAGTGCGAACACCGCCATGCCGTACGCGGACCAGGTCCTGGTCAGCTGGTCGAACCAGTGCGGCGCGGACTCGGCCCACCCGGTGACCCGGGTGTAGAGGCCGCCGTCGATGCCGCTGCCGTCGTAGGCGAGCAGGTCGGCGGGGGAGGAACATTCGGGATCACAGGGACAACATGTACCAGAACGGACGCGGTGGGCGGTTCACCCACCGCTCCGGGAAGGACGGACGCCTGCTGCGCGAACTGCTCGGCGCGCAGCCGTGACGACCGCCGTCCGGGCCCCGCCGCCGCTCACCGCCCCGCCCGTCCGCCACTCCGCCGCCACTCCGCCGCCGCGACCTGCGCGCCCCGCCCGCATCACCCCGCGCGCGCCACCCCGCGTGCCCGGGACGCGGCGCCCGGGACGCGGCGGCGGGGAACAGGCCAGTCTGCCGCAGCCGCCGAAGCCCGCACGACTCTTTCCGGCGCCCCGGCGTGTCCGCTCCGGCCCCCGTAGGCTGGCAGCGGGACGGGAGACGGGGGACGGCATGCAGCGGATCGGAGGCGGCGGCACGCCGCCCGCCCGGGCGCCCCGCCGACCGGTCCGGCTGCGGGCGCACGAGCACCCGCAGCGGTCGGAGGTCCGGCCGGAGATAGGGGACTCCTGGGCCCGGCTGCGCGGGCTCGGGCTGGACCCGGAGCGCGGGCGGGAGGTCCGGCGGCTGCGTCCCGGCGAGTTGGAGGAGACCCGGCACGCCACCGGTCTGGAGCAGGTGCTGCCGGTGCTGCGCTCCGCCCTGTTCACGCCGGGCGAGCAGGCGCCGGTGGTGCTCGCGGTCGCCGACCCGAAGGCCCGGGTCCTGTGGCTGGAGACCGGGCGGCGGCTGCGGCGGGACGCGGACGCGATCGGGTTCGAGCCGGGCGCGCTCTGGTCCGAGGACGAGGTCGGCACCAACGGCATCGGCCTGGCCGCCCGGACCGCCCGCCCCAGTACCGTGCACTCCGCCGAGCACTACCTGTACAGCCACCGCGGCTGGAGCTGCGTGGGCGTCCCGGTCCGCGACCCGCGCACCGGCCGGCCCGCCGGGGTGGTCGGCCTGAGCGGCCCCGCCACCGGCGACCACCCCTACCTGCGGCAGCTCGCGCTGACCGCCGCCCGGCTCGCCGAGACCGAGCTGCGGGCGGGCCACCTGGAGGCGCTGCACCGGCTGCGGACGGTCGCGGTGCCGCTGCTGGCCCGGTTCGGCGGCCCGGCCCTGGTGGTGGACGGCGCGGGCTGGACGGCCGCCGCGACCGGCCTGCCGGGGCCGCCCCGGCTGGCGCTGCCGCCCGGCAGCTGGGGCGTCGGCGGGGTGCACTGGGTGCCGACGCTGGGCGAGTGCGCGGTGGAGCCGCTGGCCGACGGCTGGCTGGTCCGCCCGGCCGCCCCGCGCCCGGCCGAGCTCGCCGAGCAGGCCGAGTCCGCCGTCCTGGAACTGGACCTGCGCCGCCCCGGGAGCCCCGAGCTGCGGGTGCGCGGCAGCGCCGGCGCCTGGTCGCACTCGCCGAGCCCCCGGCACGCCGAACTGCTCCTGCTGCTGGCCCTGCACCGGGACGGCCTGAGCGCCGCCCGGCTCGCCGAGGCCCTGTTCGCCGACCCGGCCCGCACCGTCACCGTCCGCGCCGAACTCTCCCGGCTGCGAAGGCACCTGGGCGCCCTGCTGGCGGCCCGGCCGTACCGGCTGACGGCCGGCGCCGAGACCGCCGTGCTCGGCCCGGACGACCCGTACGACCTGCTGCCCGGCTCGGTCGCCCCGGCCGTCCGGGAGCTGCGCGCGGACTTGGCGCGCGGCGCGCTGCGGCTGCCGGGCCGCCCCGGCGGGGCTCAGCCGCCGGCCAGCAGCTCGGCCAACTCCTCGTCGCTGGGCAGCAGTTCGGGCGCGCCGCCGTCCGGCACCACGGCGTAGGTGCGTTCCAGCCAGGATTCCACCTGCGGCCGGGACGCCTCCAGCAGGGCGCTGCCGTGCGGGGACTCCAGCGCCAGGTGCAGGGTCGCGCCGTGGCAGGGGCAGGACGCCGGCCACAGCTTGACGTCGCCCTGTCCGCTGAGCGATTCCAGGCCGTCGCGCAGCAGGTCCCGGGAGAAGACCCAGTCCGCCTCGTCGGGACGCCCCAGGTGGAAGGTCAGCCGCACCTCGTACGGCGCGGCGGCCGCGTACCGGAACCGGGTGCGCACCTCGCCGACCAGGTCCTGGTCCAGGGCGATCCGCAGGACCAGCACCTCCTCGACCACCGCGGGGGGCGCGGCGGCCCCGTCCCGGTCGCCGCCCGTGGGGGTGGCGGCGAGCGGCTGGTCGGAAGGGGCGGGCGGGGGGTCGCACGGCATGACGATCGCTCCGAAGCGGCTGGGTACCGCACCAGCGTGCTCCGGCGCACCGCCGCTCGCAACGGTTGCAGGGGTTGCACGGGGTGTTCCGGGTGGCCTGTTCAGGCCACGCCGGTGGCACCGGCGTACGCCAACTCGCCGGTCCGCCACGGGACTCGATCCGGCTCACAGGTTTCACCCGGGATCTGGCGGTCCGTCAGACCGCTGGTAGTCTCGTCCCTCCCGCCCCGTTCGTCCGGGCCCGTCCGGGCCGCGCACGGGCCGCGGCGTCGTGTGCGGACCTGTCAAGGAAGGGGAGCCCGGTGGCGCTCCGCGAACACCCCGGGCCCGTCCGCGCGGGCCGCTCCGGACGGCACGGCCGGCCCGGGCCCTTCGGCGGGTGGCTGCGGCTGCCCACCATCCGGTTCTCCGGCGCGGCGGTGGCGATGTCCACGGTGGTCGGGATCAGCCTGGCCACCACCTGGCTGCTGAACGAGCAGCAGCAGGTCGGCCGCCGCATCGGCGTCACCGTCGGCGGGCCGCCCGTCCCGAGCCCGGACGCCTCGCCCACCGGGAGCACCGCCCCCGCGCCGGGCAGCACCCTGCAGGCCGCCCCCGCCACCACCGGCGGCGCGAACGGCGGTGCGAACGGCGGTGCCACCCCCGTCACCAGCCCGCACCCGGCCGCGGTCACCGCCTCCGCCCCGCCCGTCCGGGCCGCCGACGCCCCCGTCCCCGGGCCCTCCCCCGCCGGCACCCCCGTGCCCGGTCCGTCGCCCTCGCCCGCGCCCTCCCTCTCCACGCTGCCCGCGCCGTCCGTGGCGTCCGCGTCGTCCGCCCCGGCCGACCCGGGCCCCCGGCCGCCCTCGCTGGGCCCGAGCCCGTCGGCCGCCCCGTCCCGCACCCCCGCGCCGTCCGCCTCCGCCCCGCTGCCCCTCACCCTGCACGGCACCGGCCGGGCCGACGCGCTGGGCCCGGTCGGCACCCGGCACACCCTGCGGCTCGACCTCGACGAGGCGATGACGGCGCTCCAGGTCGAGCTCCGCCTCAACCGCCCGGCCGCCCTCCCCGGCACCACCCCCGCCACCGACCTCCCCGGCGCGGTCGCCACCATCGCCCTCGAACGCGACACCCTGGTCTACCGCTTCACCACCCCCGCGGACCTCCCGCTGCGTCCCGGCAGCTACACCTTCACCCTCACCGGCGCCGCGGCCGACCCCACCCCCGCCGCGGCCGCCACCCCCGAGACCTGGACCGCCTCCGCCTTCGCCCTCCCCACCGCCCGGGCCCTCACCGCCCGCGGCACCTTCTGACCCCACCGGCGGGCCGCACCGGCGGGCCGCACCGCCGGAGCCGGCCGGGAGGGGCCGCAGGCGACGACGCGCCCGCGACCCCTCCCGGCCGCCACGGAACCCCTACGCCGTCCGGAACGCCGCCCGCACCGCCCGGGTGCGGCGCAGGTCGTCCGTCGCGTCGGAGAGGTTGCGCCGCAGCGCGGGCGTCAGCGCGGGGTCGGCGAGCACCGCCTCGGCGGCGGCGACCACGTCGGGGGCGGCCTCGGCGACCGGGAAGAGCGCCTGGCCGAGCAGCCGGGCGACGGTGTCGGTGCGGTCTGCGGCCTCGGTGATCCGCTCGAAGAAGCGCAGCGCGTACGCGTGCTGCCGGTCCGGGTCGCCGGAGGCCCAGAAGCCGCGGGCGGTGGCCTCCAGGATTCGGTTGGAGGCCGCGTCGGGGGTGAAGAGCAGTTCCCAGGCGCGGGCCTTGGCGGCTTCCTCCGGGCGGGCGGCCCGGGCCCGGGCGGCGCCGAACTCCGCCTCGCTGCCCGGTTCGCGGGCCGTCTCGGCGGCGATCGCGTCCTCGTCGAGCGCGCCGAGCGCGGCCAGCCGGGCCAGCCCGGACCAGCGCAGCTCCGGCCCGACAGACAGCCCGTCCGGTACCCCGTCGCCCGCCAACCAGCCGCGCAGTTCGGCGAGTTGGTCGTCGCCGCCGCTGCTCTCGACGGCGGCGCGCAGCGCGGCCAGCCGGATGCCCTGGCTACCGTCGCCGGCCAGCAGGGCGCGGGCGGCGCGGCTGACGGCGGCCAGGCCCTCGGCGCGGCGGGCCGGCGGCAGGTAGCGGCCGGCCACGTGGGTGCGGGCGAAGGCGAGGACGGCCTCGACGATGCTGTCGGAGGTCTCGGCGGGCAGGTGCCGTTCCATCAGGTCGAGGTACTCGGCGGGGTCGAGTTCGGCGTCCCGGACCAGGTCGCGGGCGTGCTCCCACAGGACGGCGCGGGTGACGTCGTCCGCGATCGCCGACAGCGACTCCCGGACGGCCCACCAGGAGTCCGCGTCCAGGCGGATCTTGGCCCAGGTCAGGTCGCCGTCGTTGGGGACGACCAGGGTCGCGCCGGCCTCGACCAGGGCGGGCACGGCGACCCGGCGGCCGGGGCCGAGTTCGACCGGGACGCGGCCGACCGGGACGACCCGGCCGTCCTCGACCCGGTAGCCGCCGACCTCGATCAGGTGCGGCCGGCCGCCCTCGTTGACGACGGTCAGCGCGGTGAGGGTGCCGTCGGCGGCGCGCTCGGTCTCGGCGCGCAGCGTGTCGACGCCGCTGGTGCGCAGCCAGGCGTCCGCCCAGCCGTGCACGTCGCGGCCGCTGCTGGCGCTCAACGCGGCGAGGAAGTCCGGGAGTTCGGCGTTGCCGTAGAGGTGGTCGGCGAAGTACGCGTTGAGTCCGGCGAAGAAGGCGTCGTCGCCGAGCCAGGCGACGAGCTGGCGCAGCGCGGAGGCGCCCTTGGCGTAGGAGATGCCGTCGAAGTTGACCATCGCCTCGGCGACCGAGCGGGTGCCGTTGCCGGCGACGGGGTGGGTGGAGGCGCGCTGGTCGGCGTCGTAGCCCCAGCCCTTGCGCTGCACCGAGAAGCCGGTCCAGGTGCCGGTGAAGCGGGTGGCCTCGGCGGCGATCCGGTAGCCGAGCATCTCGGCGAACGACTCGTTCAGCCACAGGTCGTCCCACCAGCGCATGGTGACCAGGTCGCCGAACCACATGTGGGCCATCTCGTGGCAGACCACCATGGCGCGGCGCTCGCGCTCGGACGCGGTGGCCGGGGAGCGGAACAGCAACTCGTCGCGGAACACCACGCAGCCGGGGTTCTCCATCGCGCCCCAGTTGAACTCGGGGACGAACGCCTGGTGGTACTCGCCGAACGGGTAGCGCTCGTCGAAGAGTTCGTGCAGCCGGTCCAGCGAGGCGGCCGTCACCTCGAACAACTCGGCGGCCTCGCGGTCGAGTTCGGCGGCCAGCGAGCGGCGGGCGTGCAGGCCGAGCGGGATGCCGTCGTGCTCGCCGTGCACCGAGTGCAGCGGGCCGCCGACCACGGTGAACAGGTAGGTGGAGATCGGCTTGGTCGGGGCGAACTCCCAACGCCCTCCCTCCGCGCTGGTCCTGGCGCCGTTGCCGACCAGGGTCCACTCGGCGGGGGCGGTGGCCCTCAGTGTGATCGGCGCCTTCAGGTCGGGCTGGTCGAAGCAGGCGAACACCTTGGCCGCCAGGTCGGGCCCGCAGGTGGCGTACACGTACACCGCACCGTCGGCGGGGTCGGTGTAGCGGTGCAGGCCCTCGCCGGTGCGCGAGTAGCGCATCTCGGCCTCGACCAGCAGTTCGTTCTCGGCCCGCAGGCCGGGCAGCGCGAGGCGGTTGCCGTCCAGGGCCGCCACGTCCAGCGGCCGCCCGTTCAGGACGGCGCGCCGCAGGACGGCCGGGTCGACGTCGACGAAGCTGTCGACGCCCGGCTCGGCGCACCCGAACCGGATCACGGTGGTGCTGCCGAACCGCTCCGGCCCGCCGGTCAGGTCGAGGTCGACGGCGTATCCGCGGACCTCCAGCAGACGGGCACGGACAGTTGCTTCGGATCGTTGCAGTGCTGGCATGCCCGCATGCTCGCCGAGCCCGCCGGGGGCGGGCAAGCCGGTTCGGCCCGGATTCGCTCGCGGCGTATCCCGGCGGACCGGGCGGGTTGGCTAGGGTGGGGACGGCGGCGATTCGAGGAGGAGCACGTGACGACTGTTCTCGCGCAGGGCGGCAACGCACCCCTGGGGTCGGCCCGGGTCGTGGTCGAAGTCGCCGCGCCCGAGCGGCTGGACGTCTCGGGGCTGCTGCTCACCGCGGCCGGCAAGGTCCGTTCGGACGCCGACTTCGTCTTCTTCAACGCCCCGCAGGGCCCGGGCGTCACGCACCGCCCGGCGGCCGGCGGCGGCCCCGACGCGATCGCCGTCGACACCGCGGCGGTGCCCGGGGAGATCACCCGGATCGTGGTCACCGCCTCGCTCGACGACCGGCGGGCCACCTTCGCGGGCACCGAGCCCACCGCGACCGTCCGGGACGCCGACACCGGCCGCGAACTGTTCACCTTCACCCCGCCGCGGCTCTCCCGGGAGACCGCCCTGGTCGTCGTCGAGGTCTACCGGCGCGGCGCCGAGTGGAAGGTCCGCGCCGTCGGCCAGGGCTACGCCAACGGGCTGGCCGGCATCGCCACCGACTTCGGCGTCGCGGTCGAGGACGCGGCCCCGGCCGACACCACCGCCGACGCCGCCACCGGCTCCTCCCCCGCCGCCCCGCCCGTCCCCGCCGCGCCACCCGCTCCCGCCGCGCCGCCCACCGCCCCGCCGAGGCCGAGCGCCGCGCCCCAGGGCCCCGCCACCCCGCCCCCCATGCCCTCCGGCTCCCCCGCCGTCGGCAAGATCACCCTCGACAAGGGCCGGGTCAACCTGGTCAAGGGCGGCTCGGTCTCCCTGGAGAAGGCCGGCCGGCCCTTCCTCGCCTCGGTCCGGATGGGCCTCGGCTGGGAGCCCGCCGGCCGCGGCCGCAACATCGACCTCGACGCCTCGGTGATCGCCTTCGACGCCCAGCGCGCCAAGATCGACACCGCCTGGTTCATGAAGCTCTCCGTCTTCAACGGCGCGATCGCCCACTCCGGCGACAACCTCACCGGCAAGGGCGGCGGCGACGACGAGGCCATCACCGTCCACCTCGGCGGCCTGCCCCCCGAGGTCTGCGGCCTGGTCTTCGTGGTCAACTCCTTCTCCGGCCAGAAGTTCACCGACATCAAGAACGCCTACTGCCGCCTGGTCGACGCCGCCACCGAGGAGGAACTCGTCCGCTTCGACCTCGCCCAGTCCGAACCCCACACCGGCGTCGCCATGTGCAAGCTGGTCCGCCAGTTCTCCGGCGAGTGGGTGATGACCGCCCTCGGCGAGTACGTCGACGCCAAGACCGCCCGCAGCATGGTCAAGCCCGCCGCCGCGATGCTCTAGCCGCGCCGCCGGACGCACCGGGGCCCGCGGCGCAGAGTGCCGCGGGCCCCGGGACGACGGTGGACGGCGACTCAGCCGCGGGTGGCCATCGCGCGCAGGAAGAAGGTCAGGTTCGCGGGGCGCTCGGCCAGGCGGCGCATGAAGTAGCCGTACCACTCCTGGCCGTAGGGCAGGTAGACCCGCATGGTGTTGCCGGCCTCGGCCAGGCGGAGCTGCTCCTCGGGGCGGATGCCGAAGAGCATCTGGTACTCGAAGGAGGTGGCGTCGCGCTTGTTCCACTCGGCGAGCTGGCCGGCGATCTTGATCATGTTGGGGTCGTGCGAGGCCACCATGGGGTAACCCTCGCCCGCCATCAGGACCTTGAGCGCGCGGACGTAGGCGAGGTCGACGTCCCGCTTGCCCTGGAAGGCGACCGACTCGGGCTCCTTGTAGGCGCCCTTGCAGAGGCGCACCCGGGAGCCCTCGTGGGCGAGGTCGCGGCAGTCGGCCTCGGTGCGGCGCAGGTAGGCCTGGAGGACGACGCCCAGCCAGGGGAAGTCGGCGCGCAGTTCGCGGGCGATGGCCAGGGTGGAGTCGGTGGTGGTGTGGTCCTCCATGTCGAGCGTCACGGTGGTGCCCGCGGCGGCGGCGGCCTGGCAGATGCGGCGGGCGTTCTCCAGGGCGATCTTCTCGCCGTCCACGGGGAGGAACTGGCCGACGGCGGAGAGCTTGACGGAGACCTCGGCGTCCGCGGCGAGGCCGGTGTCCTGGAGGGCGGTCAGCAGGTGCTCGTAGGCGAGGGCGGTGCCGGCGGCCTGGTCGGCGTCCTTGGTGTCCTCGCCGAGGTGGTCGAGGGTGACCTTGCGGCCGCTGGCGACCAGCGCCTCGGTGGCGCTCACGCCCTGGTCGAGCCGGTCGCCGGCGACGAAGCGCTCGACGATCGCGTGGGTGGGCGGGAACTTCTCGACCATGGTGCGCACCTGCGGGGAGCGCGAGGCGGCGAGGAGGGCGGAACGGAGCATCGTGGACTCCCGGCGAAGCGGATCAGCTGGTGGAGAAGGGGGGTGCGGGGCGGCCGGGGTGGTGGCCGCCCCGCGGGACACGGGCCCGGTCAGCCCATGTGCGGGTAGCGGTAGTCCGTCGGCGGGACGAACGTCTCCTTGATGGAGCGGGTGGAGGTCCAGCGCGTCAGGTTCTGCTTGGCGCCGGCCTTGTCGTTGGTGCCGGAGGCCCGGCCGCCGCCGAAGGGCTGCTGGCCGACGACGGCGCCGGTGGGCTTGTCGTTGATGTAGAAGTTGCCGGCGGCGTTGCGCAGCACGTGCATCGCGTGCTGCACGGCTTCGCGGTCCTGGGCGATGATCGAGCCGGTCAGGCCGTACGCGGACACCGACTCCATCTGCGCGAGCATCTCGTCGTACCGGTCGTCCTGGTAGACGTGCACCGAGAGGATCGGGCCGAAGTACTCGTCCCGGAAGTACTCGGCGGCCGGGTCCTGGCAGACCAGCACGGTCGGGCGGACGAACCAGCCGACCGAGTCGTCGTACGTGCCGCCGGCCAGCACCTCGACCTGCGGGTCGGCCTTGGCGCGGTCGATCGCGGCCTTGTTCTTGGCGAAGGACCGCTCGTCGATGACCGCGCCCATGAAGTTGCTCAGGTCGGCGACGTCGCCCATCGTGAGCCACTCGACCTCGTCGCGGAAGTCGTCCTTGATCTCGGCCCAGATCGAGGCCGGGACGTACGCGCGGGAGAGCGCCGAGCACTTCTGGCCCTGGTACTCGAAGGCGCCGCGGGTCATCGCGGTCTTCAGCACGGCCTTGTCGGCGGACGGGTGGGCGACCAGGAAGTCCTTGCCGCCGGTCTCGCCGACGATCCGCGGGTAGGTGCGGTAGCCGGAGATGTTCTCGCCGACGGTGCGCCACAGGTGCTGGAAGGTCGGGGTGGAGCCGGTGAAGTGGATGCCGGCCAGCGCGGGGTGCTTGAGGGCGACCTCGGAGACGTCCAGGCCGTCGCCGGTGACCATGTTGATGACGCCCTTGGGCAGGCCGGCGGCCTCCAGCAGCCGCATCAGGTAGTGCGCGGCGAACTGCTGGGTGGGGGACGGCTTCCAGATCACCACGTTGCCCATCAGCGCGGGCGCGGTCGGCAGGTTGCCGGCGATCGCGGTGAAGTTGAACGGGGTGATCGCGTAGACGAAGCCCTCCAGCGGGCGGTGGTCGGTGCGGTTCCACACGCCGTCCGAGGAGATCGGCTGCTCGGCCAGGATCTGCCGGGCGAAGTGCACGTTGAAGCGCAGGAAGTCGACCAGCTCGCAGGGGGTGTCGATCTCCGCCTGCTGGGCGGTCTTCGACTGGCCCAGCATGGTGGCCGCGGCGAGGGTCTCCCGCCACGGGCCGGCCAGCAGGTCCGCGGCGCGCAGGAAGATCGCGGCGCGGGAGTCGAAGGAGAGCGCCTGCCAGGCCGGCGCGGCGGCCAGGGCGGTGTCGATGGCCTCGCGCGCGTCGTCCTGGGTGGCGTTGCGCAGCGTGCCGAGCCGGGCCGCGTGGTGGTGCGGCTGTACGACGTGGATCTCGGAGCCGCCGCCGAGGCGCTGCTCCCCGTTGATCGTCATGGTCAGCTGGATCGGCCCCTGGCCGCCCAGCTCCTTCAGCTTGGCCTCCAGCCGGACCCGCTCGGGGCTGCCGGGGGCGTAGCTGTGGACCGGCTCGTTCACCGGCGCGGGGACCTGGGTCACAGCATCCATGGCGCACGCTCTCCTTCTCGTCATGGGAAGCCGGCGAGGGTCGCACACCGGCCATGGAGGAACGCTATTCCCCGCCCCGGCCCGAGACTGTTGGCCGCGCCGCCAAATTCCCCCGCACGCCGTTGTCCGCCCGGACGAACACCGTCACACCCCGGTCACGGCGACCGCGCCCTGTCCGGCTCACTAAACTCGGACCCCGGATCTTGTCCGCCCCGACGAACGCCCGACGGACGACCGACGAAAGCCCGAGGGACGCCCGACGACTGCCCGCCGGACACCCCGCCAAACGCCTCCCCCACACGAACACCGCCCGCTCCGAACCGAGGACCCCGCCGATGACCGGCCTGCCCCTGCGCCAGCTGCTGATGTCGCTCGGCGAACCCCTGGTCGAGCTCCAGGCCGCGCCCGCCGGGCTGGACGTCCCGGTCCGGCACGTGGCCATCCTCGACCCGGAGGACCCGCCCACCGCCGCGCCGGGCGAACTCGTGCTGGCCATCGGCGCCCGCGGCCGGGCCGCCCTCCCCGCGCTGCGCGCCGCCGGCCGGGCCCGGGCCGCCGCCGTCGCGGTCAAGCTGGACGGGCCGGGCCAGGCGGACGCGCTGCGCGAGGCCGCCACCGAGGCGGGCGTCGCGCTGCTCTCGGTGCGCCGCGAGACCCGCTGGGAGCACCTGGACTCGCTGGCCCGCACCCTGCTGTCCGGCTCCGACGGCCCGGACGGCCCGGAGCCCGGCGGGGCCGCCGCCGGCGACCTGTTCTCGCTCGCCCAGACCGTCGCCGTACTGACCGGCGGCATCGTCTCGATCGAGGACACCTCCAGCCGGGTGCTCGCCTACTCCCGCACCTCCGAGACCGACGAGGTCGACGACCTGCGCCGGCTGTCCATCCTGGGCCGCCAGGGCCCGGAGCCGTACCTGGCCAAGCTGCGCGAGTGGGGCGTCTTCTCGCACCTGCGCGGCTCCGAGGGCGCGATCGAGATCGCCGCCCACCCCGAGCTGGGCATCCGCCGCCGGCTGGCGATCGCGATCCGCTCCGGCGCGCAGCCGCTGGGCACCATCTGGGTGCAGGAGGGCTCCCGCCCGCTGACCGACACCGCCGAGCAGGCGCTGGTCGGCGCCGCCCGGGTCGCGGCTGGCCAACTGGTGCGCCGCCGCCGGGAGTTGTCGGCCGATACCCGACTCACCCAGACCCTGCTGACCGGCCTGCTGGAGGGCTCCACCGGCCCGCAGTCGCTGGCCACCCACCTCGGCCTGGACGTCCGCCGCCCGGCCACCGTGCTGGCCTACGCCCCCGCCGCCACCGACGGCCGGGACGCCGAGCTCTCCCGCGACGAGGTGATCGGCCTGATCTCGGTGCACACCGCCGCCCGCCACCGCGGCGCCCTGCTCGCCCCGGTCGACTCCCGGGTCTACGTCCTGCTGCCCGAACTCCCGCCCGGCGTCCCGCCCGGCACCCTGCGCGACTGGACCCAGGAGACCGTCGACGCGGCCCGCGACCACCTGTCCATCCCGCTGCGGGCCGCGATCGGCCCCACCGTCCCCGGCCTCGCCGACGTCCCGGCCTCCCGGGCCCAGGCCGACCGGATTCTGGACGCGATGGGCCGCGGCGGAGTCGTCCCGGACGTGGCCGCGCTCCAGGACGTCCAGGCCGAGGTGCTGGTCTCCGAGGTGCTCGCCCTGCTCCAGGACCGCCCCGAGCTGCGCGACCCCCGCCTCACCGCCCTCAGCGCGTACGACGGCCGCCACCACACCCGGCTCGCCGAGTCCGTCCTCGCCTACCTGGACGCCCTCGGCGAGGTCCGCACCGCGGCCGACGCCCTGCACATCCACCCCAACACCCTGCGCTACCGGGTGCGGAGGGCCGAACAGCTCACCGGCCTGGACCTCGCCCAGCCCCAGCAGCGCCTGCTCGCCATGCTCCAACTCCGCCTGCCCGACTGACGGCCCGCCCGGACGGCGATCCGCCCGACGCCCGGGGAGTCGGCGCTCCCCGGGCGGGCCTCAGGGCCGACGGTCCGTCACATCCGGTGCCACGGGCCGGTGATCGCCAGCATGATGCCCGGCTCCTGGATGTTCGCGAACAGCGTCCGCCCGTCGGGCGAGAAGGTCACGCCGGTGAACTCGCTGAACTCCGGCTCCTCGGCCGTCCCGAGGTTGAGCTCGTTGCGCGCCAGCGCGTACGTCCGGCCGTCGGCGGTGGTGCCGAACAGGTGCTGGAGGCCGCTGCCGTCCTCGGCGATGATCAGGCCGCCGTGGGGCGAGACGGTGATGTTGTCGGGGCCGTCGAAGTTGCCCCGGTCGGTCCAGACCTCGTCGTTGACGCCGAGGATGACCTTCAGGGTCAGCGTCCGCCGGGTCGGGCTGTAGAACCAGACCTGGCCGTCGTGCGGGAGCGGCGACTCCTCGCGGGCGAAGGAGGAGACGAAGTAGATGCCGCCGTCGCCCCACCACATGCCCTCCAGCTTGCGGGCCCGGGTGATCTCGCCGTCCTCGAACTGCTTGCGGATCGAGGTGGTGCGGGCGTCGCGGTCCTGGACCTTGACCCAGTCGGCGCCGTACGTGGTGCCGGGCTTGGTGGCGCGGGACAGGTCGTCGACCAGCTTGCCCCGCGCGTCGAACGCCTTCAGCGCCTCCAGCACGCCCGCGTCGGCGGCCAGGGTGCGCAGCCGGCCCTTGCCGTGCCGGAAGCCGGCCGGCGGGGTCCAGCGGTAGAACAGGCCGTTCGGCTTGGCCGCGTCCTCGGTCAGGTAGGCGTGGCCGCGCCGCTCGTCGATGACGACGGCCTCGTGCGCGAACCGGCCGAACGCCTTGATCGGCTGCGGGTCCCGGTTGGCGTCCTGGTCGTGCGGGTCGACCTCGAAGACGTAGCCGTGGTCCTTGGTGAAGCCGTTGGTGCCGGCCTTGTCCTCGGTCTCCTCGCAGGTCAGCCAGGTGTTCCACGGGGTGGCGCCACCGGCGCAGTTGGTGGCGGTGCCGGCGATGCCGACCCACTCGCGGACCCGGCGCCCGCCCTGCCCGTGGCCCTTGCCGTGCCCGTGCCCGTCGCCGTGCCCGTGCCCGGAGACCTCGACGACGGTGCAGCCGCCGGCCGCGGCCGGGTCGTAGACGTGGCCCGCCAGCAGCGGCACCGGGTGCGGCCAGTTCGCCCGCGGCCCGGCCAGCTCGTGGTTGTTCACCAGCAGGACGGCCCCGCCCCGCCCCTCGAACGCGGCGGTGCCGTCGTGGTTGCTCGGGGTGGACTCGCCGGTGACCAGGGTGGTCTCGCCGGTGCGCGTGACGACCTCGTACGAGAAGCCCTTCGGCAGCGCCAGCACCCCCTTCGGGTCGGACACCAGCGCGCCGTAGCCGACCGCGGTGTGCCCGCCCTTCGCGAGGGCGGCCTCCCCGCCCGCGGGGGCGGCGATCGCCCCGGGCGCGGTGGCCAGCACCTCGGCGCTGCCGGCGATCAGGACGCCGGCCCCGAGCACGGTCGAACGGTTGACGAAGTCCCGACGGGACAGCGGCATGGCGGTCACTCCTGGAGGAGAGGACGAAGTTCGGTGACCGACAGGCTCCGGGCCGGACGTGAACCGGGCGTGAATCCGACACGGCGTCGATGTGCCGATTTACCGACCACATACCGGCCGATGACTCTTGCTTTACCTTCCCTCGTCCGCCCCACCAGTCCCTCCCGCCCCACCAGCCCCTCTCGCAGCCCCGGTCCCGCCCGCCGCCCCGGTCCCGCTAGCGCCGCGCCCCGTGCTGGGTCCGCTCGACCCGCCACTGCTCCCACGCCGTCAGCCAGGCGTCCTCGGTGCCCGACGGCAGCTCGGGCGTCCCGCCCGCCCACAGCCGTTCCCAGGCCCGCTGCGCGGGCAGGCTCGGCACCTCGCTGGCGAACGCCGTGTACCGGACGACCTCCTCCACGGCCGCCGCGCCCTCGACCGTCCCGCTCACCCAGTCCGCGTGGTGGGCGAGCCGGCTCAGGTGGTTGACCATCGAGGTGACCGCCTCGTCGGCCTCCTCGCGGGTCTCCGAGGCCAGCCGCATCTGCTGCCGCACCGCCGCCTCCCAGCGCAGCTGCCGGTCCTCGCCGCGCAGGTGGCGCGGCAGCCGGGCCGAACGCCCGGCGCGCAGCTGCGCGGCCACCGCCGAGGCCCGCGCGATCGCCTGGACCACCAGGTCCCGGTGCGCCTGGAGGCCCAACTCGGCTTGCTCCGGCCCGGGTTCGGGGGAGCGCAGGTCCGCCCGGAGCGCGGCGAGCTGCCGCAGCAGCTCGGTCCGGCCCACGATGTACCGTTCGAAGTCGCCGATCCGGCGCAGCTCCACCGACCCCGGCGGGAGGCCGCGCCCGGTGACCGTCACCGTCGCCCCGTGCACCCGCAGCCGGCCCGCCCACACGGTGCCGTGGCCGGCGCCCGTCCGGGAGTCCTCGTGGACCTGCACCGCGTGCGGCTCGCCGTCCACCGTGATCCACTCGCGCAGCGCCCGCACCCGCCCGGCGGTGTCGCCCTCGTCCACCCCGAGGTGTTCGTAGACCCGGTCGCGCTCGTCCTCGACCACGTCCTCCAGGTCGGGCAGCGACCCGCTCAGCTCGGCCCCGGGCCGGTACGTCCGCACCGTCACGTACGGCCCCGGCGCGGAGCGCCAGTCCCCGGAGCGGATCTCCACCGCCTCCAGTTCCCCGTTGTGGACCTCGTACTCGGCCAGCACGTCCCACCCGGGCGCCGCCGCCCCGTGCACCCACCCGAACACCGGAAACCCCGCGCCCGCCAACACCTGCCGGCCGTACGCCTCCTGGTCCGAGTACATCGCCTCGATGTCCACGGGCCCGCTCGTGTGCTGCCTCTTCATCCCTCGCCGCACCCCCGGCCGCTCGCCACTCCAACGCCGACTTACCTTACGGCCCGGGGAACCTGTCGAGCCATCAGACGGACGTGGAGGGCTCGCGGAGAACTCGGCGGGGACCGGCCGGGGCGGGGCCCGCCGGCCGGGACCCGCCGCCCGCTACCCGGTCTGCCCGCGCAGCGACCGCGCCCGGACCGCCGCCCGCCGGGCCTCCTTGGCGACCTTGCGGTCGAGGTGCAGCTCGCCGACCGCCTCCAGCACCTCCACCGTCATCGGGTGCGGCACCCGCCAGACCTCGCCGAAGTAGCTGGCCGGATTGTCGGTGACGGGCAGGTCGGCGACCAGCGCCTGGAGCCGGCCGCCCTCGCCGGCGGTCAGCAGCATCACGGCGGCCATCGAGTCGATCACCCGCCAGAGCGCGACCTCGCGGTCCGCCGCCGCGACGTCCGCGCCGCGGGCGCGCAGCCACTCGCGGGCCAGCCCGCCCAGCTCGGGGTCGTCGACCGCCTCCCGCACCAGCGGGGCCGCGTCCTCGCCGAGCTCGCCGAGGCCGAGCACGCAGTAGTAGCGGCGGACGGGCGACTGCACGTCGCGTCCGCGCGCGCCGGCCAGCAGTTCGCGGGCGGCGTCGCGCGGGTCGCGGGCGGCCAGCCAGGCCTTGAGCTCGGGTTCGGCGAAGAGCTGCCCGTTCTCGGCGAGGGCGCGCAGGAAGGCCGGGCCGTCCTGGTCGGCGAGGTCGCCGACCAGCGGGGCGTCGTAGCCGTCGGCGAGCAGCCACTCGCGCACCGCGTACTGCCCGAGCGGGGTGAGCCGGACGGTGCCGAAGCGGGCCGCGTCCTCCTCGGTCAGCGGCCGGTCGGTGTCGACCACCTCGGCGGCCTCCCCCGGCTCCCCCGCCTCCCCCTCCTCGAACAGGTCGGGGTCGATCGGCCGGTGCTCGACCAGCCCGAGTTCGGCGAGGTCGCCGAGCATCGGGTCGAGGACGACCATCAGGTCGGTGATCTCGCCGAGCATCTCCTCGTCGGGCTCCTGCCCGTCGGGGACGACCAGCAGCGCGGCGAGCACGCCCAGCGGGACGGTCTCGGCGCCGGGCTCGGCGAACGCGGTGGTCTCGTACAGCACGTGCAGCGCCTCGTCGAGGATCTCGGCGGCCTGCTCCCGGGCGTCCTCGACCTCCGCCAGGGCCTCGCCGTCGTCGTCCGGGCCGCCCTCGACCACCTCGGGGTCGACCGACTCGGCCTCCGCGGCGAGTTCCCGGACCAGCTCGGCGGCCTCGAACCAGAGGCCGAGGACGGCGGCGGGCTCGCCGGCCTCGACGGCCTCCAGGTCGGGGCCGGGGATGGCGACGTGGGTGCCCTCGTCGGTGGTGCCGGTCTCGACCAGGTCGAGGTCGCAGGCCAGGGCCCAGGCCCGCATCGCCTCGACCACGTCGTCCTCGTCCGGGTCCTCGGCGCCGAGCATCCGGGCGGCCCGGACCCGGTCGGCCTCGCCGAGGTCGCCGTGCTCGTCGACCTCGCGGTGCGGGGCGATCCAGCGGGCCAGTGCGACGACCCGGGAGATCAGCGGGACGGCCAGCGCGGCGGCGGCCAGCTCGGCGTCCGGCGGGAGGGTGATCGGCGGGATCAGGACGGCCGTGTCGTCGGGGTCCTCGTCGCCGCTCTGCGCGCCGTACAGGTCGGCGAGGTCGTAGTCGGCGGGCAGCAGCCCTTCGGCCTCGGACGGCTGCTGGTCAGGGGTGTTACGGCTACGTCCGGCCATCGCGCGCGTTCTCCCGGGTGCGTCGCAGGGCACCGCCGTCCGGTGGGCGGCCCGCCCGGGGGGCGGCGGACGCGGGGGGCGGCGGCGCGGGCCGTGCGTGTCGGCCCGTCAACCCAGCGTATCGGCCGCCACGACCGAACGCCTGAGCTGCGCGGGCGTCCGCCCGAACGAGTGGGGCGGTGCGTCCGAACGAGTGCCCGGCGGCACGTATCCTTCGGTGGGCGACGCGCACCACCCCCGCGCGCACGCCCCGGGACCCGGAGCGACGGCGCTCCGCACTCCGCGTACCACGTGCACACCCGCACCGTCCGACCCGTGCCGCCACACCCTGGCCCGGCCGTGCCCGACGGTGCCCGGCCACTCCAGGAGACCCCTGCCATGGCGGACCTCTCCCCCGCCGGCCCCGGCCTGAGCACCGCTCAGTACGCCGACCGCCGACTGTCGGAGGCCCTGCTTCCGCTGGAACTCGCGCCCCGCAAGCAGCTCCAGCTCGCCGCGATCAGCCGCTGGAACGCGCTGCGCGGCATCCGCGTCGGCCTGGTGGCCGCCGCCCTGCTGCTGATGCTGATCGGCGCGAACCTCGCCACCCCGCTCTACCCGGTGCTCCAGCAGCGCCTGGGCCTGAGCCCGCTGGACACCACGGTCCTGTTCACCGTCTACGTGTTCGCGCTCGTCCCGGTGCTGGCCGCGGTCGGCCACTGGTCGGACCACCTGGGGCGGCGCGCCCTGATCCTGCCCGCGGTGGCACTGGCCGCCGCCGGGGACGCGGTGTTCGCCACCGCCGGCTCGTTCTGGCAGCTGGCCGCCGGACGGGCCGTCCAGGGCGTCGCGGTCGGGCTGTCCACGGGCGCGGCGGGCGCCGCCCTCGGCGACCTGCTGCCGGACCGGCCCACCCTGGCCGCCAAGCTCACCCTGGCCTGCTCGGCGGGCGGCGTGGCGCTCGGCCCGCTGGTCGGCGCCGCGCTCACCGACGACGCGAAGCCGCTGCTCGGCCCGTTCCTGCCGCACGCGGTCGCGCTGCTGGCGCTGTGCGTGCCGCTCGCCCTGGTGCACCCGCGGATGCCCGGTCCGTTCCGGTCCCCGGCCTCCCCGCCGCGCGTCACCACCCCGGCCCACCTGCGGCCCCGGCGGCTGCGGCTGCCGCGCGCCGGGCGCCGCGAGTTCCTGCTGGCCGCCGCCGCGGGCTTCGTCTCCTACGCGGTCTTCGGGGTCTACCTGGCGCTCGCCCCGGCCTTCTCCGCGACCCTGCTGCACACCCGCTCCCCGCTGGCGGGCGCGGCCGTCGCCGCGCTGCTGCTCGGCTCCTCGGCCGCCGCCCAGCTGCTCGTCCCGCCCACCTCCGACCGGGTGGTCGTCGCGGCCGGCCTGACCGGCCTGGCCGCCGGGCTCGGCCTGCTCACCACGGCCGCCGCGACCGGCACCCCGGCGCTGCTGTTCGTCGGCAGCGTGCTGGCCGGCGCCTGCCAGGGCGTGGCGTTCCGCTCCCTGTTCACCGCCGCGGTCGCCGCCCTCGACCCGGCCCGCCGCGGCAGCGAACTCTCCGCCCTCTGGGTGATCGTCTACCTGGGCTCCTCCGCCCCGATCATCGCCGTCGGCGCGCTCACCCGCGCCTACGGCCTGCTCCCCGCCGTCACCGTCTTCGCCCTCACCGCCGCCACCGCCGCCCTCGCCCTGGCCGCCACCGTCCTGCGCCGCCAACGCTGACCACGGCGGCCCGGGTCTCCCGGGCGTCAGCGCCGCGGCGCGTCGCCCGCCGCACCCTGGAACGCGCGCAGCAGGTCCATCGCGGAGTCGGCGATCTCCAGGGCCGTGCCGCTGTCCGCGTCCGGGACGCCGTCGCGCAGGCCGGTGAGCGGGTCCGGGCTCGCGGCAGCGGCAGGCGGGTCGGCGGGGCGGGCGGCGGCGGTGACGGTCGCAACCGGACGGGGGCCGGACCGCTTCCCGGCCGAGGCCGCGGCGGAGACCGAGGCGGAGGCGGAGACCGACCTCGAAACCGGCCCCGGAACAGTGGGAGAGGCAGCGGGAGGGGCAGCGGCCTCCGGAGCGGGCAGCATCTCCGGAGCGGCGGAGCCGGTGGCCGCCGGAGCCCCGGTCGCGGCGACCGCCGCCGCCGGATCGCCGTCCTTCCCGCCGCCCGCGAGGCCGAGCACGGCCGCGCCGCCCCCGCCGACCAGGGCGAGCGCCCCGGCCGCCGCCCCGGCGATCCGCAGCCGCCTGCGCCGCCGCTGCTCGCGCTCGTGCCGCTCGGCCATCGCGGCCCAGTCCGGCTGCCCGTGCCCGCCACCCGACCCGAAACTCATGGTCCGGCAGTCTAGTTCGGCCCGGGACCCCGGAATTCCCGGAACGGAACGGAGAAGGGCGGAACGGAACGGAGAGGGGCGGGGACCGAAGTCCCCGCCCCTCTCCGGTGCCGATTGCCGGTGCCGACCGCTCAGACGTTGAAGCCGAGCGCGCGCAGCTGGTCGCGGCCCTCGTCGGTGATCTTGTCGGGGCCCCACGGCGGCATCCAGACCCAGTTGATCCGCAGGTCCTTGACCAGGCCGTCGGTGGCGGTGCGGGCCTGGTCCTCGATCACGTCGGTGAGCGGGCAGGCCGCGGAGGTCAGCGTCATGTCGACGGTGGCGGTGTCGTCCGCGTCGATGTGCAGGCCGTAGATCAGGCCCAGGTTGACGACGTCGATGCCCAGCTCGGGGTCGACGACGTCCATCAGGGCCTCCATGAGGTCCTCGGTGGAGACCGTCCCGGCGCTGGTGAACGCCCCCGGGGTCTCGGACTCCGCGGCCGCGGCGTCGGCCGCGGGGGCCTCGGCCTCGGTGGTGGTGTCGTTCTCGCTCATGAATCCAGTGTCCTAACGGGCGTCAGTCGGTGAGGGGAGGCTGGCCGCCGAGCGCCTTGGCGGTGGCGTCCTTCCAGGCCATCCAGCTGAGCAGGGCGCACTTGACCCGGGCCGGGTACTTGGAGACCCCGGCGAAGGCGACCGCGTCCTCCAGCACCTCCTCGTCGCCCTCGGACTGGCCCTTGCTCTGCATCAGTTCGAGGAAGGCCTCCTGGATCTGCTGCGCCTCGCCGACCGGCTTGCCGACCACCAGGTCGTTGAGCACGGAGGCGGAGGCCTGGCTGATCGAGCAGCCCTGCGACTCGTAGGAGACGTCGGCGACGACCGCGCCGTCGAGCCGCACCCGCAGGGTGATCTCGTCGCCGCAGGTCGGGTTGACGTGGTGCACCTCGGCGTCGCCGTCCCGCAGCCCCTTGCCGTGGGGGTTGCGGTAGTGGTCCAGGATGATCTCCTGGTACATCGAGTCGAGTTTCATGGCAGCCGCCTCAGCCGAAGAAGTTGCGGACGTGGTGGAGACCGTCGATCAGCGCGTCCACCTCGCCGGGCGTGGAGTACAGGTAGAACGACGCCCTGGTGGTCGCCGGAATTCCGTACCGCAGGCAGACCGGCCGCGCGCAGTGGTGGCCGACCCGGACCGCGATGCCCTGCTCGTCCAGCACCTGGCCGACGTCGTGCGGGTGGATGTCGCCGAGCGTGAAGGAGATCGCCGCGCCGCGGTCGACGGCCGTGCGGGGGCCGATGATCCGCAGGTCGGGCACCTCGTTCAGGCGCTCGATGGCGTACGCGGTGATCGCGTGCTCGTGGGCGGCGATCCGGTCCATGCCGATCTCGGACAGGTAGTCGATGGCCGCGCCGAGCCCGACCGCCTGGGCGATCGGCGGGGTGCCGGCCTCGAACTTGTGCGGGGCGGGCGCGTAGGTGGACGAGCCCATCGTCACGGTCTCGATCATCTCGCCGCCGCCGAGGAACGGCGGGAGGTCCTCCAGCAGCTCCTGGCGCCCCCAGAGCACGCCGATGCCGGTGGGGCCGACCATCTTGTGCCCGGTGAAGGCGACGAAGTCGGCCTCCAGCGCCTGCACGTCCAGCACCATGTGCGGGGCGGCCTGCGAGGCGTCGATGGCGACCAGCGCGCCGACCGACTGCGCCTTGCGGACGATCGCGTCGACCGGGTTGACGGTGCCCAGCAGGTTGGAGACCAGCGTGAAGGAGACGATCTTCGTCTTCTCGGTGATCAGCTCGTCGATGTTCGACAGGTCGAGCCGGCCGTCGTCGGTGAGCGAGAACCACTTCAGCTTCGCGCCGGTGCGCTGCGCGAGCAGCTGCCACGGCACGATGTTGGAGTGGTGCTCCATCTCGGTGATCACGATCTCCGAGTCGGCGTCGACCTTGTACGGCTCGTCGGCCCAACCCAGCATGTTGGCCACGAGGTTGAGCGACTCGGAGGCGTTCTTGGTGAAGATCACCTCGTTGCGGCTGGGCGCGTTGACGAAGGCCGCGACCTTGTCCCGGGCGCCCTCGTACAGCGCGGTGGCCTCCTCGGCCAGCACGTGCACGCCGCGGTGGACGTTGGCGTTGTGCTGCTCGTAGTAGGCGTTCAGCGCCTCCAGCACCTGGCGCGGCTTCTGCGAGGTCGCCGCGTTGTCCAGGTAGACCAGGGGCCGGCCGTCGTGCAGCTGCCGGGACAGGATCGGGAAGTCCTTGCGGATCGCCTCCGTGTCGAGGAGTCCGGTCAGATGGGAGTGGGTCACTCGGAAGCGCCGCCCTTCACGTAGCTCTCGTAGCCCTCTTCCTCCAGCTTGTCGGCGAGCTCGGCGCCGCCGGACTCGACGATCCTGCCGCCCGCGAAGACGTGCACGTGGTCGGGCTTGATGTAGCGCAGGATGCGGGTGTAGTGGGTGACCAGCAGGGTGCCGACCTCGCCGGTCGAGCGGACCCGGTTGATGCCCTCGGAGACGACCCGCAGCGCGTCGACGTCGAGGCCGGAGTCGGTCTCGTCGAGGATGGCGATCTTCGGCTTGAGCAGCTCCAGCTGGAGGATCTCGTGGCGCTTCTTCTCGCCGCCGGAGAAGCCCTCGTTGACGTTGCGCTCGGCGAACGCCGGGTCCATCTGCAGGCCGGCCATCGCCTCCTTGACCTCCTTGACCCACAGCCGCAGCTTGGGGGCCTCGCCGCGGACGGCGGTGGCGGCGGTGCGCAGGAAGTTGGAGACCGAGACGCCGGGGACCTCGACCGGGTACTGCATGGCCAGGAAGAGGCCGGCCCGGGCGCGCTCGTCGACGGACATCTCCAGCACGTCCTCGCCGTCCAGCAGCACCTGGCCGCCGGTGACGGTGTACTTGGGGTGGCCGGCCAGCGAGTAGGCCAGGGTGGACTTGCCGGAGCCGTTCGGACCCATGATCGCGTGGGTCTCGCCCTGCTTGACCGTCAGGTCGACGCCCTTGAGGATCTCGCGGGGACCGCCCTCGGCCTCGACGGTGACGTGCAGGTCGCGGATTTCAAGCGTTGCCATGGGTACTCAGTTCTCCTGGTTGACGGAGACGAGCACATCGTCCCCTTCGATCTTTACGGGGTAGACGGCGACCGGCCTGGTCGCGGGCAGCCCGGACGGCTTGCCGGTGCGCAGGTCGAAGCTGGAGCCGTGCAGCCAGCACTCGATCATGCAGTCCTCGACCTCGCCCTCGGACAGCGAGACGTTGGCGTGCGAGCAGGTGTCGTTGATCGCGAACACGCCCTCGTCGGTGCGGACGATCGCCACCGGGACGCCGTTCAGCTCGACCTTCTTGGGCACGTCCTCCTGCAGGACGCTCAGCGCGCAGGCCCGGACGTAGCTCATGCCACGGCCGCTTCCAGCTCGGCCTCGATCTGCTCCAGCAGCCGGTCCTGGATCTCGGCGACGCCGATCTGCTGGACCAGCTCGGCGAAGAAGCCGCGCACCACCAGGCGGCGGGCCTCGTCGGCCGGGATGCCGCGGGACTGCAGGTAGAACAGCTGCTCGTCGTCGAAGCGGCCGGTCGCGGAGGCGTGGCCGGCGCCGACGATCTCGCCGGTCTCGATCTCCAGGTTCGGCACCGAGTCGACCCGGGCGCCGTCGGTGAGCACCAGGTTGCGGTTGAGCTCGTAGGTGTCGGTGCCCAGCGCGGCGGCCCGGATCAGCACGTCGCCGATCCACACCGCGTGCGCGTCCTGGCCCTGCAGCGCGCCCTTGTAGGCGACGTTGGAGCGGCAGTGCGGGGTGTCGTGGTCGACCACCAGGCGGTGCTCCAGGTGCTGCCCGGCGTCCGCGAAGTACAGGCCGAACAGCTCGGCCTCGCCGCCGGGGGCGGCGTAGGCGACCCGCGGGTGCAGGCGCACCACGTCGCCGCCGAAGGTGACGACCACCGACTTGAACGAGGCGTCCCGGCCGACCAGCGCGTTCTGCTGGGCGACGTGCACCGCGTCGCGGTCCCAGTCCTGGACCGAGACGAAGGTCAGCTTGGCGCCGTCGCCGACCAGCAGGTCGACGTTGGCGGCCCGGGTGCCGGTGCCGGTGTGGTTGAGCACCACGACGGCCTCGGCGAACGGCTTGACCTCGACCACCAGGTGGGCGAAGCGGACGCCGCCCTCGGCGTGCACGTCGATCCGGACCGGCTCGGTGAGCGCGGTCTCCTTCGGGACGGTCACCACCAGGGCCTGCTCGAAGGCGCTGAACGCCTGCGCGGCGACCCGGTCCACCGGGGTGCCGGCCTTGCCGACCCGGGCGTCGTCCCGGCCGACCAGCTCGGAGGTGACGCCCTCCGGCAGGCCCAGCTCGATCTTGTCCTCGCCCGAGTGACCGGCGGCCGCCTCGGCGGCCTTGCCGTCGTGCAGCCCGCCGAGGCGGTGCAGCGGGGTGAACCGCCAGTCCTCCTCGCGGCCGGTGGGCACCGGGAAGTCGTTGACGTCGAAGGACGGCTTGACCGCGACCCGGGCGTCGATCGGCTGCCGGACGGTGTCGCGCCCGGTGCCCGGGCCGGCGAGCTGCGCGCCGGCGCCGGCGGTTCCGACCTCGATCGAGCCGGCGGTGGTGGAGCCGGGGGTGTTCTGCTCAGCCATGGCTGTTCGTGTTGCTCTCTTTCGGGAATGGTCGACGGACGGGCGGGGGCTGACGGCGCGTCAGCCGACCGCGCCCTCCATCTGCAGCTCGATCAGCCGGTTCAGCTCCAGCGCGTACTCCATCGGCAGCTCGCGGGCGATCGGCTCGACGAAGCCGCGGACGATCATCGCCATCGCCTCGAACTCGGTCATGCCCCGGCTCATCAGGTAGAACAGCTGGTCCTCGGAGACCTTGGAGACGGTCGCCTCGTGGCCCATCGACACGTCGTCCTCGCGGACGTCCACGTACGGGTAGGTGTCCGAGCGGGAGACGGTGTCCACCAGCAGCGCGTCGCACAGCACGTTGGACTTGGCGCCCTTGGAGCCCTCGCCGATCTCGATCAGGCCGCGGTAGGAGGTCCGGCCGCCGCCGCGCGCCACCGACTTGGAGACGATGTTGGAGGAGGTGTTCGGCGCCATGTGGACCATCTTCGCGCCGGCGTCCTGGTGCTGGCCCTCGCCCGCGAAGGCGATCGACAGCGTCTCGCCCTTGGCGTGCTCGCCCATCAGGTAGACGGCCGGGTACTTCATGGTGACCTTGGAGCCGATGTTGCCGTCGATCCACTCCATGGTCGCGCCCTCGTACGCCACGGCGCGCTTGGTGACCAGGTTGTAGACGTTGTTCGACCAGTTCTGGATGGTCGTGTAGCGGCAGCGGCCGCCCTTCTTGACGATGATCTCGACCACCGCGGAGTGCAGCGAGTCCGAGGAGTAGATCGGCGCGGTGCAGCCCTCGACGTAGTGGACGTAGGCGTCCTCGTCGACGATGATCAGCGTCCGCTCGAACTGGCCCATGTTCTCGGTGTTGATCCGGAAGTAGGCCTGGAGCGGGATGTCCACGTGCACGCCCTTCGGCACGTAGATGAACGAGCCGCCGGACCACACCGCGGTGTTCAGCGCGGCGAACTTGTTGTCGCCGGCCGGGATGACGGTGCCGAAGTACTCCTTGAAGAGCTCCGGGTGCTGCTTGAGCGCGGTGTCGGTGTCCAGGAAGATGACGCCCTGCTCCTCCAGGTCCTCGCGGATCTGGTGGTAGACGACCTCGGACTCGTACTGGGCGGCCACGCCGGCGACCAGGCGCTGCTTCTCCGCCTCCGGGATGCCCAGCTTGTCGTAGGTGGCCTTGATGTCGGCGGGCAGGTCCTCCCAGGACTCGGCCTGCTTCTCGGTGGAGCGCACGAAGTACTTGATGTTGTCGAAGTCGATGCCCGACAGGTCGGAGCCCCAGGTCGGCATGGGCTTCTTGCCGAACAGCTTGAGGCCCTTGAGGCGGAGGTCGAGCATCCACTCGGTCTCGTTCTTCTTCGCCGAGATGTCGCGGACCACGTCCTCGCTCAGGCCGCGCTTGGCGGCGGCGCCGGCGGTGTCCGAGTCGGCCCAGCCGTACTCGTACGTGCCCAGGCCTTCGAGCTCGGGGTGTGCGATGTCAGTCATGCGAGGTTCCTCCGCGCGGACGAGCCGTTCTCGATGGGGGACGTACCGGCAGTCGGCGCGGCACCGGGCGTCCGGGGGACGACGGTGCGGCACCGGATGCCGGCACATACGTGGTGCAGACCCCGTCGCCGTGGGCGATGGTGGCCAGCCGTTGCACATGGGTGCCCAGAAGCTGCGAGAAGACCTCGGTCTCCGCCTCGCAGAGCTGCGGGAACTGCTCGGCGATGTGCGCGACCGGGCAGTGGTGCTGGCAGAGCTGGGCGCCCGCCGGTGCGGCGGGCGCAGCGGCGGCGGGCGGAACGCGCCGCACCGTGGCAGCGTACCCGTCGGCACTGAGCGCCTCGGCCAGTGCCTCGGCGCGCTGTTCGGCGCCGGCCCGGTCGAGGGCGTCCTGGTACTTGAGGCCCTGCTTGGCGAGCCGGGCCCGGGCGAAGGCGGCGACCGCCTCCTCGCCCGCGCTGCCGCCGCCGGCCGCGTCCGAGATCCAGCGCAGCGCGTCGGCGGCGAGCTGGTCGTACGCCTGGTAGAAGGCGCTGCGGCCGCTGTCGGTGAGGGCGAACACCTTGGCCGGGCGGCCGCGGCCGCGGCTGCCGTGGACCCGCTGCTCGCGGGACTCCACCAGCCCGGCGGCGGCCAGGCCGTCCAGGTGGCGGCGGACCGCGGCGGAGGTCAGGCCGAGGCGGCCGGCCAGGTCGGCGGCCGAGGAGGGCCCGTGGTCCAGGATCGAACGGGCGACCCGGTCCCGGGTCGCCCGGTGGCCCTCGGCGAGGGCCTCCGACGCCGCCGCGGGCACGGCGCAGCCGGGAGCCTCGGGCTCCCGGTGCTGGGCGTCGTGCTCGCGGATGTTTTTCACAACACGATTGTTGCTTAATTCGTTCGGCAGAAACAAGCCGTGACCCACGCCTCACCGGTGTCGTCCATCACGAAAGGCAAGCCTTACCTGAAAGGGGCCGTGAGCTGCTCCTAGACTCGCCGCTATGCATGCAGACCCCGCCGTCGAGGTGACCGGACTGGTCAAGCGGTACGGCGACAAGACCGCCGTGGACGGGCTGAGCCTGGCCATCGCCCGCGGTACCGTCACGGCGGTGCTGGGCCCCAACGGGGCCGGCAAGACCACCACGATCGAGACCTGCGAGGGCTACCGCCGCCCCGACGCGGGCACGGTCCGGGTGCTGGGGCTGGACCCGGTGGCGCAGGCCGGGCGGCTCAAGCCGCGGATCGGCGTGATGCTCCAATCGGGGGGCGTGTACGCCGGGGCGCGCGCCCTCGAAATGCTCCGGCACACCGCCGCGCTGTACGCGGACCCGCTGCCCGTCGGCCCGCTCGCCGAGCGCCTGGGCCTCGACTCCTGCGGCCGCACCCCCTACCGCCGGCTCTCCGGCGGCCAGCAGCAGCGCCTGGCCCTGGCGATGGCCGTGGTCGGCCGCCCCGAGCTGGTCTTCCTGGACGAGCCCACCGCCGGCCTCGACCCGCAGGCCCGGCGCGCCACCTGGGAGCTGGTCACCGAGCTGCGCGCGGCCGGCGCCACCGTCGTCCTCACCACCCACCGGATGGACGAGGCCGAGCAGCTCGCCGACGACGTCGCGATCGTCGACCGCGGCCGGGTGATCGCCCAGGGCTCCCCCGACGAGCTGCGCGGCGCCGACGCCCGGCTGCGCTTCGACGGCCCGCCCGGCCTCGACCTGGCCGCGCTGCGCAAGGTGCTGCCCGACCGCGCCGCCGTCACCGAACCCGCCCCCGGCTCCTACCGGGTCGAGGCCGAGCTCGACGCCGCCCTGCTCGCCGCCGTCACCGGCTGGTGCGCCGCGGCCGGGGTGATGCCCGACAAGCTCGCGGTCCAGCGCCGCAGCCTCGAAGACGTCTTCCTCGACCTGACCGGACGTGACCTGCGATGACCGCCACCGACCTCACCCCCCGCCCGGGCGCCGCCCCGGTCGGCCGGATGCTGCTCGCGCAGACCGCCCTGGAGACCAGGATGCTGCTGCGCAACGGCGAGCAGCTGCTGCTCACCGTGGTCATCCCGACCGTGCTGCTGGTGCTGTTCTCCGCGGTCGACGTGGTCGCCGTGGACGGCCCGGGCAAGCGGGTCGACTTCCTGGCCCCGGGCCTGCTGGCGCTGGCGGTGATGTCCACCGCGTTCACCGGGCAGGCCATCGCCACCGGCTTCGAGCGCCGCTACGGCGTGCTCAAGCGGCTGGGCGCCACCCCGCTGCCGCGCTGGGCGCTGCTGACCGCGAAGACCGGCTGCGTGCTGGTCACCGAGCTGCTCCAGGTGCTGCTGCTGTCCACGATCGCGCTGGCGCTGGGCTGGTCCCCGCACGGGAGCCCGCTGGCGGTGCTGCTCCTGCTGGTGCTGGGCACCGCCGCGTTCTCCGGCCTGGGCCTGCTGATGGCCGGCACCCTGCGGGCGGAGGCCACGCTGGCCGGCGCCAACCTGGTGTTCGTCCTGCTGCTGCTGGCCGGCGGCGTGGTCGTCCCGCTGTCGAAGTTCCCGGACGCGGTGCGCCCGGTGCTGGAGCTGCTGCCGATCTCGGCGCTCTCCGACGGCCTGCGCTCGGTCCTCCAGCTCGGCGGCGGCGTGCCCTGGTCCGACCTCGGCGTGCTGGCCGGCTGGTCGGTGCTGGGCCTGGCCGCCGCGGCCCGGTTCTTCCGCTGGGAGTGACGCCCGCCACCGGCCGCCGGGAGTGACGCGCGGCACCGTTCTCCCGGGGCCGGGGCGCCGCGTAAGCCCGCCTACGATGGTCCGGTGACCAACCCGCTCTCCCTCCTCGCCGACCGCTGGCACCCGACCACCCGGACCGTCCGCCGGGCGGCGCTGACCGCGCTGGTGATGAGCGTGGTGATCGTGGTGACCGGCGGCGCCGTCCGGCTGACCGCCTCCGGCCTGGGCTGCACCACCTGGCCGCGCTGCACCGGCGAGAGCCTGACGCCGACGCCCGAGATGGGCCTGCACGGCGTCATCGAGTTCGCCAACCGGATGCTCACCTACGTGCTGTGCGCGGCGGTCGGCTGGTTCATCCTGGCGGCCCGCTGCGCCAAGCCGTGGCGGCGCCCGCTGACCAGGCTCGGCTGGGCCCAGTTCTGGATGGTGATGAGCAACTCGGTACTGGGCGGCATCACCGTCCTCACCGGCCTGAACCCGTACATCGTGGCGGCGCACATGGTGGCCGCGATGGGCCTGGTCTGGGTCGCGGTGCTGTCCTGGGAGCGCGCCGGGGAGGGCGACGGCCGGCCGCGCGCCCTGGTCGCCGAGCCGATCCGGCGGCTGGCCCGGGTGCTGGTGGCGGTGATCGGCCTGCTGGTGCTGGCCGGCACGCTGGTCACCGGGGCGGGCCACCACCCGGGGGCCTCCGCCAAGGACGGCAAGCCGGTGTACCGCATCCCGGTCGACTACGACCGCCTGGTCCAGGCCCACGCCGACCTGGTGTTCCTCTCGGTCGGCCTGACGCTGGCCGCGCTGCTGGTGTTCGCCGCGGTCAAGGCCCCGCCGGCCGCCCGGGCCCGGGTGCGGGAGCTGTTCGTCCTGCTGCTGCTCCAGGGCGTGCTCGGCTTCGTGCAGTACTTCACGGACGCGCCGGAGCTGATGGTCGGCCTGCACATGCTGGGCGCCGCGCTGATCTGGGCCGCCGCGCTGCGCGTCCCGCTGGCGCTGCGCAGCCGGGCCGGCGTGCCCGCGCAGGCCGGCGCACCGGCCGCCGAACTGGTCGGCTGACCCGCGCCCCCACCCGGCCCGGGACCCGTCCGCCCGGGACGCGCCGGAACGGCCCGAAGCAGCCGCCGGACCGGCCGCTCCGGCCCCACGCCACGCGCAGGAGCGGCAACGCGCAGGAGCGCGGACAGCCGTCCGCGCTCCTGTGGAGAATCCCCGTCCCGGACGGACGGCCCCGGCCGGTCAGACCTGGATGCCCGCCATCCGCTTCCACTCGTACGGGCCGGTCCGCACCTTGAGGCCCAGCTCGCCGTCGAACTCGTCGTGCAGGGTGAGCCCGGCGAGCTCGGCGGCCCGTAGGCCGATCGCGTAGCTCGGCGCGACCTGGTCGCCCCAGGTGCCGTCGGCGCCGACCAGGACGATCCGGGTGGCGATGGAGCCGACGTACTCGACGACGCCCTCGGCACTGCCGCCGTGCTGCGCGGCGAAGCTGCTGAGGTGCTTGGCAATGCGCTTGGCGCGGCGCTCGGCGCGGGCGTCCGGCGCGGTGGTGGTGGCGGTCTCCGCGGTGGTCATGCCCGCATGCTACCGACCGGTAGCGCAGCTGGCGACGGCAGCGCGCTGTGCCGGCGGCCACACGTCCGCCACGGGCAGCGCGCCGGCCCCCGCGTAGGCCCGGGCGAACTCGGTCGCCTCCGGGCCGGGCCGGGCGATCCGGCGGATTCGCTCCAGCCGCAGCCGCAGCGCGAACTCGCGCTGTTCGGGCGGCAGCCCGGCGGGCAGGTGGAGCAGGTCGAGCAGCCGGTCGGAGAACTCCTGGGTACGCCAGGCCGCCGCCAGCCGGCGCTCCTGGTAGCCCTCCAGCGCCGCCCCGCCGTCCTCGCCCTCGCCGCCCTCGCCGCCCTCGGCGCGCAGCTCCGCCAGCAGCGCCCCGGCCAGGTCGGCGGCGTCGGCGACCGCCGAGTTGAGGCCCTTGGCGCCGGACGGGGTGACGGTGTGCGCGGCGTCCCCGGCCAGCAGCAGCCGCCCGTGCCGCATCCGGCGGGCGACCCGGCCGCGCATCCGCAGCACCCCGGTCTCCAGCAGTTCCCCGGGCCGCGGGTCGCCGCCGCCGAGGCCGAGGCGCCGGACCAGCTCGGCCCGAATCCGGTCCGGCGGCCACCCCTCGACCCGCTCCCCCGCGGGCACCTCCAGGTAGAACCGCCCGACGTCGGCGGTGCGCGGCATCATCCCGGCGTACCCGTCCGCGTGCACCGCGTACCGCACCGCGGCCACCGGCCGGTCGATCCGGGCCAGCACCGTCAGCCAGTCGTACGGGTAGCGCCGCTCCGGGCCCGCCGCCGCGCCGTCCGGGAAGGCGGCGGCGACCACGCCGCGCGCGCCGTCGCAGCCGACCGCGTACCGGGCCCGCAGCTCGCCGCCGGCGGTGCGCAGCACCGGGTGTCCGGCGCGGTCCGGCGCCACCGCCAGGACCGGCGAGCCGAAGGCGATCGTGCCGCCGTCGCGCTCGTAGGCGGCGATCAGGTCGCGCACCAGCAGCTGCTGCGGGTACACCCAGTGCCGCACCCCGCCGGAGAGCGCGCCGTAGTCGACCACCACCCGCTCGCCCAGGCAGCTGATCTCGCACCGGCCGTGCCGCTCGCCCTCCGCGGTCAGCCGGTCGGCCAGGCCGAGCGCGCGCAGGTACTCGACCACCCGGTGCTCCAGCACCCCGGCCCGGGCGGTGGCCTCCAGCTCGGCCCGGGACAGCCGCTCGTGCACCGCCGCGTCCACCCCGGCCCGGCGCAGCGCGTGCGCGAGGACCAGCCCGGCGGGCCCGGCGCCGACGATCGCGACGGTGGTGGTGCGGGGCGTCATCGGCGGCCTCCAGCTGCTCCCCGCGCGCCCGGTGCGCCCGGCGGTCGCCTGGCAACCTAACACTTGACGCGGCGTCAGCCCGCCGCCGGGCGGCGGTGCCCGGACGCGGGTGAATACTGTCCGGGTGAACGATTTCCGTGGCTGGCCGGCCGAGGCGCTGGAGTTCTACGAGCACCTGGAGGCCGACAACTCGAAGACCTTCTGGGCCGCGCACCGCGCGGTGTACGACGAGGTCGTGCGGGCCCCGATGGAGGCGCTGCTGGCCCGGCTGGAGCCGGAGTTCGGGCCGGGGAGGATCTTCCGGCCGCACCGGGACGTCCGGTTCTCGGCCGACAGGTCCCCGTACAAGACGCACATCGGCGGGTACCTGGAGTCCGGCGGCTACGTGCAGCTGTCCGCCGACGGGTTGGCCTGCGGGCTGGGCTACTACCGGTTGGCGAGCGACCAGTTGGCGCGCTACCGGGCCGCGGTGGCCGAGGACGTGCCGGGGGCCGAGCTGGAGCGGGTGGTGGCCGGCGTCCGGGCGGCCGGGCCGCAGGTGGTCGGGCGGGACAGCCTGAAGACCGCGCCGCGCGGCACCGCCAAGGACCACCCGCGGATCGAACTGCTGCGCCACAGGGGCCTGGTCGCCTGGCAGGAGTGGGAGCCCGCGGCCTGGCTGGGCACCGCGCGGGCGTACGGCCGGATCACCGGCTTCCTGCACGCGGCGGCGCCGCTGCACGCCTGGCTGGAGAACCACGTCGGCCCCAGCGAGCTTCCGCCGCGCTGAGGCCGAGGGGGTGTGCGGGAGGGGCGTCAGCCCACGAAGGGGTCGACCGCCACGACCAGGAACAACAGGGTCAGGTAGGTGATCGACCAGTGGAACAGCCGCATCTCCTTGAGCTTGGCGCCCACGATGCCGGCCTTCGCGCGCGACTGGAGGGCGTAGGCCTCCTTCATCCACAGCGCGCCGAGGACGGCGGCGGTGGCCGGGTACAGCCAGCTGGTGTGCGCGGCGGGCCACAGCAGCAGCGAAGTCGCCACCATCACCCAGGAGTAGGCGACGACCTGCCTGGCGACGCCGATGTTGCCGCGGATCACCGGCAGCATCGGCACGCCGGCCTTGGCGTAGTCGTCGCGGACCTTCATCATCAGCACCCAGGTGTGCGGCGGCGTCCAGAAGAACACCACCAGGAACAGCACCACGGCCGCCCAGGACAGCGAGTCGGTCACCGAGGACCAGCCGACCAGCACCGGCATGCAGCCGGCGATGCCGCCCCAGACCACGTTCTGCGAGGTGCGCCGCTTGAGGCCCAGGGTGTAGACGAACACGTAGAACAGCAGGGCGCCCAGGGCGAGCGCCGAGGAGAGCCAGTTGACCAGCAGGCCGAGCCAGAGGGTGGAAACCGCGGCCAGCACGACGCCGAAGACCAGCGCCTCGCGCGGGGAGACCATGCCGGTGACGATCGGGCGCCGCTCGGTGCGCGACATCACCGCGTCGATGTCGCGGTCGATGTACATGTTGAGCGCGTTGGCGCCGCCCGCCGACAGGTAGCCGCCGACCACCACCGCGAGCACCCGCCACAGGTTGGGCACCCCGCCCTGGGCCAGGAACATCACCGGGACCGTGGAGATCAGCAGCAGTTCGATGATCCGGGGTTTGGTGAGGGCCACGAAGGCCCCGACGCGGGCCCCGAACGGCCGGGGCGCGGTCCTCGTCCCTACCACCACCCCAGCGGGGCGGGATTCGACGGCGGTCACGGACACCTCAACAGTCGATGAACTTCCACAGGCGACCCGGAGACCCGCAGGGTGCCCGCCGTCCGCTCTGCGCGTACCACGCAACCATAGACGTTCCATATCTCCCGATCCGCCCCGGGGTCCCCCGGCGAGCCGCGTCCGTTCCCGTCTTGCCCCTCGGACGGGCAAACCCTCCCCGGAGGGGTGAAGGTAGGACAGACGAGTTGACGGCCCGGCAGGGGAATGCGACGCCTCGGACCCACGTTGCCCGGCACAGAGGGTGAGGTGCCCCGCTAACGGTAGGCTCGCACAGAGAAGCGGGATCAACCCTCCGTGATCGGCACCAGCCACAGCGGCGTGGCCGACCGGTCCCCTTCACGGGGTCACACTTCACAGAATCCGGAAGGAGCCCTGAGTCAGGGTGAGCAGCACGCGGAACGTTTTCGAGTGGAGCGAGTTGGACCAGCGGGCCGTGGACACGGCCCGGGTCCTGGCCATGGACGCCGTGCAGAAGGTGGGGAACGGACACCCCGGCACCGCCATGTCCCTTGCCCCCGCCGCCTATCTGATCTTCCAGCGCTTCCTGCGCCACGACCCGACCGACCCGGCCTGGGTCGGCCGCGACCGCTTCGTGCTCTCCCCCGGGCACACCTCCCTCACGCTGTACACCCAGCTGTTCCTGTCCGGCTACGGGCTGTCGCTGGACGACCTGAAGTCCTTCCGGGTCGCCGGCAGCCGTACCCCCGGCCACCCGGAGCACGGCCACACCGCCGGCGTCGAGACGACCACCGGCCCGCTCGGCCAGGGCATCGGCAACGCGGTCGGCATGGCGATGGCGGCCCGCTACGAGCGCGGCCTGTTCGACCCGGAGGCCGCGGCCGGCGCCTCGGCGTTCGACCACACCGTCTGGGCGATCGTCTCCGACGGCGACCTGGAGGAGGGCATCTCGGCCGAGGCGTCCTCGCTGGCCGGCCACCAGAAGCTGGGCAACCTGGTCGCGCTCTACGACGACAACCACATCTCGATCGAGGGCGACACCGAGACCGCCTTCTCCGAGGACGTGCTGGCCCGCTACGAGGCGTACGGCTGGCACGTCCAGCGGGTCGCCCCGAAGGCCGACGGCGACATCGACGTGCCCGCCCTGGCCAAGGCCCTGGAGGCCGCCCGGGCCGAGACCGGCAAGCCGTCGATCGTCGCGATGCGCACCATCATCGCCTGGCCCGCGCCGAACGCCCAGAACACCGGCAAGGCGCACGGCTCGGCCCTCGGCGACGCCGAGATCGCCGCCACCAAGAAGGTGCTGGGCTTCGACCCGGACAAGACCTTCGAGGTCACCGACGAGGTGCTGGCCCACACCCGCGAGGTGGTCGAGCGCGGCCAGCACGCCCGCGCCGCGTGGGAGGGCCGGCTCGCCGACTGGCGCGCCGCCCACCCGAAGCAGGCCGCCGAGTTCGACCGGGTCCAGTCCGGCGAGCTGCCCGACGGCTGGGAGAAGGCCGTCCCGGTCTTCCCGGCCGGCAAGGACGTCGCCACCCGCAAGGCCTCCGGCGACACCCTGAAGGCGCTCGGCAAGATCGTCCCCGAGCTGTGGGGCGGCTCCGCCGACCTCGCCGAGTCGAACCTGACCACCATCGACGAGGAGTCGTCCTTCCTCCCGGAGGGCAACCCGCTCAAGAGCGCCTCGCCGTACGGCCGGACGATCCACTTCGGCATCCGCGAGCACGCCATGGGCTCGATCATGAACGGCATCGCGCTGCACGGCCGCACCCGGATCTACGGCGGCACCTTCCTGGTGTTCTCCGACTACATGCGCCCCGCGGTCCGGCTCGCCGCCCTGATGAAGCTGCCGGTCACCTACGTCTGGACGCACGACTCGATCGGCCTCGGCGAGGACGGCCCGACCCACCAGCCGATCGAGCACCTGGCCGCGCTGCGCGCCATCCCCGGCCTGGCCGTGGTCCGCCCGGCGGACGCCAACGAGACCGCCGTGGTGTGGCGCACCGTGCTGGAGCGGTACACCAGCCACCCCGGCCCGGTCGGCCTGGCGCTGACCCGGCAGGGCGTGCCGACCTTCGACCGCGAGGTGTTCGGCTCCGCCGAGGGCGCGGCCAAGGGCGGCTACGTGCTGGCCGAGGCCGGCGGCGGCGTGCCGAAGGTCATCCTGATCGGCACCGGCTCCGAGGTGCAGATCGCCGTGGCGGCCCGCGAGGTGCTGGAGGCCGAGGGCGTCCCGACCCGGGTGGTCTCGCTGCCCTCGGTGGAGTGGTTCCGCGAGCAGGACCAGTCCTACCAGGACAGCGTGCTGCCGCCCGACGTCAAGGCCCGGGTCTCGGTCGAGGCGGGCATCGCCCAGGGCTGGCGCGAGCTGGTCGGCGACGCCGGCCGGATCGTCAGCCTGGAGCACTTCGGCGCCTCCGCCGACTACAAGGTGCTGTACGAGGAGTTCGGCCTCACCGCCGAAGCGGTCACCAGCGCCGCCCGCGCCTCGCTGCGCACGGTCGAAGCCGTCTCGCGCTGACGCGCTGATCCGCCCGGCCCGGGGTATCCGCACTGCCCCGGGCCGGCGCCCCGGACTCCCCCACGCACGCCCGAAGAGAATGAAGAGGGACTGAGCACCATGACCGACGCATTGAACCGCCTCAGCGAAGAAGGCGTGGCGATCTGGCTCGACGACCTGAGCCGCGAGCGCCTGAACTCCGGCAACCTGGCCGAGCTGGTGCAGGAGAAGCACGTCGTCGGCGTCACCACCAACCCGACCATCTTCCAGAAGGCCATCGGCGGCGGCAGCGCCGCCTACGACGGCCAGCTGACCGACCTCGCGGTGCGCGGCGTCACCACCGAAGAGGCCGTCCGCATGATCACCACCTCGGACGTCCGGGACGCCGCCGACGTGCTGCGCCCGGTCTACGACGCCTCCAACGGCCGCGACGGCCGGGTCTCCATCGAGGTCGACCCGCGCCTGGCGCACCGCACCGACGCCACGGTGGCCGAGGCCAAGCAGCTCTGGTGGCTGGTCGACCGCCCGAACGTGCTGATCAAGATCCCCGCCACCTTGGGCGGCCTGCCCGCGATCAGCCAGGTGCTCGCCCGGGGCATCAGCGTCAACGTCACGCTGATCTTCTCGCTGGAGCGCTACAAGGCCGTCATCGACGCCCACCTGACCGGCCTGGAGCAGGCCAAGGCCGCCGGCCTGGACCTCTCGCAGATCGAGTCGGTCGCCTCGTTCTTCGTCTCCCGGGTCGACACCGAGATCGACAAGCGGCTGGACGGCGTCGGCACCGCCGAGGCCGAGGAGCTGCGCTCGAAGGCCGCGCTGGCCAACGCCCGCCTCGCCTACCAGGCGTACGAGGAGGTCTACGGCTCGGTCGACGGCGGCAAGCCCGCCTCGGCCCGCTGGGCGGCCCTGGAGGCGGCCGGCGCCAAGCCGCAGCGCCCGCTGTGGGCCTCCACCGGCGTCAAGGACCCGAACCTGCCGGACACCCTGTACGTGACCGAGCTGGTCGCCCCGGGCACCGTCAACACCATGCCCGAGGCCACCCTGGACGCCACCGACGACCACGGCGAGGTCACCGGCGACACCATCACCCCGAACTACGCCGACGCCAAGGCCGTGCTCGACGCGATCGCCGCCGCGGGCGTGGACTACGACGACGTGGTCCAGGTGCTGGAGGACGAGGGCGTGCAGAAGTTCGAGGCGTCCTGGACCGAGCTGCTCGACACCGTCAGCGCGGCGCTCGCCGCGCACGACAAGAAGAACTGACCCCTGCTCACGAACTGACGCAACGGAAAGCGGAGCACACCACAGTGAGCAACACCCAGCCGTACCCGGATGTGGAGGGCACGGAGCCGGCCGCGGGCGACACCCCGGACCGGCCCGTCAACCCGCTGCGCGACCCCGCCGACCGGCGGCTGCCGAGGATCGCCGGCCCGTCCGGCCTGGTGATCTTCGGGGTCACCGGCGACCTCTCGCGCAAGAAGCTGATGCCGGCGGTCTACGACCTCGCCAACCGCGGCCTGCTGCCGCCGGGCTTCTCGCTCGTCGGCTTCGCCCGCCGGGAGTGGGAGGACGAGGACTTCGCCAACGAGGTGCACGACGCCGTCAAGGAGCACGCCCGCACGCCCTTCCGCGAGGAGGTCTGGGAGCAGCTCGCCAAGGGCATGCGCTTCGTCCAGGGCGACTTCGGCGACGACGACGCCTTCGACACCCTGCGCCGCACGATCGAGGACCTCGACCGGGCGCAGGGCACCGGCGGCAACTTCGCGTTCTACCTGTCGGTGCCGCCGAAGTTCTTCCCGACCGTGGTCCAGCAGCTCAAGAAGCACGGCCTGACCGACCCGGCGCCGGGCTCCTGGCGCCGGGCGGTGATCGAGAAGCCGTTCGGCCACGACCTGGCCAGCGCCCAGGAGTTGAACCGGATCGTCCACGAGGTCTTCCCCCGGGACGAGGTCTTCCGGATCGACCACTACCTGGGCAAGGAGACCGTCCAGAACATCCTGGCGCTGCGCTTCGCCAACCAGATGTTCGAGCCGATCTGGAACCGGTCGTACGTCGACCACGTGCAGATCACCATGGCCGAGGACATCGGCATCGGCGGCCGGGCCGGCTACTACGACGGCATCGGCTCCGCCCGTGACGTCATCCAGAACCACCTGCTCCAGCTGATGGCGCTGACCGCCATCGAGGAGCCGGCGTCCTTCCACCCGAAGGCGCTGGTCGCCGAGAAGCTGAAGGTGCTCAGCGCCGTCAAGCTCCCCGCCGACCTGGGCGCGCACACCGTGCGCGGCCAGTACGCGGCCGGCTGGCAGGGCGGCGAGGAGGTGCTCGGCTACCTGGACGAGGACGGCATCGACCCCGAGTCCAAGACCGACACCTTCGCCGCCATCAAGCTGGAGATCAACAACCGCCGCTGGGCGGGCGTCCCGTTCTACCTGCGCACCGGCAAGCGGCTGGGCCGCCGGGTCACCGAGATCGCGGTGGTCTTCCAGCGGGCCCCCTACCTGCCGTTCGACTCCTACGCGACCGAGGAGCTCGGCCAGAACGCCCTGGTGATCCGCGTCCAGCCGGACGAGGGCGTCACCGTGCGGTTCGGCTCGAAGGTCCCCGGCACCGCGCTGGAGGTCCGCGACGTCACGATGGACTTCGCCTACGGCGAGTCCTTCACCGAGTCCAGCCCGGAGGCGTACGAGCGCCTCATCCTGGACGTCCTGCTCGGCGACGCGAACCTCTTCCCGCGGCACCAGGAGGTCGAGCTGTCCTGGCAGATCCTCGACCCGATCGAGCAGTACTGGGAAGCCAACGGCAAGCCCGCGCAGTACCCGGCCGGCACCTGGGGCCCGGTCGAGGCGGACGAGATGCTCGCACGAGACGGCAGGAGCTGGCGCCGGCCATGAAGATCGACCTGACGGACACCACGTCCAGCAAGATCAACGCAGCCCTGATGAACGCCCGGCGGGAGAGCGGCTCGACCGCCGCCGGCATGGTGCTGACCCTGGTGATCGTGACGGACGAGGGCAGCGCGTACGACGCGCTCAAGGCCGCCAACGACGCCTCCCGCGAGCACCCCTCGCGCATCCTGGCCGTCATCAAGCGGGCCGGGCGCTCGCCCCGCGCCCGGGCCGAGACCCGGCTCGACGCGGAGATCCTGGTCGGCACCGACGCGGGCAGCGGCGAGACCGTCATCCTGCGCATGCACGGCGAACTCGCCGCGCACGCCCAGTCCGTGGTGCTGCCGCTGCTGCTGCCGGACGCCCCCGTGGTGGTCTGGTGGCCGGACAACGCGCCGCTCAACCCGGCCCAGGACCCGCTCGGCGCGCTCGCCCAGCGGCGGATCACCGACGCGGTGACCGCCGAGTCCCCGGTCGGCCAGCTCGCCCAGCGGGCGGCCGGCTACACCCCCGGCGACACCGACCTCGCCTGGACCAGGATCACCGGCTGGCGCTCCATGCTGGCCGCCGCCCTGGACCAGCGCGACGTCGAGATCACCGGCGCGGTGGTCGAGGGCGAGTCGTACAACCCCAGCGTCGAACTGCTCGGCCTGTGGCTGAACAACCGGCTGCGCGTCCCGGTCGAGCGGGTCGTCACCGGCGGCCCCGGCATCACCGCGGTGCGGCTGCACACCGAGGACGGCGACATCACGCTCGACCGCCCCGACGGCCTGCTCGGCACGCTCTGCATGCCCGGCGCGCCCGACCGGATGGTCGCCCTCAAGCGCCGCGACACCGCCGAGCTGATCGCCGAGGAACTGCGCCGCCTCGACCCCGACGACATCTACGCCACCGCCGTCCGCACCCCGGTCGACCGGCTGCGCGAGCGGATCGCCGGAGTCGAGCACGCGGGCCCCGGCGGCACCGTGGAGGCCCACGCGGCGGCGGAGGCCGGGGACGCTCCGGACGACGCTCCGGACGCTCCGGCGGAGGAGGGCAAGGTGGTCGAGGCCGCCGTCGCCGCCCCGGCCCGGGTCAGCGCCAAGCTGCCCGGCAAGGCCGCCCCGGCCAAGAAGGCGGCCCCCGCCAAGAAGGCCGCGACGGCCGAGAAGACCGCCCCGCGCAAGCGGAGCGGCCAGTGAGCACCGACCGGGTCCTGGTCCACCGGGACGCGGCGCTGCTCGCCCAGGCCGCCGCCGCCCGGCTGCTCACCACCACGGCCGACGCCCAGGCCGCCCGCGGCACCGCGCACCTGGTGCTCACCGGCGGCCGCAACGGCAACGCCCTGCTGGCCGCGCTCGCCGCCCACCCGGCGCGCGACGCGGTCGACTGGGCGCACGTCGACCTGTGGTGGGGCGACGAGCGCTACCTCCCGGCCGGCGACCCGGAGCGCAACGCCGTCCAGGCCGCCGCGTTCCTGGACGCCGTCCGGCCGCTCGGCGCCCGGGTGCACGAGATGCCCCCGGCCGACGGCACCACCACCGCCGAGCGGGCCGCCGAACGCTACGCCGCCGAACTGGCCGCGGCCGCCGCCCCCGGCGAGCGGCTGCCGCTGTTCGACGTCCTGCTGCTGGGCGTCGGCCCGGACGCGCACGTCGCCTCGCTCTTCCCCGGCCACCCCGGCACCGGGCGGAGCGACGGCACGGTCATCGCCGTCCACGACTCCCCCAAGCCCCCGCCCACCCGCCTCTCCCTCACCCTCCCCGCCCTGCACCACGCCCGCCAGGTGTGGCTGCTGGCCGCCGGCGAGGACAAGGCCGACGCGGTCGCCCTGGCCCGCACCGCCCCCGGCGCCGCCACGGCCCCGGCCGGCGCGGTCACCGGCACCGAGCGGACCCTGTGGCTGCTCGACGAGAAGGCGGCGGGCAAGCTCGCCTGACGCACCGGCGCGGAAAGGAGCCGCCCACCCGGAGGACTCTCCGGGTGGGCGGCTCTTCTCGTACGGACCTGCTGGCGCGCTCAGATCTCGCCGCGCAGCTTGGCCAGCGCCTCGGCGAGGATCGCCTCGCCGTCGGCGTCGGTGCGGCGCTCGCGGACGTAGGCGAGATGGGTCTTGTAGGGCTCGTTGCGGGCCGGGGCGGGCGGGTTGTGCTCGTCCTGGCCGGCGGGGAAGCCGCAGCGCGGGCAGTCCCAGGTGTCCGGGATCGCCGCCTCGGCGGCGAAGCTGGGGCGGGTCTCGTGCTTGTTGGCGCACCAGAAGGAGATGCGGTTGCGCGGGGCGGATTCACCGCGCTCCGCCTCGCCCATCGGGCCGGCGCCGACTCGGCTGCCTCGGATCGCGTTGCCACTTGCCACGGTCTGACTCCCTGCGTGCTGGTGCCGTCCGGCCGCGGCTGGGCGGACGGTGGCGAAGTCGTCCTAGTGTAAGCGCGAGTTAAGCCGGCGCCACCATCGCCCGCCGACTTCCTGTCAGTTGTTCTTGAGCAGCAGCCCGAGCACCACGATGCACGCGAACCACGAGATCCCGAGGATCACGGTGATGCGGTCGAGGTTGCGCTCGGCCACCGCGGAGCCGCCACCGGTCGAGGCCGCGCCGCCACCGAACATGTCGGACAGACCGCCGCCCTTGCCCTTGTGCAGCAGCACCAGCAGGATCAGCAGCACGCTGAGGACGATCAGAGCAATCTCGAACCCGAGAACCACGACGGACCAACTCTCTCGAATCTTCGGCGAAGGGGCCGGGCCCGCTCCTCGCGGTCCGGCCCCAAAGCCTACGTTGCTGCAGTGGCGTTAGCCTACTGCCTGCTCACGGTAGCGCACGATCTTGACGAACTCGTCGGCGTCCAGGGAGGCGCCGCCGATCAGGCCGCCGTCGACGTCGGGCTTGGCCATCAGACCGGCCGCCGACGAGGACTTCACCGAACCGCCGTACAGCACGCGGACCTTGCCGGCCAGCTCGGCGCCGTACAGCTCGGCGAGCCGGGCCCGGATCGCGCCGCAGACCTCCTGCGCGTCCTCGGGGGTGGCCACCTCGCCGGTGCCGATCGCCCAGACCGGCTCGTACGCGACGACGATGCTCTCGGCGTCCGAGGCCGGGACGCCGTCGAGGGCGCCGTCGAGCTGGGCCAGGGTGTACGCGACGTGGGTGCCGGCCTTGCGGATCTCCAGCGGCTCGCCGATGCACAGGATCGGGGTGATCCCGTTGCGGTAGGCGGCCTTCACCTTGGCGTTGACGATCTCCTCGTTCTCGCCGTGGTACTGGCGGCGCTCGGAGTGCCCGATCACCGCGTAGGCGACCTTGAGCTTGGCCAGCATCGGGCCGGAGACCTCGCCGGTGTAGGCCCCGCCGTCGTGCTGCGAGATGTCCTGCGAGCCGTACTTGAGCTTCAGCTTGTCGCCGTCGACCAGGGTCTGCACCGAGCGCAGGTCGGTGAACGGGACCAGGACGGCGACCTCGACGGCCTCGTAGTCCTTGTCGGCCAGCGAGAACGCCAGCTTCTGGGTGTGCTGGATGGCCTCGAGGTGGTCGAGGTTCATCTTCCAGTTGCCCGCCATCAGCGGGAGACGCTCAGTCATGTCTTTCTCAGTCCTCCAGGGCGGCGAGACCGGGAAGGGTCTTGCCCTCCAGGTACTCGAGGCTCGCGCCACCGCCGGTCGAGATGTGTCCGAACTTCGCCTCGTCGAACCCCAGGGTGCGCACCGCCGCCGCCGAGTCGCCGCCGCCGACCACGGTGAACGCGTCGGAGTCGAGCAGCGCCTGGGCGACCGCCCGGGTGCCGTCGGCGAACGCCGGGTGCTCGAAGACGCCCATCGGGCCGTTCCAGAACACGGTCTTCGCGTCGGCGATCTTCTCCGCGAACAGCTGGGCGGTCCTCGGGCCGATGTCCAGGCCGAGCGCGCCGTCCGGGATCGCGTCCACGTCGACCACCGCGTAGTCCTCGACCGGGGCGCCGGTCTTGACGTCCGGGAAGCTGCCGGAGACCGCGGTGTCCAGCGGGACCACGAACTCGACGCCCTGCTCGGCGCCGCGCTTCAGGTAGTCCTGGACGACCGGGATCTGGTCCTCCTGGAGCAGCGAGGCGCCCACGCCGTGGCCCTGGGCCGCGATGAAGGTGTACATCATGCCGCCGCCGATCAGGATGCGGTCGGCCTTGCCGAGCAGGTTCTCGATCACGCCGACCTTGTCGGAGACCTTCGAGCCGCCGAGCACCACCACGTACGGGCGGGCGACGTCCTCGGTGAGGCGCTTGAGGACGCCCACCTCGGTGGCGATCAGGTCGCCGACCGCGTGCGGCAGCCGGGCCGGGAGGTCGTAGACGGAGGCGTGCTTGCGGTGCACCGCGCCGAAGCCGTCGCCGACGTACAGGTCCGCGAGGGCGGCCAGCTGGTCGGCGAACGCGCCGCGCTCGGCGTCGTCCTTGGCGGTCTCGCCGGCGTTGAAGCGCAGGTTCTCCAGCAGCGTGACCTCGCCGTCGCCGAGGGCGGCGACGGTGGCCTTCGCGCTCTCCCCGACGGTGTCGGTGGCGAACGCCACCGGACGGCCGAGGATCTCGCCGAGGCGGACCGCCACCGGCGCGAGGGAGAACTTCGGGTCCGGCTCGCCCTTGGGACGGCCCAGGTGCGAGGCGACGACCACGCGCGCGCCGCGCTCGACGAGCTTGGCGATGGTCGGCGCGACGGCACGGATCCGGCCGTCGTCGGTGATGGTGTCACCGGACAGCGGCACGTTGAGGTCGGCGCGGACGAACACCCGCTTGCCGGAGACCTCCAGGTCTTCGATCGTCTTCACGGTCTTGCTCCTCAGGGGGTGGAACGGTGCGCAGACGGCGACACGACGGCGGGCCACCGGTATCGGGGAGTGGGACGGACGAGGGTGGGCGCAGCGGCAGGGCCCGGTCGGCGGTGACAGCCGTCCGGGCCCTGCCCCTCACGTCACGTCGACTACCGCCGGGGTCAGAGCTGGTCGCCGACCAGGGAGACCAGGTTGACCAGGCGGTTCGAGTAGCCGAACTCGTTGTCGTACCAGCCGAGCACCTTGACCTGGTTGCCCTGCGCCATGGTCAGCTGCGAGTCGAAGATGCAGGAGTGCGGGTCGTTCACGATGTCCGAGGAGACGATCGGGTCCTCGGTGTACGCCAGGTAGCCCTTGAGCGGGCCCTCCTGCGCGGCCTTCTGGAAGGCGGCGTTGACCTCGTCCTTGGTGACCTCGCGCTCCAGGGTGACCACCAGGTCGGTGATGGAGCCGGTCGGGACCGGGACGCGCAGCGAGGTGCCGTCCAGCTTGCCCTTGAGCTCCGGCAGGACCAGGGCGGTGGCCTTGGCGGCACCGGTCGAGGTCGGGATGATGTTCTGCGAGGCGGCGCGGGCGCGGCGCAGGTCCTTGTGCGGGAAGTCCAGGGTGACCTGGTCGTTGGTGAAGGCGTGCACGGTGGTCATCAGGCCCTTGACGATGCCGAAGTTCTCGTGCAGGACCTTCGCCATCGGCGCCACGCAGTTGGTGGTGCAGGAGGCGTTGGAGATGATGTCGTGCGCGGCCGCGTCGTACTTGTCGTCGTTGACGCCCAGCACGATGGTGATGTCCTCGTCGGTGGCGGGCGCCGAGATGATGACCTTCTTCGCACCGGCGGCGAGGTGCTTCTTCGCAGCCTCGGCCTTGGTGAAGATGCCGGTGGACTCGACGACGATGTCGGCGCCCAGCTCGGCCCAGGGAAGGTTGGCGGGGTCGCGCTCGGCGGTGACCTTGAAGGTGTGACCGTCGGCGGTGATGCTGTCCTCGGTGTGCGAGACCTCGCCGGGGAAGGTACCGAGAGTGGTGTCGTACTTGAGCAGGTGAGCCAGCGTCTTGGTGTCGGTCAGGTCGTTGACACCGACGATCTCGATGTCAGCGCCCTGGGACTTGACCGCACGGAAGAAGTTGCGGCCGATGCGGCCGAACCCGTTGATGCCTACCCGGATCGTCACGAACCGATCTCCTCTTAGGTACGCCGGGCCGGAGCCCGACGGGGGTGAAATTTGGGTTGTCCCCGACCACTGCTGACCCTACCTCGCCCAAGTGTCGCAAGGCACATCGCCTCACCGGTAGGGCGCGGCGGCCCGGACGTGCGCAGGGGGCGTGCGCGGCGGGCGGCGGCGGGTGCCGCTGCCTGCCGCGCACGCCCCCTGCGGTGCGCTTCGGGACGGTTGACGGGCCGTCAGTTCAGGGCCATCTCCTCGGTCAGGTTGGCCTCGGTGTTCGGCAGGCCGAGTTCGGCGGCCCGCTTGTCGGCCATCGCCAGCAGCCGACGAATCCGCCCGGCCACCGCGTCCTTGGTCAGCGGCGGGTCGGCGAGCGCGCCGAGCTCCTCCAGCGAGGCCTGCTTGTGCTGCATGCGCAGCGCGCCGGCCGCGGCCAGGTGCTCGGGCACCTCCTCGCCGAGGATCTCCAGGGCGCGCTGCACCCGGGCGCCCGCGGCGACCGCGGCCCGGGCCGAGCGGCGCAGGTTGGCGTCGTCGAAGTTGGCCAGCCGGTTGGCGGTGGCCCGCACCTCGCGGCGCATCCGGCGCTCCTCCCAGGCGAGCACCGACTCGTGCGCGCCGAGCCGGGTGAGCAGCGCGCCGATCGCGTCGCCGTCGCGGATCACCACCCGGTCGACGCCGCGCACCTCGCGGGCCTTGGCCGGGATGCCGAGCCGGCGGGCCGCGCCGACCAGGGCGAGCGCCGCCTCCGAGCCGGGGCAGGTGATCTCCAGGGAGGAGGAGCGGCCGGGCTCGGTCAGCGAGCCGTGCGCGAGGAACGCGCCGCGCCAGGCGGCCTCCGCGTCGCAGGTCGCCCCGGAGACCACCGCCGGGGGCAGGCCCCGGATCGGCCGCCCTCGTCCGTCCACCAGCCCGGTCTGCCGGGCCAGCAGCTCGCCGTCCTTCACCACCCGCACCACGTACCGGCTGCCGCGTCGCAGCCCGCCGGGGGCCATCACCACCAGATCCGAGGAGTGTCCGAAGATCTCCAGGAGGTCCTTGCGCAGCCGCCGGGCCGCAATGCCGGTGTCCAGCTCCGCCTCGATCACGATGCGGCCGCTCACAATGTGCAGTCCGCCCGCAAAACGCAGGATCGCCGAGACCTCCGCCTTGCGGCAGCAGGCACGGGTGACGGGAAGCCGGGAGATCTCGTCTTTCACCGCTGCCGTCATCGCCATGGGCCGATCCTTCCATGAGTCCGGAAAATCCGGTCGTACGCGGCGGCCAAGAGCTCCGCGTCGTGTCGCGGCGTCCCGTCGTCGCGGGCCACCGAGTCGAGCACCAGGGCGGCGCCCATCCGCTCGGCGGCCTGTTCCAGGCCGGCCAGGTCGGCCACGCCGAAGGCGCCGCCGCTGACCGCCCGCTCGTCCACCAGGATCGCATCCACGGCCAGGCCGGGGGCGTGGTCGGCGATCACCTCCAGGTGGCGCTGCGGGGTGAAGCCCTCGGTCTCGCCGGGCTGCGGGGCCAGGTTGAGGGTGAGCAGGCGGCGGGCCCGGGTCTCGGTGAGCGCCTTGGCCAGCTCGGGGACCAGCAGGTGCGGCAGCACGCTGGTGAACCAGGAGCCGGGGCCGAGCACCACCCAGTCCGCCTCCAGGACGGCCTGCACGGCCTCCGGGACGGCCGGCGGCCCGTCCGGCAGCAGCCGGATCGACTGCACGGTGCCGGGCGTGACCGCCACCGCGGCCTGGCCGCGGACCGCGGACACCTCGCCGGGCCGCAGCGGGTCGTGGCCGCGGACCTGCGCCTCGATGTCCAGCGGGACGGCCGACATCGGCAGCACCCGGCCCTGCACGTTCAGCAGCCGGCCGACCCAGTTCAGCGCCTCCACCGGGTCGCCGAGCTTCTCCCACAGCGCCACGATCAGCAGGTTGCCCACCGCGTGGCCGCCGAGCTCGCCGGTGCCGGCGAAGCGCTGCTGGATCACCTCGGACCAGGTCCGGCCCCACTCGTCGTCGCCGCAGAGCGCGGCCAGCGCCTTGCGCAGGTCGCCGGGCGGCAGCACCCCCAGCTCGGTGCGCAGCCGGCCGCTGGAGCCGCCGTCGTCGGCGACGGTGACCACGGCGGTCAGCTCGGTGGTGAGCCGGCGCAGCGCGGACAGCGAGGCGGACAGGCCCTGGCCGCCCCCCAGCGCGGCGATCTTCGGCACGCCGGGGCGCGGCTGGACGGCCCGCTCGGCCGGTCTGGTCCGGAGCTGCAGCCGCGCTGGCAGGTATCCCGTCACGCCGACCCCATGTTCCTGTCTCGTGCTCGGCCGGGGCGGCGGTGCGGGGGTTCCCCGGTCGCCTACTCCCGGCCCATGTCCCGGTGGACCAGCACCGTCTCGACCCCGTCCGCGATCAGACGCTTGGTCAGCTGCTCGGACATCGCCACGCTGCGGTGCTTGCCTCCGGTGCAGCCTACGGCAAGCGTCATGTAGCGCTTCCCCTCCCGGCGGTAGCCCTCGGTGACGATCCGCAGCAGCTCGGTGTACCCGTCCACGAACTGCTGGGCCCCGGGCTGCTGGAAGACGTACTCGGCCACCTCCGGGTCGGTCCCGGTGCGGGCCCGCAGCTCGGGCACCCAGTGCGGGTTGGGCAGGAAGCGGCAGTCCACCACCAGGTCGGCGTCGACCGGCAGGCCGTACTTGAAGCCGAAGGACATCACGGTGGCGCGCAGCTCCGGCTCGTCCTGGCCGGCGAACTGGGCGTCCATCTTGGCGCGCAGCTGGTGCACGTTGAGGTTGGAGGTGTCGACCACCAGGTCGGCCTCGCCGCGCAGCTCGCGCAGCAGCTCGCGCTCCTGGGCGATGCCGTCGACGATCCGGCCGTCGGCCTGGAGCGGGTGCGGGCGGCGGACCGACTCGAAGCGGCGCACCAGCGCGTCGTCGGAGGAGTCCAGGAAGACCACGCGCAGCCGCACGCCGCGCTTCTCCAGCTCCTCCAGCGAGGTCAGCAGGTCGTCGAAGAAGGTCCGGCCGCGGACGTCGACCACGACGCCGATCCGCGGCACCGCGCCCTGCGAGCGGGCGCCGAGGTCGACCATGGTGGGGATCAGCGCGGGCGGCAGGTTGTCGACCACGAACCAGCCGAGGTCCTCCAGGCACTTCGCGGCGGTGGAACGACCCGCCCCCGACATGCCCGAGATGATCACCAGCTCGGGGGTGGTCTCCCCCCCGTTGGACACTGTCACGTCTCTTCCCCGCTTCTCGGTACTGCTGTGGCCGTGCTGTCTTCGATGATCTCGCCGGTCGCGGTGTTGACCGCGAATGCGGCGGGTGTACGGGAGGCCAAGGCTGCGGCAACAGTCTCGGCGGTGCGGCGCCCGACCCCGGGGACCTCGCACAGTTCGTCGACGGTCGCCGCCCGCAGCTTCTTCAGCGAACCGAAGTGCTTGAGCAGGGCCCGGCGGCGAGTCTCGCCCAGCCCGGGGACCGAGTCCAGTTCCCCCGCCGTGAGCCGCTTGGCGCGCTTGGCCCGCTGGTAGGTGATGGCGAAGCGGTGCGCCTCGTCGCGGACCCGCTGGAGCAGGTACAGGCCCTCGCTGGAGCGCGGCAGCACCACCGGGTCGTCCTGGCCGGGCAGCCACACCTCCTCCAGCCGCTTGGCCAGCCCGCACACCGCGACGTCGTCGATGCCCAGCTCGTCCAACGCCCGGACGGCGGCGGCGACCTGGGGCTGCCCGCCGTCGACCACCAGCAGCTGCGGCGGGTAGGCGAAGCGCTTGGGGCGGCCGTTCTCGTCGAGCGGCGAGCCGTCCTCCTCCGGGGCCTCCTCGGGCACCGCCCACTCGCCGGTGCGCTCGCGCTCCTGGAGGTAGCGGCGGAAGCGGCGGGTGATCACCTCGTGCATCGAGCGGACGTCGTCCTGGCCCTCGAAGCCCTTGATCTGGAACCGGCGGTACTCGCTCTTGCGGGCCAGGCCGTCCTCGAACACCACCATGGACGCCACCACGTCCTCGCCCTGGAGGTGCGAGACGTCGAAGCACTCGATGCGCAGCGGCACCGAGTCCAGCTCCAGCGCCTCGGCGATCTCCTGGAGGGCGCGGCTGCGGGTGGTGAGGTCGGAGGCGCGCCTGGTCTTGTGCAGCGCCAGCGCCTGCTGGGCGTTGCGCTGCACCGTCTCCATCAGGTCCTTCTTGTCGCCGCGCTGCGGGACCCGCAGGTCGACCTGGGCGCCGCGCAGGCCGGCGAGCCACTCGTGCACGGCCTCCTCGGGCAGCGCGGGGACGAGCACCTCGCGCGGGACCTGCTCGCTGCCCTCGCCGTACAGTTGCTGGAGGGCGTGCTCGACCAGGCCCGCGGTGTCGACGTCCTCGACCTTGTCGGTGACCCAGCCGCGCTGGCCGCGCACCCGGCCGCCGCGGACGTGGAAGATCTGCACGGCGGCCTCGAGTTCGTCCTCGGCCAGGGCCAGCAGGTCGGCGTCGGTGCCGTCGGCGAGCACCACCGCGTTCTTCTCCATGGCGCGTTGCAGCGCGGCCAGGTCGTCGCGCAGCCGGGCGGCCTTCTCGTACTCCATCTCGGCGGCGGCCTGCTGCATCTGCTGTTCCAGCCGGCGCAGGTGGCCGCCCGTCCGGCCGGCCATGAAGTCGCAGAACTCCTCGGCGAGTTCGCGGTGCTCGGCGGCGCTCACCCGGCCCACGCAGGGCGCCGCGCACTTGCCGATGTAGCCGAGCAGGCAGGGGCGGCCGACCTGCTGGGCGCGCTTGAAGACGCCGTTGGAGCACGTCCGCACCGGGAAGACCCGCAGCAGCAGGTCGACCGTCTCGCGGATCGCCCAGGCGTGGCCGTACGGGCCGAAGTAGCGCACGCCCTTCTTGTGCGCCCCGCGCATCACCTGGACCCGGGGGAACTCCTCGTTCAGGGTGACGGCGAGCTCCGGGTAGCTCTTGTCGTCCCGGTACTTGACGTTGAACCGCGGGTCGAACTCCTTGATCCAGGAGTACTCCAGCTGGAGCGCCTCGACCTCGGTGGACACCACCGTCCACTCCACGGACGCCGCGGTGGTCACCATCGTCGCGGTGCGCGGGTGCAGGTTCGCCACGTCCTGGAAGTACGAGGAGAGCCGCTGGCGCAGGCTCTTCGCCTTCCCCACGTAGATGACCCGGCCGTGCGCGTCACGGAACTTGTACACCCCGGGCGAGAGCGGGATCGCCCCCGGCGCCGGTCGGTAGGTGGACGGGTCTGCCATGCCCCTACCGTACCGACTGGCGCGGACACTCCGCGGCGTCCGACGGGGTTCGTCAGCTCTTGGTGACCTGGAGGTTCCCGTTCTGCACCGCGACCCGGTAGGCGGGCAGCGGCGCGGGGGCCGGACCGTCCTGCACCGCGCCGTCGGAGATCCCGAACCGGCTGCCGTGGCACAGGCACTGGATCTGCTCCTTGACCACGCCGTTGACCAGGCAGCCGGCGTGGGTGCACTTGGCGCTGAACGCCTTGTACTCCCCCGCGGCCGGCTGGGTCACCACGACGCCCTGCTCCCGGTACACCTTCCCGCCGCCGACCGGGACGTCCGCGGCCGCGCCGAGGTCGACCGGGACGGCGGAGGCGCCCTTGCCGTCGCCCTCGGTGGCGGACGCGCCCTTGCCGTCGTCCTGGGCGGCGGAAGAGCACCCGGCCGCGGTGGCCCCGGCGAGCGCGACGGCCGCGCAGCACAGGACGGTACGGCGGGAGGCGGTGGGCTCGGGCATCGGGACTCCTCGGTGCGGGGAAGGGTCGGTGCGGGGAAGGGCGCCGAGCAACGTAGCACGCGCGCGGCGGACCGCCCGGGGAGCGACCTGCGCTCCCCGGGCGGTCCTCGCTCGCCCCCGGTGCTACTTCCTGCGCCGCTTGGCGGCGGGCGCCGCGTCCGAGACGCCCGGCAGGATGTCGCGCAGGAACTTGCCGGTGTGGCTGGCGGTGGAGGCCGCGACCTCCTCCGGGGTGCCCTCGATGACCACGCTGCCGCCGCCGGAGCCGCCCTCGGGGCCCATGTCGACCAGCCAGTCGGCGGTCTTGATGACGTCGAGGTTGTGCTCGATGACGATGACGGTGTTGCCCTTCTCGACCAGCCCCTCCAGGACCTTGATCAGCTTGCTGATGTCCTCGAAGTGCAGGCCGGTGGTGGGCTCGTCCAGGACGTAGACCGTCCGCCCGGTGGAGCGCTTCTGGAGCTCGGCGGAGAGCTTGACCCGCTGGGCCTCGCCGCCGGAGAGGGTGGTGGCGGGCTGGCCGAGCCGGACGTAGCCGAGGCCGACCTCCTTGAGCGTCCTGAGGTGGCGGGCGATCGCGGGGACGGCCTCGAAGAAGTCGAGCCCCTCCTCGATCGGCATGTTCAGCACCTCGGCGATGGACTTGCCCTTGTAGTGGACCTCCAGCGTCTCCCGGTTGTAGCGGTCGCCGTGGCAGACCTCGCAGGGGACGTAGACGTCCGGCAGGAAGTTCATCTCGATCTTGATGGTGCCGTCGCCGGAGCAGTTCTCGCAGCGGCCGCCCTTGACGTTGAACGAGAACCGGCCGGGCAGGTAGCCGCGGACCTTGGCCTCCTGGGTCTCCGCGAACAGCTTGCGCACGTGGTCGAAGACGCCGGTGTAGGTGGCCGGGTTGGAGCGCGGGGTCCGGCCGATCGGCGACTGGTCGACGTGCACCACCTTGTCGACCAGGTCGGTGCCGGTGATCCGGGTGTGCCGGCCGGGGACGCTGCGGGCGCCGTTCAGCTCGCGGGCCAGGTGCGCGTACAGGATGTCGTTGACCAGCGTGGACTTGCCGGAGCCGGAGACGCCGGTGACGGCGGTGAAGGTGCCCAGCGGGAAGGCGACCGTGACGTCCTTGAGGTTGTGCTCGCGGGCGCCGTGCACCACCAGCTGGCGCTTCTTGTCGCGCGGGCGGCGGGTCGCCGGGATCGGGATGGCGCGCTTGCCCGACAGGTACTGGCCGGTCAGCGACTCGTCGTTGGCCAGCAGCTCCTCCAGCGAGCCGGAGTGCACCACCTTGCCGCCGTGCTCGCCGGCGCCGGGGCCGATGTCGACGATCCAGTCGGCGGTCTTGATGGTGTCCTCGTCGTGCTCGACGACGATCAGCGTGTTGCCGATGTCGCGCAGCCGGACCAGGGTCTCGATCAGCCGGTGGTTGTCGCGCTGGTGCAGGCCGATGGACGGCTCGTCCAGCACGTACAGCACGCCGACCAGGCCGGAGCCGATCTGGGTGGCCAGCCGGATGCGCTGGGCCTCGCCGCCGGAGAGGGTGCCGGCGGCGCGGTTGAGCGAGAGGTAGTCGAGGCCGACGTCCACCAGGAAGCGCAGCCGCTCCAGCACCTCCTTGAGCACCCGCTCGGCGATCTGCTTGTCCCGGCGGTCCAGCCGCAGCGCACCCAGGAAGTCCGCGCAGTCGCTGATCGACATCGCGGAGACCTCGGCGATGGACTTCTCCATCACCGTGACGGCCAGCACCACCGGCTTGAGCCGGGTGCCCTTGCAGGTCGGGCAGGGCACCTCGCGCATGTAGCCCTCGAAGCGCTCGCGCCCGGCGTCGCTCTCCGACTCGGAGTGCCGGCGCGTCACGAACGGGACGACACCCTCGAAGGCGGTGGTGTAGGAGCGCTCGCGGCCGTAGCGGTTGCGGTAGCGGACCTCGACCTGGGTCTTGTGGCCGTACAGCAGCGCCTTGCGGGCCCGGACCGGCAGCCCGGCCCACGGGATGTCGGTGCGGAAGCCGAGCTCGCCGGCCAGCGCGTTGACCAGCCGCTGGAAGTACTCCTTGGTGGCGCCCTGCGACCAGGGGTGGATGGCGCCCTCGTCGAGCGACTTCTCCTCGTCGGGGACGAGCAGCTCCGGGTCGACCTCCATCCGGTTGCCCAGGCCCGAGCAGTCCGGGCAGGCGCCGAACGGGGAGTTGAAGGAGAAGGAGCGCGGCTCCAGCTCCTCGAAGGAGACGTCGTCGTACGGGCAGTAGAGGTGCTCCGAGAACATCTTCTCGCGCTCGGGGTCGTCCTCCGCCAGGTCGACGAAGTCGAGCACCACCATGCCGCCGGCCAGCTTGAGCGCGGTCTCCACCGAGTCGGTGAGCCGGCGCTTGGCGCCCGCCTTCACGGTGAGGCGGTCGATGACCACCTCGACGGTGTGCTTCTCCTGCTTCTTGAGCACCGGCGGCTCGGTCAGCTGGACGGTCTGCCCGTCCACCCGGGCCCGGGCGTAGCCCTTGGACTGGAGATCGGCGAAGAGGTCGACGAACTCGCCCTTGCGCTCCCGGACCACCGGGCTGAGCACCTGGAACCGGGTGCCCTCGGGCAGCTCCAGCACCTTGTCGACGATGGCCTGCGGCGACTGCCGGGCGATCGGGCGCCCGCAGTGCGGGCAGTGCGGCTTGCCGATCCGGGCGAACAGCAGGCGCAGGTAGTCGTACACCTCGGTGATGGTGCCGACGGTGGAACGGGGGTTGCGGCTGGTGGACTTCTGGTCGATCGAGACGGCCGGGGAGAGGCCCTCGATGAAGTCCACGTCCGGCTTGTCCATCTGCCCGAGGAACTGCCGGGCGTACGAGGACAGCGACTCGACGTAGCGCCGCTGGCCCTCGGCGAAGATCGTGTCGAAGGCGAGGGAGGACTTGCCGGACCCGGAGAGGCCCGTGAAGACGATGAGGGAGTCCCTGGGCAGGTCGAGCGAGACGTTCTTGAGGTTGTGCTCACGTGCACCACGGACGACGAGGCGGTCTGCCACTGCTACTGGCGCCTTTCTCCGGGTCGAAGGGAGGAGGGAGATGTGCTTCTTCGTGCTTCTTCCAGGATGCGCCCGCCAGCGTACTGGCTCATTCGTTCGAATCTGAGCCGGTCGGCCGGGGCCACCCGGACGGGTGAACGGCACCCGCGCTCGACGGTAGCGTCAACGACTGACAACCGGCCCGGGCAACGCCCCGGTGCCCGCACCGCACCGCCTCGACCCGTTTTCCCGACCGTCGAAAGGCCATGCCCGATGAGCGACGCCACCACCGCGGCCACCACCGCCGCGGCCGCCGCAGCCGAGCGGCTGCGGGCCACCGCGGAGAGCACCGACCTGCTGCTGCACACCCTCGCCGAGCTGGAGCCCGCGGCGGTGTTCGAACCCTCCGCGCTGTCCGGCTGGACCCGCGGGCACCTGCTGACCCACCTCGCCCGCAACGCGGACTCCCTGGTCAACCTGCTCACCGGCGCCCGCACCGGGCGGCAGGTCCCGCAGTACGCCACCCCGGAGACGCGGGACGCCGACATCGAGGCCGGGGCCGGACGCCCGCTGGCCGAACAGGTCGCCGACCTCCGGGAGAGCCAGCGGCGCTTCCAGGACTTCGCCGCCGGGCTGGAGCCCGAGCACTGGGCCGCCCCGATCACCCACCGCGACGGCACCGTCTTCCCGGCCTGGCAGGTGCCGGGGAAGCGGCTGATCGAGCTGGAGTACCACCACGTCGACCTGAACGCCGGCTACACCCCGGCGCACTGGCCCGAGCCGTTCGCCGTCGCCGAGTTCCAGCGGCTGGGCGCGCGCCTCGCCGCGCGGGACGGCCTGCCCGACCTGCTGCTGGTCGCCGAGGACGCCGGGCTCCGGGTCCGGCTCGGCGGCGGCGGTGACAGCAGCGGCGACGGCGGTGGCGCCGACGACGGCGGGGCGCCCGGGCTGGTCGCCGAGGGCCCGGTGCGGGCGCTCACCGGCTGGCTGTCCGGCCGCTCGGACGGGGACGGCCTCCAGGTCCACCGCGGCGACGAGGGCCTGGTCGACCCCCGGAGCGCGCTGCCCGCGCTCCCCCCGATGGGATGATGGGCCGCGAGTGGACGGAATTGACGGAACCGGCGGAACAGCCCGGCGGCGAGCGAGGAGCGGCGTGATGACGTACCACGGAGCGGTGAAGGTCGGCGGGGCACCGGACGTCCGGGAGCTGGCCCACCTGATCATCACCAAGGTCGCGGTCGGACCGCACCACAACAACGCGTACCTGCTGCGCTGCCGGGCCACCGACGAGCAGTTGCTGATCGACGCCGCCGCCGACGCGCCGGTGCTGCTGGAGACCGTCGGCCCCCGGCTGGCCGCGGTGGTCACCACCCACCGGCACCGCGACCACTGGGGCGCGCTGGCCGAGGTGGTCGCCGTCACCGGGGCCCGCACCATGGCCGGGCGGATCGACGCCGAGGGCATCGACGTGCCCACCGACCTCCCGCTGGAGGACGGCTCGGTGGTCCGCTTCGGGCAGGTCGAGCTGACCGTCCGCCACCTGGTGGGCCACACCCCCGGCGCGATCGTGCTGCTCTACGACGACCCGCAGGGCCACCCCCACCTGTTCACCGGCGACTGCCTGTTCCCGGGCGGCGTGGGCAACACCTGGGGCGACCCGGCGGCCTTCGACTCGCTGTTCCGGGACGTCAACGAGAAGGTCTTCGACCGGCTCCCGGACGAGACCTGGGTCTACCCGGGCCACGGCGACGACACCACCCTGGGCGCCGAGCGCCCGCACCTGCCGGAGTGGCGCGAGCGCGGCTGGTGAGCACGACGGCCCGGGGCCCCCGCCGCACGACTGCGGCGGGGGCCCCGGGCATCACGGCCGGCTCAGGGCCGCGGGCCGGATCAGGCGTCGATCTTCGCGGGCTCCTCGGCCCGCTCGGCCCGCTGCTGCTTCCGCGCGGTGACCAGGCTGGTCACGGTGGTGACCGCCAGGGTCAGCACGATGAAGCCCAGCGAGACCGGGATGCTGATCTCCGGCACGTGCACGCCGCTCTCGTGCAGCGCGTGCAGCACCAGCTTGACGCCGATGAAGCCGAGGATCACCGACAGGCCGTAGGAGAGGTGGACCAGCTTCTTCAGCAGGCCGCCGATCAGGAAGTACAGCTGGCGCAGGCCCATCAGCGCGAAGGCGTTGGCCGTGAAGACGATGTACGGGTCCTGGGTGAGGCCGAAGATGGCCGGGATCGAGTCCAGGGCGAACAGCACGTCGGTGGTGCCGATGGCCAGCATCACGATCAGCATCGGGGTCATCAGCCGGCGGCCGTTCTCCCGGATCAGCAGCTTGGTCCCGTGGTAGCGGTCGGTGGACGGGAAGCGCCGCTCGATCGACTTGAGCAGGCGGTTCTCCTCGAACTCCTCCTCTTCCTCGTCGGCCCGGGCCTCCTTGATCAGCTTCCAGGCCGTCCAGACCAGGAAGGCGCCGAAGAGGTAGAACACCCAGGAGAAGTTCGACACCACCGCCGCGCCGCCGGCGATGAAGACCGCCCGCAGCACCAGGGCGATGATCACGCCGAACATCAGCACCCGCTGCTGGTAGATCCTGGGCACCGCGAACTTGCCCATGATCAGGATGAACACGAACAGGTTGTCGACGCTGAGCGACTTCTCGGTGATGTAGCCGGCGAAGAACTCGCCGGACGGCTTCCCGCCGCCGTACCACCAGAGGAAGCCGCCGAACAGCCCGGCCAGGGCCACCCAGACCGCCGTCCAGATGCCGGCCTCCTTCACGGAGACCTCGTGCGGCTTGCGGCCGCCGATGAAGAAGTCGGCCACGATCAGGGCGATCAGCACCGCGATGGTGCCGGCCCACAGGCCCGCGGATACGTCCATGTCTGCTCCTCCGGCAGATAGGCGAACACTCGTCACTGCCGGAGGTCTCTTCCGCCGCGCGGCCCGCACCTGGCGGGTGCCGCACGGCCAGCGCCCCGGGGCGCCGCGATGGGCGCCCGTGATGACGGGGTCGCTGAACGGGGAATACTCCCCTCCGCTCCCAGAAGGTTAACAGGAAGCCCAAGGAAAGGTAAAGAAGGTAAAGGAGCCGCGCTGCCGAGCGGTCAGAGGAACGGCTCGATGAAGGGCAGCATGTCCCGGAAGGTGCGGCCGCTGGCCGGGGCGCCGATGGCGGTCATCTTCCAGCCGCTCTCGCCGTCCCGCTCGACCTTGGCCATGATCTGCCCGGTGTGCGGGCCGCCGCCGGTCAGCTCGTAGCGGGCCAGCTCCTTGCCGGTGGTCTCGTCGACCAGCCGGCAGTGCGCGTTCTGCACCTCCATGAAGTTCTGGCCGCTGTACGAGCTGACGGTGAAGACGATCTGGGTGACCCGGTGGGGCACCTTGGTCAGGTCGACCAGGATGCTCTCGTCGTCGCCGCCCGCCCCGACCCCGCCGACCAGGTTGTCGCCGGTGTGCCGGACCGAGCCCTCGTTGCTGACCAGGTGGGAGAAGAACACCACGTCGCTCATCGCCTTGCCGTCGTACAGCAGGGCGGACGCGTCGAGGTCGATCTCCTTGGGGCGGCGGCTGAAGAAGCCGCGCTTGCCGGGGGCGGACTTCCACCCGAGGCCCATCCGGACCACGGACAGGGTCTCGCCGGTGGACTTCAACAGGCTCACGCTCTGGCCCTTGGCCAGGTTCACGGACACGCTGCCGACCTCTGCTTCCTCCGGGCCCCGCCCGGCGTCCTGTCGCACCTCCGGCCGTACCCGGAACATCCCGGCCCCGGGCAGACCGCGCCCCACCCTACGCCGACGCGCCGCCGTTGCACCGCCGGTGCGGCGCCGAAGGGTCGGGCTGTGGCCAAACTACGACACAACGGCACCCGCCGGACGGGGAATCACCCCCGTCCGGCCGCGGGTGACGCCGGATCAGGCCATTCCCGCCTCGCGCATCTGCCGCAGCTCGCGCTTGAGTTCCTTGACCTCGTCGCGCAGCCGGGCCGCCACCTCGAACTGCAGCTCGGCCGCGGCGGTGTGCATCCGGTCGGTCATGCCCTGGATCAGCTCGGCGAGTTCGGCCGCGGGCAGGCTCTTGGCGGGCTTGCGATCGATGCCCAGCGCCGGGACCGGCGCCTTGCCCTTGCCCTGCTGCCGGTAGCCGGTGGCGAGCAGCTCCTCGGTGTCGACGTCCTCCCCGGCCATGGTGGAGAGCAGGTCGCCGATCTTCTTCCGCAGCGGCTGCGGGTCGATCCCGTGCTCCTCGTTGTACGCCTGCTGGACGGCGCGCCGGCGGTTGGTCTCGCTGATCGCCAGCTCCATCGCCGGGGTGATCTTGTCGGCGTACATGTGCACCTGGCCGGAGACGTTGCGCGCGGCGCGGCCGATGGTCTGGATCAGCGAGGTGCCGGAGCGCAGGAAGCCCTCCTTGTCCGCGTCCAGGATCGCGACCAGCGAGACCTCGGGCAGGTCGAGGCCCTCGCGGAGCAGGTTGATGCCGACCAGCACGTCGTACTCGCCGGCCCGCAGCTCGCGCAGCAGCTCGATCCGGCGCAGCGTGTCGACGTCGCTGTGCAGGTAGCGGACCCGGATGTCGAGGCCGAGGAAGTAGTCGGTGAGGTCCTCGGCCATCTTCTTGGTCAGCGTGGTGACCAGGACGCGCTCGTCCTTCTCCACCCGCTGCCGGATCTCGTGCACCAGGTCGTCGATCTGGCCCTCGGTGGGCTTGACGATCACCTCGGGGTCGATCAGGCCGGTCGGGCGGATGATCTGCTCGACCTGGCCGTCGCCGCGGGCCAGCTCGTACTTGCCCGGGGTGGCCGACAGGTAGACGGTCTGGCCGATCCGCTGCTGGAACTCCTCCCACTTCAGCGGCCGGTTGTCCATCGCCGAGGGCAGCCGGAAGCCGTGCTCGACCAGGGTGCGCTTGCGCGAGGCGTCGCCCTCGTACATCGCGCCGATCTGCGGGACGGTGACGTGCGACTCGTCGATGACCAGGAGGAAGTCCTCCGGGAAGTAGTCGAGCAGGGTGTTCGGCGGGGAGCCGGGCTCGCGGCCGTCGAAGTGCATCGAGTAGTTCTCCACGCCCGAGCAGGTGCCGATCTGGCGGAGCATCTCGATGTCGTAGGTGGTGCGCATCCGCAGCCGCTGGGCCTCCAGCAGCTTGCCCTGCTTCTCCATCCGGGCCAGCGTCTGCTCCAGCTCGGCCTCGATGCCGCCGATCGCCCGCTCCATCCGCTCCGGGCCGGCCACGTAGTGCGAGGCGGGGAAGACGTAGACCGAGTCGTCCTGGCTGATCACCTCGCCGGTCAGCGGGTGCAGCGTGTACAGCGCCTCGATCTCGTCGCCGAACATCTCGATCCGGACGGCGAGCTCCTCGTAGACCGGGAAGATCTCGACCGTGTCGCCGCGGACCCGGAAGGTGCCGCGGGTGAACGCCAGGTCGTTGCGGGTGTACTGGATGTCGACGAAGCGGCGCAGCAGGGCGTCCCGGTCGACCTCCTCGCCGACCTTCAGGCGGACCATCCGGTCGACGTACTCCTGCGGGGTGCCGAGGCCGTAGATGCAGGAGACGGACGCGACCACGATCACGTCCCGCCGGGTGAGCAGGCTGTTGGTGGCGGAGTGGCGCAGCCGCTCGACCTCCTCGTTGATCGAGGAGTCCTTCTCGATGTAGGTGTCCGTCTGCGGGACGTACGCCTCGGGCTGGTAGTAGTCGTAGTACGAGACGAAGTACTCGACCGCGTTGTTCGGCAGCAGCTCGCGGAACTCGTTCGCCAGCTGGGCGGCCAGCGTCTTGTTCGGCGCCATCACCAGGGTGGGGCGCTGGAGCTTCTCGATCATCCAGGCCGTGGTGGCCGACTTGCCGGTGCCGGTCGCGCCGAGCAGGACGACGTCCTTCTCGCCCGCGCGGACGCGGCGCTCCAGCTCGGCGATGGCCGCCGGCTGGTCACCGTTGGGTTGGTAGGGGCTGACGACCTCGAAGGGCGCCACGGACCGCTCGATACTCGTGATGGGACGCACGCCCTCCACGGTACGACCGGCCACCGACAACGCGGTGGTTACTTCGCGGAGTCCCGGGCCAGCGCGACCAGCCGGGAGACCGCCCGCAGGTACTTCTTGCGGTAGCCGCCGCGCAGCATCTCCTCGGTGAACACCCGGTCGAACGGCACGCCCGAGGCGGTGACCGGCAGCTCCCGGTCGTACATCCGGTCGGCCAGCACCACCAGCCGCAGCGCGGTCGCCTGGTCGTCCACCTGCCGCACCCCGCGCAGGAACACCGCGCCCACCTCGTCCAGCAGCGCGCCGTACCGGCTGGGGTGCACCTCCTTCAGGTGCTCCAGCAGCGCGTCGAAGTCGTCCAGCGACGCGCCCGGGGTGCGGGCCGCGCGGGCGGTCACCTCGGCGTCGGTGTACGGCGGCGGGGCGTCGGGCAGGCCGCGGTGCCGGTAGTCCTGGCCGTCGATCCGCACCGGGCGGAAGTGCGCGGACAGGCCCTGGATCTCCCGCATGAAGTCGGCGGCGGCGAACCGGCCCTCGCCGAGCTTCTCCGGCAGCGTGTTCGAGGTCGCGCACAGCTTGACGCCGTTCTCCACCAGCCGGCCCAGCAGGGTCGACACCAGCACGGTGTCGCCCGGGTCGTCCAGTTCGAACTCGTCGATGCAGAGCAGCCGGTGCGAGCTGAGCGTCCGCACCGCGCCCTGGAAGGTCAGCGCGCCCACCAGGTTGGTCAGCTCCACGAACGTCCCGAACGCCTTCGGGCCGGGCACCGCGTGCCAGAGCGAGGCCAGCAGGTGCGTCTTCCCCACGCCGTACCCGCCGTCCAGGTAGATCCCGGCCGGCCCGGTGGGCGCGGGGGCGGAGCGGCGGAACCAGCCGCGCTTCGGCGGCTCGGCGGCGCTGTTCAGCCCGGCGGCGAAGGACTCCAGGATCTGGACGGCCTCGTACTGGCTCGGCTGCGAGGAGTCCGGCAGGTAGCTGCCGAAGCTCACCCCGGCGAAGCGCGGCGGCGGCACCATCTCGGCGACCAGCCGCTCGGCCGGCACCACCGGTCGCCGATCGGTCAGGGCTATCGCGGTGTGAATATCGGACTCCGAGGCAGCAGACACGGAACAACAGGGTACTCGCGCCACGAGAACCGCTGCGCGGCCGGGCGAGGGCAGGGGCGCGGGGAGACCTGCGCGGCCCGGGCGAGCACGCACCGCAGGATCGCGACGCGGGGCGGGAGCCCGCACTGTGCCGCGACCTCGCTGACGTGCTCCTCCCGCAGCGCGCAGTTCCCCGCGCCCCTGTCGGTGCGCTCACCGTCGGTGCGCTTCCTCTCCCCACCCCCTGCGAGACTCGGGGCATGAGGCAACTGATCGGCGACACCCCCGGCACTCCCGGCACCCCCGAGTGGCTGGCGCAGGCGTACGCGTACCCGGCGGAGGGGACGTGGCTGCGGGCGAACATGGTCACCTCGCTGGACGGGTCGGCCCGGCTGGACGGGCTCTCGGAGGGGCTGTCCGGCGAGGCGGACAAGCGGATCTTCGGGGTGCTGCGGGCGCTGTGCGACGTGGTGCTGGTGGGGGCCGAGACGGTGCGGGCGGAGGGCTACCGGCCGGCCCGGGCCCGGGCCGGCTTCGCGGCGCGGCGGGCCGCCGCGGGCCAGCTGCCGGCACCGGTGATCGCGGTGGTGTCGCGGAGCCTGGAGCTGGACCTGTCGGCGCCGCTGTTCACCGAGCCGCTGGTGCCCACGGTGGTGGTCACCACCGTCGACGCGCCGGCCGACCGTCTGGCCGAGGTCGCCGCCGCAGCCGATGTGATCACCGCAGGAACGGGCTCGGTGGACCTCCCCCGGGCGGTGGCCGCGCTCACGGAGCGTGGTTGGCGCCGCCAGCTCACGGAGGGCGGGCCCCGCCTGCTCGGTCAGCTCGCGGCGGACGGCCTGCTGGACGAGTTGTGCCTGTCGGTGGCTCCCCTGGTGACGGCGGGTGATTCACCGAGGATCGTGAACGGGCCGGGAATCCCGGACGTCCGACCGATGCGGCTGGTGTCATTGATCGAGGAGAAAGGTTTCCTCTTCACCCGCTATCTGCGGCCGACCGATCCGGACCGCTCCCCGAGCGTCCCAGCCCGCACCCGCGCCACATCCTGACCGATGTGGATCATGTGATCCGTGTGGCGCGTGTGCAGCGTGAGGAATCCTTCCTCCGGGCACTATGAAGGAGGGGAGCAGGGAGCCGGACCCGGGGGCCCGCACCAGCGAAGGGACTCACGTGTTCAAGACCGTACTGATGATCGAAAAGGCGCTCTCCGACGCCGACGTGGAGCTGGTCACCACGCTCCACGGCGAGGAGAAGGTCTCCTTCGTCGTCCTGATGCAACCGCGCGGCAAGCAGGACGAGTTGCTGCGCGCCCTGGACGACGTGGCCCTCGGCCATCTGGACAAGGCGGTGCACGAACGCGACGAGGGCGAGGAGGAGACGCCGACCCTCGCGGGCGAGTCCCTCGAACACAGCCTGCGCCACCTGCGGCGCGCCGGGGCGGAGGCGGTCGGCGAGGTGGTCGAGGCGCACCCGCTGGTGCGGCTGCGCGAGGTGGTGGAGGAGAACCGGGCCGACGAGGTGCTGGTGCTGACCTCGCCGCACTTCGTCGAGGAGTTCTTCCACCGGGACTGGGCCTCCCGCGCCCGGCACGAGGTGGGCGTCCCGGTGCTCAAACTGTTCGCCAGCGAAGCCTGACCGCCCTCCCGGTTAGGGCAGAATCGTCCCGTGCGTCCTCGTAGCTACACGGCGCACGGGACGATCCCACCTCCTCACGCCCGTACGGAGCCAGCCTTGAACGACGCCGCCCACGACCTGCACGCCCCGCACTTCATCGGCATCGGCGGCGCCGGCATGTCCGGCCTGGCGAAGATCCTCGCGGTGCGCGGCGCGACCGTCTCGGGTTCCGACGCGAAGGAGTCGGAGACCGTGCGGGCGCTGCGCGAGCTGGGCGCGACGGTGTTCGTCGGGCACGCGGCGGAGCACCTCCCGGCCGGAACCAGCAGCGTGGTGGTCTCCAGCGCGATCCGCGCCGACAACCCGGAGCTGGTGGCCGCGCGGGAGCGCGGCGTCCCGGTGGTGCACCGCTCGGACGCGCTGGCGGCGCTGATGGGCGGCCGCCGGGCGCTCGCGGTGGCGGGCACCCACGGCAAGACCACCACCACCTCGATGCTGGCGGTCAGCCTGGGCGAGCTGGGCCTGGAGCCCTCGTACGCGATCGGGGGCGACCTGGACGCGCCGGGGTCGAACGCGCACCACGGGGCGGGCGAGATCTTCGTCGCGGAGGCGGACGAGAGCGACCGCAGCTTCCACAAGTACGCGCCCGAGGTGGCGATCGTGCTGAACGTGGAGCTGGACCACCACGCCAACTACGCGTCGATCGAGGAGATCTACGAGTCCTTCGAGACCTTCGTCGGCCGGCTCCAGCCCGGCGGCACCCTGGTGGTCTCCGCCGACCACGCGGGCGCCCGCGAGCTGACCCGCCGGGTGGCCGGGCGGGACGGGCTGAACGTGGTGACGGTCGGCGCCGCCGAGGACGCCGACCTGCGGGTGCGGAAGGTCGAGGCGCGCGGCATGACCAGCGAGGTGACGGTCGAGCTGGACGGCGAGCCGCTGACCTTCACCGTCTCGGTGCCCGGCCGGCACTACGCGCACAACGCGGTGGCGGCGCTGGCCGCGGGCATCGCGCTGGGCGTCCCGGCCGACGGGCTGGCGAAGGCGCTGGGCGCGTACACCGGGGTGCGGCGGCGGCTCCAGCTCAAGGGCGAGGCGCGCGGCGTGCAGGTGATCGACTCCTACGCGCACCACCCCACCGAGATGGCCGCCGACCTGGAGGCGATCCGGGAGGCGGCGGGCGCGGGCCGGGTGCTGGTGGTCTTCCAGCCGCACCTGTTCTCCCGCACCCAGCAGCTCGCCGAGGAGATGGGCGGGGCGCTGGCGCTGGCCGACGCCTCGGTGGTGCTGGACATCTACCCGGCCCGCGAGGACCCGATCCCCGGCGTCACCGCCGAGCTGATCATCGACGCGGCCCGCCGGGCCGGCGCCGACGTCCGGGCCGAGCACGACTTCGCCGCCGCCCCCGCGCTGCTGGCCGCGCTGGCCGCCCCCGGCGACCTGGTGCTGACCATGGGCGCGGGCGACGTCACCAACCTGGGCCCGGAAATTCTGGCCGCCCTGGCCGACGTTGCACCTGCTGTCTGACGTCCCCGTCCGAGCTGGAGAGTGCCGTGAGCTACGAGGTCCAGAAGTCCGACGCCGAGTGGCGCGCCGAGCTGACTCCGGAGGAGTACCACGTGCTCCGCGAGGCCGGTACCGAGCGGCCGTTCGTCGGCGAGTACACCGACACCAAGACGGTCGGCGTGTACAGCTGCCGGGCGTGCGGCGCGGAGCTGTTCAGCAGCGAGACCAAGTTCGACAGCCACTGCGGGTGGCCGTCGTACTACTCGCCGCTGGCCGGTGACTCGGTGGAGTACCTGGAGGACAGCAGCCTCGGCATGCGCCGGGTCGAGGTGCGCTGCAAGAAGTGCGGCAGCCACCTGGGGCACGTCTTCGAGGGCGAGGGGTACGACACCCCGACCGACCAGCGGTACTGCATCAACTCGATCTCGCTGCGGTTCGAGCCCGCCGAGTAGGCCCCGCGCCCGCCCGCCCGCGTGGAAGACTGGATCTTCTTCCGAACGGTCTTGGACGTGGGTGGGGCGGGCGTGGCACGGCGACGGTCTTCCGGGGTGTGGTCGGTACTGGCCGAGGCGCAGCGCGAGCAGCATTGCCGCGCGGAGGCCCAGCGCAAGGCGGCCGCCGCCCGGCAGCGCGAGAGCGAACGGGCGCAGCGGGAGGCGCAGCGGGCGGCCGCCCGGGGTGAGCGCGAGGCGGTGAAGGCGTACCAGCAGGGGCGGGAGTCGGACGCCGCCCGGCGCAGCGCCGAACTGGACGGGCGGGTCGCCGAGTTGCGCGGGGTGCTGGCGGCCGGGCTGGCCGGGCCCGGCTTCGTGCTGGCCGGGGGCGGGCGTCCCGCGGTGCCGCCGTTCGACCCCGGTCCGCTGGGCGTGCCGGTGCCGATGCCCGACCAGGACTGGTACCTGGTGCCGCCCCCGTCCGGCCCGCAGGCGTACCAGCCGGGGGCGCGCCGGCAGTGGGAGGAGCAGTCCGCGCAGGCCAGGGCCAGGTTCGAGTACGACTGGCAGGCCGCCTGGGCCGCCGAACAGCACCGGCAGCGCCAACTCGCCGACTACCGGGCCCAGTACGACGCCTGGGCGGCCGAGCGGCACCGGCTGCTGGCCGGGCGGTCCGCCCAGGCCGGGGAGCTGACGGCGCGGCTGCGGGCGGGCGATCCGGCGGCGGTCGCCGAGTACTTCGAGGCGGTCGTCGACTGGCGCGAGGACTGGCCGGACGGCTTCCCCGCCGACGGCGAGACCTCCTGGGACGCCTCGACCCGGCGGTTGGTGGTGCGCTGGGAGCTGCCGCCGTACGAGGTGGTGCCGAGCGTCGGCCGGTACCGCTACGTCCGCTCCGAGGACCGCGAGGACGAGGTCGCCCGGCCCGCCGGGCAGCGCCGGGAGCTCTACCGCGAGGTGCTGGCGCAGTGCGCGCTGCGGGTGCTGGCCGAGGTGTTCCGGGCCGACACCGACGGCCTGCTCGCCTCGGTGGGCCTGAACGGCGTGGTGGTCGCCCCCGATCCGGCGACCGGGCAGGAGGGCGAGCGCTGCCTGCTGACCGTGGAGGCCGACCGCGCCGCTTTCGAGGCGCTGGCCCTGGACCGGGTCGCCCCGCTGGACTGCCTGGTCGACGCGCTCGGCGGCCGGATCTCCGCCCGGCCGGAGAAGGGCGAGGCCGTCCCGGAGCTCCCCACCGCCTTCGCCGCGGCCGACGAGGGGCCCGACCTGTTCGCCATGGACCCGCTGGAGTTCGAGCGGCTGATCGCCGAGCTGTTCCGCCGCCGGGGCCTGCGCACCAGCACCACCGCGCGCAGCGGTGACGAGGGCGTGGACGTGCTGGCCGAGGACCCGGACCCGATCACCGGCGGGAAGATCGTCATCCAGGCCAAGCGCTACCGGCACACCGTCTCGCCGAGCGCGGTGCGCGACCTGGAGTCCACCATGCGCCACCAGGGCGCCAACCGGGGCATCCTGGTGACCACTTCGGGCTTCGGCCCGGGCTCCCGCAAGCACGCCGAGAACAAACCGCTCACCCTGGTGGACGGCCCGCTGCTGCTCGCGCTGCTCCGCGAGCACGGTCTCCCCGGCCGGCTCGGCCCGGCCCCCGCGGTCCCCGCCGCCCCCGTGCGGCGCACCGCCGCCCCCGCCGCCGAACTGGTGCCGGGCCAGAACCTGGTGCTGCCCGACGGCGAGCTGCGGGTGGTGTTCCGGTCCGGCGGTGCGGAGGCCGACCTGACGCTGCTGCTGCTCGACGCGGACGGCAAGGTCCGGCACGACCGGGACTTCGTCTTCTACCACCAACCGGAGGCGGAGGACGGCGCCGTGACGCTCCGTCCGGACGAGCGCAGCGCGACCGTCCGGACCGGGCGGCTCCCGGCGGCGGTGCGGCGGGTGGCGGTCTCGGTCAACCTGGACGCGGACGGCGACGGCAGCTGCGCGGACCTGGTCGACCCGGTGGTGGAGCTCTCCTCCGGCGATGGCAGCTGGCTGTTCCGGCCGCCGGCCGACCCCGCGGTCTCCGCGATGCTGGTCGCCGAGGTGTACCGGCACCCGGCCGACGGCTGGAAGCTGCGCGCGGTCGGCCAGGGCTGGTCGGACGGCCTGGCCGGCCTGGCCCGCGACCACGGCGTGGACGTCGCCTGACGGGCGGCGCCCGGGGGCGCCCGGGCGCCCGCCCCCGGGCGCCGCGGTCACCGTCCGATCGCCTTGGCGTGCTTCCACTCCGTCGCGCAGGCGCGGTAGCCGAACCAGTCGTTGATGGCGAGCATCGGGGCGTTGTCCGCGTCGTTCTGGGTGTACGCGGCGGTGAGGCCGCGGGCCTTGGCGCGGTGCAGGGAGTGCGCCTTGGCGAGTTTGGCCAGGCCGCGGCCGCGGTGGGTGGAGCGGGTGGCGGTGAAGGAGGACCAGTAGGTGCGGTGGCCGTCGGTCTGGGCGGCGGAGAACGCGACCGGCTCGCCGTCGGCGAGGACGACCGCGGTGAGGGCGTGCTCCTGGTCGGGGCGCTGCCAGATCTCGGCGAGCCAGCTCTCGTAGGACTGGTCGTCGAGGACGAGGTCGCCCGGCTCGGCGCGGGTGCCGTCGATGTCGACCAGGTAGATCGGGTACGGGTCGTCCAGGAAGTCGGCGGCGGTGCGCAGTTCGACGCCGGGCGGGGTGGGCGGCAGCGGGGGCAGCGGGGCGGTGAGGTCGAGGCCGGAGAAGCGGCCGGCCCGGCCGCGCCGGTAGCCGCGGGCGGCGGCGAAGCCGAGCGCCTCGGGGGTGTCGTCGGCCCAGCCGTGGGCGTCCCGGGTGCCGAGGGCGGCGAGTTCCCGTTCGGCGGCGGTGAGCAGCGCGGTGCCGATGCCCGCGCCGCGGTGCTCGGGGAGCACGCTGACGTTGAGGAAGCCCTGGTGGGGGGTGGTGCTCTCGGCCACCGGGCCGAACCGGGCGGTGCCGACGACCCGGCCGCCCCGCTCGGCGACCAGCAGGTGGTAGTGCGGCAGGGCGGCCAGCCAGGCGGTGACTTCGGGGGTGGTGACCAGGTGCGGGCGGCCGGCCCGGTAGGCTTCGGCGGCCCCGACGGCGTCGGTGGAGGCGAACGGGCGGATGCGGTACGGCGAGGAAGTCATAGGCATGTCACGTTAGTCAGTCGTCCGTCCGTGCGCCGCCGAATTTCCCCCCACCCGCGCGGAAGTTCGGCCGGTGCGGCCGAACCTCAAGTTCAGCTCTGAGTTTCCGTTGTCCCGCTTGGCATCGGTGCCCGGCGGATACATCCTCGGCAACGGGGAGCGGGGCCTTCCGAAAGGCCCGCCGGAAAAGGGGGTGGAATATGTCTTCGTCCGGTATTCCACGATTGGGCACCGGCATCGGCTGGCGCCCGGAGATCGACACCGCGGTGGAGCGGCTGGACGGCCTCGACTGGGTGGAGGTGGTCGCGGAGAACGTCTGCGCCGAGCACCTGCCGCCCTCGCTGGCCGAGTTGCGCTCCCGCGGCGTCACGGTCGTCCCGCACGGCGTCTCGCTCGGCCTGGGGGACGCCGCCGAACCGGACCCGGCCCGGCTGGCCCGGCTGGCGGGCGTCGCCGAGGCGCTCGGGTCGCCGCTGGTCAGCGAGCACCTGGCGTTCGTCCGGGCGGGCGGCCTGGAGGCCGGGCACCTGCTGCCGGTGCCGCGCACCCGGGCGGCGCTGCGGGTGGTGGCCGCCAACGTGCGGATCGCCCAGCGGGAGCTGCCGGTGCCGCTGGTGCTGGAGAACATCGCCGCCCACCTGGCCTGGCCGGGCGACGAGTTGACGGAGGCCCAGTTCCTCGCCGAGCTGGTCGAGCGCACCGGCGTCCGCCTGCTGGTGGACGTCGCCAACCTGCACACCAACCGGGTCAACCTGGGCGTCGACCCGGCCGCCGAACTGGACCGGCTGCCGCTGGAGGCCCTCGCCTACGTGCACGTGGCCGGCGGCGTCGAGCGCGACGGCGTCTGGCACGACACCCACACCCACCCCGTCACCGCGCCCGTGCTGGAGGTGCTGGCCGCGCTCTGCGAGCGGGCCGACCCGCCCGGGGTGCTGCTGGAGCGGGACGGCGCGTACCCGCCGCCCGCCGAACTGTCCGCCGAACTCGACGCCATCCGCCGCGTCCAGCGCCTGCACCGGAGGGAAGCCGCCCGTGTCTGAGCACCACGAATACCTGATCCGCGACCGCGCCGACGCCGAACTCGCCCTCGCCCGGGTCGAACTGGCGCACCGCCAGGAGGAGTTGCTGGCCGCTCTGACGGCCGGCGGCCCGGCCCCGGCCGGCTTCGACCCGGAGCAGCTGCGGGTCCAGGCCGCCGGCCTGCTCGCCAAGCGCCGGGAGACCGTCGGCCACCTGATGCCGGAGCTGCCCGATCTGCTCGGCCCGGACTTCGCCCCGCTGTTCGACCGCTACGCCGCCGTCCGCCCGCTCACCGGCGGCTACCGGGCCGACGCCCGGGCCTTCGCCGAGTGGGCCCTGGACGGCGGCCCCGCCGCCGCCGACTGGCAGCCCGCGCTGCGCCGCCTGCTGCGCCCCGCCGCCTCCCGGTGGAGCCGCCTGCTGCCGCGCCGCGACCGCACCGCCAAGGCGCACCCCTGACCGCTCCGCACCGCACAGAAAGGAACCACGGGGGATGTTGGACTTCCGGTTCTTCCTGGCGTTCGCCCTCGTCGCGTGCGCCGTCGCCGTCTCCGCCGTCTTCAACCGGCGCAGCCGCCGGGTCACCGACGTACGGGGGCTGCCTGGGCGCGGCCTGCCGCTGTTGGACGCCGCCTTCCTGGCCGGCGGGCCCGCCCGGGTGGTCGACACCGCGCTGGTCCGGATGGAGCGCGAGGGCCGGGTGGTGATCTCCCGGGCCCACCGGGTCACCGTCACCTCCGACCGGACGTCCGACCCGGTCGAGCGGGTGCTGATCACCGCCGTGGGCGGCCGGGCCGGGCGCGACCTGTCCGTGCTGCGCACCTCCGTGATGGGCAGCCCCGAGGTGCAGCGGATCGGCGACGGGCTCGCCGCCCGCGGCCTGCTGCGCAACCCGGCCGCGCTGCGGGCCGCCCGGCGGGCCCGCCGGCTGGTGCTGCTGGCGCTGCTGGTCGCGGTGGTACTCGGCGCGGTCTCCACCGTGCGGTGGCTGAACGGGCCCGGGGAGTCCGCCGCTCCGGCGTTCGTCCCGTACTTCCCACTCGTCCTGTTCACGGTGCTCGTCCTGGTCGCCACCCGTCCGCCGCGGAGCCGGATCACCCCGGCCGGCCTGCGCCAGTTGCAGCTGATGCGCGGCGGCAGCGCCTGGCGGCCGCGGGAGGTGCAGCGGGAGCACGCCCGGCTGGTCGGCGCGTTCGCCCTCGACGGCACCGCCGCGCTGGGCGGCTCCGCGCACCGGGCGCTGCGCGAGGCGCTCGACGGCGGCGCCGCCGTCCTCCTCCGACCGGTGCGGGGCTCGCGGCGCGGCCGGGCGGGCGGCGGCACGGAGTACGCGGCCGGGGCCGGTGCGGGGGCCGGTGCGGGGGCGTGGTGCGGGACGTCCAGCGGCTCGTCCTGCGGGTCGTCCGGCCATTCGGGCGGTTCGCACCACTCCTGCGGGAGTTCGTCCTCGCACTCCTGCGGCGGTTCCTCGCACTCCTGCGGGTCGTCCAGCTCCTGCGGGTCCAGCTGCGGCGGGGGCGGCGGGTGCGGTGGTTCCTGAGGCCCCGCCGAGTCACAGTTCGGTATCGCGGCGCGGGTACCCGTTCCGCTTCCGGCCCGCACAGGACTAGAACGAAGGGCATGTGGGTGTTGCTGCTGATCCCGTCCTGTGCCGCCGCGGTGCTCTCGTGCCTGCGCCTGGTGCGGGTCGCCGCGGTCGCGGACGCCCTCACCGGGCGGGCCCCGCACCCCGCCCACCGGCCCTCCGGGGTCGGCCTCTACGAGACCGCGTACCTGGCCGGGGGCCCAGCCCGGGTGGTCGACCTGGCCTTGGTCCGGATGGCCGCGCTGGGCCGGCTGCACCTCGCGCACACCGGCTGGACCACCGTCGTCGACCCGCGGGGCCGGGGCCGCCTCGAACGGGCCCTGATCGGCGCGATCGGCCCCGACGGCCAGTGCCGCACCGCCCAGTTGAAGGCGGCGCTGGCCGCCCACCCCACCGTCCGCGACATCGGCGACCGGCTGGCGCTGGCGGGGCTGGCGACGCCGGCGGTGGTCCGCGACCGCGCCCTGCGGGCGGTCCGGCAGGTCCGCTACGCGCTGCTCGGGGCGGCCTCGATGCTGCTGCTGACCGTCCTGCTCACCGCCCCCGACGGCACCGCCGCCCGCACCGCGGTGGCCTGGTACGCTCTCCCGCTGGTCCTCACCGGCGGGACCCTGCTGATGGCCCGGGTCGACGTCCACGCCTACACCGCGTGGGCCGCCCCCGCCGGCCAGACCCTGCTGCGGGCCCTCCCCTGCCGCCACACCGTCGCCACCGACGACGACCTGCTCACCGCCGTCGCCATCTCCGGCACCGCCGCCGTCCGGGACCCGCGGCTGCGCGCGGCCCTCGGCTCCTGACCCGGGGGGCAGGGGCCGGCCCGGCCGCGCGCGGCGGGGTGCGGCCGGGGCCCAGGCCCTGTCCGGCCGATCTTGCCGGGCGCACGACGCCGGATCATCCCGGCTGGAAGCACCGGCGAAACACCCAAGTACATCCAGTACGAGGGCGTTCCGCCGGCACTCCCAGCCGGGCGCCCGACGCCGCGCGCCGATCCGACAAGACCGACCGGACAGGGCCTAGTAGAGGCCGGCCAGCAGGTCGGCGACCGGCTTGCGGCGGCCAGTGAAGAAGGGGACCTCCTCGCGGACGTGCAGGCGGGCCCGGGAGGGGCGCAGGTCGCGCATCAGGTCGACGATGCGGTGCAGTTCGTCGGCCTCGAAGGCCAGCAGCCACTCGTAGTCGCCCAGGGCGAAGGAGGCGACGGTGTTGGCGCGCACGTCGGGGTAGCCGCGGGCCATCATGCCGTGCTCGGCGAGCATCGCGCGGCGCTCCTCGTCCGGGAGCAGGTACCACTCGTAGGAGCGGACGAAGGGGTAGACGCAGACGTACTCGCGGGGCCGCTCGTCGGCGAGGAACGCCGGGATGTGCGACTTGTTGAACTCGGCGGGGCGGTGCAGCGCCATGTTGGACCAGACCGGCTCCAGGTGGCGGCCGAGCCCGGTGCGGCGGAAGCGGTTGTACGCCTCCTGGAGGTCGTCGGAGTCCTCGGCGTGCCACCAGACCAGGAGGTCGGCGTCGGCGCGCAGCGCGGAGACGTCGTAGGTGCCGCGGACCACGACGTCCTTGGCGGCGAGCTGCTCGAAGAGGGCGTCGACCTCCGCGGCGAGGCCGGTGCGGTCCTCGGGGAGGGCGTCCTTGAGCTTGAACACCGACCACATGGTGTAGCGGATGACCTGGTTGAGGTCGCGGGCCTTCTTCTTCACGGGCTGCTCAGTGCTTTCGGTCATGGGTTCATTGTCCCTTCCGTGCGGGCGGCGCCGGTGCCGGGGGTGAGGTGCTCGGCGGCGCGCCGGGCGCCGGCGATGACGGCGGGGATGCCGACGCCGTCGTACGCGGCGCCGCAGACCGCGATCGCGCCCAGGGCGTCGAGGCGGGCGCGAATCCGGGCGACCCGGTCGAGGTGGCCGACCGGGTACTGCGGGAGCCCGGCCCGCCAGCGGGTGACGGCGTGGTCGTACGGGTGGCGCGCAGGCCGACGGCGGTGCGCAGGTCGGCGAGCGAGCGGGCGACGAGTTCGGCGTCGTCCAGGTCCAGGGCGGCGTCCTCGCGGTGGCGGCCGAGCGAGGTGCGCAGCAGGAAGGCGTCGGGGGCGGAGCGGGCCAGCCAGCCCCACTTGTTGCTGGAGAAGGTGGACGCCTTGATGCTGCGCCGGTCGACCGGCGGGACGAGGAAGCCGCTGCCGGTGAGCGGGCTGCCGGCCAGGTCGGCGCGGCGGAAGGCCAGGGTGACCAGGGCCATCGAGGCGTACTCGACCTGCCGGAGCTCGGCGGCGGCGCCGGGGGCGTCGGCGGCGAGCAGCGCGGCGGCCTGCGGGGCGGGGACGGCCAGCACCACGGCGTCGGCGGCGAGTTCGCGCCCGCCGGCGGTGATCCGCCAGCCGTCGGGGGTGCGGCGCAGGGCCTCGACGGGGTGGCCGGTGAGCAGGTCGGCGCCGTGGGCCCGGTCGTGGGCGGCGACCGCCTCGGGGAGGGTGCCGAGCCCGCCGTCCAGGCCCTGGAAGACCGGTCCGGTGGCGGTGGCGCGGCTGCTGAGTTCGCGGATGGCGGCGGTCAACGGCCCCGGCTGGTGGGCGAGTTGCAGCAACTGCGGGACGGCGGCGCGGATCGAGATCTCATCGGCGTGCCCGGCGTACACGCCGCCGAGCAGCGGCTCGACCAGCCGGTCGACCACCTCGCGGCCGAGCCGGTCGGCGATGTAGCGGCCGATCGGGGCGTCCTCGCCGAGCGCGGCGGGCCGCTCCCGGCGGGCCCGCTCCAGGCCCTCGGGGGTGAGCACGCCGGACGCCTCCAGCGCGTCCAGGTCGCCCGGTACGCCCATGAGTTGGCCGCCGGGCAGCGGGCGCAGGCCCTCCCTGGTCCAGATCGCGGCCTTGGCGGTGGTGGGCGGCTCCAGCCGGTCGCCGAGGCCGACCCGGCGGGCCAGCTCGACGGCCTCGGGGCGGCGGGCGAGCACCGACTCGGCGCCGAGGTCGACCCGGACGCCGCCGACCTCGCCGCCGCGCAGTTTCCCGCCGAAGCGCCCGGACGCCTCCAGCACGGTCACCCGCACCGCCGCGTCCCCGAGGAACGCCGCCGCGGCCAGGCCCGCGATCCCGCCACCGATCACCACGACGTGAGGTTTCGCCATGCCGACCAGTCTCCCAGCCCTTATCCGGATCGCCGGGATCGGCCCCGGAGCGCCCCGAGACCGGGGCGAGTCCGCAGCGTGATCGTTCCGGTACCGTCGGTGCGGGTCCGCTCCCGGGGCCGTCGCGTCACAGTCTCGTGGGGGCGGGCGGACGGCCCGCCCCGGAACACGGGGAGGGAACCGAATGGACCTGCAGGTACGCCGAGCGGGCGCGGTCGGGGCACTGGCCGCGGTGCTGCTGCTGGCCGGGTGCAGTGCGAGCGGCGACCACGCGTCGAGCTCGGCGGCGGTCGCCGACGCGAAGGGCGGCGCCCAGGCGCCGGGCGCGGCGGCGGCCACCCCCGGCAAGGGCGACGCCCCCGCCGGGGCCGGCGCCGGGGGCGCGGCCGGGACGGCGACGGCGGCCGCGACGGATCGTCAGATCGCCTACCAGGCGAAGCTGACGCTCCGGGTGGAGAACGTCGGCGACGCGAGCGCCAAGGCCGTCGACCTGGTCACCCGGGCCGGCGGGTACGTCGCCGGGGAGGACCTGCGCGGCGGGACGGGCGACAGCACGCAGTCCACGCTGACGCTCAAGGTCCCGTCCGCGGCCTACCAGGCCACCCTGGACGGGCTCGGCGGGCTCGGCACCCGGCTCGGCCTCAGCAGCCAGGCCGAGGACCTCACCGCGCAGATCGCCGACACCGACAGCCGGGTCAAGTCCATGCAGGCCAGCGTGGACCGGGTGCGGGCGCTGATGGCGGACGCGAAGAGCCTGGCCGAGGTGGTGTCGCTGGAGAGCGAGCTGACCCGCCGCGAGTCCGACCTCGAATCACTCCAGCACCAGCAGCAGCAGCTCGCCGCCCGCACCTCGCTCTCCACCGTGACCCTGGACCTGGTGACGGCCCGCCAGGCCGTCCGGGTCGAACCGGAGAAGAAGCAGACCGGCTTCTGGGCCTCCGTCGGCCACGCCCTCTCCGGCGGCTGGCACGCGCTGGTGGTCCTGGTCCGCGCCCTGCTCATGGTGCTGGCGGCCCTGGCCCCCTTCCTGCTGGTCCTGGCCCCGTTCGCCTGGCTGCTGCGCAGGCAGCTCCGCAAGCGCCCCCGGACCCCCCGCGGCCCGGTCCGGCGCGCCCCGCACACCCCGCACGCCCCGATGCCGCCCGCCCCGCCCCGCCCGACGCACACCCCGGACGGCGAGGAGTAACCGAGGAGCACCGGACCGCCCCGGAGGCCGGGGAAGGGTGAGCGGGGCGGGGGCGACGCCCACGGTGGCGAGGGTGGGACGGCCCGGGGCTGCTCGGACGCGGAGGTCTGCCGCCGCCTGCCGGTCTCCGGGGCGGCGGCCTCCCGGCACGTCGGCAATCCTGCTCGGGTTCGACCCGCCCCGGCCGAGGACGCCCACCGCCGCGCCCCGGCCGCCCTCGCCCGCCCGGGCGGCGGGGAGTCGGCCGGGGGCCTCAGCGGGCGCTGGCCTCGTGGACGAAGGCGACCAGGCGGGTGAGGGCGTCCGGGTCCATGGTGGGCATGACGCCGTGGCCGAGGTTGAAGATGTGGTGGCTGCCGCCGAGGGCCTGGGCGGCGTGCAGGACCTCGCGGGCCTTGGTCTCGACCACGTGGGTGGGGGCGTAGAGGACGGCGGGGTCGAGGTTGCCCTGCAGGCCCTTGCCGGGGCCGACCCGGTTGGCGGCCTCGTCGAGCGGGACGCGCCAGTCGACGCCGACGATGTCCGCGCCGGCCTGGCCCATCAGGCCGAGGAGTTCGCCGGTGTTGACGCCGAAGTGGATGCGCGGGACGCCGTAGGGCTCGACCGCGTCGAAGACCTTGGTGCTGGCGGGCAGCACCGAGCGGCGGTACTCGTCGGGGGCGAGCGCGCCGGCCCAGGAGTCGAAGAGCTGGACCGCCGAGGCCCCGGCCTCGATCTGGATCTTCAGGAAGGCGGAGGTGATCTGGGCGAGCCGGTCGACCAGTTCGGCCCACACCTCGGGGGCGCCGTACATCATCGCCTTGGTGTTCTCGTACGACTTCGAGGGCCCGCCCTCGACCAGGTAGCTGGCCAGCGTGAAGGGGGCGCCGGCGAAGCCGATCAGCGGGGTGGCGCCGAGTTCGGCGACCAGCAGGCCGACCGCCTCGGTGATGTAGGGCATGTCGTCGGGCTCCAGCGGGCGCAGCCGCCGGAGGTCGGCCGCGGTGCGGATCGGGTCGGCGATGACCGGGCCGACGCCGCCCTTGATCTCGACGTCGATGCCGACCGCCTTGAGCGGGACGACGATGTCGGAGAAGAAGATGGCCGCGTCCACCTTGTGCCGGCGCACCGGCTGGAGGGTGATCTCCTTGACCAGGTCGGGCCGCATGCAGGCGTCGAGCATCGGGACGCCCTCGCGGACCTTCAGGTACTCGGGCAGTGAGCGGCCGGCCTGCCGCATGAACCAGACGGGGGTGTGCGGCACCGGCTCGTTGCGGGCGGCGCGCAGGAAGACGGAGTCGTACGCGGCGCCGCGGGGCCGCTGACCGGACTGGGCTGCGGGGGTCTCACTCACGGGTCACATCCTCGCACGCGGCCGGTGGGCCCCCGCCCGGGCGGGCAAAACGGACACCTCGGGCGGTGGCCGCCGGGGCGGTGCGCACGGCCCGCCCGGTTTCCGGGTTTTCGGCACGCCGGAGGCACGAAAGTGCTCGGCTTGCGGGTCCGCGCCGCCTAGGCTTCCGGTCATGGCAGCGGTCGGCGGGCAATCCGCGCAGGGTGGAGGAACGGGCAGGGAGTCGGCGCCGATCGAGTTCCGCGACGCGGTCGAGGCGCTGACCGGGGCGCGGCTGCGCCCCGAGGTACGGCTGTCCCCGCAGCCCGCCCCCCGCCGGCTGGCCCCGCACGCCTTCGCGCTCTCCGCCTCGGTGGAGGTGGACGGCGAGGAGCTGGCGGACGGCACCCTGGTCCTGCTGCACGACCCGGCCGCGCCGGAGGCGTGGAACGGCGACTTCCGGGTGGTGACCATGACCCGGGCCGATCTGGAGCCGGAGATGGCGGGCGACCCGCTGCTGTCCGAGGTCGGCTGGAGCTGGCTGCTGGACGCGCTGCAGGCGCAGGCCGCCGGGTACGCCGAGCCGTCCGGCACGGTGACCAGGTGCCACTCCCAGTACTTCGGCGCGCTGGCCGAGCGCGGCGCGTCCACCGAGATCGAGCTGCGGGCGTCCTGGACGCCGGCCGACCGCCGCTTCGAGCGGCACCTGGCCGCCTGGGCGGACCTGCTGTGCGTCTGCGCGGGGCTGCCGCCGTCCGCGCCCGCGCCGCTGGCGGCCGACGGGCCGGGCGGGCTCGGCGGCGTGGTGCCGATGCCGGCCCGCCGCCGGCCGCGCAACTCGCACTGACCGGCCGTCAGGCGTCCGGGCGCCCCGCGCGGTGCCCCGGCGGCACCGCGCGGACGCCTCGGCAGGCACCCCGGCAGACACCCTGGCAGGCACCCCGGCAGACACCTCAGGGGGACAAGCCCGCGTCCCGGGAGCGGCGCCACCCGCAGGGCTGACGGAGTGTGACTTCCCATCCACTCCGGGTCAATTACCTGCACGTTTGCGATCGCCGCGTCGCCGTTCCCGATCGAATGTGTGCGATTTCCAAGCATGTCGTACCGGTCACCTGCACGATTTGTCCGTATTGTTACTCACCAGATCGTGATCACCCGCTAAAGCCGGGCACGGTTGATGCCGAAGGTGTCAGTGACCCTTTCCAGACGCGGAACGCTCCGACCGCCCCCTCGGGGTTCGTCCGCCACTCCCCCCGGAGGCCTCAGGTGTCGGTCCTTCTCGAGCACCCCGCAAGCGTGGTCGCCTACCGCCCGACCAAGCCCACCGCCATGGTGGTCATCGCAGATCCCCGGGTCCGGAACACGGTGACCCGGCACCTATGGGCACTCGGTGTCCGCGACGTCATCGAGGTGTCTTCGATCGCCGAGGCCCGGCCCCGGGTCTCCACGCCGCGCGACATCTGCATCGCCGACGTGCACCTGCCGGACGGCTCCGGCCTGACCGTCCTCGCCGAGACCCGCGCCGCGGGCTGGCCCAACGGCCTGGCGCTGTCCGCCGCCGACGACATCGGCGCGGTCCGCTCGGCACTGGCCGGCGGCGTCAAGGGCTACGTGGTGACCGGCACCCGGACCAACATGCCGATGCCCGGCCGTCCCGGCCTGCCGATCGGCGCCGGCCTGGCCGGCCGGATGCGCCGCCCCGGCCTCCCCGGCCACCACCACCCCGGTGCGCCCGGCCACCACGGCGCCCCCGGCCAGCCCGGTGCCGCCCCCGGCGCCCCGGGTGCGCCCGGCGCCCAGCCGTCCGCGTACCGCGAGCTGTCCGGCCGCGAGGTGGAGGTGCTGCGGCTGGTCGCCGAGGGCCAGTCGAACAAGGCGATCGGCGTGGCGATGGGCCTGTCCGCACTGACGGTGAAGAGCCACCTGGCGCGCATCGCCCGCAAGCTGGGCACCGGCGACCGGGCCGGCATGGTGGCGGTGGCACTGCGCACCGGCATCATCCACTGACCCACATCGTCCCTGGTGGCGGCCCGGAGGAACGTTTCCTCCGGGCCGCCGCCGTTCGCCCTGCTGCTTCCCTGCCGCCTCGCTGCCGCTTCCCGCCGCTCCCCCGTACGCCCTGGCGTGACAGCCCGTCAGCGGCCCCCGCGCCGCGCCGCGAACGTCCGGCGGGCACCCCGCCGCACCGGGACCGGGCGGCCCGGCGGCGGCCCGCCCTCCCCGGCTGGCATATGTCAGAACATGGTCCGACCAGTCAGACAACACTCCCGGCGGCGACACACGACGTACCCTTGGGGGGTGACCGACGCCGTAGCCTCCATCCCCGAAGAGACCGCCCCGGTACCGCTCCTCGAGCCCAGGGACGGACTCCCACCGGTGGTGGCGGACGAAGCGGCCCTCGCCGCCGTCGTCGAGGGCTTCCGCCGCGGCACCGGCCCGGTGGCCGTCGACGCCGAGCGCGCCTCCGGCTACCGCTACGGCCAGCGCGCCTACCTGATCCAGCTGCGCCGCGAGGGCGCGGGCACCGCGCTGATCGATCCGATCGCCTGCCCCGACCTGACCGGCCTGAACGCCGCGCTCGCCGACACCGAGTGGGTCGTGCACGCCGCCACCCAGGACCTGCCCTGCCTGTTCGAGGTGGGCATGCACCCGGGCCTGCTGTTCGACACCGAGCTGGCCGGCCGCCTCGCCGGGTTCCCCCGGGTCGGCCTGGGCCCGATGACCGAGAACGTGCTGGGCCTCTCGCTGGCCAAGGAGCACTCGGCGGTCGACTGGTCCACCCGCCCGCTGCCCGAACCCTGGCTGCGCTACGCGGCGCTGGACGTCGAGGTGCTGGTCGACCTGCGGGACGCGCTGGAGGCCGAGCTGGAGCAGCAGGGCAAACTCGGCTGGGCCCACCAGGAGTTCGCCGCCCTGGCCGCCGCGCCCCCGCCGGCCCCCGGGTCGACCCGTGGCGCCGCACCTCCCAGCTGCACAAGGTCCGCCGCCGCCGGCAGCTGGCCGCCGTCCGCGAGATGTGGCTCACCCGGGACCGGATCGCCCGCGAGCGGGACGTCTCCCCCGGCCGGGTGCTGGCCGACGCCGCGATCGTGAACGCCGCGCTGGCCATGCCGGCCAACGCGCCCGCGCTGATCGCCGTCCAGGGCTTCGGGCCGCGGATCAACCGCCGCCAGCTGGAGCAGTGGCTGGCCGCGATCGAGCGCGCCCGCGAGATCCCGGAGTCCGCGCTGCCGCCCGCGACCGCCCCGCACGACGGGCCGCCGCCGCCGCGCGCCTGGGCCGAGAAGGACCCGGTCGCCGCAGCCCGGCTCAGCGGCGCCCGGGCCGCCGTCACCGCGCTGGCCGAGCAGCACCACCTGCCCGCGGAGAACCTGATCACCCCCGACCTGGTCCGCCGGGTCTCCTGGGAGCCGCCGGCCCGGCCGGACGCCGACGCGGTCGCCGACGCGCTGCGCGCCCTGGGTGCCCGCGCCTGGCAGACCGAGCTGGTCGCCCCGGCCCTGGCGCAGGCGTTCCGGGCTGCGGCGGAGGGCTGAGGCCGGTCCCCGGACCCCCGCCGGGGCGGGGGACCGGCGGCGGGGAGGGGCGGGGCGGCGTGACCGCCCTCACGGTCCTTGCCGGGCGTTGTTACTCGTGGGTAGATTGGTGGGCGCAGCAGCGCCGATCCTGGGCGCGCTCATCGTCATGTCCCCCTGGGAGGAGAGCCCCCGTGCCTCGTACCGCGAGGGACGTCGTCTTCGTCGACGGCGTCCGCACCCCGTTCGGCAAGGCCGGCCCGAAGGGCATCTACCACGAGACCCGCGCCGACGACCTGGTCGTCAAGTGCATCCGTGAACTGGTGCGCCGCAACCCGAGCCTGCCCGTCGAGCGGATCGACGAGGTCGCCGTCGCCGCGACCACCCAGATCGGTGACCAGGGCCTGACCATCGGCCGCACCGCCGCGCTCCTCTCCGGCCTGCCGAAGTCCGTGCCGGGCTACGCGATCGACCGGATGTGCGCCGGCGCGATGACGGCCGTCACCACCACCGCGGGCGGCATCGCCTTCGGCGCCTACGACGTCGTGGTGGCCGGCGGCGTCGAGCACATGGGGCGGCACCCGATGGGCGAGGGCGTGGACCCGAACCCGCGGTTCGTCTCGGAGAAGCTGGTCGACGAGTCCGCCCTGTTCATGGGCATGACGGCGGAGAACCTGCACGACCGCTTCCCGCACCTCACCAAGGAGCGCTGCGACGCGTACGCGGTGCGCTCGCAGGAGAAGGCCGCGAAGGCGTACGCCAACGGCGACATCCAGCCGGACCTGGTGCCGATCGCGATCCGCAACACCAACCCCGAGATCGGCGAGACCGGTTGGGGCCTGGCCACGGTGGACGAGCCGATGCGCCCGGGCACCACGCTGGAGTCGCTGGCCGGCCTGAAGACCCCGTTCCGCCCGCACGGCAACATCACCGCGGGCAACGCGGCCGGCCTGAACGACGGCGCCACCGCCTCGCTGCTGGCCGCCGAGGACGTGGCCCGCGAACTGGGCCTGCCGGTCAAGATGCGCCTGGTGAGCTACGCCTTCGCGGGCGTCGAGCCCGAGGTGATGGGCATCGGCCCCGTCCCGGCGACCGAGAAGGCGCTGGCCAAGGCCGGCCTGACCATCGAGGACATCGGCGCGTTCGAGGTCAACGAGGCGTTCGCCGTGCAGGTGCTGGCCTTCCTGGACCACTACGGCATCGCGGACGACGACGAGCGGGTCAACCCGTACGGCGGCGCGATCGCGTTCGGCCACCCGCTGGCCTCCTCGGGCGTGCGCCTGATGACCCAGCTGGCCCGCCGCTTCGAGCAGCGTCCGGACGTCCGCTACGGCCTCACCACCATGTGCATCGGCTTCGGCATGGGCGGCACCGTCATCTGGGAGAACCCCCACTTCGAGGGTGGTAAGTGACCATGAGCACCACTGAACTGCTGCAGCGCGCCGCCGAACTGTTCCCCGGCGAGGTCGTCACCACCGCGCACGTGCGCCACCTGGACCTGCCGCTGCAGGCCGGCAAGCTGGCCCTGATCACCCTGGACAACGGCTTCGACCACACCAAGCCGACCACCTTCGGCCCGGGCTCGCTGGCCAAGCTCTCCGCGGCGCTGGACCAGGTCGAGGCGGAGGCCGCCGCGGGCGAGGTGGTCGCGGTCGCGATCACCGGCAAGCCGTTCATCTTCGCGGTCGGCGCCGACCTCAAGGGCGTCGAGATCCTCACCGAGCACTCCGACGCGCTGGCCATCGGCAAGGGCGGCCACGACGTCTTCAAGCGGATCGCCGCGCTGCCCGTCCCGTCCTTCGCCTACTACAACGGCGCGGCGATGGGCGGCGGCGTCGAGGTCGGCCTGCACTGCGGCTACCGGACCGTCAGCGCGGGCGTCCCGGCGTTCTCGCTGCCCGAGGTCTTCCTCGGCCTGGTGCCCGGCTGGGGCGGCTGCACCCTGCTGCCGAACCTGATCGGCCCCGCCAAGGCGGTCAAGGTCATCATCGAGAACTCGATGGCGCAGAACAAGCAGCTCAAGGGCAAGGAGGTGTTCGAGCTCGGCATCGCGGACGCGATCTTCGAGCCGGCCGACTTCCTGGAGCAGTCGCTGCTGTGGACCGCCAAGGTGCTCAAGGGCGACGTGGTCGTCGAGCGCGAGGAGTTCGACCGCGGCAAGGCGTGGGACGACGCCGTGCTGTGGGGCCGCTGGGTCGCCGACGCCAAGGTGCACGGGGCCGCCCCGGCCGCGTACAAGGCGCTGGACATCATCCAGCAGGTCAAGGACGGCGACCTGCAGGCCGGCTTCGACGCGGAGGACGCCGCGCTCGCCGACCTGATCATGAGCGGCGAGCTGCGCGCCGGGCTGTACGCCTTCAACCTGGTGCAGCGCCGCGCCAAGCGGCCGTTCGGCGCGCCGGACAAGTCGCTGGCCCGCCCGGTCACCAAGGTCGGCGTGGTCGGCGCCGGCCTGATGGCCTCCCAGCTGGCGCTGCTGTTCGCGCGCCGGCTGGAGGTGCCGGTGGTGCTCACCGACATCGACCAGGCGCGGATCGACAAGGGCGTGGGCTACGTCCACGCCGAGGTCGACAAGCTGCTGGAGAAGGGCCGGATCGGCAAGGACAAGGCCAACAAGCTCAAGGGCCTGGTCTCCGGCCACCTCGACAAGGCCGTCGCGTTCGGCGACGCGGACTTCGTGATCGAGGCCGTGTTCGAGGAGATGGGCGTCAAGCAGAAGGTGTTCGCGGAGCTGGAGGCGGTGGTCTCGCCGACCACCGTGCTGGCCACCAACACCTCCTCGCTCTCGGTCACCGAGATGGCCTCCAAGCTCCAGCACCCGGAGCGCGTGGTCGGCTTCCACTTCTTCAACCCGGTCGCGATCCTCCCGCTGCTGGAGATCGTCCGGGCCGAGCGGACCGACGACGCCTCGCTGGCCACCGCGTTCGGGGTCGCCCGGAAGCTGAAGAAGACCGCGGTGCTCACCAAGGACGCCCCGGCGTTCGTGGTCAACCGCATCCTGACCCGCTTCATGGGCGAGATCCAGAACATCATCGACGAGGGCACCCCGTTCGAGACCGTCGAGGCCGCGGTGAAGCCGCTCGGCCTGCCGATGTCCCCGATCGCCCTGCTCGAACTGGTCGGCCCCGCGATCGCCCTGCACGTCTCCGAGACCCTGCACGGCGCGTTCCCGGACCGGTTCTCCGTCTCGGCGAACCTCGGCAAGGTGGTCGAGGCCGGCAAGCGCGGCTTCTACGTCTGGCAGGACGGCGCGCAGGTCCTCGACCCCGAGGTGCTGGCGCTGCTCTCCTTCGGCGACACCGTCCTCACCGAGGAGCAGGTGCGCGCCCGCGCGCTGGAGGCCGTCGCCCAGGAGATCGGCCTGATGCTGGACGAGGGCGTGGTCGGCGAGGCCCAGGACATCGACCTCTGTATGATCACCGGCGCCGGCTGGCCGTTCCACCTCGGCGGCATCACCCCGTACCTCGACCGCGAGGGCGTCTCCGAGCGCGTCAACGGCAAGAAGTTCCTGGCCCCGGGCCTGGCTTCGGTCCCCGCCTGACGCAGCCTCGACACCACGCCGCCGGGCGGCACCCCTCCTTCGGGACGGGGTGCCGCCCGGCGGCGTTGCTACGCTGCCGCTCTTTCACGCGACGAGGGGGTGCGGGCGTGCTCGTGCTGGTGCACGGCGGGCTGTGGGACGAGCCGGTGGACGCTGCGGTGTTCTGGGACCGGCCCGGGGTGACGGCGGGGCTGCGGGCGGCGGGGGCCGACGTGCTCGCGCCCGACCGGGCGATGCGGGCCGGGAGCTGGGCGGCCGAGGCGGAGCACCTGGCGGCGGCGCTGCCGGACGGGCCGCCGGTCGTCCTGGTCGCGGGCTCCAACGGCTGCTCGGCGGCCCTCCGGCTGGCCCTGGCGGCCCCCGGACGGGTCCGGTCCCTGGTCCTGGCCTGGCCGGCCACGGCGGGCGACGAACGGCTGGACGCACTGATCCGGGCGGCCGTGCCGGAGGCGGCCGGGCTGCTGGCCGGCGGGGTGCTGCGCGGTGTCACCGACGCGGAACTGGCCGGGCTGCGGCTGCCGGTGGCGGTCCTGCCCGCGGCCCCGGAGAACCCCGTCCACCGGCGCCGCACGGCGGACGCGCTGCTGGCCCTGGTCCCCGGCGCGGTGGAGCTGCCCGGCTGCCCGGAGCCGCCGCACCCGGCCTTCCGGCCGGAACCGCTGATCGCCGCGCTGACTGGGTGGACCGGCTGAGCGGGCTCCGCCGTCCGCCCGGAGCAGCCGGGCCTCCGGGCCTCCGGCGGAGCCCGTCGGCGGGGGCCGCTACCTCTTCTTGAGGCGGTAGATCACCGTGTCGCCGGTGACGCCGACGACCTCGTAGTAGGTGTCGAGCAGGCTGGCGATCCGGGGGACCTTGTCGGGCTGGTAGGGGGCGGTGCCGGAGTCGTCGACGAAGACCTCGGGGAGGCCGTTGGCGGAGATCTCGTGGTCGAAGGTCTGCCAGGCGTCGGAGACGGAGTACTCCTCGCCGACCTTCTCGCCGCCCTTGCCGCCGCTGAAGTTGGTGAGGAAGCCGGCGGTGAGGTAGCGGCTGGCGGGGCGGCGGTCGGCGAGCCAGTAGAGCTCGGGGTGCATGCCCCAGACCAGGACGGTGTCCTTGGGGGTGGTCTGGGCGGCGACGGCGGTGGCGACCTCGGTGGTCTGGGTGAGGCGCTGGCCGGGCCAGAAGACGGCGAGGCCCCAGAAGACGGTGCTGGCCAGGGTGCAGTAGGCGACCACGGGGCGCCAGGGGACGGCGGAGGTGGCGACCGCGCCGACGCCGAGCAGGACCAGCGGGGGCATCAGCTGGAGGTAGTAGTGGCCGAAGAAGTGGAAGCCGACCGAGACCGCGACGACGGAGGAGAGCAGCCAGACCCAGAGGTCGGCGGTGGAGCCGCGCTCGGGGCCGCGGGCGGGGACCGGGCGGCGCCGGCGGCGCAGCCACAGGCGGTGGGCGTAGGGCAGCAGGAAGGCGAGTCCGGCGCTCAGCAGGATCGCGGAGTTGCCCAGGGCGCGGCCGATCATCTGGGGCCAGTTGGAGCCGAGCACGGCGTAGTCGCCGGAGCCGGTGACGACCCAGAACAGGAAGCCCTTGGGCTTGGTGAGGATGGCGGCGACCAGCGCTATCGGCAGGGCGAAGCCGAAGCCGATCTTGGCGAGGGCCGGCGGCCAGGGGACGCCGCGGCGGCGGGTGTCCTGGAGCAGCATCCAGAGCACGGGGAGCATGACGGCGCCGCCGGTCTGCTTGGTGAGCGAGCAGAGCGCGACGGCGATGCCGGCGGCCAGCCAGCGGCGGCGCTCCGCGTAGCGGAAGGCGAGCACCATGGCGGGCAGCATGAAGACTTCGAAGGTGGCGGCCTGGGTGTCCTCCGGGGAGAGCCCGATGGAGACCAGCAGGTAGAGGATGCCCGCGTAGCGGCCGGCCCGGTCGCCCCAGCGGCCGCGGGCGGTGGAGGCGAGCAGGACGGCGGTGGCGAGGTGGGCGCCGATCGCCAGCAGGCGCAGCGGCCAGAGCGAGACGGAGCCGAAGAGCGCGAAGCAGGCTTCGTACAGCCAGGGCAGCAGCGGGGGCTTGCGGTCGACGACGGTGTCGTAGAGGACGCCGCCGTCGGCGAGCATCCGGGCCTGGGTGGCGAGGTAGCCCTCGTCGGGGCTCCACACGGGGCGGAGGAAGGAGGGCAGGTGGGTGACGGTGGCCAGGGCCGCGAGCAGCGGGACCAGTCTGGTCCAGTACCCGGCCCGGACGTGCCCGTGGAGGCGGTCGGCGAGGGCGCGGGGACGGCTCGTGGCGGTGTGGGGCACGGGTGACAACCTACCGGGCGCGAACGGGCGGAGGAGTGCCGGTCCAGGAATGAGTGTGACGGTCCGACAATAGCCGCACCGCCGGGGGCCGGCGCTGCGGCTCCCGGGCGGTGCGTCCACGGAGGTTGCGGGCGGCCCCGGCGGGGCGGCCGGCCCCGGGCGGGGCGGTCAGCTCCGGGCGAAGGAGCGGGCGTCGACCAGGGCCGCGATCTTCTCGGCGATCGCCGGGGCGGTCAGCCCGATCTCCGCCATGATCTCGGCGCGCGAGGCGTGGTCGAGGAACTGCTGCGGGATGCCGAAGTCGCGCAGCGGGACGTCCACGTCGGCGTCGCGCAGCGCCTGGGCGATCGCCGAGCCGACGCCGCCGGCCCGGCCGTTGTCCTCGACGGTGACCACCAGGCGGTGCTGGGCGGCCAGGCCGGGCAGCGCGGCGTCCACCGGCTTGACCCAGCGCGGGTCGACCACGGTGCTGGTGACGCCGCGGGCGGCGAGCAGCTCGGCGGCCTCCAGGCAGACCGGGGCCATCGCGCCGACCGAGACGATCAGCACGTCGGCGGCCTCGTCCGCGGTGCCGCCCTCGTGGCGCCGGAGCACGTCCATGCCGCCGACCTGGCCGACGGCGGGCACCGACGGGCCGACGCTGCCCTTGGAGTAGCGGACCACGGTGGGGGCGTCGGTGACCTCGACGGCCTCGCGCAGCTGGAGCCGGACCTGCTCGGCGTCGCGCGGGGCGGCCAGCCGCAGGCCGGGGACGACCTGGAGGATCGACATGTCCCACATGCCGTTGTGCGAGGCGCCGTCGGTGCCGGTGACGCCGGCCCGGTCGAGCACGAAGGTGACGCCCAGCCGGTGCAGCGCGACGTCCATCAGCACCTGGTCGAAGGCCCGGTTCAGGAAGGTCGCGTAGACCGCGACGACCGGGTGCAGGCCGTTGGTGGCCAGGCCGGCGGCGCAGACCGCGGCGTGCTGCTCGGCGATGCCGACGTCGAAGATCCGGTCGGGGTACGCCTTGGCGAACGGGGCCAGGCCGACGGGGTGCAGCATCGCGGCGGTGATCGCCACGATGTCGCGGCGCTCGCGGCCGAGCGCGACCATCTCCTCGCCGAACACGGACGTCCAGTCCTTGCCGGCGGTCTTCACCGGCAGGCCGGTGTCGGGGTGGATCACGCCGACCGCGTGGAAGCGGTCCTCGTCGTTGTTCTCGGCGGCGTGGTAGCCGCGGCCCTTCTCGGTGATGCAGTGCACGATGACCGGGCCGCCGAAGCCGCGCGCCTTGGTGAAGGCGGACTCCAGGGCCTGCAGGTCGTGGCCGTCGATCGGGCCGATGTACTTGAGGCCGAGGTCCTCGAACATGCCCTGCGGGGCGATGAAGTCCTTGAGGCCCTTCTTGGCGCCGTGCAGGGTCTCGAACATCGCCTGGCCGACCACGGGGGTGCGCTGCAGCGCGTCCTTGCCCCAGGACAGGAAGCGCTCGTAGCCCCGGGTGGTGCGCAGCGTGGAGAGGTGGTTGGCGAGGCCGCCGATGGTCGGCGAGTAGGACCGCTCGTTGTCGTTGACGACGATGACGACCGGCAGGTCCCGGCTGTCGGCGATGTTGTTGAGCGCCTCCCAGGCCATGCCGCCGGTGAGCGCGCCGTCGCCGATCACGGCGACCACGGGGCGGTCCTTGTGGCCCTGGATCTTGTTGGCCTTGGCCAGGCCGTCGGCGTAGCCGAGGACGGTGGAGGCGTGCGAGTTCTCGATCACGTCGTGCTCGGACTCGGCCCGCGAGGGGTAGCCGGACAGGCCGCCCTTCATCTTGAGCCGGGAGAAGTCCTGGCGGCCGGTCAGCAGCTTGTGGACGTAGCTCTGGTGGCCGGTGTCGAAGAGGATGCGGTCGCGCGGGGAGTCGAAGACCCGGTGCATCGCGAGCGTCAGCTCGACCACGCCGAGGTTGGGGCCGAGGTGGCCGCCGGTCTTGGAGACCTCCTCCACCAGGAAGGCGCGGATCTCCTCGGCGAGCGCCGTCAGCTGCGCGGGCGTGAGTCGATCGAGATCGCGCGGTCCCCGAATGCGGGTCAGCAGGGCCACCCGTTCCTCCTCGTCCAAGTTCTCGCGCCCGCATGGGCCCGGAGGGCGTACGCCCCGCTCGAGTCTAATGTCCATTACCGGCGCGTAGTGCGGCGGGCGACCCGACCAGCTCTTCGGGTGGCCCCGGGCCGAACGCGCCGGACCGCGCGACCGGCCCCTGGTATGGGGCGCCGGTCGCGCGGTCCGGGTGGTGGGGCCGGGGGGTCAGCCGCGGCCGTGGGACTTCTGGGTGCGGCGGGAGACCGAGTCCAGGACCACCGCGGCGAGCAGCACCGCGCCGGTGATCATGTACTGGATGGCCTGCTGGGCGTGGATCATGTCCAGACCGGTGGTGATGGACTGGATGACCAGGATGCCGAGCAGCGCCGACCAGGTCTTGCCGCGGCCGCCGAAGAGGCTGGTGCCGCCGATGACGGCGGCGGCGATGGCGCTCATCAGCACGTTGCCGCTGCCCAGCGCCTTGTCCGCGGAGCCCTGCTGGGAGGCGATGAACAGGCCGCCGAGGCCGGCCAGGCCGGCCGAGATCATGAAGACCGAGATCCGGACCCAGGCGACGTTGATGCCCGCGCGGCGGGCCGCCTCGATGCCGCCGCCGACCGCGAAGATCTGGCGGCCGTAGGCGGTGCGGCGCAGCACGAAGTCGCCGAGCGCGACGATGCCGACGAAGATCACCAGCGGCAGCGGCAGGCCGCGGTCCTGGTTGAGCATGTAGGCGGCGACCAGCACCACGACGCCGATCACGCCGGTGCGCAGCGCGATCTCGCTGATCGGGCGGGCCGGCAGGTTGGCGGCGGCGCGGCGGCGGGAGTCGAGCAGCTGGCCGGCGGCGAACAGCACGATGGTGACGATCGCGAACAGCCAGGCCCAGATGACGTCGCCGTCGCCCAGGAAGTAGGTGTCCAGGTTGGCGACCACGCCGTCGATCGGGTTGTTGACGGTGCCGAGGTTGCCCAGCACGAGCATCTGCAGGCCGTTCCAGGCCAGCATGCCGGCCAGGGTGACCACGAACGCGGGGACGCCGATCTTGGCGAAGAAGTAGCCGTGCAGGGCGCCGATGGCTATCGCGGCGGCGATCGCCAGCACGATGGCGAGCCACTCGTTCAGGCCCTGGCGCACCGAGAGCACCGAGGTGATGGCGGCGGTGGCGCCGGCCACCGAGCCGAGCGAGAGGTCGATCTCGCCGAGCAGCAGCACGAACACCACGCCGACCGCGATCAGGCCGGGGCCCGCGATCCACTTGGTGATGTTGGTGAGGTTGTCGGCGTTGAGGAAGGTGCCGGTCTTGACCTGGAAGATCGCGGCGATCACGATCAGGCCGATGACCACCGGCAGCGAGCCGAGCTCGCCGCTGCGGATCTTGCGGACGAACTCGTCGAAGTAGCCGGCCAGCCCCTCCTTGCGGACCAGCAGGCGCGGGTCCACCGCGGGGGAGACGGGGGGCGTGGTGGGGGTTTCGGTGCTCACTTGGATTCCTCCGCGATTCGGGCCTGACGACGTGTCACCGCGTTGTCGGTGGCGCCGGTGATGGCGGAGATGATCTCCTCGTGCGAGGTGCTGGCCACCTCGAAGCTGCCGTTGTTGCGGCCCAGGCGGAGCACCGCGACGGTGTCCGCGACGGCCTTCACGTCGGCCATGTTGTGGCTGATCAGGATCACGCCGAGGCCGCGCTGGCGGAGCCGCTCGACCAGGTCCAGGACCTGGGCGGTCTGCTCGACGCCGAGGGCCGCGGTGGGCTCGTCCAGGATGACGATCTTGGGGTCGCCGACCAGGGCGCGGGCGATCGCGACCACCTGGCGCTGACCGCCGGAGAGCGAGGCGATCGGGATGCGGACGCTGGGGATGCGGATCGACAGGGTGTCGAGGAGCTCGCGCGCGCGCTTCTCCATCGCGACCTCGTCCAGGGTGCCGAAGCGCTTGATCTCGCGGCCGAGGAAGAGGTTGCCGACCACGTCGAGGTTGTCGCAGAGCGCGAGGTCCTGGTAGACGGTGGCGACGCCGAGCTGCTGGGCGTCCTGCGGGCGGTTGATGGCGACCGCCTTGCCCTCCCACTCGATGACGCCCTCGTCGATCGGGTGGACGCCCGCGATGGTCTTGACCAGGGTGGACTTACCGGCACCGTTGTCGCCGACCAGGGCGACGACCTCGCCCGCGTGGACCTCCAGATGCACGTCGGTGAGTGCCTGGACGGCACCGAAGCGCTTGGAGACCCCGCGCAACGCCAGTACGGGTGCGCCTGTCACGTGAACCAACTCCTTGAGTCCCGTGCCGGACCTGACGTTTCCGGCACGGCCGTCCCGCGTGCCGGGCCGGGCAAACGGGGTAGTGCTGTGCTGTGGTGCTGAGGGGTGGAGCGGCGCGGGCGGGGGCTCCCGGATGGTCAGGGAGCCCCCGCCCGGCGGGTGTTACTGCAGGCCGGCCGCGGTGCAGGCGGCGGCGAAGTCCGCGGTGCAGATGTCGGCGACCTTGTACAGGCCGTCGGCGATCACGGTGTCCTTGATGTTCGCCTTGGTGACGACCTTCGGGTCGAGCAGCTGGGCCGGGATGCCCTTGTCGGTGTCGCTGTCGATGGTCGAGGTGGCGACGGACTTGATGTCCTTGCCCTGCAGCAGGTTGACGGCGAGCTGGGCGGCCGAGTCGGCCAGCGGCTTGTACGCCTTGTAGATGGTGTAGGACTGGGTGCCCGCGACGATCCGCTGGATCGCGTCGAGGCCCGCGTCCTGGCCGCCGACCGGGACGTTGATGCCCTGGGACTGCAGCTGGGTGATGATCGCGGCGGCCATGCCGTCGTTGGCGGAGTAGACGGCCTGGAAGCCGTCCTTGCCGAGCTGGGTGATGGCGGCGCCGACCTTCTGGCCCGCGACGGTGGGCTTCCACTCACCGCTCTGCTCGTAGACGACCTTCTTGACCTTGCCGTCGAGCACCTTGTGGGCGCCGGACTTGAACTTGCCGGCGTTCGGGTCGGCGTCGTCACCGTTGATCATCACGATGTTGGCGTCGGCGGCCTTGTCGCCCAGCGCGTCGACCAGGGCCTGGCCCTGGAGCTCGCCGACCTTCTCGTTGTCGAAGGAGACGTAGGCGGAGACCGGGCCGGTGGCCAGGCGGTCGTACGCGATGACCTTGACGCCCTTGCCGGCCGCCTCGGTGACCCACGCCTGGGTGGACTTGGCGTCGAACGCGTCCAGGATGATGACCTTGACGCCCTGGGCGATCAGGGTGTCGAACTGCTGCTTCTGCTTGGCCGCGGAGCCCTCGGCGTTGTTGTACTCGACCTTGCAGTCGGCGCAGAGTTCCTTGACCTTGGCCTCGATGAACGGCTTGTCGAAGGACTCGTACCGGGTGGAGGACGCGTTCTCCGGGAGCAGCAGGCCGATCGACTTGTTGTTGCCCGAGGCGGCGCTGTCCTTCTTGTCGTCACCGGCCTTGCCACAGGCGGCCATGGTCAGAGCCATCGAGACAGCGACAGTGCCGACGGCGACGCGACGCATCATTGCGTTCATGGTGGGGGGAGCCTCCCTGACAGAGCCGCGAATGTTGCGGCGAGGTGGGCAGGAGTCAACCCCGTGACGAAGCTTATCGTCAATAAGTAAAGCCGCAAGGCCCGGGATCCAAACCTTTTCGTTATCTTCCTGAAGGCTCACCCGATACCGAGCGAGCCCCCGGACCCCCCTGCGGCCGACGGCCGGTCCCGGTCAGAGCACCCCGCTCTCGCCCATCTCGCTCATCACCAGGGCGAGCGCGCCGAGCACCTCGGCCCGGCCACCGAGCGTCCCCGGGACCACCGACAGCTGCCGGGCGGCACTGGGGATCGCGTACCGTGCCACCGAGTCCCGGATCGGGGAAAGCACCAGTTCACCGGCCTCGGCGAGATCGCCGCCGAGGATCACCCGGCGCGGATTGAGCAGGTTGCACAGGGTCGCCACGCCCATCCCGATCTGCCGGCCCGCGTCGGCGATCACCCGGCGGCAGCCCAGGTCGCCCTGCTGGGCCAGCTGCACCACCCTGCCCAGGGTCAGCTCGCCGGGGTGGTTGGCGTTCAAGAGGTTGAGCAGGTAGCGGGAGCCCACGAAGGTCTCCAGGCAGCCCCGGTTGCCGCAGCGGCACACCGGCCCCGCCTCGTCCAGCGTGATGTGCCCGATCTCGCCCGCGGTGCCCCCCGGGCCCCGGTAGATCTGGCTGTTGATCACCAGGCCGGAGCCCACGCCGCTGGCCACCTTGATGTACGCCAGGTCGCCCAGGCCCCGCCCGGCGCCCCACACCAGCTCGCCCAGCGCGCCCAGGTTGGCGTCGTTGTCCACGTGCACCGGCATGCCCAGCCGCCCGGACAGCTCCTGGCCCGGCATCACGCCCGTCCAGCCCGGCAGGATCGCGGTCGAGCCGAGCGCCCCGGTCTCCACGTCGATCGGGCCCGGCACGCCCAGGCCCACCCCGATCACCTTGTCCGCCGGGAAGCCGGCCTGGCTCAGCAGCCGCTCCACCATCCGCTCGGCGCGGTCGAAGCCCTGCTGCGCGGAGACGTCCACGTCCAGCGGCTCGCTCTCCTCGGCGAGCACCCGGTGCGCCAGGTTGCCGACCGCCACCCGCAGGTGGGTGTGCCCGAAGTCCACGCCCACCACGATCCCCGCGTCCCCGCTCAGCGAAACGCTGCGCGCCCGCCGCCCGCCCGAGGAGGTGTCGGCCACCACCACGGTGCCGGACTCCTTCAGTTCGCGGACGATGTTGGACACCGTCGCGGCCGACAGCCCCGTGCCCCGGGCGATCTCCGCCTGGGTCAGCGATCCGGCCATCCGCACAGCCCGCAGCACCCGTTCGAGATTGGCCCGGTGCAGCGAGGACTGCGATCCCGGTGTGTCCGTCGACATGTTCCACCCTCCAGGGCGCACTTGCTGTTCCTGAGAAGTTCAGCTTCAACTTCTGAACTCTATGCTCCGGTACTGCTCGGAGGGGGAGTCAAGCACGAACACGGATCGTTACGCGCATGGGAGGATTCCCGGTAACCCGAGCCCTGACGAAGGAGTCCTGCGAGTGCCTGGCACCAACTTGACCCGTGAGGAGGCCCGCACCCGGGCCGCACTCCTGGCCGTGGACGCGTACGAGATCGAGCTCGACCTGAGCTCCGCGCGCGAGGGCGGCACCTTCCGGTCCACCACCGTGGTCCGGTTCAAGGCCGCCGAACCCGGCGCCTCCACCTTCATCGACCTGGTCGCCCCCGCCGTGACGGAGATCGTCCTCAACGGCCGCGCCCTGCCGCTGGAGAACTTCGCCGACAGCCGCGTCGCGCTGCCCGGCCTGGCCGCGGAGAACGAGCTGCGGGTGGTCGCCGACTGCGCCTACACCAACACCGGTGAGGGCCTGCACCGCTTCGTCGACCCCGCCGACGGCGAGACCTACCTCTACACCCAGTTCGAGGTCCCGGACGCCCGCCGCGTCTTCGCCAGCTTCGAGCAGCCCGACCTGAAGGCCACCTTCGCCTTCACCGTCACCGCCCCGGCCGGCTGGGTCGTGGTCTCCAACTCCCCCACCCCCGAGCCCGCCGGCGACGGCGACACCCGGGTGTGGACCTTCGAGCCCACCCCCCGGATGTCCACCTACATCACCGCGCTGATCGCCGGCCCCTACGTCGGCGTCTTCGACAGCTACGACAACGGCGCCCAGCACGTGCCGTTCGGCGTGTACTGCCGCCCGTCGCTGCGCGAGCACCTGGACGCCGACGCGATCTTCGCCGTCACCCGGCAGGGCTTCGACTACTTCCAGGAGAAGTTCGACTTCCCCTACCCGTTCGCCAAGTACGACCAGCTGTTCGTCCCGGAGTTCAACGCCGGCGCGATGGAGAACGCGGGCGCCGTCACCTTCCGCGACCAGTACGTCTTCCGCTCCAAGGTCACCGACGCCTCCTACGAGGCCCGCGCCGCGACCATCCTGCACGAGCTCGCCCACATGTGGTTCGGCGACCTCGTCACCATGGAGTGGTGGAACGACCTGTGGCTGAACGAGTCCTTCGCCACCTTCGCCGAGGTCGTCTGCCAGGCCGAGGCCCCCGGCTCGAAGTGGCCGCACTCCTGGACCACCTTCGCCAACCAGATGAAGACCTGGGCCTACCGGCAGGACCAACTGCCCTCCACCCACCCGATCATGGCGGAGATCAACGACCTGGAGGACGTCCAGGTCAACTTCGACGGCATCACCTACGCCAAGGGCGCCTCGGTGCTCAAGCAGCTGGTCGCCTACGTCGGCCAGGACGCCTTCTTCCAGGGCGTGCGCGCCTACTTCAAGCGCCACGCCTGGGGCAACACCCGGCTCGCCGACCTGCTCGGCGCCCTGGAGGAGGCCAGCGGCCGCGACCTGCGGACCTGGTCCAGGGCCTGGCTGGAGACCGCCGGCATCAACGTGCTGCGCCCCGAGCTGACCGTCGCCGCGGACGGCACCATCGAGTCCTTCGCCGTCCTCCAGGAGGCCCCCGCCCTCCCCGCCGGCGCCCGCGGCGAGGCCGTGCTGCGCCCGCACCGGATCGCCGTCGGCCTGTACGAGCTCACCGACGGCAAGCTGGTGCGCACCGACCGGATCGAGCTCGACGTCGACGGCGGGCGCACCGAGGTCCCGCAGCTGGCCGGCCGGGCCCGGCCCGCCGTGCTGCTGCTCAACGACGACGACCTCTCCTACGCGAAGGTCCGGCTCGACGCCGACTCGCTGGCCGTCGTCACCGAGCACCTCGGCGACTTCGCCGACTCGCTGCCGCGCGCGCTGTGCTGGGCCTCCGCCTGGGACATGACCCGCGACGGCGAACTCGCCACCCGCGACTACCTCTCGCTGGCCCTCTCCGGCCTGCCGCGCGAGAGCGACATCGGCGTGGTGCAGTCCGTCCAGCGCCAGGTCAAGCTCGCCCTGGAGCTGTACGCCGACCCCGCCTGGCGCGAGAGCGGCCTGGAGCGCTGGGCCGCCGCCGCGGAGAGCTCCCTGCGCGCGGCCCCCGCCGGCAGCGACCACCAGCTCGCCTGGGCCCGCACGCTGGCCGGCGCCGCCCGCACCGACGGGCAGCTGGCGCTGCTGGCCGGGCTGCTGGACGGCTCGGTCGAGATCGAGGGCCTGGCCGTCGACACCGAGCTGCGCTGGAGCCTGCTCACCCGCCTGGTCGCCACCGGGCGCGCGGACGAGGCGGCGATCGACGCCGAACTCGCCAGCGACAACACCTCCTCCGGGCAGGAGCACGCCGCGACCTGCCGGGCGGCCCGGCCCACCGCCGGGGCCAAGGCCGAGGCGTGGGCGTCGGTGGTCGACTCCGACACCCTGACCAACTACGTCCAGGAGGCCGTCATCGCCGGCTTCCAGCAGGCCGACCAGCGGGAGCTGCTGGCCGCCTACACCGAGAAGTACTTCGCCTCGGTCAAGCAGGTCTGGGAGACCCGCAGCCACGAGATCTCGCAGCAGATCATCGGCGGGCTCTACCCCTCCTACGCGGTCTCGCAGGCCACCCTCGACGCCACCGACGCCTGGCTCGCCGCCGCGGACCCGTCCCCGGCCCTGCGCCGCCAGGTCGTCGAGGCCCGGGCGGGCGTGGAGCGGGCGCTGAAGGCGCAGGCCGCCGACCGCTGACCGCTGACGCGGGGTCCGCACGGACGGGACGGCCGGGGGCCGGAGGCGACGCGTCGCCTCCGGCCCCCGGCCGTTCAGCGCTCTCCGAGCGTCACGGTGACGGTGGTCCGGCCCGGGGCGCTGGCGAGGGTGACGGTGCCGTGGTGGGCCTGGACGACGGCCCGGACGATGGCGAGGCCGAGGCCGGTGGAGCCGGTGCGGCGGGAGCGGGCGCGGTCGCCGCGGGTGAAGCGGTCGAAGACGTGCGGGGCGAGGTCGGCGGGATGCCGGGGCCGTCGTCGGTGACGGTGAGGCGGCCGGCCGGGTCGAGGCGCAGGGTGACGGTGGTGCCGTCGGGGGTGTGGGTGCGGGCGTTGGCCAGCAGGTTGGTGACGACCTGGGCGAGGCGGTGCGGGTCGCCGGGGACGGTGACGGGTTCGGCGGGGAGTTCGAGCAGCCAGCGGTGGCCGGGGGCGGCGGCCCGGGCGTCGGCGGTGCAGTCGAGGGCGATCCGGGTGAGGTCGGTGTCCTGGACGGCCAGCGGGCGGCCGGCGTCCAGGCGGGCGAGCAGCAGCAGGTCCTCGACGATGGTGCCCATCCGGCGGGACTCGGCGCTGATCCGCTCCAGCGAGTGCCGGACGGGTTCGGGGACGGGGCCGGGGTGCCGGAGGGCGAGTTCGGCGTGGCCGCGGACGGTGGCTACGGGGTTGCGCAGTTCGTGGCTGGCGTCGGCGGCGAAGGCGCGCAGGCGCTCCTCGACGTTCTGGCGGCGGGTCAGCGCGTCGGCGACGTGGCCGAGCATCCGGTTGAGCGCGGTGCCGACCCGGCCGACCTCGGTGCGGGGGTCGTCGTCGGGGACGCGCTCGCCGAGGTCGACGGCGCCGTTGGCGAGCGGGAGGGCGGAGACCCGTTCGGCGGTGGCGACGACCCGGTCGAGGGGGCGCAGGGCGAGCCGGACGGCGAGGGTGCCGCCGGTGGCGGCGGCGGTCAACGCGGCGGTGAAGACGACCAGTTCGATCAGCAGCAGGCGCTGCACCGTCTCGTCGACGGGGTGCAGCGGCAGGCCGGTGACCAGGGTGTCGCGGTCGTCGCCGGGGACGGCCGCCACCCGGTAGCGGCCGAGCGCGGAGAGGGTGAGGTCGCGGGGGCGGCCGTCGGCGGGCAGGTCGCGCAGGTCGGCCAGGTCGGCGGCGTCGAGCGGGACGGCGGCGTCGGCGCCGTCCGGGGCGAACGGGACGGGGACGTCGCCGCCGGGCGGGACGCCGCCGACCACCGCGGCGCGGGTGACGCCGCCGTCGACCAGCCGGGCGCCGAAGGTGCCGGGCGACTGGGCGCAGATGTCGTGGCCGGGGTCGTCGAGGCCGGCGGCGTAGCGGCCGCCGGCCGCGGAGAGCTGCCGGTCGAGGCGGTCGACCAGGAAGTGCCGGATCGCCTCGCAGGTGACGACGCCGATGCCCGCGCAGATCAGGGCGAGCAGGGCGAGCACGCCGGCCACCAGGCGGGCCCGCAGGGTGTGCGGGCGCGGGGCGGGGCGCCTCATCCGGTGGCCGCGCGTAACACGTACCCGGCGCCGCGGACGGTGTGGATCATCGGCGGGCGGCCGGCGTCGATCTTGCGGCGCAGGTAGCTGATGTACAGCTCGACCACGTGGGCCTGGCCGCCGAAGTCGTAGGACCAGACGGCGTCCAGGATGCGGGCCTTGCTGAGCACCTGACGGGGGTGCTCCATCAGGTGGCGCAGCAGGGCGAACTCGGTGGGGCTGAGGTCGACGGGTTCGCCGCCGCGGCTGACCTCCCGGGTGGCGGGGTCGAGCCGCAGGTCGCCGACGGCGAGGGTGCCGGGGGCGGCCGGGCCCGGGGGCGCGGTGCGGCGGAGCAGGCCGCGCAGGCGGACCACGACCTCCTCCAGGCTGAACGGTTTGGTGACGTAGTCGTCGCCGCCCGCGCTGATCCCGGCGATCCGGTCCTCGACGGCGTCGCGGGCGGTGAGGAACAGGACGCGCACCTCGGGGTCGGCGGTGTGGACCCGGCGCAGCACTTCGAGCCCGTCGAAGTCGGGGAGCGTCACGTCGAGCACGATGGCGTGCGGGTGCCAGTCGTCGGCGGCGGCGACGGCGTCCAGGCCGCCGGTGACGCCGCGGGCCTGCCAGCCCTCGTAGCGCAGTGCGCCGCAGAGGACCTCGACCAGGTCGGGCTCGTCGTCGACCACCAGGACCCGCCAGGGGGTGTCCGCGTACTGCATGCGGCCATTCTGCCGTCCGGGGCCACCGGCGGTGGGATGGTCCGACCGCACACCGGTCCGCCACCGCCACCGCCACCACCGCTGCCGTCGCCGCGCGGACGTACGACGGCGACCGCCGGATCGCCGAGGCTGGTCGGGGTCCGGCGGTCGCCGTCGTCGGGGTACGGGCCCGGGTTACTTCTTCTTGCTGCCCGGGATCAGGCAGAGGCCCGCGATCACCGCGAAGGCGACGATCGGGAGGGCGACGAACAGGCCCAGGGTCTGACCCACGCTCAGGCCCTTGCCCGGGTCGTCACCGTCGTCACGCACGTAGGCCATGGCGGGCGACGACATCAGCATCATCAGCGTGGCCGCCGCGGTGACCGCACCGGCGCGCATTGCGTTCCTCTTGTCCACGTTTCCCAAGGTACCGGCCTCCTACGCCGCTCCGCCCGGCGGGGTGCGCCTGTCGGCGTGTCCCGCCGGCGCCGGGGCCAGCGGGGCGAGGGTGGCGGCGATGCCGGCGGTGCCGGGGGCGGCGGCCAGGTCGTCCAGGGTGCGGGGGGTGCCGGTGCCGTCGGCGACCGGCAGGCGCCAGTTGGGGTACTGGTCCCAGGTGCCGGGGAGGTTCTGCGGGCGGGGGTCGCCGACGGTGTCGGGGAGCCAGACGCCGACCAGCTTGGCGGGGGTGGCCAGCAGGTAGGCGTAGAGCGCCTCGGGGGTGGGCGGCTCCCCCTCGGCGAGCAGCCCGATCCGGACCAGTTCGCGCTGCCAGTCGGCGAGTTCGGCGGCGGCCGCCTCCTGCTCCTCGGCCAGCGGGCGGGCCAGCAGGCCCAGGTGGTGGCGGAGTTCGACGTGTTCGCCGCTGAGCCGGGCGGCGGTGGAGGGCAGGTCGTGGGTGGTGAGGGTGGCCAGGCAGCCGGGGCGCCAGCGCTCGGGGGGCAGCACCGCGCCACCGGCCCGCCAGTCGCGTTCGAACCAGAGCACCGAGGTGCCCAGCACACCGTGCTCGGCGAGCCGTTCGCGCACGCCGGGCTCGACGGTGCCGAGGTCCTCGCCGATGACGGCCGTCCCGGCCCGGTGCGCCTCCAGGGCGAGGACGGCGAGCATCGCCTCCGCGTCGTAGCGGACGTAGGTCCCCTCGGTGGGGCGGGCCCCCTCGGGGACCCACCAGAGCCGGAACAGGCCCATCACGTGGTCGATCCGGATCGCCCCGGCGTGCCGGGCGGAGGCCCGGATGAGTTCGGCGAACGGGGCGTACCCCGCCTCGGCCAGCGCGTCGGGCCGCCAGGGCGGCAGGCCCCAGTCCTGGCCGTGGGCGTTGAAGGCGTCCGGCGGGGCGCCGGTGGAGATCCCGGTGGCCAGCACGTCCTGGAGCGCCCAGGCGTCGGCGCCGTCGGGGTGGACGCCGACCGCGAGGTCGTGGATCAGGCCGAGCGGCATGCCCGCGTCGGTCGCGGCGCGCTGGGCGGCGTGCAGCTGCTCGTCGACCAGCCAGGCCAGCCAGCGGTGGAACTCCACCCGGTCCTTCAACTCGGCCCGGGCGGCGGCCACCTGCGGGTTGGCGGGGTGGCGCAGGCCCTTGGGCCAGGCGTGCCAGCCGGCGCCGTGCACCTCGGCCAGCGCGTTCCAGAGCGCGTAGCGCTCCAGCCACTCGCCCTCGCGCCGGACGAACGCCCGGTACGCGGCCTCCCGGCCGACGCCGCGCGGCACGGTGTGCAGCAGCTCCAGGGCCCGGCGCTTGAGCGACCACACCGCGTCGCGGTCGATCAGGGCGTCGTGCTCCAGCACCTCCTCGCGCAGCAGCCGGGCCCGGCGGGCCAGGTCGGGGGCCTCCTCGTGCCGGGTGTACTCGGGGACCGCCTCGATCCGCAGGTGCACCGGGTCGGCGAAGCGGCGCGAGGAGGGGCGGTAGGGGGACGGGTCGGAGGGGGCGCCGGGCATGCCCGCGTGCAGCGGGTTGATCTGCAGGAAGCCCGCGCCGAGTTCGGCGCCCGCCCACCGGGCGAGTTCGGCCAGGTCGGCCAAGTCGCCCATGCCCCAGGACTGTTCGCTCAGCACCGAGTAGAGCTGGGCCAGGAAGCCCCAGCTGCGCCCGGTGGGTTCGGGAATCCGCGGCGGGGCGGCCAGCAGGGCGGCCCGGGCGGTGCGCCCGTCCGCCCGGACGGTCAGCAGGTGGCGGCCGGGCGGCAGGCCCGCGGGCAGCGGGTGCGGGTGGCCGCCGGCCGACTCCCGGATCTCGCCGCCCTGTTCGAGCTCGATCCGGACCTCCGCTCCGGCCGGCAGGTCGAGCGCGGTGCGGCGGCCCTGCCAGGCGACCACGGTGGGCGGCAGCAGCCGGGCGGCGCGCTGCGCGCGGTGCCGCTCCAGGGCCGCGGCGGCCAGCTCCGGCGTCCCGGCGTCGACCCGAGCGCGGCCAGCACGGCGGTCAGCGTCCGCGCGCCGACCTGCACCGGGCCGGAGCCGGCGTCGTAGCTGGTGTCCACCCCGTGGGCGTGCGCGAGCGCCGTCAACTCCGGTGGGGCGGGCGGGTTGTCCGCCGCCGGTACCTGCTCGGATCCCGCCTGCTCGCGGTCAAGGTATGCGGCCACCCAGCGCACTCCGTCCTCGGGGCTCCCGAATCGTCGACAGCCACAGTCCTACCCGCGCCGCCGCCCGGCGACCCCGACCGACACGGCCCCGCGCGCCGCACCGGTCGGGTGAACGTCCCCGCGCGCGGTTGCCGATCCGTCGCCGATCCGCCGCCGACCCCGCCTCCCGCCCGCCGTCGTCCCGCCGCCGTCCCGGTGCCGTCCGGTCCCGTCCGGCGCCGGACACCCCGCCGATAACGGTCGATAACGGACATAGCCGCCAGGGGCGTTGACAGGGACGCGGGGAGCTGGTGGGGTGGGCGGGCCGGACGGCAGCGGGGGCTGGGGCCGGGGCGGCGGGGGGCCGGTGAGCTGGGCGTTTCGGGCGAGGAGGCTCCGGTGCAGGCGCGGGTTTCGGTGGCGGCCGGACGGCGGCTGCGGCAGCGGTTGGAACAGAGCGCGGCGCTGCGCGAGGTGCTCTACCACCCGGCGGCGCTGGCGGCCCGCCGGACGGCGGCGCGGACCGCCCGCCAGCTGGCACCGCGGGCCGCGGACCGGTTCATCGCGGACGTCAAGGGCACCGCACCGCTGCTGGCCTCGGTGCGGGCCGAGCGCCGCACCGGCCGACGGGGCAGCACGCTGCGGATCGCGGCGACGCTCTCGGCGGCCGCGGTGGTCGGCGGGCTGCTGCTCCCGGCGCCGGGCTTCGCCGCCGAGGCGGGCCCGCGGACCGGTCCGGGCACCGCCGCGCCGGACGTCGCCGAGCCGGCCGCGCCGGTCGCGGAGGCCCCGCTGCCGCTGGGCTCGCTGACCGACCCCCAGGTGTTCCCGCGCCCGCAGGAGCTGCACGCCGGCGGCGGCCCGGTGGCGGTGCCCCGGCAGGTGCTGCTGGTGCTGGCGGACGCCGCGGACGGCCCGGCGGTGGACGCGGTGCGCGCGCTGCTGGCCCGGGCCGGCGCGACCGAGGTGCTGAGCGTGCCGGAGGCCCCGGAGCAGCCCGCCCCCGGCACGCTGGTGGTGTACGTGGGCGGCCCGTACGAGGGCGCGGGCGGGACGACCGACCGGGTGCTGCGGCAGCTCGCGGTGGCGAACGGGCTGAAGGACACCGAGGTGCCGCAGCTGACCGGCCTGCCCTCGGGCGGCTACCTGCTGGCGTCCGGCCGGCTGGCGGCCCCGGGCGGCTCGTACGGCGCGGTGGTGCTGGCGGGCATCGACGGCGCGGGCACCTACTACGCGGCGCAGAGCCTGGCCCAGCTGCTCTCCCCGGTCGCCCCGGGCCAGGGGCAGGGCGGCGAGGGCGACAGGGGCTTCCCGGGCGTGCTGGTGCGGGACTGGCCGACCGGCGCGGCGGCGCGCGGCACCGCGGAGTCGTTCTACGGGGCGCCGTGGAGCGCCGCGCAGCGGCTGGCGGTGGTGGACTTCCTGGGCCGCACCAAGCAGAACTACTTCCTGTACGCGCCGGGCGGCGACCCGTACCGGACGCAGCGCTGGCGGGAGCCGTACCCGGCCGAACAGGCCGCCGAGCTGGCCGAGTTGACCGCCCGGGCGCGGGCCGCGCACGTGACGGTGGCGTACTCGGTCGCCCCGGGGCAGTCGTTCTGCTTCTCCTCCGGCAAGGACGTCGACGCGCTGGTCGCCAAGCTCGACGGGCTGCGGCGGCTGGGCGTGCGGGCCTTCCAGCTGGACTTCCTGAACGTGTCCTACGACGAGTGGCACTGCGGCGCGGACCGGCGGAAGTTCGGCACCGGGCCGGTGGCCGCCGCCAAGGCGCAGAGCGGCCTGATCGCGGCGGTGCAGGAGCGGCTGGTGGCCGGGCACCGGGAGCTGGCGCCGCTGTCGGTGGTGCCGACCGAGTACCTGAAGCAGGGTTCGACCCCGTACCGGGCGGCGCTGGCGGCCGGGCTGCCGGGCGCGGTGCAGGTGGCCTGGAGCGGCGGGTCGGCGATCCCGAAGCAGGTGACGGGCGAGCAGATCGGGGCCACCGCCGGGCTGTTCGGGCGCCGGCTGGTGACGATGGACAACTACCCGGTGAACGACTCGGCGCCGGACCGGCTGTTCCTGGGCGGCTACGACGGGCGCGACCCCGAGGTGGCGCGGCGCTCGGCGGTGCTGCTGACCTCCGCGATGAGCCAGCCGGTGGCCTCCCGCATCCCGCTGGCGACCGCCGCCGACTTCGGCTGGCAGCCGGACGGCTACCGCCCCGACCGCTCGCTGGCCGGGGCGCTGCGGCTGCTGACGGCCGGTCCGGCGCAGCGGGCCGCGGCGGCGGCGCTGGCCGGCAACAGCGCCTCCTCGCCGCTGGGCGGCCAGGAGTCGGCGTACCTGGCGCCGCTGGTGGAGCGGTTCTGGGCGGCGGCCGAGCCCGCCTCGGGCGCGCCGGCCGACCCGGCGCAGCTCCAGCAGGCGGCGCAGCCGCTGCGCGAGGCGTTCACCGTGATGGCGGACGCGCCGCGGACCCTGGCGGGCGACCCGCTGGCGGCGGACGCGGCGCCGTGGCTGGCCCGGCTGTCGGCGTACGGCGCGGCGGGCCGGGCGGCGGTGGACATGCTGCTGGCGCAGCACGGCGGCGACGGCGCGGCGGCCTGGCAGGCCCGGCTGGAGCTGGGCCGGCAGCGCGGGGTGCTGGAGCAGAACCCGGTGACGGTCGGCAAGGGCGTGCTGGACGCGTTCCTGGACCGGGCGGCGAAGTCCGCGGACACCTGGTCGGGCATCACCGCGGGGGCGTCGCCGACCACCACCCTGGGCACCGCGCACGACCACGGCCCGGCGCTGATGGCGGACGGCTCCGGGCAGACCTTCTACTGGTCGTCCGCGCCGCCGCAGGTCGGCGACAGCTTCGGCCTGGACCTGGGCACCCCGAAGCCGCTGGGCTCGGTGACGGTGCTGATGGGCTCCTGGGGCGACGACCCGGACGCGGCCCCGGCGGCGGACGACTACCTGCGCGACGGGGTGCTGGAGTACTGGAGCGGCTCGGGCGGCTGGCAGCGGCTGGCCACCGTGCACGGGCAGCGGACGGTCAGCGCGACCGCCCCGCCGGGCGCGGTCGCCAGAGCGGTCCGGCTGCGGGCCACCGCCGGGCAGCAGACCGCCGTGGCGGTGCGGGAGTTCACCACCGCCGCGCCGGACGCGGTGGACGCCTCGGTGTCCGGCCCGCCGGCCGCGCCGGGCTCCTCGCCGCAGGCGGTGCTCTCCGGCGACCCGGACTCGGCGTTCCGGGCGGCCGCGCCGCCCGCCGCGGGCGACGCCCCGCTGACGGTGGAGCTGGGCTCGGCCCGGCCGCTGGACCGGCTGACCGTGCTGACCGACCCGACGGTGCGGGCCGAGGCGACCGCGCAGGTGCGCCGCCCGGACGGCAGCTGGGCGGACCTGGGCCCGGTGCGGCCCGGCTACAACGAGCTGAAGGCCGACGGCGGGCCGGTGGAGGCGCTGCGGCTGGTGTGGCAGCCGGGCGGCGAGGCCCCGGTGGTCAACCAGGTGATCCCGTGGTGGGCGGACGCGCCGGCGGCCCGGCTGACGCTGGCCGAGCCGGCCCTGGACGTGGTGGCGGGCGCCGCCGCCCCGGCCCGGGCCCGGGCCACCGTGGAGTCCGGTCGGCCGGACCCGCTGACCGGCACCCTGACCGCCGAGGTCCCGGCCGTGGCCAAGGGCCTCACGGTGGCCCCGGCCCCGGCGGTGACGGTGCCGCGCGGCGGCCGGGTGGGCGCGCCGCTGCTGGTCACCGCCGCCGCGGACACCCCGTCGGGCAGCTACCGGGTGCCGGTGGTGTTCACCGCGGGCACGCTGACCGTCCGCCAGGAGCTGCTGGTGCACGTCGTCCCGCCGACCGGCGGGCCGGACCTGGCGCGGTCGGCGACGGCCTCCTCCTCGGGCGACGACAGCGCGAAGACCCCGGCGGCGGCGGTCGCCGACGGCGACCCGGGGACCTCCTGGAGCTCCCCCGCCGAGGACGGCGCCTGGGTGCAGCTGCGGCTGCCGCAGCCGGTCCGGCTGGGTTCGGCGGTGCTGCACTGGGGCGCGGCGTACGCCTCCGCGTACCGGCTGGAGACCTCGGCCGACGGCGTGGTGTGGACCACCGTCGCGGAGGTGGGCAACGGGCAGGGCGGCACCGAGACGGTCCGCTTCGACGCGCCGGGCGCGCGCTACCTGCGGGTGCAGGGCGTGGGCCGGGCCACCCGCTACGGGTACGCGCTGTCCGGGGTGGAGCTGTACGGCGTGCAGGCGCCGTAGCGCGGCACGGCGGGCGGGCGCCGTAGCGCGGCACGGCGGGCGGGCGCCGTAGCGCGGCACGGCGGGCGGGCGCCGTGGAGGCGCACGGCGGGCGGGTGCCGTGGAGCGGCGCGGCGGACGGGTGCCGTGGAGCGGCGCGGCGGGCGGGTGCCGTGGCACGCGGCGGGCCGCCGACGCTCCCGTCGCGGGGGCGCCGGCGGCCCATGAGGCGTACCGGTTGTCGTGTCGGGCAGGCCCTTGTCTGTTCAGGCGGAGAGCGGAGCGTGCTGCTCGCCGCGGCGGATCGGACGGGTGCGGACGGGGGCGGGCAGGACCGTCTCCGGATGGTCGTGGTGCTCGAAGTCCCGGAACTGGTCGAGGCCGCCGTACGGCTCCAGGTAGGGCCGCCAGCGCGGGTCCTTGATCCCGGTGCCGATGACCCGCCAGGCCAGGCCGCTGGGCGCGGCCGGGGGGCGCTTCATCCGCCAGCCGAGGTCGGCGAGGTGCCGGTCGGCCTTGGTGTGGTTGCAGCGGCGGCAGGCCGCCACCACGTTGTCCCACCGGTGCTGGCCGCCCCGGCTGCGCGGGATGACGTGGTCGACACTGGTGGCGGCGGCCCCGCAGTACACGCACCGACCGTGGTCGCGGGCGAACAGCGCCCGCCTGGTCAGCGGTACGGGGCCGCGGTAGGGGACCCGCACGAAACGGGTCAGTTTGACGACGGACGGCGCCTGGACGGCACCGGTGGCGCTGTGCAGAGTGGTGCCCGCATCCTCCAGGGCGATCGCCTTGTGGTTGAGGACGAGGATGAGAGCGCGTCGCATCGAGACGACACCGAGTGGCTCGTACGACGCGTTGAGGACAAGGACATGCGGCACGGGGCCTCCTTGGACGCCTGCGGCGCGTGGCTCGCGCCGAGTCGAGCGGGTGACCGCGGCCCTCGCGGGACGTGATCTCCCTCAGTGTCGCCTTACGTCGTCGTACGACGCCACCATTTCTCCGTGAACGGGCCGCGCGCGTGCGGTGGGCCCCGCGCGTTCCGCCATAGCCGGTATGCCCAGCTCGCGGCCCTCCTGCACGTACCGTGCGGGTGGTGCTGCGGTGCGTGTCCGGAACCGGTCGCAGGCCGTCCGAGCGGGTGAACGGGGCCCGGAACGGGCTCGCTACAGTGGGGCGATGCTCGCCGATTCCGCTGCCGACAGCACCAGCACGCCGACGTTCACGCTGCCCACCAGCACGGCCGGTGTGACCGACACCACCCGGCAGGCGGCCGGCTGGCTGGACGACAACTGGCAGGGCTGGGTCGTCTCCGGGCTGCGGATCGTGCTGATCCTCGGGCTGGCCCTGGTGCTGCGGGCGGTGGTCCGCAAGGTGATCGAGAAGCTGGTCACCCGGATGGGCCGCCCCGCGGAGGGCGACGGCGACCACGGGGTGCTCGGCGGGCTGCTGGCCAACACCGGCGTGGTCAACACCGAGCGGCGCCAGCAGCGCTCCGAGGCGATCGGCTCGGTGCTGCGCTCGGTGGCCTCGTTCAGCGTCCTCGGCACCGCCTCGCTGATGGCGCTGTCGGTGCTGGGCGTCGACCTGGCCCCGCTGCTGGCCTCCGCGGGCGTGGCGGGCGTGGCGATCGGCTTCGGCGCCCGCAACCTGGTCACCGACTTCCTCTCCGGCGTCTTCATGATCATGGAGGACCAGTACGGCGTCGGCGACGAGATCGACACCGGCGTCGCCACCGGCACCGTCCTGGAGGTCGGCCTGCGGGTCACCAAGCTGCGCGGCTCGGCGGGTGAGATCTGGTACATCCGCAACGGCGAGGTCAAGCGGATCGCCAACATGAGCCAGGGCTGGGGCACCGCCACCGTCGACGTGCAGGTCGGCTACAAGGAGGACCTGGAGCAGGTCGAGGCGCTGATCACCGAGACCGCCGAGCAGTTCGCCAAGGAGAGCCCGTACGACGAGCTGGTCTGGGGCCGGGTCAAGGTGCTGGGCGTGGAGTCGGTCGCCGTGGACTCGGTGCAGCTGCGGGTCGAGGCCCGCTGCACCCCCGGCAAGTCCGCGCAGGTCGCCCGGGCGCTGCGGCTGCGGCTCAAGGCCGCCTTCGACCTGGCGGGCGTCAAGCTCCGGGAGGAGGCCGCCGCCACCGTCCCGGCCCAGGCCGCCGCCCCCGAGATCCTGCCGCCGTCCGCGCTCGCCGACCCCAACTCGGCCCGCTCGCTGGCGGCCAAGCCGATACCGACGCAGAACTGACCCGGCGGCCCCGGCCCGGCCGGACGCGCGGACGGGGCGGGCGAGGCTCCCGGACGGCGCCGGGCGGGCCTGCGGCGGGGCGTGGGGCTCGGGCTGGGCTCGGGTTGGGCTCGGGCTGGGCTCGGGTTGGGCTCGGGCTGGGCTTGCGGGTTGGGCTCGGGCTGCGGGCGGAGGTGCTGACGGCGGTGGTGCCCGGGTCGCCGGCCGTGCCGTCCCAGGGTCGCGGACCGTCGGCGGCGTCGGACTCGCGCCACGGCTGGAAGACCGCGCCGGGCCGGCGGCCGACCCCGAGGTCGAAGCCGTGGCCGTCCCGCCCCCGGCGGGCCGTCAGGAGGCCGAGCCTCCGGTCGCACCCCCGGTCGCACCCTCGGTCGAGCTCCCGGTCAAGCCTCCGGTCGCCGTCCGGAGCAGGGCGGCCAGGGCGCGGGAGCGGCTGTCGGGGGGCCAGGCGAGGAGGGTGGTGACCTGCGGGGCGTCCGGGACGGGGCGGACGGCGACGTCGTCGCGGAGCTGGCTGCGGGCGGAGTCGGGCAGGACGGCGTAGGTCCGACCGAGGGCGATCAGCTGGTAGAGCTGGGCGTGGTCGCGGATCGCCGGGCCGGGGCCGTCGCGGTGGGTGCCGTCGGAGCGCGGGTAGCGCGGGGCGGGCAGGTCCGTCAGCTCGGCCAGGTCGGCGAGGCGCAGTTCGCGGCGGGCGGTCAGCGGGTGCCCGGCGGGCAGCAGGGCGACCTGGCCCTCGGTGCGCAGTTCCTCGGTGTCCAGGCCGGCCGCGGAGTCGAACGGCAGGTGCAGCAGCGCCACGTCCGCCTCGCCGCGCCGCAGCAGCGGCCCCTGCTCGCCGTACTGGCACAGCCGGACGTCCACCGGCACCGCGTCGGGCTCGGCGGCGTAGGCGGCCAGCAGCTTGGCCAGCAGTTCGGTGGACGCGCCCGCCTTCGCCACCAGCACCAGGCCCGGCTGCCCGGCCCGGCAGGTGCGGGCCTCGGCCGCGGCGACCGCGTCCAGCACGGTGCGGCCCTCGCGCAGCAGCACCCGGCCCGCGTCGGTCAGCGCCACGCCGTGGCTGTCGCGCGCCAGCAGGACGGTGCCGAGCCGGCGCTCCAGCCGGGCGACGGCCCGCGACAGCGGGGGCTGGGCCATGCCGAGCCGCTGGGCCGCCCGCCCGAAGTGCAACTCCTCGGCGACGGCGACGAAGTACCGCAGTTCCCGGGTCTCCATCCGTCCAGCCTACGGCGATACCCGCCGGGTATCGCCGGGGTGCCGGATCGGTCCTGGCCACGGCCGGGGCGGCGGGCCGAGCATGGCGGTATGAACGAGAAGAACGAACAGCACGAGCAGGGCGCGCAGCACGAGCAGGACGCGCGGACGGTGGCGCTGGTGACCGGCGCGAACAAGGGCATCGGGTACGAGATCGCGGCGGGCCTCGGCGCGCTGGGCTGGCGGGTGGGCGTGGGCGCCCGGGACGAGGCGCGGCGGGAGGCCGCCGTCGAGGCACTGCGGGCGGGCGGGGCGGACGCCTTCGGGGTGCCGCTGGACGTCACCGACGACGCCTCGGCGGCCGCGGCGGCGGAGCTGCTGGCGGACCGCTTCGGACGGCTCGACGTCCTGGTCAACAACGCGGCGGTGACCGGCGGTTCGCCGCAGGAGCCGACCCTGGTGGACCTGGCGGAGGTCCGGCTGGCGGTGGAGACCAACGTGCTCGGCGTGATCCGGGTGACCAACGCGCTCCTGCCGCTGCTGCGCCGCTCGGCCTCGCCGCGGATCGTCAACATGTCCAGCGGGGTGGGGTCGCTGACCCTGCAGTCCCGGCCGGGGGAGGAGACCGGCCCGATCTCGGCGGCCTACTCCCCGTCGAAGACCTTCCTGAACGCGGTGACCGTGCAGTACGCGAAGGAGCTGCGCGACACCGGCATCCTGATCAACCTGGCCTGCCCCGGCTACTGCGCCACCGACCTGAACGGCCACCGCGGCGTGCGCACCCCCGCGCAGGGCGCGGCGATCGCCGTCCGGCTGGCGGCGCTGCCGGACGGCGGCCCCAGCGGCGGGTTCTTCAACGAGGACGGTCCGCTTCCCTGGTAGGGCCGGTCCCGGGACGGGGGCAGGAGCGCGGTGGTTCTTCCCGCGCTCCTGCCCCCGTCCCTTTTCCCCTGCTCCCCTCCCCCGCCGCGCCCGCTCCTCCCGCGCCCGCTGTCCGCCCGCCGTCCGCGCGCCGTCCGCGCGCCGCAGTCAACGAACAGGTCACGGACCGTTGACATCCACGGCTCTCGATTGGAAACTTTCCTAACAGTTGGCCGCAACCGCGTATGCAGAGGAGGATCGGGCCGTGACCACCCGAAAGACACCCCGTTCCCCGCTGGCCGGTACGCCGAGCCTGTTGCGGGCCATCAACGATCGTGCCGCGCTGGAGCTGCTGCTCGCGAACGGCCCGCTGTCCCGCACCCAGATCGGAAGCCTGACGGGGCTTTCGAAGCCGACCGCCTCGCAGCTGCTGGCCCGGCTGGAGGCGGTGGGGCTGGTGGTGCCGGTGGGCACGACCGCCGGCGGGCCGGGGCCGAACGCCCAGCTGTACCAGGTGAATCCGGCCGCGGGCTACGTCGCGGGCGTGGATGTGACCAGCACGACGGTGCGGGTCGCGGTCGCGGACGTCACCGGGACGACGCTGGCCGAGCACCGGGTGCCGACCAAGGGCTGGTCCGCGGCGGAGACGGTGCCGCGGGTCGCCGAGGCGGTCGCCGAGACGGTGCGCCGGGCGCAGCTCGCACCGGGGTGCCTGCGCGAGGTGGTGGTCGGGATCGGTGGCGCGCCGGACCCGGTGACCGGGAAGTTGCGGTACGCCTCGCACCTGCCGGGCTGGCACTCGCCGCGGCTGGTGGAGGAGCTGGAGCAGGCCCTGGGCGCGCCGGTGTCGATCGAGAACGACGTGAACCTGGCCGCGGTCGCGGAGCAGGCCGGCGGGGCGGCGGCGGGGTGCGAGGACTTCGTGCTGCTGTGGGCCGAGGAGGGCATCGGCGCGGCGATCGTGATCGCGGGCCGGCTGCACCGGGGTTTCACCGGGGGCGCGGGCGAGGTCGGCTACATGCCGGTGCCGGACGCCCCGGTGTCGTTGAGCTCCCGCCGGAAGGTGACCGGCGGGTTCCAGGACCTGGCCGGTGAGCCCGCGGTGCTGGCGCTGGCCCGCCGGCACGGGCTGCGCGGCGCCGACGCGGCGCAGGCGGTGGCCGGGGCCCTGGGCAGTGCCGAGGGCGAGGTCTTCCTGGCCGAGCTGGCCGAGCGGCTGGCGGTCGGGCTGGCGGTGATCGCCTCGGTGGTGGACCCGGAGCTGGTGGTGCTCTCCGGGGGGACGCCGACCGCGGGCGGTGAACGCCTGCGGGAGCTGGTTCAGGAGGCCCTGGGCCGGATGTCCATCCCGCGGCCGGAGGTGCGGCTGTCGGCCGTGCCGGGGTCGCCCGTCCTGACCGGCGCGCTGCAGCGCGCGCTGGCGAGCACCCGGGACGTCCTGTTCAGCACCCACTGACGCACTGACGCACGTTCGCACCCACTCCCCTTCCCCCCACGCGGGGTCGCCGGGCCCTGCCGCCCTGCCCTCGCCCCCTCCCCCAGGAGCGCCCTTCCGTGGACACGACCCGCAGATCCCCGCTCGCCCGCCGCCCGCTGGCCCGCCGCCCGCTGGCCGCGCTCACCGCGGCCGTCTGCACGACGCTGCTGGCCGCCGCCTGCACCGGCACCAACTCCGGCGGCGGGCAGGACGGTTCGGCGGCCGGCCAGGACGTGACGATCACCTTCTGGCACGGCTGGAGCCAGGACAACGAGGTGAAGGCGATCAACGACAACGTCGCCGCCTTCGAGAAGCTGCACCCCAACATCCACGTCAAGGTGGTCGGGAACATCGCCGACGACAAGGCCCAGCAGGCGCTGCGGGCCGGCGGCCCGGACGCCCCGGACGTGGTGTCCTCGTTCTCCACCGACAACGTGGGCCGGTTCTGCGCCTCGCACGTCTGGGCCGACCTCGGGCCGATGCTGCGGAAGGACGGCGTCGACCCGGCGAAGACCTTCCCGGCGGCGATGCTGGAGTACAGCCGCTACCAGGGCGACCAGTGCGCGCTGCCGCTGCTCGGCGACGCCTACGGCCTGTACTACAACAAGACCGCGTTCGCGGCGGCGGGCATCACCGCGCCGCCGAAGACCTTCAGCGAGTTCGCCGAGGACGCCGCCAAGCTGACCGTCCCGGACGGCGACTCGTTCAAGCAGCTGGGCTTCATGCCGAACTACCACGGCTACGAGACGGCGATCGCGCACTACCTCGGCCAGTACGGCAGCACGTACTTCGGCCCGGACGGCAGGTCGAACGTGGCCACCGACCCGACCGTGACCGCGGCGCTCACCTGGCAGAAGCACCTGGTCGACCGGCTCGGCGGGTTCGACCGGCTGGAGAAGTACCGGACCGGGTTCGGCGACGAGTTCAGCGCCAAGAACCCGTTCACCACCGGGCAGGTCGCGATGAGCCTGGACGGCGAGTGGCGCACCGCCTCGCTGGCCGAGGACAAGCCGGACTTCGAGTGGGCCACCGCGCCGTTCCCGGTGCCGGACGACCAGGCGGCGACCTACGGGCGCGGCTACCAGACCGGCACCATCGTCGGCATCGCCAACGGCTCGAAGAAGCAGACCGCGGCCTGGACCTTCGTCAAGTACCTGACCACCGACACCGACGCGGTGGTGTCCTTCGCCAACGCGATCCACAACGTGCCCAGCACCCTCGCCGCGCTGGACTCGCCGAAGCTGGACGCGGACCCGAACTTCCGCACCTTCATCGACATCGCCAAGAACCCGCACTCCTCCACCACCCCGGCGAGCATCAACGGCGGCGCGTACCAGGTGTCGCTGCAGAACCTCAGCTACGCGGTGGAGTCCGGGCAGCAGACCGACCTCGGGGCGGGCCTGACGGCCACCGCCAAGGAGATCGACGACGCCGTCACCCAGGCGAAGTGACATGGCGACCGTGAGCTCCGCCCTCCCGCCGGCGCTGCGCCGCAAGCACCGGCGGGAGCGGGCCAGGACCCTGGCCTTCCTCTCCCCGTGGCTGGTCGGGTTCGGGTTCTTCTTCCTGTACCCGCTGGTGTCGACGGTCTACTTCTCGTTCACCAGCTACGACGGGTTCCTCCCGCCGGCCTTCGCCGGGCTGCGGAACTGGGACTACGTCTTCGACAAGTACCCCTTCTTCTGGAAGGGCCTGGGCAACACCCTCTGGCTGGTCGCGGTGATGGTCTCGCTGCGGGTGGTGTTCGGGCTCGGCGTCGGGCTGCTGATCACCAAGGTGAAGTCCGGCGCCGGGTTCTTCCGCACCGCCTTCTACCTGCCGTACCTGGCCCCGCCGGTGGCCGCGACGATGGCGTTCGCGTTCCTGCTGAACCCGGGCACCGGGCCGGTCAACCACCTGCTGGGCGAGCTCGGCCTGCCGCAGCCCGGCTGGTTCACCGACCCGTCCTGGTCCAAGCCCGCCCTGACGCTGCTGGCGATCTGGGGCGTCGGCGACCTGATGGTGATCTTCATGGCGGCGCTGCTGGACGTGCCGACCGAGCAGTACGAGGCCGCCGAACTGGACGGCGCCGGGAGCTTCCAGCGCTTCCGGTACGTGACGCTGCCGAACATCTCGCCGATCCTGGTGTTCGCGGTGGTCACCGGCGTGATCCAGACCATGCAGTACTACACCCAGGCGATCGTCGCCGGGAAGGTCGCCTCCGGCGTGATCGGCGGCTCCGGCCAGCAGTTCGAGCCCGGCTACCCGGCCGGCTCCACCTGGACGCTGCCGCAGATGGTCTACAACCTCGGCTTCCAGCGCTTCGACTACGGCTCCTCCTGCGTCGTCGCACTCATCCTGTTCGCCCTCTCGATGGCGTTCACCGGCGTGCTGCTGCGCCGCAAGTCCGGTTTCCTGGCGGAGGACTGACCCCATGGCACTCGCTTCCACCCTCCCCCGCCGGCGCCCGCTGCCGGCCCCCGCCGCCGCCCGGGCCGCCCGCCGCCGCGCCGCCCTGCACTGGGTCGCGGTGCACTCCACCGCGATCGCCGCCGCGCTGTTCTTCCTGCTGCCGTTCGTGTTCGTCTTCCTCACCTCGGTGATGACCGACCACCAGGCGCTCACCTCCGACCTGTGGCCGCAGCACTGGCAGTGGTCGAACTACCGCAAGGTCTGGGACACCCCCGGCTTCCTCACCTGGTGGCGCAACACCCTGCTGTACGCAGGCGCCGGCACCGTGCTGACCGTGCTCTCCAGCCTGCCGGTGGCGTACGCGCTGGCCCGGTTCCGGTTCCGGGGCCGCAACCTGGCGCTGATGGCGGTGGTCGCGATGATGATGCTGCCGCCGCAGGTCACGGTGATCCCGATGTACCTGTTCTGGGCCAAGCAGCTGCACCTGACCGGCACGCTGTGGCCGCTGATCGTCCCGATGGCGTTCGGCGACGCCTTCACCATCTTCCTGCTGCGCCAGTTCCTGCTGACCATCCCCAAGGAGTACGTCGAGGCCGCCCGGATCGACGGCTGCGGCGAACTGCGCACCCTGCTGCGGGTGGTGCTGCCGATGGCCAAACCGGCGATCGCCGCCGTCGCGCTGTTCCAGTTCTTCTCCTGCTGGAACGACTACTTCGGCCCGCAGGTCTACGCCTCCGAGAACCCGGGCGCCTGGACCCTCAGCTACGGCCTGGAGTCCTTCAAGGGCGCCCACCACACCAACTGGAACCTCACCATGGCGGCGACGCTGCTGGTGATGGCACCGGTGATCGTTCTGTTCTTCTTCGCACAACGCGCCTTCGTCGAAGGCGTCACACTGACAGGGGTCAAGGGCTGATGTCCGCACTGAAGTTGGCAATCGTCGGCGGCGGTTCCACCTACACGCCGGAACTGATCGACGGGTTCGCGCGGCTGCGCGACACCCTGCCGATCCGCGAGCTGGTGCTGATCGACCCGGCGGCCGACCGGCTGGAGCTGATCGCCGGCCTGGCCCGCCGGATCTTCGCCAAACAGGGCCACGGCGCCACCGTCACCACCGCCACCGACGTCACCGCGGGCGTCCAGGGCGCCGACGCGGTGCTGCTCCAGCTGCGGGTCGGCGGGCAGGCGGCCCGCGACAAGGACGAGACCTGGCCGCTGGAGTGCGGCTGCGTCGGCCAGGAGACCACCGGCGCGGGCGGCCTCGCCAAGGCGCTGCGCACCGTCCCGGTGGTGCTGGACATCGCCGAGCAGGTCCGCCGCACCAACCCGGACGCCTGGATCGTCGACTTCACCAACCCGGTCGGCATCGTCACCCGCGCCCTGCAGACCGCCGGGCACAAGGCCGTCGGCCTGTGCAACGTGGCGATCGGCTTCCAGCGCAAGTTCGCCGCCCACCTGGGCGTCGACCCGGAGCTGGTGCGCCTGGACCACGTCGGTCTGAACCACCTGACCTGGGAGCGCGGCGTCACCCTGCTCGACGCCCCCGGCGCCGCCACCGGCCGCGAGGTGCTGCCGCAACTGCTCGCCGAGCACGGCCCGGAGATCGCCGCCGACCTGCACCTGCCGCTGCCGGTGGTCCGCCGGCTCGGCGTCGTCCCCTCCTACTACCTGCGGTACTTCTACCAGCACGACGTGGTGGTCGAGGAGCTGAAGGTCAAGGGCTCCCGGGCCGCCGAGGTCGCCGCGATCGAGAAGCAGCTGCTGGAGATGTACGCCGACCCGGCCCTGGACACCAAGCCCGAGCTGCTCGGCAAGCGCGGCGGCGCGTTCTACTCCGAGGCCGCGGTGCAGCTGATCGCCGCGCTGCTGGGCACCGACGGCCGCACCACCGTCCAGGTGGTCAACACCCGCAACGACGGCGTGCTGCCGTTCCTGCCCGACGACGCGGTGATCGAGGTCCCGGCCGAGGTGGACGCCGCCGGGGTCCGCCCGCTGCCCCAGCGCCCGGTCGAACCGCTCTACGCGGGCCTGATCGCCAACGTCACCGCGTACGAGCACCTGGCGTTGGACGCCGCGCTGCACGGCGGCCGGGACCGGGTCTTCGACGCACTGCTCGCCCACCCGCTGGTCGGGCAGATCGAACTCGCCGACCAGCTCACCGACCGGCTGCTGGCCCACAACCACGACCACCTGAGCTGGGCGTGACCGGCACCATGGCGGAGCACCACCGCACCACCACCGAGCACCACCACGGGGGGACCGGCCGATGAGCCACTCCGCACACCTGCCCGGCGTCCTCGCCATCGACGCCGGCAACAGCAAGACCGACCTGGCCCTGGTCGGCGCCGACGGCACGGTGCTGGCCACCGCCCGCGGCGGCGGCTTCCAGCCGCAGCACACCGGCCCGGAGGCGGCCGTCGCCGCGCTCGCCCCGCTGGTCGACGACCTGGCCCGGCAGGTCGGCGTCGAACCGCGCCCCGACGGGCGGCCGCTGACCGACCACGTCAGCGCCTGCCTGGCCAACGCGGACCTGCCGATCGAGGAGCAGCAGCTGCACGAGGCGATATCCGGCCACGGCTGGGGCGCCTCCGCGCACGTCGCCAACGACACCTTCGGCCTGCTGCGGGCCGGCACCGACGGGCCGCTGGGCGTCGCGGTGGTCTGCGGTGCGGGCATCAACTGCGTCGGCCTGCGGCCCGACGGGCGCACCGCCCGCTGGCCCGCGCTCGGCCAGCTCACCGGCGACTGGGGCGGCGGCGGCGGGCTCGCCGCCGAGGCGATGTGGCACGCGGCCCGGGCCGAGGACGGCCGCGGCCCGGCCACCCTGCTCTCCCCCATGATCGGCGCGCACTTCGGACTGGTCGGGGCCAACGCCTTCGCCGAGGCCATGCACCTGGGCCGGATCGACCGGGCCCGGCTGCACGAGGTCGCCCAGGTGCTGTTCGCGGCCGGCACCGCGGGCGACCCGGTCGCGCTCGACCTGATCGACCGCCAGGCCGACGAGGTGGCCCGGCTCGCGGTGATCGCGCTGACCAGGCTGGACCTGCTCGACCGGCCGGTGCCGGTGGTGCTCGGCGGCGGGGTGCTGGCCTCCCGGCAGCCGCTGCTGCTCGACAACCTGACCGCCCGGCTGGCCGCGGACGCGCCGCTCGCCGAACCGCGCGTGGTGGTCGCCCCGCCGGTGCTGGGCGCGGCCCTGCTGGGCCTGGACCACCTGGACGCCGACCCCGCCGCGCACCGCCGGCTGCGGGACGGGTACCCGACCGCCCACCCGATAGCGGCCTGACCGGCCGGACCGGTCCGAGGGTGGCCTGACCGGCCGGGCCGGTCAGGCAGGTCAGGCCGGCCGGACCGGTCAGCGGCGGCCCGAGCGCCGTCCCCGCGACCGCCGCCGGCGGGAGCGGTCGAGGCACCGCACATGCCCCGACCGCTCCCGCCGGCGGTTCCGTTCTCCCGCCTGCCGCGGATCGGCTCCGGCGGATCGGCTCCGCGGGTCAGCTCCGGCGGGTGGGCTCCCGCCGGACGTGCTCCCGTCGGGCGGCCAGCAGCACCGCGCCGCCGATCAGCAGCAGCACCGCGACCACGCCCGTGGCGGCGGCCGGCGCGCCGGTGCCGGGCAGCTCGGGGCCGGGGTGATCGTGGCGCGGGGGCTTCGGGGCCGGACTCGTGGTCGGGGCCGGACTCGTGGTCGGGGCCGGACTCGGACTCGGGCTGGGACTGGGACTGGGACTGGGCGCGTCGACGGTGACGGTGGCGCTCGCCGTGTTGTCGGACGGGTCGGTGTCGGTCTGGTCGAGGCCGGTCAGCGTCGCGGTGTTGGTGTGGGTGCCGGGCTCGGTGGCGCGGGCGGTGAGGATGAGCCGGGCCTGCGCGCCGACGGCCAGGTCGCCGATCGTCCAGCGGCCGGTGTCCGCCGCGTACCCGCCGGTGCCGGGCTCGGCGCGGACCAGTTCCAGGCCGGGCGGGAGCAGGTCGGTGAGGACCAGGCCGGTGGCGGGCGCGGGGCCGTCGTTGGCGGCGGTGACGGTGAACACCACCTGCCCGCCGAGTCCGGGGCGCGAGTGGTCGACGCTCTTGCCGACCACGATGTCGGTGTCGGTGAGCGGCCGGACGGTGACGCTCGCGGTGTTGTTCGCCGTCACCGGGTCGTACTGGTCGGCGGCCGTGACGGTCGCGGTGTCGGTGGCGGGCGCGGCGACGTCCAGCCGGACCGGCAGGGTGAGCCGCACGGAGCCGCCGACGGGCAGCGCGGGCACCGTCCAGCGTCCGGTGGCCGGGTCGTAGGCGGTGCCGGCGGCGGCGGTCGGGGTGAGCAGCGTGGTGCCGGCGGGGACGGGGCTGTCGACGACGGCATTGGTCGCGTCGGCCGGTCCGTTGTTGCGCAGGGTGACGGTGAAGGTGGTGGTGGAGCCGACCGGCAGCACCTGCGGGTCGGCGTCCACGGTGACGGCGAGGTCGGCGACCGCGACCACCGGGATGACCGCGGTGGACGGGGCGGCCTGGACGGACTGCCCGATCGGGGAGACCGCGGTGGCGGTGGCGGTGTTGCTGAACGAGCCGGCCGCCAGGTCCTGTTCGGTGACGGTGTGGCTGCCGGTGCAGACCACCGAGCCGCCGGGTTCCACCACCGAGGCGGGGCAGGCCAGGTCGGTGATCCCCGGGTCCTGGACCACCAGGGTGGAGAGGGTGGAGCCGCCGGTGTCGGTGGCGGTGAAGGTGTAGTCGACCACCTGGCCCACGGTGTGCGGGGCGGGCGTGACGGCCCGCTTGTCGAGGGTCAGCGCCGAGGCGATCGGCACCGTCACGGTGGCCGGTCCGGTGCCGAGCTGGGGGCCGATGGCCGGGTTCGCGGTGGCGCTCGCGGTGTTGACGACCCGTCCGGCGGCGACGTCCTGCGCGGTGACGGTGTAGCTGCCGGTGCACACCACGGTCGAACCGGGGGCGGGCGCGGGCGGCAGGGTGGTGGCCGGGCAGTTCACCGGGGCCAGCTTGTCGTCGCTGACGGCCAGCGAACTCACCTCCACCGCACCGGCGTTGGTGACCACGTACTGGTACGGGATCACCGTCCCAGCGGTGATCACCGCGGGCAGCGGCGGACCGCTCCGGTCGACCTGCTTGACCAGGTCGAGCGCGCCCAGCGGCAGGATCGAGGAGGCCGTGACGTTGCGGATCAGGTGGACGTCGGTGGAGCCGCCGGTGGAGGCGCTGAACCCGAACTTGTAGGTGGACGGCAGCCCGGCCGGGGCCGGCCGGTCCAGCACCCGGTGCCAGCCGGTGCCGTCCTGGAAGTCGATCTGGACGATCACCCGGGGGTCGGGGGCCGGCGTGATCTGCACGTTGACGGTGCGCTCGGCGACCGCCGGGTCGGTGGTGCCGAACGGCGCGCCCAGGCTGCCGGGCAGCGTGGTCGCGGCCCGCGGCGGGTCACCGGCCGGTGCCTCGGTGGTGGACGCCAGGTAGCAGTAGCCGGAGATGCCGGCGCCCGGGCCGCGCAGGGTGACCGCGTTCGGCGCGACCGGGCCGTCCTGCCTCACCGGCGACTGCTGGCCGGTCGGGCAGTCCGCGCCCCGGTTCTCGCCGTCGTTGTAGAAGTTGCCGTACATGTCCAGGCCCACGCCCAGGTAGCCGCCGACCACGCCGGGGCTGAGGTTGCGCTGCGCGTAGCCGAGGCTGCCGCCGTCCGCGCCCTTGGAGTCCAGCGGGGTCGCGCCGTCCACCAGGTAGAACCCGATGCCGTCGCCGGGCTGCGCGTTGCCGCCGTACTGGTACTGCTCGAAGGTCACCGACAGGCCCGCCGAGGCGGGCACCGGGCGGCGGTACAGCACCGAGCCGCCGACGAACCCGGCCGCGTCGTTGAGCTGGAGGTAACCGGGCGTCACCCCGGGCACCGGCGCGGCCGGGGTGCCGCCGGCCGGGCAGGACGGGACGGGCGCGGTGCCCGGCGCGGGCGTGCTCCCGGGGGACGCGCCGGTCAGGCAGGTGTCGCCCAGCGGCTCCCAGGACGGGTCGGCGATCGAGGCGCCCGCGAAGGTCTCGTCGACGATCACCGTCCCGCCGGTCGGCGGGTCCGCCGCCGCCCGCGGCCCGGCCAGCACCGGCCCCGCCGCCAGCAGCAGCGCCAGCATCCCCCGCGCCACCCCGCGCACCCGTCCCGCCATCCGCTCTCCCACCGCACCTCGTATCCCGTCCGCCCCGGTCGGGGCCGCCCGAGCCTAGGCACCCCGCCCGCCCCCGCCCGCCCAGTGCGCCATCAGTGGGCGCGCCGAGCCGCGACGGTCCCGGGACGCCCGCCCGGGGCGCCGCCGACCGCGACGGGTTCGGGGTGCAGCACGACCCCGGTGGCCGCCTCGACCCGGGCCGCGAGGTCGGCCAGGACGCGGGTGAACCCGCTCGCGGTGGCGCCGTCGTGGGCGGTGAGGGTGAGGGCCCGGTGCGGCGAGCAGCGGATTCCTTCGGCGATCCGGTGGCCGGGGCGGCAGCCGACGCGTTCGAGCAGCCAGCCCGCGCTCGCCCGCAGCCGCCCGTCGCTGTCGGGGCGGACGGGGCAGCCGGCCGCCGACCAGCGGGCGGCCGCGGCGGCGGTGACGGGCGGGTTGAGGAAGACCGAGCCGACCTGGCGGGCGTCGTGGCCGTGCGGGTCGAGCAGCAGGCCGCGGCGGCGGCGGTCGGCCAGGACGGCGCGGGTGACCTCGGCGACGGGCGGACGGCCGCCGGGACGGACCCCGAGTTCCTCGGCGAGCGGGCGGTGGGCGACGGGGGCGGCGGGGCCGCGGGTGAGGCGGACGGTGACGGTCAGGACGGTCCAGCGGCCGGGGTCGTCCTTGAAACGGCTGTGCCGGTGGCGCAAGCGGCAGGCCCGGGCGGGCAGGGTCCGCAGCAGGCCGGTGTCCCAGTCCCAGGCGGTCAGGTGGTCGAGGACGTCGGAGAGCTGCTGCCCGTAGGCCCCGGTGTTCTGGACGGGGGCGGCGCCGACGGTGCCCGGCACCCCGGCCAGGCACTCGATCCCGGCCAGCCGCTCGGCGGCGGCCCAGGCGGTGAGGTCGGCGAGCGGGTGCCCGGCCTGCACCGTCGCCAGAACGGTGCCGTCGTCCCGCTCCTCCGCGGTGATGCCCCGGGTGTCGAGCACCGCGACGGTGCCGGCGTGCCCGGCGTCGGCGGCGATGACGTTGCTGCCGTGGCCGAGCACGAGCGGGCGGCGCTCTCCCCGGTGGTGGACGGTGCGGACCAGTTCCGGCCAGTGGCCGGGGTCGTGGAGCCGCAGCGGCTCCGCGATCGGGCCGCCGAGTCGCAGGGTGGTCAGGTCGGCGAGCGTGTTGCCGGTCACGGGGCGGCCCCCCGGGGGCCGGGGTCGACCGCGGCCAGGGCGAGGGCGCGCAGCGGGGCGAGGCGGGTGCGGTTGTCCCGGTGGTGGTAGACGGCGTTGGTGCACAGGGCCAGGTAGCGGCCGGTCGCCGGGGAGAGGTAGAGGCTGGTGCCGGTGAAGCCGTGGTGGTGGGCGGTGCGGCCGTCCCCGGTGACGGTCCAGGCCAGGCCGCGGTGCAGCCCGTCCCCGATCGCGGCGGCCGGGCGCAGGCTCGCGGCCAGCCAGCGGCCGAGCGTCCCGCCGTCGGCGTGGGAGCGCAGCAGGGCGGTGGCGAAGGCGGCGAGGTCGGCGGGGGTGCTGAAGACGCCGGCGTGTCCGGCGACCCCGCCCAGCAGGGCGGCGTTGTCGTCGTGCGGGATGCCCCACAGGCGGGGCGCGCCGGGCAGGCGGCGCTCGGTCGGGGCGAGGCGGGCGGAACGGGTGAGCGGGCCGTAGGCGGTGGCGGCCATGCCGAGGGCGTTCCACCGGCTCGCGGCGAGTTCGTCCAGCCGGCGGCCGAGGACGTGCGCGAGGGCCAGGCCGAGCAGGACGAATCCCCGGTTGATGTAGCGGTGCTCGGTTCCGGGCTCGGCGATCAGCGGTTCGGCGCAGAGCAGTTCGGCGAGCGGCTCGGTGCGACCCCGGTACCGGTCGAGGCGGGTGTCGGCGCGCAGCCCGGAGGTGTGGGTGAGGATCTGCCGGGGCGTCACCCGCCCGCCCGGGGCGTCCGCGCCGATTCCCGGCAGCAGGTCGCGGACGGGGGTGTCCAGGGTGAGGGGCGGCCGGAGCGAACTGCCGGCCACCGTCCAGGTGGCCAGGACCTTCGTCAGCGAGGCGACGTCGTACACGGTGTCCGGTCCGGGCGGGGCGTCCCCGCACTCGGGGCGACGACGCCCGCGGTCAGGTAGCCGGGCGCGGTGTCGGCGGTCCCGTGGGCGATGACGCCGCCGGGGACGGTGCCGTCGACGGTCAGCAGGTCGAGCTGTTCGTGCAGGGCGGCGAGCACGGCCGGCTCGAACGGTGTCGGGGCGGTCCGGGTCGGGGCGGTCCCGCCGGGGTCGAGTGGGGTCACGGGCACTCCTGTTCAGTCGTCAATTCGGCTCCGAGGAGGGAGAGTTTGGTCAGCAGCTCGCCGTACCCGCGTCGCAGGTGGTACAGGCCCCGGACGGTGGAGGTGCCGTCGGCGGCCAGGGCGGCGAGCACCAGGGCGGTCGCCGCCCGGATGTCGTCCCCGGTCACGTCGGCGGCCCTGAGCGGGGTGCGGCCGCGGACGGTGATCACCGGACCGTCGGCCCGACACCGGCGCCCAGGGCGGCCAGCGGGGCGAGGTGGCTGTCGCGCCGGGGGTAGACCCGCTCCTCGATCCGCGAGGTGCCGTCGGCCTGGGTGAGGTAGGCGGTCAACTGGGGCTGCACGTCGGTCGGGTAGCCGGGGTGGGGGCCGGTGGCCAGCCGGACGGGGCGCGGCCCGGCCGGTGCGGTGACGACCGTCCCGCCGTCGAGGGGGTCGAGGCGGAGGCCGGCGTCGGCGAACGCCGTCAGCAGCCCGTCGGGGAACGCGGCGGCGGGGAAGCGGGCGAGGTGGACGGTGCCGCCGGTGATCGCGGCGGCCAGCGCGAGCGTCGCGGCCTCCAGCCGGTCCGGCGGGACGGTGAACTCCCCGCCCGCGATCCGGTCCGTGCCGGTGACGTGCAGGGCGGCGCGGCCCTGCCACTCGATGCCGACCCCGGAGCGGGCCAACAGCGCGGCGGTGTGGGTGACTTCGGGTTCCACGCTGGGGTTGAGGACGGTGGAGGTCCCCCGGGTGCGGGCGGCCAGCAGCACTGCGGTGACCGTGGCGCCCAGGCTCGGTCCCCAGCCGCCCGTCCCCGCGTCGGTGACGAACGGCGGGCGGCGGCCCGAGGTCCGCGCGCGCACCAGGCCGCCGTCCAGTTCGACCTCGGCTCCGGCGGCCGCCATCGCCGCGAGGTGCCGGTCGATCCGGCGGACGCAGAAGGCGTCGCCGCCGGGGACGGGGAAGGTGACCCGACCGGCCCGGGCCAGGAGCGCGCCGGCCAGGACCGCGGTGGTCCGGATGCGCCGCCCGAGGCGGTCGGGGACGACCGGCAGGTAGACGTCGGCGGGGCGGGTGGTGAACGCGTCGCCGGTGACGGTGGTGCGGGTTCCGGTGCGGTTCAGGATCTCGGCCACCACGCCGGTGTCCAGGATCGCGGGCGCACCGTGCAGGGTGAGCGGTTCGTCGGCGAGGAGCGCGGCGGCGTACAGGTGCAGGGCGGTGTTCTTGCTGCCCTGCACGGGCACGGTTCCGGCGAGACGGCGGCCGCCGGTGATGTGCACGGCGCTCGCGTCGGTGGTGGGCACGGTCACCTTCCCTGGCTGCCGGCGGGGAAGAAGCCCCCGATCTGGGTCCGGGGGTGGAGCAGGGTGTGCGCGCCGATCAGGGTGGCGGGCTGGAGCACGGTGCCGGCGGGAACGATCACGCCGTCGCCGATCACCGCGCCGAACTTGGTCTGGCCGGTGTGCACCCGGTGCCCGTCGAGACGGGCGCACACCTCCTCGGTGGCCGGTTCGGTGACCGGGCCGGAGGTGGTGCGCAGGCCCGTGGTGGAGACGAACGCGCCGATGTTGACGCCGGTGCCGAGCACGGAGTCGCCGACGAAGCCGGCGTGCTTCATGAAGACGCCGCCGACCAGCAGCGAGCGGGTGACCTCGGCACCGAAACCGATCCGGCAGCCGGGGCCGACCACGGTGTTGTCGCGCACCCGGGCCCCGGCCCCGACCACCGCGCCGGGACAGACCAGTACGGGCCCGGTGACGTGGGCGCCCGCGGCGACGACGGCCCCGGCGGCCACGATCACCCGGCCCCGGACGGTCGCCCCGGGCTCGACCGTCCCGGCGGTCTCCGGCAGTGGGACGCCCAGCCGTCCGGCCAGCAGCTCGGCGACGGCCGGCTTGAGGTCGAACACCGTGGGGCAGCGGCGCAGCAGGTCCCGCACGACCGGGTCGGTGACCCGCGCGGTGTCGATGTAGTAGGCGGGGGCGACGCGGTGGTCGATGCGGTCCGGGGCGGTGGCGGTCGTGGACGCGTCGGTGAGCCGGGACACGGCCGGTCTCCTCTCGGGCGAACGAGTGGAAGGTGAAGGCGTTTCCCAGTGAACCCCCGGACCGGCGACCGGTTCCGCAGCCCGGCTACGGGCCGTGGCCCGGCTACGGGTCGGTCGGCCGCGGGCCGTAGCCGGGCTACGGATCGGCCTGGTCGGCGCCGCTGCTCCGGCCGCGGGCCGGTCGGCCGTGACCCGTAGGCCGGCTACGGGTCGTCCTGCCACCGGCCACGACCAAGGCCACGGCTGCCGCTACGGCTCCGGCCGCGGGTTCAGGCGGTCGGCACGCCCGCGCGGGCGGCGAAGTCGCGGATGCCGGGGAGGGTGCGGTCGTGCCGGAGCAGGCCGGTGGCGAGGGCGCGGACCGCGCTGCGGCGGACCTCCTGCGGGGCGGCCTGCTCGGCGGCCAGCAGGGCCCGGTAGCAGCGTTCGGGCTTGCCCCACCGGTCGAACGCGCGGGCCACGTCGACGAAGAAGCGGGCCTGCCGCTCTGCGGTCGGCAGGGCGGCCGGGTCGATCGTGGCGGCCAGGTCGATCGCCTTGCCCGCGTCGCCCAACTCGTAGTGCACGGACAGCTCGTGCAGGGCGACGCCCCGGACGCCGTCCACCTGGCCGGAGGCCCGGCCGGCCGCCGCCGCGCTGTCGGCGGCCTCCCGGATCAGGGCGTGCGCGTAGGCGCGGTCGCCGGACTTCGCGGCGGTGTAGGCCGCGGTGGCGTACAGGTCGCCGCGGGCGGCCAGCCGAGCGCGTTCGGGCACCGTGCGGTCCGCGCGCAGGTCCTCGGCCGCGACCACCGCGATGTCCGTCGCGCGGGCCAGGCCGCCTTGCCGGCGCCAGGCGCTGGAGACCATCCGCTGGGCCTCGGCGACGACCAGCGGGTCGCCGCCCAGCCGGGCGGCGGTGAGCGCGCGGTCGGCGGTGACGGCGACCAGGTTGTCCGTGCCGACCTTGATGCACAGCCGCACCGCGAGGTTGTAGAGCCGGGCGACGTTCCGGGCCCGTTCCTCGGACCTGCCGACCAGTTCGGCGGCGGCGATCCGGCCGGGCAGCGCGCGGGCCAGGTCCTCGTACCGGGCCGCCCTGAACTCCTGGCGCGAGGTCAGCAGGTCGAGCGCGACGGTCTCCCGGGTCGGCTCGCGGCGGGGCGCCGGGACCCGCCCCGCCCCGTACAGGAGGAGGTCCTCCAGCCCGTTCAGCGGCGGCCGCTGCTCGGCGTGCGCGGCCTGCGGGCCGATGGCGGGGGCGAAGAGGGCGGCAGCCGCCAGGGTCAGGAACGGGCGGCGTCGCACATCGTCCTCCTCGGCAGCGGAAGTGCTCGCCAGCGTAACGGAGGCGCTCTTCCGGGTACGTGATCGCGGCCGACCGGCGGCGGGCTGCGGCAGCGCGATCAGCTCGGACAGTTCGGCGCCCAGCGCCCCGGCCAGCCGCTGGAGCAGCGTCAGGTCCTTGACCTGCTGCATGTCCCGTTCGACCTGGGACATCCAGTCCTCGCTGCGGCCGAGTTCGGCCGCGAGCCGGATCTGCGTCCAGCCCAGGCCGGCCCGGCGCTGCGCGATGAACCTGCCGAACGTGACCCCACTGCCCCGCACGTCGCCTCCCGGAGCGTGTCCCCCCTCGTCGAGAACCGCCAACGTACCGGCGGACGGACGCCCGACCCGCCGGAACCCGCGGGGTTTCCCGGGGACTCTTTGCGGAAAGGGGGCGGCCTCCCGTGGGGCCGGCCGGACGGGCCGGTGCGAGGAGGTCGCCCGGTACTGGGAGCGGGTGCGGGTGCGGGCAGGGACCGAGGCCCGCCGGGAGCTCGCCGCACTCCTCGTCGACCATCTTTCGGGAGCGCGGGACGACAGGACGGACGAGACGGACAGGGCGAACGGGACGGGTGCGCGGCCCGTTCGGAGGCGGGGCCCGGGCTGGTCGCGGTCGCGGACGGGATGGGCCCGGAGGGCGGTGGCGGTCTGGCGAGCGCGGCTGCGATCGCCGCGCTGCGCGAACCGGAGCTGCTCGCCGGGGAGTTGTCCGCCGGGGAGCTGCTGGACGCACTGGAGGACGCGCTGGCCGGGGTCGACGGGAAGGCGGGGGCGGTGGCCCGGCCGCCCGGCGCGGGGACGACGCTGACGGGGGTGCTGTGGTCGGGCGCGCGGCTGGCGCTGGTGCACATCGGTGACAGCCGGGCCTCCCTGTTGCGCGGCGGCGAGCTGTACTTGGTCACCCACGACCACACCCTGGTGCAGTCGCTGGTGGACGACGGTCGGCTCACCCTGGCGGAGGCCGCCTCGCGCCCGCAACACACCCTGTCGGTAAGAGCGTTGACCGGCTCCGGGGACAACCGGCCGGACGTGTCGCTGCACACCGCCCGGGTCGGCGACCGCTACCTGCCCTGCTCGGACGGCCTGTCCCGGACCGTTCCGGAGGAGTCCCTGCACACCGCCCTGAGCGCGATCGCCGACGTGGTGGCGGACCCTGCGGACTGACCCGGCGGACTGATCCGGCGGGCTGGGGCGACGGGTTGGGGCGACGGGTCAACTCGCCTGCGGGAGGAGCCGCTTGAGGCGGGCGGCCCAGGCCCGGGGGTGGCTGGTGTTGCCGTTGTGGCCGCCGGGCAGCAGCTCGACCGGGGTGTCGAGCAGGGCGCCGAGGGCCTGGGCGCAGCGGCGGTCGAACACGGCGGGCGGGGTGGTGCGGCCGGCGGCGGGCACGATCCGGGTGGTGGTGGCCCGGACGGCGGCGTGGTCGAGGACGTCCTCGACCACGGCGGTGAAGTCGTGCCGGACGAGCCGGTCGAAGCCGGCCGCCCGCCGGGCGTCGACCGGCTGCGGGGTGAGGCCGGGCTCGGCGTCGGCGGCGGTCGGGTCGATGCCGAGCACCCGGGCGATCTCGGGGAGGACCGCGGCGAGGCCGCCGCGCCGGTACAGCTCCTGGAGTGCGAGGAGTTCGCGCCGGTGGCGGGCGGCCTCGGCGGGGGCCAGCAGGCCGGGCGCGACGGGTTCGTGGGCGATCAGGGTGCGCAGCAGTCCGGGCCACCGGGCGGCGAGGTGCAGGCCGATCACGGCGCCGAAGCTGCAGCCGAGCATCAGCGCGGGCCCGTCGGCGACCGCCTCCAGCAGCCGCCGGACGTCGTCGGCGTGCTCGGCCAGGCTCGCGCCGCGCTCGGGGTGGTCGAGGCGGCTGCGGGACAGGCCGCGCCGGTCGTAGGTGAGCACGGTGTAGGTGTCGGTCAGGTGCGGGACGAGGTCGACGGTGCGGTCGGCGTCGCCCTCGCCGCTCTGGGCGATCAGCAGCAGCGGGCCGGTGCCCTCGGTGCGGTGGTGCAGGACGGCGCCGGGTACGGCGAGCGTGCCGGTGACGACGGGCATCGGGTCCCCCTCCGCGGCGGTCGGTCCGCCGCTCTTCCCCTCACCGTAATTCATCGAACTAGATACATCAATATGGATGCATCTAGTTCGATGTACCATCGGGCCCGTGGATGGAGTCGAACTGTTCCTACTGGGCCGCACCCTGATGAAGATCGGCGAGGACGCCCTGCCCGAGCCCCCCGGCGGCAGCGGCCGCCACCCCGGCGGCACCCGCAACACCCTGATCGCGGCCAGCGACGTCGCCGCCCACCCCGGCACCACCGTCGGCGAGATCGCCGCCCGCACCGGGCTGCCGCAGAGCCAGATCTCCACCGCGGTGGCCCGCCTCAAGGAGGCGGGCGCGGTCCGCACCGACCCGGACCCGGCCGACCGGCGGCGCACCCTGGTCCGCCCCGCCGAACGCCCCTCCGCCCGGGTCGCCGCCGTCCGCGCCACCGGCGTCGAGGAGGCGCTCGCCGCCGCGCTCGGCCCGGACGCCGGACCCGAGCGGCTCGCCGAGGTCACCGCGGCGCTGGCCGTCCTGGCCCGGCACCTGTCGGTGCGCGGCTGACCGGGGCCCGCACGCACCGGGCCCGGGAACGGGCTCTCCGCGGCGGTTTCCGCGCAGGTGACGGTACGTCACCGCGCCGACGAGTTCCCTGGTCCGGTATCGGTTGAGTGAACATCCGGCCGCGGTGCCGGGGATGCCCGTTCTGTCCGTTGAAGCCGATCGGTGGGGTTGTTAGTGTCGCGCGCTCACAGCGCGTCCGACGGGGGCGTGCGCCTGGAGTACCGGGAGCAGCGCCAGATGGCGATCCGCAAGTCCACGATGCAGGAGCAGGTCGCTGCGGCGATCGCCGCGATCGAGCCCAACGACCGTCCGGTGACGACCTTCCACACGGTCACCGGTCCGAGCCCGTGGCTGACCCAGCAGTTCGGTCTGATCGGCCAGCTGTTCGTGAAGTACTACTTCGTGACGCTGACCCAGCGGGTCGTCGTCATCCACCGCGCCTCCCGGGTCAGCAACCGTCCGCTGGAGCTGCTGCACGTCATCCCGCTCGACCAGGCCCGCGCCTCGATCAGCGACGTGCGCCGGAACACCCTGTGGAGCTCGCTGCGCTTCCTGATCCCGGGCGAGCCGCAGCCGACCCGCCTGAACATCCACCGCTACTGGCGGACCGAGATGGACGCCTTCACCGGCGGCCTGCTCGGCGGCGGCCCCGGCGTCCCCGGCCAGTACCCGCCGGCCCAGGCCCCCGGCCAGTACCAGCAGGTCCCCGGCCAGGCCCCGTACCCGCAGGCTCCGGCCCAGGCTCCGGCGCCGGGTGCCAACCCGTACCAGAGCTGATCCGCGCCGGTGAGCCGGTAACCGCTCGCGCCGCCGGGGCGCCCGTCCGACCGTCGAACGGTCCGGGCGGGCGCTCCGGCGTTTTCGCGGGTCCGCCGGGCGAACGGGGGTGTCGGGGCGTCAGCCGAGGTGGGTGCGGGCCCAGTCGGCGAGCAGGCGGGCGCAGTCGTCGACGGACTCCTGCCAGCTGCGGACCGCGCCGTCCCCGGCCTCGTCGCTGACGTGCTTGATCAGCCGGACGGGGAGCTGGGCGCGGCGGGCGACGGTGGCGACCGCGTAGCCCTCCATGTCGACCAGGTCAGCGCTGCGGGCCAGCAGGTCGCGGTCGGCGTCGGTGGAGACGAAGCGGTCGCCGGTGGCGAGCACCGGGCCGGCCGGGGCGAGGTCGATCGGGCCGTCCATCCGGTGGCCGGTGAGCTGTTCCAGCAGCGGGGTGTCGAGGTCGTGCTGGAGCACCCGGCCGATCTCGTGCGTCCCGGCCAGGCCGGACCGCAGGGCGCCCGCGGTGCCCAGGTTGACGACGGCGGCGGGCCGCTCACCGCCGGCCAGCAGGCCGGCCAGCGCGGCCGCCGCGTTGAGCTTGCCCATGCCGGTGAGCAGCACCGGCAGGCCGCCGTCGAAGTGCGCGGCCTCCTCGGGCAGGGCGACGACGAGCAGCGGGCGGTCGGGGGTGACGGTTCCGGTCAGGCGCATGACGCCCAGCTTACGAGGGGCCCGGGACGGCCGGACCGGGGCTACGGGGCGAGGGCAGCCCGGCCGAGACGGGACGGGACGGGACGAGGGTGGTTGGGCCGGGGCCGGGGTGGCTGGGACAGCGGGACAGCGGGACGACAAGGCCGGAGGAGACCGGGGCCGGGACGGCGAGACGGGGACGGCCGGGCCGGGGCGACGAAATCGGGCGAGGTCGGGGCCGGGGCGGCAGGACGGTGGGACGGAGACGGCCGGGCCGAGGACGGTGGGACCCCGGCCGGGGACGGTCCGGTCGGAGCTGCGGGGTCGGGCGAGGCCGGGGGAACGGGAACGGCCCGGCCGGGGCGGCGGGATCGGGCGAGGTCGGGGGCGGTGGGGCACAGATCGGTCACCGCCCGGCGAACTCCAGGCCAACTCCGGCCCGGGGGCCGCCGGGCGTGGTGATACTGCCCGGAGACGGGGCCGGTGGAGCCGAGGGGGAACGGTGGCCGCACAGACACAGGGGGGCGTCCTCGCGCCGCCGCCCGGCCGTCCGCCGGGAGCGGTGCCGGGCCGGGGGCCGGGGCGGTCGTCCGGGTCGCTGGCTGGGTCGCTGGCGCGGCTGCGGCTGGCCGCCCGGACTCCGCCGGGGCGGCTGCGCACGGCGGGCGCGGTGCTGGTGGCGCTGGCGCTGCTGTTCGGGGTCACGGCGGCCTGGCAGTCCGCCGACCGGGCGGCCGCGGCGCGGCAGTTGGCGTCCCGCAGTGAGCCGCTCAGCCAGGACGCGGCGGAGCTGTACCGTTCGCTGGCCGACGCCGACGCCACCGCCGCCGCGGGCTTCCTGATGGCCGCCGCCGAGCCGCCCGAGGTGCGCAAGCGCTACCAGGACGACCTGGCGACCGCGTCTCGGCTGATCCCGCAGGCCGCCGCGCGCAGCGGCACCTCGTCCGACGCGCAGCGCCGGCTGGCCGAGCTGAGCCGGCAACTGCCGCGCTACGCGGGCCTGGTGGAGACCGCCCGGGCGATCAACCGGGAGGGCCTGCCGCTCGGCGGCGCGTACCTGCGCTACGCCTCCGACTACCTGCAGAAGACCGTGCTGCCGAACGCGCAGCAGTTGGCCGACACCGAGGCCGCCGCGCTGGACGGTGACTACGACGCGGCCGCCGCCGTGCCCTGGGCGGCGCTGGTGCTGGGGGTGTTGCTGCTGGGCGCGCTGGGCCGCTACCAGGTGGTGCTGTTCCGGCGCACCAACCGGGTGTTCAACCCCGGGCTGCTGGCCGCCTCGGCGGCGGTGCTGGTCGCGCTGGTGTGGACGGTCGGCGGCACCGTGGCGGCCGGCACCGGCCTGCACGAGGCCCGCACCCAGGGCATCGACCCGCTGCGCCGGTTGAACCAGGTCCGGGTGGTGGCGTTGCAGGCGCACACGGCGGAGAACCTCAACCTGGTCTCGCGCGGCGCCACCGAGGCGTACGACGACCGCTGGGCGGAACTGGCGCGGACCCTCGCCGGCCCGGCCGACAGCGCCGGTTCGGCGGTCGGGCTGCTCGTCGCGCCGCCGGACCGGGCCCGGCGGCAACTGACCGACGCCCAGCACCGGTTCGACGAGTGGCAGCAGCGGCACGCGGCCGCCGCCGAGTTGGACGCGGGCGGCGACTACGAGGGGACGCTGCGCACGACCCTGGCCCCGGGCCGGGACGACACCGCGGAGGCCGCGTTCAACGCCGCCGAACAGCAGTGGGAGCAGGCCGGACGGGCCGAGCAGGCCGCGTTCGACTCCGCCGCGGGCGGCGTCGACGGGGGGCTGGCCATCCAGGCGGTGGCGGCGGCGCTGCTGGCCGCGCTGGCGGCCGGCGGCACGGTGCGCGGCCTCGGACGCCGACTGGCCGAGTACCGGTAACGGGGGGAGCGAAGGATGCGCAGGGCGAGGACCGGAACACTGGTCGCGGTCGCGGCACTGGTGGCGGGCCTGCTGGGCGCCGGCGGTCCGGCCGGCGGTCCGGCCGTCGGCGCGGGCGGCGGCGCACCGGCCCGGGCGGCGGACGTCTCGGCGGACGTCGCGGTGAAGGTCGCCGCTGACGTCGCGGGTATCACGGGCGTCGCGGGCGTCGCTAACGTCGCTGACGTCGCGAGCGTCGCGGCGGACGACTGCGACACCGGGGTGTCGCTGCCGCCCGGGCAGCGGGTCGGGGCGAAGATCCAGGAGATCCGCAGGCGCGGCCGGCTGGTGGTCGGCGTCGACCAGAGCGCCTACAACTGGGGCTACCGCGACTCGCAGACCGGCAAGATCGAGGGCTTCGACATCGACCTGGCCCGTGCCGTCGCCAAGTCGGTGCTCGGCGACCCGGACAAGGTGGTGCTGAAGACCATCTCCACCGCCGACCGGATCAACGTGCTCAAGGGCCACCAGGTCGACCTGATCGCCCGGGCGATGACCGTCACCTGCGAGCGGAAGAAGCAGATCGCCTTCTCCGCCCCGTACTTCAAGGTCTCCCAGCGGGTGGTGGCGCCGAAGGCCGCGCACGCCACCAGCGTGGCGCAGGCGCTCGGCGGCAAGCGGGTGTGCGCGGCGCTGAACTCCTCCTCGCACACCGAGCTGAAGGCGGACCCGCACGGCGCCGCCTCGATCGTCACGCCCGACAACCAGTTGGACTGCCTGGTGCTGATGGAACTCGGCGAGGCGGACGCCACCCTGTCGGACAGTTCGCTGGCGGCGGCGATGGTCGCCCAGGACCAGACCATGGAGCTGGCCGGGGAGTCCTTCCTCCCCACGTACATGGGCGTGGGCATGAACCAGGACGACACCGACCTGATCGCCTGGGTCAACCAGGTGCTGGTCGAGTGGCGCGGCGGCGGCTGGCAGGCCAGTTACGACACCTGGCTGCGGCCCAGCATGGGGGTGCCCGACCCGTACCGGCCGTGGTGACCACCGAGGTGGGGGCCGGGGCTCGGGCCGATGCTCGGACCGGTGCTCCGGCCAGGACGCGGGCCGGTGCCCGGACGGCCCGGACGGTTCGGGTGACGGCGGTGGCGGTAACGGTGACCGCGGCGGTGACGGCGGGACGGAACCGGTCCGGTTCCCCTTACCGGACCGGGAATCCGGGGGACCGGCGTCCGCGCGGTGCCGGGCGTCGGGGAGACTGGCGGCCCACGGGCCGTCGCTCCGACCGCCCCAGGACCGACGCCCCGTCACCACGACCGTGGCCGAGAGGAGGAACCGCGTTGGCTGGAACGACCCGCCCGGTGATGAACCGTGAGGAGGTCGATCGCGCGCTGGCCCGGCTGGGTGCCGAGCGCGACGCGGTCGAAGCGGCACTGCTGGCGCTCCAGGACCACCCGGGGCTGCGGCTGTTGACCGGTGCCGAGCTGTCCGGGCGCACCCGGGAGCGCTGGGAGGTCGCCGAGGGCGGCGTCGCCCTGCTGTGGGCGCTGTTCGACCGCTACGCGGAGGCGCTGGCCTCCGCTCGCGCGGTGCGCTCCCGGCGCACCCGGCCGACCGCCGCCGAACTCGCCGAGCTCGCCGAGCTGCTCTCCGGCCGCTCGGTGACCGTCTCCGGCGGGCGGCTGCCCCACCCGTCGGGTCAACTCGGCTCCTCGGCCCGGCTGGTGGAGCAGGTCACGCTCGCCGAACTGCTGGAGCGGATGAACGGCTGGTACGCGGTGGTGGTCGAGGTGGTGAGCGCCGTCGACGCGGTCTGGTCCGCGCTGCCCGCCCGGATCGACCTGCTGCTGGCCGAACTCGGCCGGGTCCAGATGCTCGCGGTCTCGGTCGGGGTGCGCCCCGGCGGGCACCCGCTGGCCGACGACCTCGCCGACCTGGCCAAGCACCTGGGCGCGTTGCGCGCCCAGGTGGTGGCCGACCCGCTCGCGCTGTGGCGGCCCAGCCGGGTGCCCGCGCAGCGCGGCCGGGCCGCCGAGGGCACCACCTGGGCCTCCCCCACCGGCGCCGTCGACACCGCCGGGTTCGACCGGATGGGACGCCAACTGGACGACATACGCGTCGAGTTGGAGGGGCTGCTGCGGCTGCGCGACGAGTCCCACGAGCGGCTCCAGCAGGTCGCCGACCTGCTCCAGCGCGCCGACCTGACGCTCGCCGAGGCCCGCCGGGCCCGCGGCGAGGTGCTGGCGAAGATCGCCTCGACCGAGGTGCCCGCCGTGCCCGGCCCGCACTCCGGGCTGCGCGAGGCGATCGGGCAGGCCGTCGAGTTCCAGCAGACCGGCCAGTGGTACCGGCTCGGCCCGCTGCTGGACGCGCTGGAGGACGCCGCCGCCAAGGAACTCGGCCGGGCCCGGCAGTCGCTCACCGAGGTCGCCCAGCCGCTCGCCGTCCGGGCCGAGCTGCGCGGACGGCTGGAGGCGTACAAGGCGATGGCCGCCCGACTCGGCCTGGCCGAGGACCCCGAGGTGGTCGAACGCTTCGAGAAGGCGCGCTGGCTGCTCTGGAGCGCCCCGTGCGACCTGCGGGCGGCGGCCGAGGCGGTCGGCCGCTTCCAGCACGCGCTGCGCGCGGCCGAACGGCAGTCGCCACCGCAGGCGCGTCAGGAACCGGAAACGCCGTCGCCGCAGGTCCAGGACACCGAGCAGGGGGAGGACACCGATGGCTGACGCATGCGCCCGCACGGGCTGCGCCGGGGAGATCGACGCCGACGGGTACTGCACCGAGTGCGGCCTCGCCCCCGAACGGGGCACCACCCCCTCGGCGACCCCCGCCCCCACCCCCGCCACCGCCATCGCCACCGGTGGCCCGTGCGGGCGCGGCGACTGCCCGGGCACCGTCGACCCGGACGGCTACTGCGACGAGTGCGGCCTCGCCGCCACGCATTCCGTGAAAGCACCCGCCCCGCTCCCCGCCCCGCGCAGCGGTTCCACCCCGTCCGGCCCGGCGTCCTCCGGCCCGGCGTCCTCCGGCCCGGCCCCGTCCGGCCCGGGTGCCTCGGGTGCCTCGCGCGGTTCGTCCGGCCGGTCCCGGTCGAGCCGTTCGGCGCGCGGCGGTTCGGTGTCGGTGCGCAGTTCGCGGGGCGGCACGGGCACTGCCCGGCGCGGCAACCTGGGGGCGGGCCTGGTGGCGATCGCCCCGGTGCCGGCCGCGGACCCGGCGCTGGCGGTGCTGGCGAACCCGGAGGTGCCGGAGCGCAAGCGCTTCTGCTCGCGCTGCGACCAGCCGGTGGGCCGGGAGAAGGACGGCCGTCCGGGCCGCCCGGAGGGCTTCTGCACCAAGTGCGGCACCCCGTACTCGTTCAGCCCGAAGCTGGGGCGCGGCGACCTGGTGGGCGGCCAGTACGAGGTGATGGGCTGCCTGGCGCACGGCGGCCTGGGCTGGATCTACCTGGCGGTGGACCGCCGGGTGAACGACCGCTGGGTGGTGCTCAAGGGCCTGCTGGACACCGGGGACGAGGACGCGCTGGCGGTGGCGATCGCCGAGCGGCGGTTCCTGGCCGAGGTCGACCACCCGAACATCGTCCGGATCATCAACTTCGTCGAGCACCCGGACGCCCGGACCGGCGTCGCCGACGGCTACATCGTGATGGAGTACGTCGGCGGCAAGTCGCTGAAGGACATCGCCAACGAGCGCCGCGCCGCGGACGGGCGGCGCGAGCCGCTGCCGGTCGAGCAGGCGCTGGCGTACGCGCTGGCGGCGCTGCCCGCGCTCGGCTACCTGCACGCCCGCGGGCTGGTGTACTGCGACTTCAAGCTGGACAACGTGATCCAGTCGGACGACATGCTCAAGATCATCGACCTGGGCGCGGTCCGCCGGCACGACGACGACGGCCCGATCTACGGCACCGTCGGCTACCAGGCCCCGGAGATCGCCACCGCCGGCCCCTCGCCCTCCTCCGACCTGTACACGGTGGCCCGCACGCTGGCCGTGCTGACCTTCGACTTCCGCGGCTACACCGACCGCTGGCGGCACGAGCTGCCGGGCCCGGAGGAGGAGGTGGAGGTGTTCGCCCGCTACGAGTCCTTCCACCGCCTGCTGGTGCGCGCCACCGATCCGGACCCGGCCCGCCGGTTCGGCTCCGCCGAGGAGATGGCCGGGCAGCTGATCGGCGTGCTGCGCGAGGTGCTGAGCCTGCAGGACGGGCAGGCCAGGCCCGCGCCCTCCGCCCTGTTCGGGCCGGAACTGCGGGTGGTCGACACCGAGTTGGCCGAGCGTCCGCCGCAGGCCCGGGCCGCCGCGCTGGCGCTGCCCGCGCCGCTGGCCGACCCGGCCGACCCGGCCGCGGGCCTGCTGGCCGCGCTGCCCGCCGCGCCCGCCGAGGCGCTGGCCGTGCTCCGGGCGGCCGGCGTCGGCTCGACCGAACTGCGGCTGCGGGAGCTGCGCACCCACCTGGAGCTCGGCGACGCCGCGGCCGCCGCCGGGGTGCTGGCCGCCCTGGAGGCCGAGCACCCCGGTGAGTGGCGGGTGGTGTGGCACCGGGGGCTGACCGCGCTCGCCGCCGACCGGGCCGCCGAGGCCCGCGACTCCTTCGAGGCGCTGTACGACGCGTTCCCCGGCGAGAGCGCGCCCAAGCTGGCGCTCGCGGTCTGCGCCGAGCTGCTCGGCGACACCGCGGCCGCCGCCGGGTACTACGCCCTGGTCGGCACCGTGGACCGGTCCTTCGTGAGCGCCGCGTTCGGGCTGGCCCGGGTCCGGCTCGCGGACGGCGACCGGGCGGGCGCGGTCACCGCGCTGGAGGCCGTGCCGGAGAGCTCCGCGCACTGGACCGCCGCCCGGATCGGCGCGGTCCGGGCCCGGCTGCGCGGCCGGGCCGCCACCGAGCCGCTGGCCGCCGAGCTCGCCGACAGCTCCGACCGGCTGGCGGCGCTGACCCTGGACGCCCGGCGGCACGAGGAACTCGCCGTCGAGGTACTGGACTCGGCGCTGAACTGGGTGCTGGCGGGGGCCGCCGGGAGGCCCGCCACGCTGACCGTGCTGGGACATCCCGCCGCGGAACGGGAACTGAGGCTCGCCCTGGAACACTCCTACCGAATGTTGGCGCGGTTGTCCGACCGGGCCGAGACGAGGATCGAGTGGGTGGAACGGGCCAACCGGGCCCGCCCCAGGACATGGGTGTGAGCATGCCGCAGCAGACCGAGTGCCCGAACTGTGCCGAACCACTGGGGCCCCAGGACGCCTTCTGCGGGGCCTGCGGCACCGCCCTGACCGGACCGCCGACCCTGCGCGACCTGCCCGTCGTGCCCAGCTGCCCGCACTGCGGCTCCGCCGAGCTCGCGGACGGCTGGTGCCAGCGCTGCGGGCAGGCCCAGCCGCGCGAACGCGACCACCAGGAGCTGGAGTCGGCCGGTGTCGCGGCGGTCTCCGACCGCGGCCTGCGGCACCACCGCAACGAGGACGCGTTCACCGTCGCCGCCGCCGAGGGCCCGGACGGCGCGCCCGCCGTGCTCGCCGTGGTCTGCGACGGGGTGTCCTCCTCGTCCCGCCCGGACGAGGCGTCCGCCGCCGCCGTCACCGCCGCCGCCGACTCGCTGGTCGCCGCGCTGGCGGTCGGCCGCGAGCCCGGGCAGGCGATGCGCGAGGCGATCGGCGCCGCCAACCGGGCCGTCACCGCGCTCGCCCACGACGGCACCGCCCCCGACGGCCGGCACAGCAACGCGCCGGCCTGCACCTACGTCAGCGCGGTCAGCTCCGGTGGCCTGGTCACCATCGGCTGGGTCGGCGACACCCGGGCCTACTGGATTCCGGACGACCGCGAGTCCGCCGAGCCGTACCGGCTCACCGAGGACGACTCCTGGGCGGCCCGGATGGTCGCCGCCAACCTGATGGCCGAGGCCGAGGCGTACGCCGACCCGCGCGCCCACGCCATCACCGGCTGGCTCGGCGCCGACGCCGAGGACCTCGACCCGCACACCGTCAGCTTCACCCCGCACGTCCCCGGGGTGCTGCTGATCTGCACCGACGGCCTGTGGAACTACGCCGAGGCCGCCACCGACCTGGCGTTCTTCGTCCGGACCGACGCCCGCGCCGAACCGCTGGCCACCGCCCGGGAGCTGGTGCGGTTCGCGGTCGAGCGCGGCGGGCACGACAACATCACCGTCGCGGTGCTGCCGATCGACCCGCCGACCGCGCCGGCCGTCCACGACGCCACCCTGCTCGACGTGCCGCTGCCGCGCGCCGCCGACCCGGACGCCACCGTCCCGCTGCGCCCGGTCGCCGCCGCGGTTCCGGCGGCCCCCGCCGCGCCGCCCACCGCACCGCCCGCACCCGCCGTCCCGCCGGCCGCCCCGCCCGCACCCGTCGCCCCGCCGGCCGCCCCGCCCGCACCCGCCGTCCCGCCGCCGCCCGCCGCCGCGCCGGCCGGGGCACCGGGTGCCGGACCGGCCGGGAACTGACCCTTCCGACCCTCCGCGCCCTCGACAGGAGCTCTCCGCATGGCCTCGTTGTCCAAGCCCGACGCGCCCCGGTTCGACGTCGACGTCTTCCAGAACGAGTACCTCGCCCAGGGCGCCCGGGAGGTCAACGCCATCGTCACGGTGACCGCGACCGGCGGCGGCACCTCCGGCGGGCGCCCGATCGGCGCCTGCGGGCCGGACGCCGCCGTGGTGCTGGTGATCGACTGCTCCGGTTCCATGGAGCACCCGGACGGCAAGATGCGGCACGCCCGCGAGGCCACCGCCGCCGCCATCGACGAGCTCCGCGACGGCGTCGCCTTCGCGGTGGTCGCCGGCACCCACGAGGCGGGCGACGTCTACCCGGGCAACGGCCGCCTCGCCGTCGCCGACCGGTCCACCCGCGAGCAGGCCAAGGACGCGCTGCGCCGGCTCAGGCCGTCCGGCGGCACGGCGATCGGCAGCTGGATCACCAAGGCGCGGCAGCTGTTCGCCTCCCGCCCGGAGGCGGCCATCCGGCACGCCGTCCTGCTCACCGACGGCCGCAACGAGCACGAGCGGCCCGCCGACCTGCAACGCGCCCTGGACGCCGCCTCCGGGTACTTCACCGCCGACTGCCGCGGCGTCGGCACCGACTGGGAGGTCGCCGAGCTACGGAAGATATCCTCCGCGCTGCTCGGCACCGTCGACATCGTCGCCGAGTCCTCCGGCCTGGCCGAGGACTTCCGCGCGATGATGTCCGCCACCATGGGCAAGCAGGTCGCCGACGTCGCCCTGCGGGTGTGGACGCCGGCGAACGCCCGGGTGAAGTTCGTCAAGCAGGCCGCCCCCGCCGTCGAGGACCTCACCGGCCGCCGCGCCGACGCGGGCACCCGGGCCGGGGACTACCCGACCGGTTCCTGGGGCGACGAGTCCCGCGACTACCACGTGTGCGTGGAGGTCCCGGCCGCCGCCGTCGGCAGCGAGATGCTGGCCGCCCGGATCAGCCTGGTCCTGCCGCACCCCGACGGCACCGCCGAGGTGCTCGGCCAGGGACTGGTGCGCGCCGTGTGGACGGACGACCTGGCCTCCTCGACCCGGATCAACCCGCAGGTCGCGCACTACACCGGGCAGGCCGAGCTGGCCGACGCCATCCGCGGCGGCCTGGAGGCCCACCGGGCGGGCGACTTGGACCGCGCCACCGCCGAGCTGGGAGCCGCCGTCCGACTCGCATACGCCAGCGGCAACGAGGGCACCCTCAAGCTGCTGCGGAAGGTGGTGGACGTGGTCGACGAACGGGAGGGTACCGTTCGGTTCCGTAAGAACGTGAGCGAGGCCGACTCGATGACACTCGAGACCCGGTCGACCAAGACCGTGCGCGTGAAGAAGTGAGCCGGACACCCGCCGGACCCGAACCTGCTGGAGTGGGGACCTGATGCCGATCTGCCCTAGGGGACACGAGTCACAGGCCGAGGACTGGTGCGACTACTGCGGCTTCCCGATGACGCCGCCGCCCGGCCTGGCGATCCCCGGTTTTCCGAACGGTCCGGCCCAGCCCGGCGCCCAGGGCCAGCCCGGTGCCCAGGGCCAGCCCGCCGGCGGCCAGCACCGCCCCGGCGGCCCCGCCGCGCCGCCGGCCCCGCCCGCGTACACCTCCTCCGGCTACCCCCGGTCGGCCCGGGCAGCACCCCGCCGTCCGGCACCCCGGCCGGTGGCGGCGGCTACTTCGAGCCGCGCCGCACCCAGACGCCGCCCGCCGGCACGCCCACCGGGCCCGCCGCGGGCGCCCCCGGCGGGCCCGGCGCCCCCGGCCCGTACGGTGCTCCGCCGCCGCCCCCGGCCACCACCGGCCTGGTCACCTGCCCGATCTGCCGCAGCCCGCAGACCGGCCGGTACTGCGAGGAGTGCGGCTACGACTACAACCTGGCCACCTCCGCCCGCCCGCCGGGCACCGCGCCCGCCCCGCAGCAGCAGCACCAGCACCAGCACCAGCAGCAGAGCTACGGCTTCCCGCCGCCCGCCGCCGCGCCCCCGGCCCCGCCGACCGGGTTCGACCCGCCGGCCCCGCCGCAGTCGCCGTACGAGCGTCCGCAGCAGCAGCCGCAACAGCACCAGCAGCCGTACGAGCAGCAGCAGCGGGCCCCGTACGAGCAGCCGCACGCCCAGCAGCAGCCGTCGCAGCCACCGCAGTCGCAGCAGTCGCAGCAGTCGCTGTACGAGCGTCCCCAGCAGCAGCACCAGCAGCCGCAGCAGCACGCCCCGCAGCAGCACCAGTCGCCCTCGCCGTACGAGCGGCCCGGTTACCCGGGTGCGCAGGCCGCCCAGGCCGCGGCCTCCGCGCCGTCCGCGCCGTCGTTCGACAAGCCCTCGGCCGCGGGGTTCCCGGACGTCGACTACGAGCGCACCGGACCGGTGTACGCCGAGCCGTCCGCTCCCCCGGCGGGCCACCGCTCGCAGCCCGGCCCGGACTCCGGGACGTCGTTCCGGCTCACCCCGCCCGGGCAGCCGGGCGGCGCGCCGCAGCAGCGGGCCACCTGGTTCGCCGTGGTGGCGCCCGACCACGACTACTTCACCGACATGATGACCCGCAGCGGCCCGGAGGCAGCCGGCCTGTACTTCCCGCAGTACACCTCGGAGCGGCGGATTCCGCTGACCGGCCGCGGCCAGCTGCGGATCGGGCGGCGCAGCCAGCAGCGCGGCACCGTGCCGGAGATCGACCTGTCGGTCGCCCCGGAGGACCCGGGCGCCTCGCACCACCACGCCCTGCTGGCCGAGCAGCCGGACGGCAGCTGGGTGGTGGTCGACCAGGACTCCACCAACGGCACCACCATGAACGGCGGCCCGGACACCCTGCCGCCGCACACCGCGATCCCGCTGAACGACGGCGACCGGATTCACGTCGGCGCCTGGACCACCATCACGGTGCACCTGGCCTGACCCCGCACCGGCGGCCCGCCCGACGGCCGGGCCGCCGGACCGCGCGCTGACGCCATGTCACGACCGGCCCGTGCCGGGGGAGTTCACTCCCCGGCGCGGGCCGCCGCGTCCGCCCGACCGTCCCGCAAGCTCAGGATTCGCACAAAAATGCTCGTGGGGCGGCCCCGACCGCCTACGCTTCGCCCCATGAGCGATGCAATAACCGCTGACGGAATCCGGAAGCGGTACGGGGATGTCCAGGCCGTGGACGGGGTCTCACTGTCCGTCAGGACTGGCGAGTTCTACGGCCTGCTCGGACCGAACGGCGCCGGCAAGACGACCACCCTGGAGATCCTGGAGGGCATCCGGGAGGCCGACGAGGGACGGGTCGAACTGCTCGGCCTGTCGCCGTGGCCGCGCAACCCGAAGCTGCTGCCGCGGATCGGCGTGCAGTTCCAGGCGTCCGCGTTCTTCACCAAGCTGTCCGCGCGCGAGACCATCCGCACCTTCGCCTCGTTCTACGGCATCGGCCCGAAGGCCGCCGACGCGATGCTGGAGCGGGTCGGCCTGACCGAGTCCGCGAACGTGCTGACCGACAAGATGTCCGGCGGCCAGGCCCAGCGCCTGTCCATCGCCTGCGCGCTGGTGCACGACCCGGAGCTGGTCTTCCTGGACGAGCCGACCACCGGCCTCGACCCGCAGGCCCGCCGCAACCTGTGGGACCTGCTGCGCGACATCAACGCCGAGGGCCGCACCGTGCTGCTGACCACCCACTACCTGGACGAGGCGGAGATCCTCTGCGACCGCGTCGCGGTGATGGACCACGGCAGGGTGCTGAAGACCGGCGCCCCCGCCGCGCTGGTCCGCGAGATCGACGACACCGTCCGGGTCCGGATCGAGTCCGGGCAGGTGAGCGCCGAGCGGGCCCGCGAACTGCTCACCGCCGCGGGCGCCGTGTACACCAACCTGGAGGACGACGGCGTCACGCTGGCGCTGTCCACCGCCGAGCCCGGGCCGGTGCTGTCCGTACTGGCCGAGCAGAACGCGCTGCGCGGCCTCGAAGTCCGCGGCGCCACCCTGGAGGACGTCTTCCTCCAGCTGACCGGACGGGAGTACCGGGCATGACCGCCACCGAACAGGCCCGTACTCCGGCCCCCGCGCCCGCCGGCGGGGGCGAGCGCGAGCGGGCCAACGCCTTCGTCGGCCTCTCCCGGGTGATGCTGCTGGGCTTCGTCCGCGACAAGGGCACGCTGTTCTTCACCCTCGCGCTGCCGCTGATGTTCCTGCTGCTGTTCGGCGTCCTCTACAAGGGCGGCGGCAGCACCCACGTGAAGGTCGCCGAGATCGGCCAGGTCAAGGTGCTGGACGACGCCCGGGCCCACGCCGAGGGCGCGCTGGAGGCGCTGGAGATCACCACCGACCTGAACGAGGCGGACGCCCTCGCCAAGGTCAGGAAGGGCGACCTGGACGGGCTGGTCACGGAGCAGCCGGACGGCACCCTGGTGCTCCGCTTCAGCCAGGCCGACCAGGTCAAGTCCGCCACCGTGCAGGGCATCGTCAACGCCCTGGTGCAGGGCGCCAACCAGGCGGCCTCGAACGTCGCGCCGAAGTACACCCTGGACGCCTCCAAGGTGGAGGACGACTCGACCAAGCCGATCCAGTACCTGACCCCGGGCCTGCTCGCCTACGCCGTCGCCATGGGCGCGGTCTACGGCGCGTCGTTCACCCTGGTCACCTGGCGCAAGAAGCGGGTGCTGCGCCGGCTGCGGCTGGCGCCGATCTCGGCGGGCACCATCGTCGGCGCCCGGGTGCTGGTCAGCGTGCTGGTCGCGCTCGCCCAGACCGCGCTGTTCCTGCTGGTCGCGCAGATCGACTACTTCGGGCTCAAGCTCACCGGCAACTGGTGGCTGGTGTTCCCGCTGGTGGTCTGCGCCACCCTGGCGTTCATGTCGATCGGCCTGGTCACCGGCTCGCTGGCGAAGACCGAGGAGTCGGCGAACGGCATGAACCAGCTGATCATCCTGCCGATGTCCTTCCTCGGCGGCGCGTTCATCCCGCTGGACTTCGCGCCGGGCTGGCTCCAGGACATCTCCCGGGCGCTGCCGCTGCGCTACCTGATCGTGCCCGCCAAGTCGGTGCTCAGCCAGGGCGGCGGCCTGGCCGAGGCGCTGCCCGCGATGGGCATCCTGCTGGCCTTCACGGCGGTGCTGTGCGCCGTCGCCTGGCGCTTCTTCAACTGGGACGACGCGTAGCCGCCGACCGCCCCGGGACGGGGGTCGTACGCCGGAAGTCCCGGTGTACGGCCCCCGTCGGCGTCTGCGACCATGGACGGGTGACTGACACCGGGCGCGAGACCACCACCGCACAAGAGGAGACCTTCTACCAGCAGGTCGGCGGCGAGGCGACCTTCCGCAGGCTGGTGCACCTCTTCTACCGCGGTGTCGCCCAGGACGAGCTGCTGCGCCCGATGTACCCGGAGGAGGACCTCGGCCCGGCCGAGGAGCGCTTCGCCCTGTTCCTGATCCAGTACTGGGGCGGCCCGCGCACCTACAGCGAGCGCCGCGGCCACCCCCGGCTGCGGATGCGGCACGCCCCGTTCCGGGTCGACCGGGCCGCGCACGACGCCTGGCTGGGCCACATGCGCGCCGCCCTGGACGAGCTGGCGCTACCCGCCGAGGCCGACCGCGAGCTGTGGAACTACATGACGTACGCCGCCGCCTCGATGATCAACACCGCGGGCTGAACACCCCGCCGGAGCGCTGAGGTCCGGAGGACCACAGCCCGGAGCGCTGCGGCTCCGCGGTCCCGCGACCCTGCGGCCGGGTTCAGCGCAGCGGGCTGAGCCCCAGGCCCGCGCCGGGCGCGGCCGCCGTGCGCAGCAGGACGGACCCGGCGGGCGCGTCCAGCCGCAGCCAGGCCCCGGCCCGGTGGGCGGAGAGCGGGGTGCCGGGGCGCAGGAACCCGATCGCGTGCGCGGCGTGCGCGGCCCGCAGCGGCAGTCCCTCGGCGGCGCCCAGCGGCCGGGACCAGATCTCGTCGGCGATCGCGTCGACCGCCTGCCTGGTCCGGTGGTGGTCCGGCACCTCGGCGGTGCGCCGCTTGAACTCCTCGACGGCGGCGAGCACTTCGCCCACCACCCGGTCGACCGGCGGCTGCCCGAGCGGTTGCCAGCCGGAGCGCGGCGGGAGCAGCCCGGCCCAGGACGGGCCGGTGACCGGCGCGGGCAGCCCGAGGGCGGCGCCCGCCTCGTCCACCGACTCCAGCAGTTGCCCGGCGGAGACGGTCAGGTCGGCGGACGTGTCGAGCCCGGCCAGCCGCACGGTGCGCACCGCGAGCACCGCGGCCCCGCCGAGCGGCAGCCGGCCGAAGACCGCCAGCACCCCGCCGCCGTCCGCGCCCGGCACCACCTGGAGCCGGACCGCCGCGGCCCGGTCGAAGCGCAGCAGCCGTCCGAGGAAGGCGCTCAGGTCGGCGCCCTCCCGCCGGTCGGCGAGGTCGAGTCGGGTCTGCACGGTCACCGGGGTCAGCTCGTTTCGTCAGCGGCGGGTGTCGGCTCGTCCCGTCAGGCGGCGCAGCCGGCGGGCTGCTCGTCCATGAAGCGGCTCAGGAACTCCCGCTCGACGGGGCTGATCCGGCGCGGCCGGCCCTCGGCCAGGTTGTAGGGGACGACCACGGTGGAGGCGGTGACGTACACCGTCTCGGTGCCGTCGGCGGCGACGTCCTTGATCTCGTAGGAGACGGTCAGCGAGGCGCCGCCGATCTTCGTCACCCGGGTCTCGATGGTGACCGGCTCGGGGCGGTGCACCAGCGGCCGCTTGTAGTCGATCTCGTGGCGCGCCACCACCGAGCCGCCCGCGAACTCACCGGCGCCGGCCTCGGCGGCCTGGGTGAACATGAAGTCGATCCGGGCCTCCTCCAGGTAGCGCAGGAAGACCACGTTGTTCACGTGGCCGAAGGCGTCCATGTCGGACCACCTCAGGGGGCAGGCGTAGATGTGGCGAGCCACGGCGTTCTCCTCGAATTCTCCGTACCCGTGGGTATCCGTGCGGGCAGCCTACGGGCGGGCGGCCCGGCAGCCCGCCCGCGGGGGCAGTCTGCCGGGCCGGGGTTGCGCCCGGGTGTCAGTCGCGGGTCAGCTTCTTGTAGCTGGCGCGGTGCGGGCGGGCCGCGTCGGCGCCGAGGCGCTCGATCTTGTTCTTCTCGTAGGACTCGAAGTTGCCCTCGAACCAGAACCACTTGCTCTCGCCCTCGTAGGCGAGGATGTGGGTGGCCACCCGGTCCAGGAACCAGCGGTCGTGGGAGATGACCACGGCGCAGCCGGGGAACTCCAGCAGCGCGTTCTCCAGCGAGGACAGGGTCTCGACGTCGAGGTCGTTGGTCGGCTCGTCGAGGAGCAGCAGGTTGCCGCCCTGCTTGAGGGTCAGCGCCAGGTTGAGGCGGTTGCGCTCACCGCCGGAGAGCACGCCGGCCGGCTTCTGCTGGTCCGGGCCCTTGAAGCCGAACGCGGACACGTACGCCCGGGACGGCATCTCCACCTGGCCGACGTTGATCCAGTCGAGGCCGTCGGAGACGACCTCCCACAGGGTCTTCTTCGGGTCGATGTTGGAGCGGGTCTGGTCGACGTAGCTGATCTTGACGGTCTCGCCGACCTTGACGGTGCCGCTGTCCGGCGTCTCCAGGTCCTGGAGCATCTTGAACAGGGTGGTCTTGCCGGCGCCGTTGGGGCCGATCACGCCGACGATGCCGTTGCGCGGCAGGGTGAAGCTCAGGCCGTCGATCAGGATCTTGTCGCCGAACGACTTGTGCAGGTCGTCGACCTCGATGACGACGCTGCCCAGGCGCGGGCCCGGCGGGATCTGGATCTCCTCGAAGTCCAGCTTCCGCATCTTGTCCGCCTCGGCCGCCATCTCCTCGTAGCGGGCCAGGCGGGCCTTGGACTTGGCCTGGCGGCCCTTGGCGTTGGAGCGGACCCACTCCAGCTCTTCCCGGAGCCGCTTGGCGCGCTTGGCGTCCTTCTGGCCCTCGACCTTGAGCCGGGTCTGCTTGGTCTCCAGGTAGGTGGAGTAGTTGCCCTCGTACGGGTAGGCGCGGCCGCGGTCGAGTTCGAGGATCCACTCGGCGACGTTGTCCAGGAAGTACCGGTCGTGGGTGACGGCGACGACGGTGCCGGGGTACTTCTCCAGGTGCTGCTCCAGCCAGTTCACCGACTCGGCGTCCAGGTGGTTGGTGGGCTCGTCGAGCAGCAGCAGGTCGGGCTGCTCCAGCAGCAGCTTGCAGAGCGCGACGCGGCGGCGCTCGCCGCCGGAGAGCTTGGTGACCGCCCAGTCGCCGGGCGGGCAGCCCAGCGCGTCCATGGCCTGCTCCAGCTGGACGTCGAGGTCCCAGGCGTTGGCGTGGTCCAGGTCCTCCTGGAGGGTGCCCATCTCGGCGAGCAGTTCGTCCGAGTAGTCGGTCGCCATCAGCTCGGCGATCTCGTTGAACCGGTCGAGCTTGGCCTTGATCTCCTTGACGCCGTCCTGGACGTTCTCCAGGACCGTCTTGGACTCGTCCAGCGGGGGCTCCTGCTGGAGCATGCCGACGGTGAAGCCCGGCGAGAGGAAGGCGTCGCCGTTGGAGGGCTGGTCGAGGCCCGCCATCATCCGCAGCACGGTCGACTTACCGGCGCCGTTGGGGCCGACGACGCCGATCTTCGCCCCGGGGAGGAAGCTGAGCGTCACGTCGTCAAGGATGACCTTGTCGCCGTGTGCCTTGCGCACCTTGCGCATGGTGTAGATGTATTCCGCCACGTTGAGATCGCTCCGGCGTCGTCGTGAGTAATCGGCTTGCAGCCTTCCATTGTGCCGTAAGGCCGGGACCGCCCCGAACGCCCGGCCGGGCGCCCCCGGGCCCGCCGGGCCGCCGGCTGCGGGCGCCCGGTACGCGAACGGCCCCGCCGCCCGGGCGGGCGGCGGGGCCGTCCCCCGCCCGGCGCGGAGGCCGGGCGGGTTTCAGCTCGTCGTTCAGGAGGTGCGGCTGTGGCGGCCGCGGCGGCGCATGCCGTAGACCGCGGCGCCGCCGGCGACGACCAGCACGCCGGCCAGGGTGGCGGTCAGGCCGGTGCCCATGCCGCCACCGGTGGAGGCCAGCTCGGGGCCGGTCGGGCTGGGCGACGGCACCGGGGAGGCCGAGGCGGACGGCGTCGGGGTCTGGGTGGCGCTGTCGGTCTTGCAGTTCAGCAGGCCGCCGAACTGCTTGGAGAAGCCGCCCGGGCCGGTGACGGTGAAGTCGTACTTGGTGTCCTCCTCGACCGGCAGGGTCACGGCCTCGGTGCCGTTCGGCTTGACCGTGTACTCCTTGCCGCCGACCTTGAAGGTCGCGGGCTGGTCGCCCTTGTTCCCGAGGGTGACCACCAGGGCGCCCTTGGTGCAGTCGATCGCGGCGTCCGCGGTCGGCACCGCGCCCTGCGGCGCCCAGGAGAGCGTGGCGAGGGCGTTGACCTTGACCTTGTCGGCACCCGCCAGGATCAGGGTCTGGCTGTGCTTGCCGTTGTCGTCGCCGACGAAGGCCCGGCCGAGGTTGATGGTCGCGGTGGCGTCGGCGCTGACGGTCGCGGTGCCCGCGTCGGTGCCGGCCGGCACCTTGGCGAACAGCTGGTCGCCGCTCTTGGCGTTCTTCACTGCGGCGCCGCTCTTGTCGACGAGGGTGACGCCCGCGTCGGTGCCCTTCTTGTCCAGCGCGACGGTGACGTTGTCGGTGGTGCCGCCGGTGGTGACGGTGATCGGGCCGAGCAGGTCACCGCTCTTGCCGGCCACCGAGCCGGGGTTGAGGGCCAGCGAGGGCTTCGGCTCCTCGGCGCCGCCCTTGGCGTCGGCCTGGGCGATCAGCCAGTCGGTGAACTTCTTGGTCTTCTCGTGGTCGTCGCTCTGCTTGGTCGGCACGTTCGGGTCGGAGTAGTGCCAGATCGCGATCTGGGTGGCCGCGGCGGCGTCGTCCTTGGTGAGCCCGGCGATGCCGGAGGCCTTGCTGAGCGCGCCCTCGTCGACGTTCGGGAAGGAGTGCTCCAGCAGCCACTGGATCTTCGGGCCGGCCTTGGCCTTGGCCTTCTCCGGCTGGGACAGCGAGGTCGAGGCCCAGTCGGTCTCGTGGTAGGTCGCGTCCTTGAGCGTGTCGTTGAGCAGGTCGATGCAGTACACCTGGAGGACGGTGTCGGTGCCGATCACCTTAAGGCTGAACTGCCCGGCGGTGACCGGGAGCCAGCGACCGGGGCGGACCTCGTGCTCGATCTGCTCCCCGTAACGGATGCCGCCGTCCAGCTTCGCCTTGACCCCCGTGGCGGGGTCGGCCGCAGCCGCCGTACCGGCCGCGAGCAGGCCCGAGCCGACCGTGAGGCCGGACGCGAGCATGACAGCGACGATGCGGGAGACGGCCCGCCCCTGCTTGTGGAACATGTGGGATCCCTCCGGGCGGCGACGTGCCTTCTGGCAACCCGCCCCCTGCAAAGCGGCACCCCCTGCGGCACCGCTGCACGTGTGTGGACCAGACGCATCCTATTGACACGACCCGACCGCTCCAGGCCCGTAGCGAATCAGGACAATATCGTGGCTGTTCTGTTATCAAGGAGCTGGTTGCCGGAGCGAGTTGATGAGTCGACATAAAGCCACGAGGCGTCTCCGCGGCAATCAGGATTGCACTCCCCGGCTCAAGAAGTGCCCCGATTGGGTCAGTTCAGAACCTCCTCCGCCACATCCGCACCCCCTTCCCCAGCCACCCCACCGGCCCCGCCCCGGCTGCGGCGGCCTCCTCCGCCCGGCGCCGGGCCGCGACCGCCGCCACGATCCAGTCCGGAACCGCCTCCTCCACCAGCCGCACCGCCCGCTGCCCGCCCTCCGCCGACGCGGGCACGTGCGCGGGCACGGACGCAGACGCAGGCACAGGCACAGACGCAGACGCGGGCGACACCGCCGCCGAACCGCCGCGCACCGGCTCCGACTTGCCCTCCAGCGCGCGCCGGAACGTCGAGGTGCCCCGCACCAGGTCGTGGCCGACCGAACGGGCCTCGATCTCCACCTCCGTCCGCCGACTCCCCTCCTCACCCCACTCGCGGACCCGCAACCGCCCGCTCACCAGCAGCGGGTCCCCCTTGTTCACCGAACTGACCAGGTTGACCGCGAGCCGCCGCCAGGCCACCACCGTCACCCAGGTCGTCTCGCCGTCCGTCCAGTCGCCGCGCTCGCGGTCGTAGCGCCGCTCCCGCGCGGCGAGCCGGAAGTTCGCCACCGGCACCCCGCCGGACGTCTCCCGGTACGTCACGCCCGAGGCGGCGTTGCCGACCATCGTCACCAGTGCCTCGTCCATTCCGACTCCTCCGCTCCCGGCCGTGGCGGCCGACGGTCTTTCCCGGCGGAATACCCGCCGGGAAAGATCCTCCGCCTTCCGGGAAATCCGTACCAGGGCCTTCCGCGCCCCTGTGGACAACCCGGCCCTGTGGAAAACCGAAGTAACTCCCGCGAGTGAATTCACGTCCTTTTCGGTCGGAAATTGACCATTTGAATGCCGTGCCCACGACAACAATCCGAGCACCCCGGACAAATGCCGCCCCGCGTCCGCACCCGGACCCGCCCCGCGCTCCCGCGGGCCCGACCCGACCCCGACCCGACCCCGACCGGATCCCGACCCCGCACCCCGTCCACCGCAAGAACCGTTCGGGCACCTGCGCCGATCACCCCTTCCGGTGACCGCCCGCACACCCTCCGGACACCCCGGGTCCAGCGGCGAAACCACGAACGGGTGGCCCGCGACTCGCCCCGTCCATGTCATCCGACCGATGGAACCCCTAAACGCGCCCCCACCCGCGGCCCGCTCCGGGCGATTGCCCCCGCCGAATCCATAACGGGTGGGGTCGCAGCCCCGTAACGACTGCACAACGTCCCGCTCCGAGAGCCGGTAGACCGCTGCACTCCACGGGACTACCTGCGATTATCGGACCGCCCCGCGGAGGCCGACACACCCCGGTCCGGTCTTCGAAGTCCAGGGGGCAGAACTGAACACCCGTATCCTGTCCCGGAACATCCCGTCCCGGCCCAGGCCCGGCAAGCGGGCCGACGTCAACACCCCGGCCCCCATAGCTCAGCGGATAGAGCACCCGCCTTCTAAGCGGTAGGTCGCAGGTTCGAATCCTGCTGGGGGCGCCCACACACTCCGACCGGCCGCGACACCACCGGACGAGCCCTCCCGCACCGCACCCGGCACGCACCGGTCCACCGCCCCGCCTGCCCGTTCCCGGCGGGGTCACTCCTCCCCCGCCGCCAGGTCCGCCAGGAACCCGTCCAGCAGTGCGCGTTGGCGCGTCGGTGGGAACTCCGCGGGGGCGAACAGCGCCTGCACCACCAGCCCGAGGACGAAGGACTGGGCCCGCGCGGCGAGGTCCTCGGCCGGGCGGCCGGCGGGCAGTTCGCCGAGTTCCTGGGCCTCCGCGCAGAGTTCGGCCATCCGCCGGCGGGCCCGGCGGTAGCGCTCGGCGTGCTCGGCGGTGAGCGCGTCGTCGCCGAGGGCGGCGTCCCAGGAGCCGACCCAGACCCGGTTGTCGGCGGCCCCCTGCGCGTCCAGCGGCAGGACGTCGAGCAGCACGGCGCGCAGCACGGGCAGGCCGCGGGCGCCGGCGGCGGCCTCGGTGGCGGGCCGGTGGCGCTCGGCGGCCTGCTGGTCGAGCACCTCCAGCGCGTGGGCGACCAGCGCCCGCTTGTGCGGGAAGTAGTGGGTGAGCAGGCCGGTGGAGGCGCCGAGTTCGGCGGCCACCGCGCGCAGGGTCAGTCCGCCGAAGCCGCGGTCGGCGAGCACCCGCCGCACCGCTTCCGAGACGTCGCGCCGGCGGGCTTCGTGATCGCCCCGTGCGGGTGGAGTCATGCGCGCTAGGGTACCTACCAAACGTTTGTTATGTACCCGAGGGGATGCCGATGTACGCCGTAGCGCTGGCCGAGGACGCCGAACTGCGCCCGCTGGAACCGTGGCAGGCCGCGGAGTTCCTGGAACACATGGACCGGGCCCGGGACGGGATCGATCCGTGGATTCCGTGGGCGACCCGCAGCACCGATCCGGATTCCGCCCGCGCGACGCTGCAGAAGTTCGCCGAGAAGCAGGCCGCCGACACCGGCCGGGTCCACGGAATATGGCTGCGCGGAACGCTGGTCGGCGGCGTGATGTTCGTCCAGTTCGACGCGGCGGGTGGGGTCTGCGAGATCGGCGTCTGGACCGAGCCGGCCGGGCAGGGCCGCGGCCTGGTCTCCGCCGCCGTCCGCCACCTGCTGGACTACGCGCTGCTCGAACGCGGCCTGTACCGCGCCGAGTGGTGGAACAGCACGGTCAACCTGCGCAGCCGGGCCGTCGCCCGGCGCCTGGGCATGACGCTGGACGGCACCCTGCGGGGGCACACCGAGCACCTGGGCGTCCGGCTGGACCTGGAGGTCTGGTCGATGCTGGCCCCGGAGTGGCGGGCCGCCCGCACCGCCGCCCGCTGACCCGCCGCCCGCTGACCCGATGCCCTCGCCGCCCGACGACCTCGCCGCTCGCCGCCCCGCAAGCACCGCCCCCGCCCCGCCGCCCGGTTGACGCGGATCACATGGCCCGCCCCGCGCCCGCGTGAAAGGCTGACGGCCCGTCCGGCACCGTCCCCCGAGAGGCCCGCCATGCCCACCGTGCCCGCGCGCACCGCCCACCCGCTCGACCGCCCGGGCCCCGGGGACGTCGAACTGCCCACCGGCGCGGCGGGCCTGCGCTGCTGGGTCGGCCCGGACCGGGTGGCCACGCTGCTGCTGGAGCGCCCGGAGCGGCGCAACGCGGTGACCGGCGCGATGTGGCGGGCCCTGCCGCGGGTGCTGGCGGTGCTGGCCGCCCGCCCGGACGTCCGGGTGCTGGTGCTGACCGGCGCGGGCGGCGCGTTCTCGGCGGGCGCGGACATCGCCGAGTTGGCCGAGGTGTACGCCGACCCGGCGTCCGCCGACGCCTACCACGCCGGGAACGTGGCCGCGGAGGAGGCGCTGGCGGCGTTCCCGCGTCCGACCCTGGCGGTGGTGCGCGGCGCCTGCGTGGGTGGCGGCTGCCAGTTGGCGCTGGCCTGCGACCTGCGGCTGGCCGCCGAGGACGCCCGGCTCGGCATCACCCCGGCGAAGCTGGGCGTGGTCTACCCGGCGGTCCCGACGCTGCGGCTGGCCGCGCTGGTCGGCCCGGCCCGGGCCAAGTACCTGCTGTTCTCCGGCGCGTTGCTGCCGGCCGCCCGCGCGGAGCTGTTCGGCCTGCTGGACGAGGTCGTCCCGCCCGCCGAACTCGACCTCCGAGCGCGGGAGTTCGCCCGGCTGCTGGCCCGCCGCTCGCCGCAGACGATCGGCGCGGTGAAGGCGGTCCTGGCCGCCGGCCCGGCGGACGCGGCGGCCGCCCTGGCCCCCTGGGAGCGCGCCTCCCGGACGTCCCCGGACGTCCGGGAGGGCCTGGCGGCGTTCCTGGAGCGCCGCGAACCGGAGTTCTAGCCGGGTACCCGGCGGTTCGGCGGTTCGGCGGTGCTGAACAATCGCTGGTGATCTGATCACCGAACGGGCCCCGTCCCGGCCGAAGGAGCAGCATGTCGACCTCCAGGCCCGCCGTCGAGGCCGAGGGCGCCTCTCCCGCAGCGAGCGGCTGGGCCCGCCGGATCACCGACGGGGTCGAGCCGAAGAACGTGATCATCGCGGTGCTGCCGCTGATCGGCGTGGTCCGCTACGGCTGGTCGGGCCTGGGCTGGGCGGTGTTCGCGGCGCTGTTCGCGGCCGTGATACCGACCTGGTTCATCCGTAGCGGGATGCGCCGCGGCAGCATCGAGGACCGGCACGTCGGCCGGCGCCGGCGCCGCCTGGTGGTGCTCCCGTTCGTCATGGGCTCGGTGCTGGTCAGCCTGCTGGCGATGGTGTGGCTGGACGCCCCGGCCGACATGACGGCGATGGTGCTGGCGATGTTCGCCTCGCTGGTGCCGATCATGGTGATCACGGTGTGGTGGAAGGTGTCGGTGCACACCGCGGTGCTGTGCGGCGCGATCGTCTGCACCGCGGTCGCGCTCGGCCCGTGGTGGCTGCTGGCCCTGCCCGGGGTGGCGCTGGTGGGGTGGTCCCGCGTGGTCCTGCGGGACCACACCCGGGCCCAGACGGCGGTCGGCGCACTGGTGGGGGCGGCCGCCGCCGGGCTGACCTTCTGGGCGGCCCGCTGACGGGCCGCCCGGCGCGGCGGAGCGCCCGGCACGGCGGAGCGCCCGGCGGTGGCGGCTGCACTGGTGGGTGCCGCCACCGCCGGGCCGTTCGTGACCCGGGCCGGGCCGGGCCGGTCCGGGCCGGTCCGGGCCGCTCAGCGGATCGGCGCCCCCGAGATCGCCCGGGCGATGACCAGGCGCTGGATCTCGCTGGTGCCCTCGAACACGGTGTAGATCGCGCTGTCGCGGTGCATCCGCTCGACCGGGTACTCGCGGGTGAAGCCGTTGCCGCCGAGGATCTGCATGGCCTGCGCGGTGACGAACCTGGCGGTCTCACCGGCGTACAGCTTGGACATCGAGCCCTCGGCGCTGGTGAACGGCCGGTTGTTGACGGCCATCCAGGAGGCCCGCCAGACCAGCAGCCGGGCGGCGTCGATCCGGGTCTTCATGTCGGCGAGCTGGAAGGCGACGCCCTGGTTCTCGATGATCGGCCTGCCGAACTGCACGCGGGTCCCGGCGTAGTCGAGGGCGACCTCGTACGCGGCCCGGGCGATGCCGATGGCCTGCGCGCCGACGGCGGGGCGGGAGGCTTCGAAGGTGGCCATCGCCGCGTTCTTGCCGCCGCCCCTGGTGCCCTCGCGGGCCCGGGCGAGGCGGGCGTCGAGCTTCTCCTTGCCGCCGAGCAGGCAGTGGCCGGGGACGCGGACGCCGTCGAGGACGACCTCGGCGGTGTGCGAGGCGCGGATGCCGTGCTTCTTGAACTTCTGGCCCTGGCTGAGGCCCTTGGTGCCGGGCGGGATGACGAACGAGGCCTGGCCGCGGGAGCCGAGTTCGGGGTCGACGGTGGCGACCACCACGTGGACGTGGGCGATGCCGCCGTTGGTGGCCCAGGTCTTGGTGCCGTTGATCACCCACTCGTCCTTGGCCTCGTCGTAGACGGCGCGGGTGCGCAGCGCGGAGACGTCGGAGCCGGCGTCGGGCTCGGAGGAGCAGAACGCGGCGACCTTGACGTCCTCGGGGGTGCCGAACATCTGCGGGGCCCAGGTGCCGATCTGCTCCTCGGTGCCGTTGGCGAGCACGGCGACGGCGGCCAGCGTGGTGCCGGTGATGGCCAGCGCGATGCCGGCGTCGCCCCAGAACAGCTCCTCCATGGCGATCGGGATGCCGACGCCGGACGGATCGAAGAACTGCTGGGCGTAGAAGTCCAGCGAGTAGATGCCCAGCTTGGCGGCCTCCTGGATGATCGGCCAGGGGGTCTCCTCGCGTTCGTCCCACTCCGCGGCGGCGGGGCGGATGACGTCGGCGGCGAAGCCGTGCAGCCAGTCGCGGACGGCGATCTGGTCCGGCCCGGGGTCGAGCGAGAAGGTGGTCATGTCGGCCTCCAGGAGACGGTCGTGCGGGCCGGAGGGTGCACGCCACTGCGCTGTTACCTCCGGTAACATGGCGGCGAGTCTGCTACCGATAGGTAACCGGTGTCAACGCCCGCCGATCCGCCGATCCGCCTACCCGCCCGCACGAGGAGCAGCGCATGACCACCGACCCCCGCACCGGCCCGCCCGCCGACCCCCGCGCCGCCGCCCGCACCGAGCCCCGCCGCGAGCAACTGCTCAACGCCGCCGACCGGGTCGTCCAGCGCGAGGGCCCGGGCGCCAGCATGAACGCGATCGCCGCCGAGGCCGGCATCACCAAGCCCATCCTCTACCGGCACTTCGGCGACCGGAACGGCCTGATCGGCGCGCTGACCCAGCGCCACACCGCCGGGCTGCTGGCCGCCGTCCGCGCGGCGCTGAACGAGCCGCTGGAGCGCCGCGACCGGGTCGAGCACGTGCTGGACGTCTACCTGGCCGCGATCGAGTCCCGCCCGCAGGTGTACCGGCTGCTCACCCACCCCGAGCCGGGCGACCCCACCGGGGCGGGCAACGCGCTGGCGCCCGCGCTGCGGCAGATCGCCGAGGAGATCACCCGCGCCATCCAGCAGCAGGTCGACCTCGGCCAGGACGGCCCGCTGCTCTCCGAGACCTGGGGGCGCTCGATCACCGGCATGGTGCTGGCCGCCGGCGACTGGTGGCTGGAGACCCGCCCCTGCCCGCGCGCCCGGATGGTGCAGGCCCTCGCCGACCTGCTGTGGGGGCGCCTCTCCGCCGCCGCCGACCTGCCGCCGATGCTGGCCGCCCCGGAGTCCTGACCCCCGCACGCCGCACCGAACATGAGCATGTCTCACCTCTTGTGCGGCGGGGGCGGCTCAGGCAGGATCGGCGCACCCCGCCCCCCGCCCGCCGTGAGGTGCCCCCGTGCGCGTCCTCCGCTCCGCCGCCGCCCTGCTGCTCACCGCCGCCGCCGTCCTCGGCACCGTCTCGGCCGGCCCGCCCGCCGACCCCGGCCGGTCCGCCGCCCGCGGCCCGGCCGACGCCCGCGAGGTCTCCGCCACCACCCTCGCCGACGGTCGCACCGTCCTCACCGACCGCCGCGGCCGGGTCCTGGACCTGCGCGGCTTCAACCTCGACAAGTACGACGAGACCACCGAGGCCGACCTGCGCGCGCTCTCCGCCGCCGGCTTCCGGCTGGTCCGGATCGCGGTCTCCTGGTCCCGGCTCGAACCCGCCCGCGGCCACTACGACCGGGCCCAGCTCGCCCGGCTGCGCCGGCTCCTGGACTGGGCCGCGGAGTACCGCCTGTACGCGGTCGTCGACTTCCACCAGGACGTCTACGGCCAGTACTTCCTCGGCGGCGACGGCGGCGCCCCCGCCTGGGCCACCCGCGACGACGGCCTGCCCTTCACCCCCGACCCGGACGACTGGTTCGCCGGCTACTTCCAGCCCGCCGTCCAGGCCGCCTTCCGCCACCTCTACGACGACCCGGACCTCCGCCGCGCCCAGGCCGACCTGTACACCACCGTCGCCCGCGAACTGCGCGGCGCGCCCGCCCTGCTCGGCTACGACCTGTTCAACGAGCCCTTCGGCCCGGTCGCCGGCGACCCCGCCGATCCGGCCGTCCTCGCCGCCGCCTCCGCCGCCCTGGAGCGGGGCCGGCTCGCCGCGATGTACCGCCGCCTGATCACCGCCGTCCGCCGGGCCGACCGCGACGCCTGGCTGTTCGTCGAACCCACCGTCCTGGTCGGCCAGGGCGTCCCCACCCGCCTGCCCGGCTTCACCGACCCCCGCCCCGGCGCCGACCGGATCGGCTACGCCCCGCACTTCTACGACACCGCCGTCGAGGCCGGCCGGGACTGGGACCCGTCCGGCGGCTTCGTCGAGGCGTACACCGCCGCCGTCACCGCCTACCCCCGCGCCCACCGGCTGCCCGTCCTGGTCGGCGAGTGGGGCCCGCCCTCCGCCGCCACCCCCGGCAACGCCGAACTGATCCGCCGCCAGCTCACCGCCATGCGCGCCTTCGCCGCCGGCTGGACCATGTGGTACTGGTGCCGCGGCGACGGCGGCTACTGCGCCCTCACCCCCGACGGCCGCCCGGCCCCCGGCTACGGACCGGTCTTCACCTCGTAGCCGCACCCCCGCGCCCCGGCCGGGGCGCGGGGAACCGCCCGGGCACACCCCTAGCCGAGCCCCCGCCGGACCAGCAGCGGCCCGATCTCCGGCTCCCGCCCCAGCACGTCCCGCACGCACTCCAGCGCGTCCCGGCTCCCGCCCCGCGACAGCAGCCGCTCGCGGAACAGCTGCCCGCTCTCCCGCGCGCCGCGCCCGCCGGAGCCGAACCACTCCACCGTCTCCGCGTCCAGCACCTCCGACCAGATGTACGCGTAGTACCCGGCGCTGTACCCGTTCGAGAACACGTGGTTGAAGTACCCGGTGCGGTAGCGCGGCGGCACCGCCGCGACCGCGATGCCCGCCTCGGCCAGCGCCCGCGCCTCGAACTCCTCCGCGTCCGCGACGACCGGGTCGTCCGCGCCGCGGGTGTGCCAGGCCCAGTCGAGCAGCGCCGCCGACAGGTACTCGACGGTCCGGAAGCCCTGCCCGTAGTTCTCGGCGGCGAGCATCCGCTCGACCACGGCGGCGTCCAGCGGCTCGCCGCTCTCGTGGTGGCGGGCGTAGTTGGCCAGCACCTCGGGCCGGGTCATCCACATCTCGTTGACCTGGGACGGGAACTCGACGAAGTCGCGCGGCACCTCGGTGCCCGAGAACGACGGGTACTCGACGTCCGAGAACAGCCCGTGCAGCGCGTGCCCGAACTCGTGGAACAGGGTGCGCACCTCGTCCCAGCTGAGCAGCGCGGGCTCGCCGGGCGCCGGGCGGGCGATGTTGAGGTTGTTGACGACCACCGGGCGGGTCCCCAGCAGCCGCGACTGGGCGACGAGTTCGTTCATCCAGGCGCCGCCGCGCTTGGACTCGCGGGCGTGGAAGTCCCCGATGAACAGGCCCAGCGCCGAGCCGTCCGCGTCGAACACCTCGAAGACCCGAGCGTCGGGGTGGTACGCGGTCAGGTCGGGCCGCTCGGTGAAGGTCAGCCCGTAGGCGAGCCCGGCCGCGAAGAAGACGCCGTCGCGCAGCACCCGCTCCAGCTCGAAGTAGGGGCGCAGCGCCGCGGTGTCCACGTCGTAGCGCTCGGCGCGCACCTTCTCGGCGTAGAACGCCCAGTCGTGGGCGGCCAGTTCGCCGATCCCGTCGACGGCCGCGGCGGCCGCCAGGTCGGCGGCCTCGCGCTCGGCGTTGGCGACGGCGGGGGCGACCAGCCGGCCGAGCATCGCGCCGACCGCCTCGACGGTGCCGGCGGTCTCGTCGGCGACCACGTACGAGGCGTGGGTGGGGTGGCCGAGCAGGGCGGCGCGTTCGGCGCGCAGCGCGGCCATCTTGGCGGCGAGCGGGCCGTTGGTGTCCAGGCCGCGGCCCAGCGAGGCGGTGAGCAGGCGGCGGCGCAGGTCGCGGTCGGTGAGGCGGGCGAGTTCGGTCTGCTGGGAGAAGTTCTTCAGGCTGAGCACCCAGCGGCCGTCCCGGCCGAGCGCCCGGGCGTTCTCCGCGGCGGCGGCGATCTCCGCCTCGGGCAGGCCGTCGAGGGCGGCGGCGCTGTCCACCGCGACCGCGCCGGCCAGCGAGGCCGCGTGCGTGTTCCTGCGGAACGCGGCGCTGTCGGCGGCGAGTTCGGCGTTGATCTCGCGCAGCCGGCGCTGGCCGTCGGCGTCCAGGCGGGCGCCGGCCCGGACGAAGGCGGTGTGCCGGCGCTCCAGCAGGCGCAGCGACTCGGCGTCCAGGCCGAGGCCGTGCCGGGCCCGGTGCAGGGCGTCGAGCCGGGCGAACAGCGCCGGGTCGAGGTGGATCGCGTCGGCGTGCGCGGCCAGCAGGGGGCTGACCTCGGCGTCGAGCGCCTGGACGCCGGGGGTGGTGTCGGAGGAGTCCTGGTTGAAGAAGACCGCCGTCACCCGGCGCAGCACCGCTCCCGAACGCTCCAGCGCCACCACGGTGTTGTCGAAGGTCGGCGGCTCGGGGTCCGCGGCGATCGCGGCGACCTCGGCGAGCTGGTCGGCCATGCCCCGCTCGAAGGCCGGGCGGTAGTGCTCTTCCCGGATCTCGGCGAAGGGCGGGAGCTCGTACACCAGGGTGCTGGGCGAGAAGAAGGGATTGTCGCTCATGTCGGCGAGATTACGGGCCCCCGGGCGTCGGCGGAACACTGGCACGGCAAGCCGCCGCCCGGCCCCGCCCCGCGCGCCCCACCCGGCCCGTCCCGCACCCCCGCCCCAGGGCCCGCGCGCCCCCTCCGACCGGGTGCCCCCGGCCCGCGCGCCCCTTCGACCGCGCGTCCCCCCCTCGTGCCGCGACGCCGGCTGTCACCCCCACCGGCTACCGTCGTCAGGTCCCGCCCCCGGGCCCCGGACGCCCCCGAGAAGCACTGAGCAGCACCGAGAAGCACCGAAACAGCTGGTCGAGAGGAGCCGCCGCCCGTGCGCTACGCCCTGGTGCCCGACCCGCACGGCCCGGGCGGCCGACTGCGGCCGCTCGGCGAGGACGGCGCGCCGCTGGGCCCGCCCGAGCGCGCGCCGCGGCTCGCCGAGGCGGTGGCCGCGGTGGAGGCCGCGCACGCCCCGCGCTGGGTGTGGCCGACGGCGGACACCGGGTACGGCCCGCTGCTGGCCGCCCTGCCGGAGCGGCTGGCGCGCTGCCACGACCTGCGGCTGACCGAGGCGCTGCTGCTGGGCCGGGAGGGCCGGTTCGGGGCGCCGCGTTCGCTGGGCGCGGCCTGGGCCCGGCTGCGCGGCCTGCCGGTGCCGGCCGACCTGCCGGAGGGCGCGCTGCCCGACGAGGACGGCCTGTTCGCCCCGGACCGGCTGCAACTGCCGCCGGGCACGGACCAGTTGGAGGCCACCGTGGCGGTCCACGCGGAGCAGCTGCGGCGGCTCGCGGCGATCGCCGACCCGGCGGCCCGCGCCCGGTTCCGGCTGCTGGTGGCGGCCGAGTCGGCGGGGGCGCTGCTGGCCTGCGAGATGGCGCACGACGGGCTGCCCTGGCGCTCCGACGTGCACGACGGGCTGCTGACCGAGCTGCTCGGGCCGCGCCCGGCGATCCCGGGCGCGCTGCCGCCGAAGCTCGCCGAGCTGGCCCTGGAGGTGCAGCGCGCGCTGGGCGCCCGCCCGTTCAACCTGGACTCGCACACCCAGGTGATCAAGGCGTTCGCCGACCGGGGCGTCCAGCTGTCCTCGACCCGCTCCTGGGAGCTGAAGGCGGTGGACCACCCGGCGGCCGCCCTGATGGTGCGCTACAAGGAGCTGTCCCGGCTGCACGCCGCACACGGCTGGGCCTGGCAGGCGGCCTGGGCGCGCGGCGGCCGGTTCCGCCCGGAGTACGTGGTGGGCGGCGTGGTGACGGGCCGCTGGGCCTCGCGCGGCGGCGGGGCGCTGCAGATCCCGCGCACCCTGCGCGGCGCGGTGGTGGCCGATCCGGGCTGGCTGCTGGTGGTCGCGGACGCGGCGCAGCTGGAGCCCCGGGTGCTGGCCGCCCTGTCGGGGGACGCCGGGCTGGCCCGGACGGCCGCCGACGGCGACCTGTACGCGGCGCTGGCCGCGAGCGCGTTCCAGGGCGACCGGGACAAGGCGAAGCTGGGCCTGCTGGGCGCGATGTACGGCCAGACCGGCGGCGGCATCGGCCCGCTGCTGAACACGCTGCGCCGCCGCTACCCGGCGGCGATGGGGTACGTGGAGGCGGCGGCCCGCACCGGGGAGGACGGCGGGGTGGTGTCCTCCCGGCTGGGCCGGGCCTGCCCGCCGCCCTCGGCGGACTGGCTGGACCTGACGGAGGCCCCGGAGTCCGGCGAGGCGGGCGGCCGCTCGGCCCGCGCCCGCGGCCGGTTCACCCGCAACTTCGTGATCCAGGGCAGCGGCGCGGACTGGGCGCTGGCCCTGCTGGCGGCGCTGCGCCGCCGGCTGGCCGCGCTGCGCTCCGGCGACGACCGCCCGCACCTGGTGTTCTTCCAGCACGACGAGGTGATGGTGCACACCCCCGCCGACCTGGCCGACGCCGTCGCCGCCGCCGTCACCGAGGCCGCCGAGGAGGCCACCGCCCTGGTCTTCGGCGACACCCCGGTGCGCTTCCCGCTGAGCACCGCCGTGGTCGACTGCTACGGGGACGCGAAGTGAGCGCCCCCGCCCGGCTCAGGGCGCCGCGTCCGGCGCGGGCCGGGTGACCAGCAGCAGCAGCGCGTCGTCGCCGAGTTCGCCGCCGGTGTGCGCGAGCAGGTCGGCGTACAGGCGGGCGACGGCGGCGTCGAGGTCGGCCAGCGAGCGCCAGCCGTCGCGGACCAGCGGCCCGGCGCGTTCGGCCAGCGGGTAGAACTCGCCGCCGGGCGCGCCCTTCGCCTCGATCACGCCGTCGGTGCACAGCACCAGCACGTCGCGCGGGCCGAACGGCACCGCGGTCGGGCTGGGCCGGCCGCTGACCAGGTGCCCGAGGCCGAGCGGCAGCCAGGGGTCCTCGGGTTCGAGCACCTCGGCCCGCCCGTCGGCGCGCACCCGCAGCGGCGGGACGTGGCCCAGGTGCAGCAGGTCGACGCTGCCGGGCTCGCGGAAGGCGGCGAACATCGCGGTGGTGAACTCCCCGTCGGGCACGTGCCGGCGCATGCTGGCCTCGATCCGCCCGGCCACCGCGGGCAGCTGCTCCTCGTCGTACGCGGCCTCCCGGAACGCGCCGAGCACCACCGCCGCGGTCTGCACCGCCCCGAGCCCCTTGCCGCGGACGTCGCCGACCAGCACCCGGGTGCCGTACGGGGTGTCCAGGACGGAGTAGAGGTCGCCGCCGATCCGGGCGGCGTCCGCGGCGGACACGTACCGCACGGCCAGCCGCAGCGGCCCGACCACCGGTTCGGGCTGGCGCAGCAGCGCCCGCTGGGCGGCCTCCGCGACCGAGCTGACGGCGGCGAAGGCCGCGGCTCTTCGCATCCGCAGCTCGGCGATCCCGGCGCTGAGCGCGGTGACCGCGACGTAGCTGACCATCGCGCCGTACAGGAAGCGGCTGTCGCTGAGGTTGTCGACCTCGTCGTAGCCGCTGAGGACGAGCAGCGCCATCAGGCCGAGGAAGCAGACCGCGAGCAGTTCGCGCGGACGCAGGGTGAGCGCGGCGACCGACGGGACGACGACCATCAGCGGGGCCAGGTAGCGGTCCTGCCCGGAGAGGTAGTCGGCGAGGGAGACGATCGCGATGGCGAGCAGCGCGGGCCCGGCCCGGCGCAGCAGCGACAGGTCCTGGAGGTCGGCCGCCAGCAGGGCGTTGCGCTGCCGGCTGGGCGGCACTCCGCCGGTGCTGCCGGACGGCGTGCCGCCCCCGCGTCGAAAGTGCACCTAACGAACATATCGGACAGCAGGCCGCTCTGCTCCGTCCGGGCGAAACGCCGGCGGCGCCGGACGGAGGGCTCCCGGGCGTCCGGCCGGGGCCCCGCGCCCCGGGTCGCGGCACCCCGCCGGGCCTGGCCGTTCGGATGACGGCCGGGCGGCGGCCCGGCGTGGGGCCGCCCGCCGCCGCCGCTCCCGGTCCGGCGCGGACTACCCTCGGGGACGGGCCGCGGACGTGCGGGCCGGAATGCGCCCCGCCCTCGGTGGAATACCCCAGGGGGTACTGTGGTTCTCCGAGGCGCAGCACGCCCCGGGCCCGGCATCCGGCCCCGCCCCAGCACGTTCCGGGAGGTTCCCATGTCCAGCACCGTCACCTACACCGTCAGCGGGATGAGCTGCGGCCACTGCGAGAAGGCGATCGACGGCGAGGTCTCCGCGCTGCCCGGCGTCACCGCGGTCAGCGCCGACGCCCAGGCCGGCACCGTCACCGTCACCGCCGAGCCCGCCCCCAGTGACGAGCAGATCGCCGCCGCGGTGGACGAGGCCGGCTACGAACTGGTCGGCCGGGCCGCCTGACCCGCCACGGGGCGGCCCCGCGCCGCCCCGCCCCGCACCGCACACCCGAGCGAACCCGAGCGAACCGGACGAGCTGATGAGCACCACCACCGACCCCGCCGCCCGCGACCGCGTCGAGCTGTCCATCGGCGGCATGACCTGCGCCTCCTGCGCCGCCCGGATCGAGAAGAAGCTCAACCGGATCGACGGCGTGCGGGCCAGCGTCAACTACGCGACCGAGAAGGCCCGGGTGGACTTCGGCCCCGGCACCAGCGTCGCCGACCTGATCGCCACCGTGGAGCGGACCGGCTACACCGCCGAACTCCCGCCCCCGCCCGCCGCGCCCGCACCCGGGCCCGCCGAGCCCGATCCCCTGCGCGACCGGCTGCTGGTCAGCGCCGTGCTCAGCGTCCCCGTCGTGCTGCTCTCGATGGTCCCCGCCCTGCAGTTCGACAACTGGCAGTGGCTGGCCTTCGCGCTCACCGGCCCGGTCGTCGTGTACGGCGGCCTGCCGTTCCACCGGGCCGCCTGGACCAACGCCCGGCACGGCGCGGCGACCATGGACACCCTGGTCTCGCTCGGCACCCTGGCCGCGTTCGGCTGGTCGGTGTGGGCGTTGTTCTGGGGCGACGCCGGGATGCCCGGCATGCGGCACGCCTTCTCGCTCACCGTCGGCGCCACCGACGCCTCCTCCGCGCTCTACCTGGAGACCGCGTCCGCCGTCACCACCCTGATCCTGCTCGGCCGCTGGCTGGAAGCCCGCTCCAAGCGCCGGGCCGGCGCCGCCCTGCACGCCCTGCTCGACCTCGGTGCGAAGGACGTGGTGGTGCTGCGTGGGGGCCGGGAGGTCCGCGTCCCGGTCGGGCAACTCGCCGTCGGGGACCGCTTCGTGGTGCGCCCCGGCGAGAAGATCGCCACCGACGGCACCGTGATCGAGGGCAGCTCCGCCGTGGACGCCTCCATGCTCACCGGCGAATCCGTGCCCCTCGAGGTCACCGTCGGGGACACCGTCACCGGCGCCACCGTCAACGCGGGCGGCCGACTGGTCGTACAGGCCACCCGCATCGGCGCCGACACCCAACTGGCCCGAACGGCCAGACTCGTCGAGGACGCCCAGAACGGCAAAGCCGCCGCCCAACGCCTGGCCGACCGGATCTCCGCCCTCTTCGTACCCGCCGTCATCGTCCTGGCACTGGCCACCCTGGTCGGCTGGCTCCTGACCTCCGACAACCCCACCGAAGCGTTCACCGCCGCCGTCGCAGTCCTGATCATCGCCTGCCCCTGCGCCCTGGGCCTGGCCACCCCCACCGCCCTCCTCGTCGGCACCGGACGCGGCGCCCAACTCGGCATCCTCATCAAAGGCCCCGAAGTCCTGGAGAACACCCGCAAAGCCGACACCGTCGTCCTCGACAAGACCGGCACCGTCACCACCGGACAGATGACCCTCCTCACCCTCCACACCACCGAAGACGTCGACGAGGACCAGGCACTACGGCTGGCCGGCGCCCTGGAACACGCCTCCGAACACCCCATCGCCCGCGCCATCGCCACCGCCGCCCGAGAACGGTTCGGTGAGCTGCCCGCCGTCGAGGACTTCCAGAACCTCCCCGGCCTGGGCGTGCGGGGCACCGTCGAGGGGCACGCGGTGACCGCCGGACGCGCCACCCTCCTCGACACCCCCCTGCCACCCGCCCTCGCCACCGCCAAGACCACCGCCGAACAAGCCGGACGAACCGCCATCACCCTCGCCTGGGACGGCACACCCCGCGCCCTGCTGGAAGTCGCCGACGCCGTCAAACCCACCAGCGCCGAAGCCGTCACCCGACTACGCGCCCTGGGCCTACGCCCCATCCTGCTCACCGGCGACAACCGGACCACCGCCGAAGCCGTCGCCGCCGAAATCGGCATCCCCGCCCACGACGTCCACGCCGACGTCCTCCCCCAGGACAAAGCCGCCACCATCCGACACCTCCAACACCAAGGCCACACCGTCGCCATGATCGGCGACGGCGTCAACGACGCCGCCGCCCTCGCCCAAGCCGACCTCGGACTCGCCCTCGGCACCGGCACCGACGCCGCCATCCAAGCCGCCGACCTCACCCTCGTCCGCGGCGACCTGCGCACCGCCGCCGACGCCATCCGCCTCGCCCGCCACACCCTCACCACCATCAAAGGCAACCTCTTCTGGGCCTTCGCCTACAACACCGCCGCCCTCCCCCTCGCCGCCACCGGCCTCCTCAACCCCATGATCGCCGGAGCCGCCATGGCCAGCTCCTCCCTGTTCGTCATCGGCAACAGCCTGCGACTACGCAAGTTCCGAGCAGCCTGACGGGACGTCAGCGGCCCAGCAGTTCGCCGCCGTTGCAGTGCAGGATCTCGCCGGTGATGAACCCGGCCTCGGCGGAGGCGAGGAAGTAGACGGCGGCGGCGACCTCCCCGGGTTCGCCGATCCGGCCGAGCAGCGTGCGCGCCGAGCGCCGGGCCACCTCGGCCTCGTCCAGTCGCGGGCCGAAGAACTCGGTGCCCGCGACGGTGCCCGGGGCGACGATGTTGGCGGTGATCCCGGACGGGCCGAGCTGGGCGGCCAGGAAGTGGTTCCAGGCGTGCAGGGAGGCCTTCGCGGCCCCGTAGGAGCCCGCGCCGCGCAGCGCGGCGATCGAGGAGACGGTGACCACCCGGCCGGAGCCGGGGGTGAGCCGGTCGCGGACGGACTCGGTGAGCAGCACCGCGGTCAGCACGTTGCGTTCGAAGTCGCCGCGCCAGCGGGCCAGCACCGCGTGCGGTCCGGCGCCGGGCACGGTCTCCCGGCTGCCGGCGTTGTTGACCAGCACGTCGATCCGGGCGGGCAGCACGTCCAGGGCGGCCTCCACCGCGTCCGGGTCGGCCAGGTCGCACACCAGCGGGGTGACGTTCGGGCCGAGCTCCTGGACGGCGTGGTCGAGGACGCCGGGGCGGCGGCCGACGATCACCACCCGCTCCCCGGCCTCGGCGAAGCGCCGGGCCAGATCCAGCCCGATGCCGGTGCCACCACCGGTGACGACGACGTTCCTGGCCATTGCGCACTCCCTCCCTGACCGTTCGCCGCGCCGCAGGTCGCGGGCGGTCCGTACCGGATTGCCACGATTCCTATCACGCTGGGTCGCGGAGCCGGTGGGGTGGGTGACGCCGCACGCCGGCCGTGCGGTGTGGTATGCGCGCGGACGCCCGGGTGCGCGGACGCACACGGAGAGTGGAGAGAGCCAACTCACACCCCCCTGGCGTAACTCTGCGCCCCCTGGTACGTCTTACCTTTTGTAGAGCGGGGCTCCGGCGGGCCCCGGACGGGCTGTCGATTCGTCGATCGCCCTCGCGCACGGCACCGGGCCGGACCCGGACCCGGGGACGCTTTGAGCGGCCGTTCCCGACCGGGCCCGTCCCGGGCGCCGTGCGCCCCGGTACGGCGACACGCGAAGGGGCCCGGTCCCGCCCCCTGTACGGGAGGGCGGGACCGGGCCCCTTCGGCTCCGCGGCCGACGGCTCAGCGCGCGTCGAGCGGCACGTAGTCGCGGATCTCCACGCCGGTGTAGATCTGCCGCGGGCGGCCGATCCGGCTGGTCGGGTCCTTGATCATCTCGTGCCAGTGGGCGATCCAGCCGGGGAGCCGGCCGATCGCGAACAGCACGGTGAACATGCTGGTCGGGAAGCCCATCGCGCGGTAGATCAGGCCGGTGTAGAAGTCCACGTTCGGGTAGAGCTTGCGCGAGACGAAGAAGTCGTCCTTGAGCGCGTGCTCCTCCAGCTTGAGCGCGATCTCCAGCAGCTCGTCGGACTGGCCGAGCTGGGCCAGCACCTCGTGGGCGAGCACCTTGACCTGCGCGGCGCGCGGGTCGAACGCCTTGTAGACGCGGTGGCCGAAGCCCATCAGCTTGACGCCGTCCTCGCGGTTCTTCACCTTGCGGATGAACGCGTCGACGTCGCCGCCGTCCTTCTGGATCTGCTCCAGCATCTCCAGCACGGCCTGGTTGGCGCCGCCGTGCAGCGGGCCCCAGAGCGCCGAGATGCCCGCCGAGATCGAGGCGAACAGGTTGGCGTGCGAGGAGCCGACCAGGCGCACCGTCGAGGTGGAGCAGTTCTGCTCGTGGTCCGCGTGCAGGATGAACAGCTTGTCCAGGGCGTTGACCACGACCGGGTTCAGCTCGTAGTCCTCGGCCGGGACGGCGAAGGTCATCCGCAGGAAGTTCTCGACGTAGCCGAGGTCGTTGCGCGGGTAGACGAAGGGCTGGCCCATCGCCTTCTTGTACGCGTAGGCCGCGATGGTCGGCAGCTTCGCCAGCAGGCGGACCGTCGACAGGTTGCGCTGCGCCTCGTCGAACGGGTTGTGGCTCTCCGGGTAGAACGTGGAGAGCGCGCCGACCACCGAGGAGAGCATCGCCATCGGGTGCGCGTCCCGGGGGAAGCCCTGGTAGAAGCGCTTGACGTCCTCGTGCAGCAGGGTGTGCTGGGTGATCTCGTTGCTGAACGCCTCCAGCTCGCCGGCCTTCGGCAGCTCGCCGTTGATCAGCAGGTAAGCGGTCTCGATGAAGTTGGCCTCCGAGGCCAGCTGCTCGATCGGGTAGCCGCGGTAGCGCAGGATTCCGGCGTCACCGTCAATGAAGGTGATCGCGGACTTGTTGGCGGCGGTGTTGCCGAAACCGTTGTCCAGGGTGACCAGGCCGGTCTGCGGGAGCAGCTTCGAGATGTCGAAGCCGGAGTTGCCCGCAGTGCTCTCGACGACGGGGTACTCGTACTCGCCGTCCTGGTACCGCAGTACTACCGATTTGTCGCTCACGTCTTCCTCACCGACGAAATTGATCCTCATCCGACTGCCCTGACTGTCTCAACGATCCCCCACCCGAAGGACGGCCGCGCACCCGGGGGTGACCCCGGGAAGGACCGGGGCCTACAAACTCCGCTGCCGCCACCGGTGCGAACCGGACAAGATCGGCAGCGGCACCGGACCAGGTTCCGCCCTAAATCTCTTCACGTCAAGACAACCTCTGAACGTACCGTACCCCCTGGAACTCAGCCCGCAGCCAATCTGTGGTCCAGCGCGGAGTGCCGCCGACCGGCGCTGACCGCCCGCACGGCCTGCCCGATGGCCTTGCGCGACCCGACCAGCACCACCAGCTTCCGGGCCCGCGTCACCGCCGTGTACAACAGGTTGCGCTGGAGCATCGTCCACGCCGAGGTGGTGACGGGAATCACCACCGCCGGGTACTCGCTGCCCTGCGAACGGTGGATCGTCACCGCGTACGCGTGCGCCAGCTCGTCCAGCTCGTCGAAGTCGTACGGGATCTCCTCGTCCTCGTCGGTCATCACCGTCAGCCGCTGGTCGTCCACGCTCAGTGCCGTCACGACGCCCACGGTGCCGTTGAAGACGCCGCTGCGCCCCTTGTCGTAGTTGTTCCGGACCTGGGTGACCTTGTCGCCGACCCGGAACGTCCGCCCGCCGAAGCGGCGTTCGGGCAGTCCCTCCCGGGCCGGGGTGACGGCCGACTGGAGCAGCGTGTTCAGCGCGCCGGCCCCGGCCGGGCCGCGGTGCATCGGCGCCAGCACCTGCACGTCGCGCCGCGGGTCCAGGCCGAAGCGCTGCGGGATGCGGCGGGCCACCACGTCCACCGTCAGGCCCGCCGCGCGCTCCGCGTCGTCCTCCACGAACAGGAAGAAGTCCGGCAGGCCCTCGGTCAGCGGCGGCAGGCCCTCGTTGATCCGGTGCGCGTTCACCACCACGCCGGACTGCTGGGCCTGCCGGAAGATCCTGGTCAGCCGGACCGACGGGATCGGGCTGCCGGGCGAGAGCATGTCCCGCAGCACCTCGCCCGCGCCCACCGAGGGCAGCTGGTCGACGTCCCCCACGAACAGCAGGTGCGCGCCCGGCGCCACCGCCTTGACCAGCTTGTTCGCCAGGATGAGGTCCAGCATCGAGGCCTCGTCGACCACCACCAGGTCCGCGTCCAGCGGCCGGTCCCGGTCGTAGGCGGCGTCCCCGCCCGGCTTCAACTCCAGCAGCCGGTGCACCGTCGACGCCTCCGCGCCGGTCAGCTCCGCCAGCCGCTTCGCCGCCCGCCCGGTCGGCGCCGCCAGCACCACCTTCGCCCGCTTCGCCAGCGCCAACTGGACGATCGAGCGCACCGTGAAGGACTTGCCGCAGCCCGGGCCGCCGGTCAGCACCGCGACCTTCTCGGTCAGCGCCAGCCGCACCGACTGCTCCTGCTCCGGGGCCAGCTCCGCCCCCGTCCGCTTCGCCAACCAGCCCAGCGCGGCCGGCCAGTCCACGTCCCGGAACCACGGCATCCGGTCCCCGTCCGCCCGCAGCAGCCGCAGCAGCTGGCCCGCCATCGACAGCTCCGCCCGGTGGAACGGCACCAGGTACACCGCCGTGACCTGCTGCCCGTCCGCCCCCGGCAGCCGCTCGCGGACCACCCCCTCCGTCGCGACCAGCTCCGCCAGGCAGTCGATCACCAGCCCGACGTCCACCTGGAGCAGCTTCACGCCGTCCGCGATCAGCCGCTCCTCCGGCAGGTAGCAGTGCCCCTGGTCGGTGGACTGCGACAGCGCGTACTGCAGGCCCGCCTTCACCCGCTCCGGCGAGTCGTGCGGGATGCCCACCGCCTGCGCGATCCGGTCCGCCGTCAGGAAGCCGATGCCCCACACGTCCGACGCCAGGCGGTACGGCTGGTTCTTCACCACCCCGATCGAGGCGTCGCCGTACTGCTTGTAGATCCGCACCGCCAGCGAGGTCGACACCTGGACGCCCTGCAGGAAGACCATCACCTCCTTGATGGACTTCTGCTCCTCCCACGCCTTGGCGATCATCTTCGTGCGCTTCGGGCCCAGGCCCGGCACCTCGATCAGCCGCTGCGGCTCGTTCTCGATCACCTCCAGGGTCTCCACCCCGAAGCGCTCCACGATCCGCTCCGCGAACCGCGGCCCGATCCCCTTGATCAACCCCGAGCCCAGGTACCGCCGGATGCCCTGGACGGTGGCCGGCAGCACCGTCGTGTAGTTCTCCACCGTGAACTGCCGCCCGTACTGCGGGTGCGAGCCCCACCGCCCGAACAGCCGCAGGCTCTCCCCCACCTGCGCCCCCAGCAGCGCCCCCACCACCGTCAGCAGGTCGTTCGCCCCGCGCCCGGTGTCCACCCGGGCGACCGTGTACCCCGTCTCCTCGTTGGCGTACGTGATCCGCTCCAGGACCCCCTCCACCTGAGCCAGCTGCACCGGACACCTCACCCGCGATCAGGAACACGCCACCGGGAAAGGTACTCCGCCCGACCGACAGACCGGTCGCGCCCGGCGGGGCCGCGCGCTCGCGGCGCACCACCCCGCCACCCCCTCCAGCACCACCGCGCCCGGCACCAGCAACCCGACCGCCGCCCGGTCCGGGGCGAGCACCGGCGCGCCCGGACCGGCCGTGGAGGCTCGCAGGTCGAGCGCCGGGCCGAGCAACCACGGCAGCGCCAGCCCGAGCAGCGTGCCGCCGACCACCGCCGCCGCCACCACCGGCAGCAGCTGGACCAGCCGGACGCCCGCCGCGGCCCGCCCGCCGAGCAACAGCTCCAGTACCACCGCGACCAGCCCGAGCAGCAGCCCGAGCGCCGCCAGCACCCGGAACGCCGTCTCCAGCGCGGCCACCAGACCGTCCCCCGACGCTTCCCTCAACTGCCCACCCAGGAAGCGGACTTCGACCGGCACGCCGCGTCGATCCGCGCCGCACCTGCCGCCGACCCCGGCCGACCCGGATCGGCGAACAGCACCGCCGCGCCGCGCTGCCCGCTCTGCCCCCGGCCCGCCGAACACCAGCAGCCCACCCGCCACGTCGACGTCACCGGCCACCGGCCCGATCGCCCGGTCCGCCACCGCGCCCCGCGTCCGCGTCAAACGAGCCGTCCGGGAACCGATCCGCCGTCACTTGATCGGCCAGCGCCGAGAGTTCCGCCCTCGTGCCGAGCGGCTCGGCCAGCTCCGGCACCGCCGCGAGCGCCGCCAGCGCCGACCCCGGCTCGTACCGGGCCAACGCCACCGGATAGGCCGACGCCCTTACCGTCACACCGTCGTCGTCCGAGGTCAGCGCCGCCAGCCCACCGCGCACCTGGAGCACCCCGGCCACCCCCGGCACCCGGCCCAACTCCTCCACCGGCAGCGGACGCTGCGCCGGGCCCAGGATCACTGCGCCACCGCCCGTACGCCACTGCGCGGCCGCCGCCAGGCCCGATACCACCGGCATCAGCGCCAGTTGAGGCTCCGCCCCGACCCCCGCCGGGGCCGCGCCGCGCAGCCGTAACTGCAGCACGCCCGCCCCCTCCGCCACCAGCCGCGCGGACAACCCCGATGCCCGCCTCGGACCCCGTCGGCGCACCGGCTCACGACCCGCCCGGCGTGCCGCCCGGCCCTGCCACCACACCGCCACCGCCGACGCACCCGCCACCACGCCCCCAGCAGCCGCCCGTCCGCCCACCGGACGGACACCGCCCACCCCGCCAGCAGGCCCGCCAAGGCCGCCGGAGCCGCCTCCAGCCGCCGAACGGCGGCCAGCGCGGGACTCACCCGCACCTCGGGCCCGCTGGAGCGCCAGCGCCGCCTCCCTGCGCCGCGCCCCCAGCCGGGCCGCGGCCACCACCGCAGACACCCCGATCGCCGGCAGACCCGCCGACGCGAACGACCGGAGCACCACCGTCCGGGCCCACTGCACCGCGCAGGCGTCCACCAGCGCCGACAGCCGCTCGGTCAGCTTCGGCACCCCCATCGTCCTGGTCCCGGCCGGGCAGGGGAACCGGTCCGAGACCACCCCGCCACACGCCGACACCGCCAGCGCCTTACCGAAGTCCCGAGCCCCGCACGACAGTTCCCCCGCCCTGCGGGAAGTCCCGCCGGTCTCCCAGGGCTGCTCGGCCGTCCAGAACGCCCAGGTCGCATCCAGCGTCCGCGACCCGCGTGCCTCCATCGCCTCCAACCCCGCCGCGGCCCCCAGCAGCCAGGCTCGACCCGACCCGCGCGCCTCCATCGCCTCCAGTCCCGCCGCAGTCCCCAGCAGCCGGGCCCGACCCGACCCGCGCGCCAACTGCAGCAGGAGCTCCGCCCGCCGGAAGTCTGCCAGTTGACGAGCCGTCATCACCATCGCCACCGCCGACAGCACCCCCAGCATCACCACTGACACCAGCATCCCCGAACGCGCCATCAGCACCGCCGGGATCTCACTGACCGCCCGCACCGCCCCCCACCAATGGCTCCGCCCCGCGGAATGCCGCCCGGACCGGATAGCCCGCCGTCAACCGCTCCACCCGGCTCCGTTCCGCAAACACCGTCCCCCCGCCCAACCGCAACCGCCGCAGGTCCAGCAGCGCCGTCCACTGGACGTCCACCTCCCCCGCAGCAGCGGGTCCGTCCGCAACAGGTCCCGCGGGGCCAGCACCACCCCCGGCGCCTCCCGGTATACCCCCTCACCACCACCGGCACGGGCACTGGCTTGCCCGGCTTCGTCAACGCCACCGACTCCGACAGCACCACCTCCCCCGCCCCGGCCGGCCAGGCCCCCCGCACCAACTCCGCGAGCCGCTGCGGGCCCGCCACCGCCAACGGCGTCAACGACTACCCCGCGCCCTGCCCCGCCCCCACCTCGGCGGCGCTTCCCGCCGGCAGCGGCACCACCAGCGGAACCGAGGCGTGCAACACCTCTTCGACCTGCACTGACGTCCCCGGCAGCGCCCGGTGCAACGCTGCCCGCACCTGGGCGTCCGTCTGCTCGTCCGCCCCGTCCGCGTACCGCCCCGACATCGAGACGGACAGCCACGGGTCCTCCGCCAACCGCCGCCGCATCCCCTCGGTCACCGAACTCGCCGTCAACACCACCCCGTGCTGCCCGGCCCAGCGCACGCCGGCAGGCGCACCCCGCCCGGTCCTCCCCTCCTGGTGACCGGCAGTCTGCCGGGAACGCGAAAAAGCCCCCTGACATCCCATCAGGGGGCTTTCCCACAAAGATTGTTCGGCGGCGTCCTACTCTCCCACAGGGTCCCCCCTGCAGTACCATCGGCGCTGTGAGGCTTAGCTTCCGGGTTCGGAATGTAACCGGGCGTTTCCCTCACGCTATGACCACCGAAACACTATGAAACTGTGCACCGCCCGCCATCATGCGGGGGTCGTTGTTTCAGAACAACACAGTGGACGCGAGCAACTGAGGACAAGCCCTCGGCCTATTAGTACCGGTCAACTCCACCCCTCACAGGGCTTCCATATCCGGCCTATCAACCCAGTCGTCTACTGGGAGCCTTACCCTCTCAAGGAGGTGGGAGTGCTCATCTCGAAGCAGGCTTCCCGCTTAGATGCTTTCAGCGGTTATCCCTCCCGAACGTAGCCAACCAGCCATGCCCTTGGCAGGACAACTGGCACACCAGAGGTTCGTCCGTCCCGGTCCTCTCGTACTAGGGACAGCCCTTCTCAACACTCCTACGCGCACAGCGGATAGGGACCGAACTGTCTCACGACGTTCTAAACCCAGCTCGCGTACCGCTTTAATGGGCGAACAGCCCAACCCTTGGGACCTACTCCAGCCCCAGGATGCGACGAGCCGACATCGAGGTGCCAAACCATCCCGTCGATATGGACTCTTGGGGAAGATCAGCCTGTTATCCCCGGGGTACCTTTTATCCGTTGAGCGACGGCGCTTCCACAAGCCACCGCCGGATCACTAGTCCCTACTTTCGTACCTGCTCGACCCGTCAGTCTCACAGTCAAGCTCCCTTGTGCACTTACACTCAACACCTGATTGCCAACCAGGCTGAGGGAACCTTTGGGCGCCTCCGTTACCCTTTAGGAGGCAACCGCCCCAGTTAAACTACCCACCAGACACTGTCCCTGATCCGGATCACGGACCCAGGTTAGACATCCAGCACGACCAGAGTGGTATTTCAACGGCGACTCCACCCGAACTGGCGTCCGAGTTTCACAGTCTCCCACCTATCCTACACAAGCCGAACCGAACACCAATATCAAGCTATAGTAAAGGTCCCGGGGTCTTTCCGTCCTGCTGCGCGAAACGAGCATCTTTACTCGTAATGCAATTTCACCGGGCCTGTGGTTGAGACAGTCGAGAAGTCGTTACGCCATTCGTGCAGGTCGGAACTTACCCGACAAGGAATTTCGCTACCTTAGGATGGTTATAGTTACCACCGCCGTTTACTGGCGCTTAAGTTCTCAGCTTCGCCCGACCGAAATCGGACTAACCGGTCCCCTTAACGTTCCAGCACCGGGCAGGCGTCAGTCCGTATACATCGCCTTACGGCTTCGCACGGACCTGTGTTTTTAGTAAACAGTCGCTTCTCGCTGGTCTCTGCGGCCACCACCAGCTCAGGGAGCGAAGTCCCGTCACCAGCAATGGCCCCCCTTCTCCCGAAGTTACGGGGGCATTTTGCCGAGTTCCTTAACCACAGTTCACCCGAACGCCTCGGTATTCTCTACCAGACCACCTGAGTCGGTTTAGGGTACGGGCCGCCATGAAACTCGCTAGAGGCTTTTCTCGACAGCATAGGATCATCCACTTCACCACAATCGGCTCGGCATCAGGTCTCAGACTATGTGAACGGCGGATTTGCCTACCGTTCGTCCTACACCCTTACCCCGGGACAACCACCGCCCGGGCTGGACTACCTTCCTGCGTCACCCCATCGCTCACCTACTACCCCGTTGGGTCACCGGCTCCACCACGTCCCTTCGTCCGAAGACTCCGGGCCGGCTTCACGGGCTTAGCATCAAGAGGTTCGACGTTGGCGCTTCAAAGCGGGTACGGGAATATCAACCCGTTGTCCATCGACTACGCCTGTCGGCCTCGCCTTAGGTCCCGACTTACCCTGGGCAGATCAGCTTGACCCAGGAACCCTTGGTCAATCGGCGCAAGAGTTTCCCACTCTTGTATCGCTACTCATGCCTGCATTCTCACTCGTGAACCGTCCACAACTCGATTCCTCGGCTGCTTCACCCGGCACACGACGCTCCCCTACCCATCACAGCCTCCGTTGGGAGTATTGCTGCAATGACACGACTTCGGTGGTGTGCTTGAGCCCCGCTACATTGTCGGCGCGGAA